>CAYUIF010000030.1:0-38381 GCA_964444755.1 uncultured Alphaproteobacteria bacterium | reverse complement strand
GCCACTGGTCGGCGACGTTCAGATCGCCGTCCATGTTGCCATAATAATCTTCCGCAAAGGCACCAATCACGTAGGTACCGTTCAGAAGCTCGGTATTCCAGTAACCTTCCGCCGGAGCGAAGGTATTATTGGAATCGCCTTCGATGCGCTCGATAATCGTCCACGGACCTTCCGCGTTCAACTCGCGAACCGCGAAAGTCAGGGCGATGACATCCGGATCCTCGACGCGCGCCGAGAGAAGCACGTTTCCACCCACGTAGATGAAGGATGAGTCAGGCGTGCAATCCGGTGTCACCGTGAGGCTATGGGCCACCGGCGCGACGTGGTCAACCGCCTTGAACCGCTTCACATAGCCGCGGTCAATGAGGTCTTGCCACTTCTCTTGCCAAGTGATGCCCTGTCCGTACCACATGAACTGTACCCACGGAACCTCATGGCCGTTCTGGTCGGTCATCCGGACGGCGATATCATACCATTCGCCGGGCTGCGGTTCGATGCAGTCAATCGAGTCCGCACCGTCCCAGAAGTTCACCGGACGAACGCTGAACGGACCGGTGGAGTCGTCACCGACGTAGCACCACACGTCGTCGAGCGGATTGTCGCCGGCACGCTTAATAAACCAAGACGCGCCGTAAGCATCGTAATGCACCGTACCCGTGCTGTCCGGGCAGGCGCCCAAGGTCAGCGTGGTGTAGCGTTCGACGGAGTCGGCGATTTGCGGTTCAGTCCATTCCGGACACGGCAGGTTATCCACCGTGACATCAGACGGCCAAGCAAAGACCTTCGCCATCGGAGCTTCGACGTCAATCATCACTTCGACAACGGTCGGTTCTTCGACATTACCGCAAATGTCTTCGGCCCACGTACGCACCCAAACATGACCGCGGAGACCTGAGATATCCCACAGCGCACTCCACAGGATTTGGTCAGAGGTACGCTCACACCACCAAGGCAGCGGTTCCGACCACGCAGTGCAACTACCGGGTAAGGACGCATTGTCGTCCATCGCAATATCAAACCACGTCGTTCCATCCAGACTGTACTGGAAGTAAACGCGCTCGATGGACTCATCTACCACCGCGTTGAACACGTGCAGATAGACGTCCTGATCCCAGAAGTTGCTGGTCAGACGGGCAATGTGATTTTGCTGATCCACCATTACCGTTTCATCCGGATCGCTCGGCGTACTGCTCATGCCGATGCTCCAGAGTTCGGTTTCCGGCGGAGTCGTATCCATTATATAGAGGTCAACGTAACGACCAGCATCGAAGGCTTCGCGAGCCGCGTCAATGCTCAGGTCACCGTTGCCCCAACGATCCACGATCACTGCAACGACATCAATCGTAATGTTGCAGTCGAACTCGCCTACCCACTGGATGAAGTGCGGGTTGCACGGACTGGGTACATAACCCACCATGTGCCACACCGTATCACCTTCACTCGGGTGCAGGTGGTTCTTGGCCCAAAGCTGGACTTGGTTGCCGGTCTGCGTCGAATCATCCGGCATCAAGCCGTCGGTCCAATCCACCCACAGGAAGCCCGGATCATCGGTACCGGTGAACACTTCAAAGGTGTCCGGTCCCATGGCGTTGGGAGCATGACCGTTGATTCCTGTAATGGTGGCAATAGGTGCCGTGTTGTCCACATGAACCCAGAACTCATCCACCGGTTCACCGCTTTGAATCTGGCAGATCGCATCTACTGCCAGCACCCAAACGCGGTAGTAACCGCTCGGATAGAGATAATTGCCATCATCGTCCATTTCGCCGACATTCCAATAGAAGCAGTAGCCGGTATCCACGCTGCTTTCGTAGGTATTCACCCATTCGTAGGTGTCAAGCAGCATGCTGTCCACACCGGCGTCGGCACTTTCAATGAACAGCCAAACCTCATTGATGTACTGCTGGTAACCCGGAATATGTCCACAGATTTCAACGCCACCTTCACCGCCACCACCGATTTCGGTGGTGCCATCGAGCACGTTATCCGTGGTGTATTCCCAATCCTGAGTTGCGCAATCCCAACCATAATAGGTCATGTTGTCGAGGGTTGAAAGGATTGGCAATTCGGGCACGCAGTCCACACAGATCAGATCGGTTGCTTCACCTTCGCCGCACGTGGTGGTGACGGTCATGCTGTCCATGTTACCGGCACAATCCACAAAATGTAGCGTGAAGTAGTAGCAACCCATATCCAGGCCGGCATCCAGCCATGCCTGACACAGATCGCCGTCGAAGTCAAAGATCCAAGTATCCTCATCTTCACGCGTCAGATAGGCGAAGTCATGGTAATACTCACCGTCGTCACGTTCGACCACCAGCCAGACGCTATTCACGTTAATCTCACCGGAGATCTCGTCCGGCAGGAACTCGGCGGTTACAATCGCTGATCCTTCCGTAATGTCAAGGCGGCAGCGATCACCGCAGGGGCCGGTAACGGCAATGCTCGGACCGGCTTCACCGGTGCCGTCGGGTGCCGTTTCGTCCACGTACAGGGTGACCACGTTGGACGTATCATTACCGTTGTAATCTTCAACGATGACACGGAGATCGAAGCCGTGGTTGCCGATTTCGTCCGGCCGCGGTTGGAAAGTCACCCAATCTGTAGTATCGCCATTGAGACCATGAACGATCGGTTCCCAAATGGTCTCAAGGTTACGCCACTCGCTGGGATCACCTTCCACATACAAGCTGCGGTACTGGAAGGTCAACGATGCCAGACCGGTATCAATATTGGTCGGGGCAAAGATGGCGTTGATTGAGTACGGCGGATTCGGTTGGATGTAATAGATATCCGGATCCGTGCAGCTATTAGCAGCGTTGGTTGAATCATCCCAGATCTGGTAGATCGAGACGCGGGCTGCCGGCTGAATATCATTCAAGCGAACTGTAATCTGGCAGATCACGTTGTCGCAGTCGTCGCTGTTGCCCACGGTGTCCGCGGCAATCGCGCGCAACTGGAACCAGCCTTCGGGATCATGCCAGACACCCATCAGTGAATCTTTCCACTGGTACTTATAGAGATCCCAGACCGCGGCAAAGGTGTTGCCAATATGGCGTACGGTGTCGTTCGACAGATCGTCAGCTTCGATATTGGTCCACGGACCGATCGGGTTCAGCTCACGATACTGGAAGACCGCCGTAATGCCCGGATCGGCATAGCTTTGATCCGTGGCCACGATCATCAGGTCGCGGTCGGCCGGGATAATGATTACTTGGTTGTCGGCCGGAGCTACATCGCCCACCTGCGTAATGCAGGCTTCCGGTGCACTCACGTCCACCCAAATGCTTTCGGGTTCTGAGATGTAGGTGTTGCCGCAGTAATCCACCACAATCGAGCGGGACCACAGCTTCACGTTCTCTTCACCAACCATATCACCGGCTTGTACGTCGTGGGTTTCGTCAACCAAACCGTCACCGTCGTTGTCAACGTTGTCGGCCAGCGGGTTGATCGCGGTCCACGAAGACGGCCACGCTTCCGTCCAGCCCATGTCGTTATTGGAGTAGACGGTATCCGTGTTCACCCACGAATTATCCATCTGCGGGTTGGACGTCAAGCTGACCTGATAGATCACCTTGCAGATATCCTCGACCACCAGGTTATGCGTGCCCAGCGGTTGGATATCGGTTACGAAATTCAACACATCAGCAGGATTACAGACTTCATTGCTCGGGCTCAACATGCCGCCGGCCAGACGGGTCACGTCGAACTCGATATCGTGCGTCGCTTCGCCGGGTTCGTTATCCACGAAGAAGACGTGGATCGAATCGCCAAGGGACGGGTTCTCGATCACGTGGTAAGCCACATCGTCGTGCCAACCAATCACCGTGCGGAAGTTGTAACTGCTGTTCTCGAAGTCACGACTCGGGAAGTTGATCATATAGTCGCAGGCACACATTTCGGAAACCGGTGCCATACCAAATACCGGGATGTTCAACTGAGAACTGACACACGCATCACGCGGATCGGCCACCCAGCGATCAACATTCGGACCTTCGAGAATATTATTGTCGTTAGCGTCAATGACGAAGGCATAGCTGGTACACTGGCCGACATTATAAGGATAAGGAACGTCCGCCGTCCACAAGCCGGTTTCGTCACGCGTCATGTCATAAGCACCACCACCCAGCACAAAGACCCAAACATCCGGGAAGAGGTCGCGCTCGGCATACCACGAGTACATCGAATTGTCGGTATTCTGACCGGCCATATCATAGTACCAGCCCGCCATACCCGGCACTTCATGCTCGTTGAACTCCATCCGTACCGTGCCTTCACCCAGTTCGGTATCATAGCTGAGACCGGTCACCGGATCCACGATCGGGAGCCACTGGCTGCCGTCGAAGTACTGGAACCACACGGTGTCAATTTCACCGGTGAATTCCGGATTATCCACCAACGAAGCGCTCATCGGCACTGTTCCGTGGACGCAAGTGTTACCGTAATCGGGATAGCAGAAGGTCACTTGCGGCTCGTTCACATTCACCACACGGATGACGATGTCAATGCGGGTGCTGTCATTGGCGTCAATGTCACCGTCGTTATCCCAGTCGGCATCATAGAACACCGCATGCGGGTTAGACGGATATTCAACCGTATCGGTACGCACCACCATGGCGAAGTTGTAAACTCCCGGCGGGAACGTATTGTCAAGGTAGAGACCGACGACGTAACGATCATTCATTGCGTCATCCGGCGGGAACTGGTCGTAACCCAGGCCGACATCCGCACGAGCAAACGGCTCGGGAATGTAGGTCGGGCAGACGCGTCCCAACGTGCTGTCAAAGTACTGATACCAGAGCTGGACGTTGAACGGCTGAATCACATCGCCGCGGCAATTCATGATCGCGGAAGCATCCGTGTACAGCAGTACCAGAGCCTCAGGATCATTGGTGCCCGGTCCGGTGGTTCGGTTGTAGATCACTTCAATCGTGTCGGAGGAAACGAAATCGTTCCACGGCACGTCTTCAGTGATGCGCACCCGGTTCTCGGGATTCTGAACGTCGTTCACAACGTAGCTGGCCGCCGTAATCGGAGCATTCGGGATGCAAGCGAAGGTCAGATCCACCGTGTTCCGGTCCGCCAGCAGTTCGACATTACCGGTCAGATCTTCCGTCTGTGCCGAGAATGTCCACTGGCTGTAGGTCAGACCATCTGCCGCGTCAGCCGCTTCGATGTAGGCGCGAGCGCCGGTCCAGATAACATAGACACTATCCCACGTATGGTACAGAACGATCGGACCCAGCGCCGGAATCGTCGGATTCAGCGATTGATCATTCGGTACATACAGGGTATCAGTTTCGAAGCCTTCCGGCCAAGAACGCCAGAACTTGAAGTGCATCAGCCAGCCGTCTTCAACCGCACTGTGCACCTTGGCTACCAACAGCAGGGTATCCAGCGGGTTCTGATCGTTGCAGGTTGAGAACCGGTCGCCATCAGCAATGCCGACGGTCGGATCGTCAAACTGCGGTAACGAATGCTGGAAGCGGCCATGGTTGAAAGCCCACAGGTTCGTGGAATCCGGAATCTGATCGTAAATCTTCACCGCCATACAACAGACTTCTTCACCGCAGGTCAGATCGCGATCAATGTTGCAATCGCGGTTGTAATCGCCCTGCAGGTTGTTGCTGCCGACATCCACCTGATCCGTCGCCAAGGCGCGGAAGCGGATGGAATCAAGCGGGCTGAAGCCGAAGTCATCGAATACCACATAGATGCGATAGGCGCCGTCGCCATCCGGGTAATTCACCGGATTGTCCGACGCGTAAACATCCGCACCATAAGCGCCGTTCCAATTATATTCGGTGTCGCTATCCGGCAGATCCTGCCAGTTGCCCCACCGATCCAGGAATTGGAACAGGACGTTGGAAATCGAGCCATGATCCGGATCGCTGGCAAAGGCGCTTAGTTCGAACATTTGGCCTTCGTAGGTGGCTTCCGGAGTCGGATAGCAGGCTTCCACCGTCGGCATCGTATTGTCAACGTACACGCGCTGCCAAATCGGGTCAGTATCGAACAGACCGCCGTTATCATAGGCAACCGCATACAGCCAATACCAGCCACTCAGCAGGTTGTTGGTGTTCCAGCGGGTTGACGCCAACGTCGCGAAGCCAGACGGAGCCGGCATCGGGTTACCGTCGCCACCGATAAAGGTCACGATACCCGTTCCCGGAACCGACAGCGAATCAACGAAGAAGAAGGCAACGCTGTCAATGTCAGAGTAGATGGCGGAGGTTGACTGGATGAACACCCAAGCGGTATCCATCGAAATCGCATCTTCGTCACAACGCCAGTTGGTGACACGAGCGTCCATTTCCGGTGCGCTGATGACCGCGATCGGAGCGGTGGTATCGCATTCCAAGCGAACCGTAATGACCGGTGTGTTCAACGGATCAGCATTGCCGCACACGTCAATGGCGACGAAGCGAATATTGTACTGACCACTGTTGAGCGGAGTCCGATCCAACGGGTGAATGAGGTTCCACTCGATAATGAAGCGCTCATTGAACCAGTTGCGATAGGTTGCCGTATCCTGGCCGCCTTGCGTCAACATATTGGTCCAGCCGAGGTACGGATCGTCGCTTAGAACATCCGGCGCATTGAATTTCTTGTACTGGAAGACACCCTTGGCGAGGTCGAACCAGTGTTCATCGAAGTTATTGTACGGATCCAGCGGGTTCGGATCATAGCCAGCCTCGACATAATCATACGCATACACGTAGATCATGGAGTCAGCCAAGCTTTCGTTCGGATTGTAGCACGGAACCACAGTGCCTTGCGGCGTGAAGTCCCAGCCCCAGCCCGGACGGCCGATTCGCTCGATATAGGCCAGCGGAGCGATATCATCGGTGATATCCACCGGCCAGTAGTAAGAGCACTCATGACCGTAGATATCCGCCGCTCGAACGCGCACGAAGTAGCGGTTCATGCAGGTATCCGTTTCCACCGGCGGTAGACCCAGCGAGTCTTCACTGGACCACGGGAGGTTGCGGATATTCCAGTAAGCGATGAACGGATACTCGGTATCCCACGCACCGCCTTCATCGGTCAGAACGTTAATGACTTGCCAGTAGGGATACGCATCGAGGTTACCGTCGCGGTTGGCGTCGAAGCAGTATTCGAAGAAGACACTGTCCACACCATCCAGCGAATCGGCAACGTTCGCCACGATCTCTACATAATCCCACGACGTGTACAGGTCGTCGGTCGCCGTATTTTGACCGGGACGCGTTACGAACGTCAGATCCTGATCAATATCCGGGCAAGTCCGATCCAGACGGAACGACCACTCGCGGACACAGCTATTGCCGACACGGTCGAGTAAGGTTACCCGAATCGTGTACCAGCCATCCGGTTCGGCAGCCAGTACCGTTCCGGTCGGATCCATTAAGGACAGCAGGCCGGTATCATAGACAGTTGCATCGTCCAAATAGCGCTGTTCAAAGCCAGCTACGGGATTGCCGTCCGGTCCGATCAGTTCGATCACCGAGGCCAAACCGTTGTTGTAATTGACACTGTCAACGGTTGTGGTATCCAAGTCAGGACCCGAACCGGGCTGACCGGCAATCAAGAAGCCGGGGTCGGTGACAACCAAAGCAATCGAGTCAAAGTCCGCGAAGACGAACAGGCTGTCATCGGCGGAAATATCGGCCAGATCGTAAGGAACGACGAATTCATTATTCACCCGCATCGCATTGGGCACACCGTCCTTGAAGAAGAACAGTTCATGGGCGACCGGACAGGATTCATCTTCGAAGAACTGCAATGCCCAATCACCACAGGCCAGCGTATCGCGATGTCCGTAGATATCGCTGATATACAGGCTAATGTCATAGCGCTGCTGGTCGAAGTTGTCGGCAAACCACAGGTACGGAATGGAATCGCCGTTAAGGTTCATGTAATCCACATGAGCCACCTGCGGACCGTTGTTTTCGCCGTTCACGCGGAGGTCAGCCGTGTAGAAGTCCACGCCTTCCGCGTATTCATCCACGGTGCCGTCTTGATCGTTGTCAATGCCGTCACTGCGGAGAACCGTATCCTCGACAAAGATGTAGAAACGGGTCTGGTCAACATCCTGGTGCGAGTACCACGCCCACGAACCGGGGGCATAGTAAATCTTAAACAGATTCTGCTTTTCGGCATCCGGTGACGTAAATTCGTTGTTCCACAGATCCATGTTGTACATGTCAACATAGTCCGTATCGGAACCGGCCACCGTATTCGAATCGCACAGCAGAATCATGCCCGGATTCGGTGAATTCCAGTTCTGAATCGTGAAGGTAATCACGCTGTCCAGATCATCGCAGAACAGAGTCGTCGGGAACGGATCCGGCTGTTCATCCCACGGATCGCCGGTGTTGTTGGTCAGCGAGTCGGACAGAACGAGCGGATACCAGTAACGATCAGACAGAATGTTCGTATTGAACAGCGGGCCGCCGCCATCATAGAGCGGAATGATCCACACGAGCGAGTCGCGGTGGTTGCCGTCAATATTGTAGAAGATTTCATCCGGATATTGAACCGGTGTATTCAGGAAACCGGCAAAATTAATGAACGTGCCGTCCCAACTAATCAGCGTGTCACCCGGCGCATTATCCACCACTACGAACACGGTCAGGACGCTGTCCCAATCGAGCGCGTAGACGGAATTTTGGAGAACCAGGACACTGTCAATACCGTCGAAATCCGGGTCGCCGGGGAAGCCGGTCACGTGGGTAAAGTCACCCCACGGAACGGTGTAGACGAATTCCGGCGGACGATCATCGGTCGTAACCGATTTTTGGACCGGCACGGCCGGGTTTGACAGACAGTCTTCAAGATGGGCTTCGATACAACCGGTGATATTGTCCAAATCAATGGCATTGCAGGTGTCATTGTAGATGGGCATACCGACCCAGCGCAGCATCACCCACGCGGTATCCAACGAGTCAGTATTCAAATACTCAACCGTGAAGCTCAGAGTATCCCAGCTCCAGATTGTATCGAACCCGGCTTCGTTGCAGAAGGTAATGAACGGACCATCCGGGTGTGTCAGATCAAAGCCCAGATGATCGGTAATCGTATCGCAATTCGTATCATAGGCCCACACATCCACATACAACGGCACATTGGGCGAAACCCACGTGGTCTCATTGATGGATGTGGTAGCGGAATGCACGCGCATGTCGTAGATGACCGGACGAGTAGTATCCACCCGCGCCCAGCCGTACTCGACATCAATATAATAGCCATGGGAGCCGGCTTGACCGGTTTGACGCATGGACTTGACCGGTACCACTACGGTATCCAGACAACCCAGATCGGCAACGGTAAGGAGCACCCACTTAGCCACCAGACGATCGCGCACACCGTCATTCTCAATGTCCCAATACGTCGGCAGCAGCAGAGCGCCGTCCGTATCCAGTACGCCATTAATTAAGGATGAATCGGGCATGTAGCCATAAACCGGCGCGCCGCCTTCCAAATCAGCAGACCATGCCGTCATGGCATACATCGGACCAAATGCCGCCAGATTTGCCTGCATCGAGTCAATGCGAGCCGTATCAGCAATGGCATTGAATGTAGTATCCATCCACGCCCAAACTTCAACGTGGTGGCTGTCCAGCGGAGTTGAAGAAACCCAGCCTTCGCGGCAGCCGTTGCCGATCACCCAGACGCTATCAACCGCCGGGGTGGTCGAATCACAACCGCTCAGTTCGAAGACGCTGAAGTGCGTTCCGACATTACAGGCACCATCCGCCACATGCACCCATAGGGTATCATAGTAGCCTTCCGCACCCAGATCAGCACAGAAGCACAGGGTGTCGGCGGTACCCAGCGAGTCGCTTCCGGGAACCAGCGAATCGCCTAAGACGGGATCACCGATCCGGAACGAATTATTGTCATCCCATACTGACCAGTATTGCGACGGGTACCAACCCCAGTACGCACGGTAGGTGTTCGGATCAATCTGCTCCACGTAGGAAGCATAGACCGTGTCATACCATGCGCGGTGCAACGAGTCGCACCAGAAGTTGGATAGATCCGCCCACACTTGCTTCGGCTCACTCAACAGATCCGCCGCATATCCATTAATATCGGCCCAAATGTGGACATGCTCATCAGCCGGGGTCACGTACGCGCGGATCGAATCATCACCGATGGTGTAGATATAGTCTACGATCGGCGGCAAGGAATCAACGATTGCAACAGCAACATCAACCGTATCGCAATTGCCATCGTAATCACAGAAGGCAAAGCGGACGAAAATCGTGTCGCCATTGTTGTAGGAGTTCGTCAGAACAATCGTAGAACCGCCGCCCGGAGGAGGCGTTGTACAATCTTCAAAGCCCCAGAAGGCCAGTGCCTGCTCGTTATTGTCACCGAGTAGGTAATTCACATCCGGAGCAGTCCAGCCGGTCATTAGTGAATTGATCGAACTGAGGTCAGCCACGATCGAATTCGTGTCAATGCCGGAACTGGAGTCACCGTCCACATCCATAATACAGGCTACGAAGTCTACGGGATTGCCCATTGAGACGTAGCGCAGGTCGCCCTGAATGCAGAAGTAATCGCTATTTCCGGGACCCTCAGGCGCTTGCTCAAACAGCGTATCGCAAGCACAGTAGGCATTAACAGCCGAGATGTACGGCGGCACGCAGTCGCTGCAGAAGTAGAGAGTATCTATTTCGAACAACTCGCGATCGTAATGGCCGACCGAGTCGGTCAGCGCATAGTACTTGACCCATGCCGTAGCACTGTCAATGCACTGGAATTGCGGAGCCAAGTTATCAATGTACCACCAGGCGAAGTAGAGTCCGGGTACGGTATTAACCACGCTGTCGGGCGGTACGCTATCCATCGCCGCGTTGTTGAGCAGATAACTCAGGTCAGCATAAACATTGACCGTGGTCGTATCCGGTCCAACTCCGTTACCCGAGGGACAATCAATTTGATCGTCGCTGAAGGCTTTAGCGATATAGAACGGTGCCCGAGCCGGGATACATTCGTCAATGTTGACCAAGGATGTATCAACCACATAATACGGATCCGCCCATAGCGGTTCGTTGACGTCCACTTGAACGCATGAATCGAACCGACTGCCGGAATACGAATTTAAACCGCCATAGGTCAGGAGATGCAGTTCAAATGGCAGATAGTCACCATCGCAGTGGATCTGCGCCAGATCGGCCGAGTCTGCCCGCAAGTACCATGTGTACTGGCGCGCCCAGCCCAGCGTATCATCGGTCACCGGATCCACATAGATGAACCACGGACCCACCATATTGGGCAGAACCCACGGATTCGGATCATCAGTGATGGACTGGAAGTTACCTTCAACCACTTGCGCGGAGTCGGCCAGCGTACCTCCGGGGCAGATGGCAATTTCCGGCGTTTCGATGATGGTAGCCTTCACAATCACGCTGTCTTCTTCCGCGGCGATCCAACCCAGAACGGAATCGGGCCGACCCCAAACCAACGGGCAACCGGCCGCCCACGGATCACTGGTCTGAAGGATTACGCAGAAGGTCGTGTCTTCTGAGCTATCCCACCGCAGACCGTCATTGAAGACCGGATTGTTATAACGACCGGGGTTGCCTGCCTGATCCCATGCACTGCGAATGACCAGACAAACGCTGTCCACCGCGGGACCATTAGTGGCAAACCAAGCCGCGGCAGCAGCCGGGAAGTCAAAGTGACCGGCCAGAATATAATTGACTTCGGTGTTGGAAACCGTATCAATTAATACGCTGTCAATCCAGGTCACGCAGCTATCGCCCGCATTGGGACCGAAGGCGAAGAGTTCGCCCGTCCGCAGGTCAATAGCGGAAAGCTGCCACGCTCCGCGATAGGGACTGTCACCATCATAGAATGGCCAGAAGCCGGAACCATCCGGATGCGAACCGAGATCATTGGGATAGCCCGCCGGATCGAAGTGTAACGGTTCCGTCATTTTAACTTGCAGACGGAAGCGCTCACCGTCACCAAAGCGGAAACCACAATCCGAACCGTAGCCGAGGTTCAACACGGTCGGCGTACTGCCGGTAACCGGGTGCCGCCCGGCGGCAACTCCCGTCCAACCGGATTGGAAGTCGGGATTGATGTTGTCGATATCGAGCGAGTCGATAAAGACGGTGTCGCAAACCAGATAATTGGTATCGTTACCAACGATACTTAGAATGCTGTCACCGGCAATCATGAACGCCCGGACGATAATCGTATCCTGCTGATTATAGGGAACCAGCATGATGCTGTCGAATCCGGGGTCAATAAACCAAGTGGCATTCCAGTAGTAGCGGAATTCAATGAATCGTTCATCGGCGTCATCACGCTCGATGAAGCCAGTATATATAGTGTTGCGAATCGTCGGATCCGGAGCCAGCGAGGCCGACGTCGGACGGAACAGCGCTTTACGCAATTCCCGAATGCGCGGTTCGGTTTCCGGCGGATAGATATTCGGATTCACAAACTGAACCACCAAGGTGTCCAGCGTATCGGCATTCACCGAGGCGGAGTCAATCAGCAAGCGCAGGAAGATGCTGTCCTGAACCTGATCATTAGCCCAGTTGGTCAGGGCATTATAGGTTCCGGCACCGCCGGTTGAGTCAATTTTTCCGGGGGAGATAGCACCCCACTCATCCATTTCATGACCGAACGACAAGGTCTGCGGAGAATCGGGATCGGCATAATAGAAGTATTGGTCAATACCGATCAGACGCGCGCACGGCGAAATACCGATAATCGCGCGGTCGCAGAGATGGGTCGGATTCGGCTCAGAAAAGAGCGTATCGGCGCCGTAGAAATCGAACGCACGAACGTTGATGAGACGGTTGCCATGATTTTCACCGGCAACGTCGGTACAGCTGGCGTCCCACGGAGCGACTTCATAGCTGTTATCCGCCGCGAACGGCGACACCATGCTCGAGTCAATAATCAGGTAGCCAAACCACGTCTTGTGCACGCCGTCATTGCTGACCAGCGTCGCCCATGTCGTATCGCGATCCGGCGGGCAATTATAGACGCAAGTCCAGTCAATCAGAATGGCGTCAGCGGTCGTATCCGACTGCAGCCACACGGCCACCGTGTCCTGAGTGTAACCGGTGTAATAATTGAGGGTGCACACAGTGTCCATATTGGTGACACGCAGCGTGTCAACCACCGGACCGGCACCGTTCAACCACATATATATGGAATCCAGCGCCACATTACCCGCATCGTCCTTCAATTCAAGAGTCAGACGATAGAGACCATCCGGCAGGAAGTCAGTCGCACCACCAAAGAGATGGCCCCACGTGAATTCCACAACCGGGCCGTTAATATCACCCTGATTGAAGGTAATACGGGTCCACAGCGTAGCCGGGTTGCCCACGCCATTGTTCGCATCAGCGGCACTATACCAGCGAACGGAATCGCCGGCCAACGGCCACGTCACAATTCCGCCCACCAGATCTACCGTGTCCACTCGGACCCGATAGAACAGCGTGTCTTCGGTCAAGCACGGATCGAACGGATTCTGTGCGAAATTACGCTGCGGACGGAAACGAAGAATCGGGTTGTCCACCAGGGGATCACCGTTGGGACCATTCCATTGGTAGGTCGGGCGACCGCCATAAGGAACACCAGATCCCAACACCAGATTCGTGCATTTAAAGGTATCAGGAGCGCTAACGTAACCGGGAGCGCACATATCGAGAACGGTCCGCAGAACGTTGCGCGTTGTATATTCGTCATCCAAATCCGTCGAATAGTCATAGTCGCTACCGAGAATCCGGTTACAACCGGCGGCGTCCATCCAGCGGGCCCACGTAATACCCACCGTCAGACCACCACCCATGCTGCACTTCCAGAAACTCTGAACCGTCGAGAGCACCGGATCAATACTGTCTGTTCCCATCTTGCCCCACCACCGGAACAATGCAGTACCTTCACCCGGAGCAAAGCTCAGCGGATCCCATTCCCACCGCAGGGTATCCAATGTGCTATCAATGATCGGAGCATTGGGGTGCGGGTGGATCCAGTCCAACCGAACCAGCGGAGCGGTATCTTCCGGCATCGCACGAACGTCAAAGCCAATGAGGTAAACATCATTGAACATATCCGTGTAAGCCGTATCCACCCGATCCTTCGCCCAGACCACCGAGTCCGGAGCCAAGTTGGTGCGATAGTGAGCGAAGTCCGTACTGTCGTAGGGTGAGAACCTCGGCAGGCAGTTGCCGGCCGCATAGATCTCCGATCCCAGTTCGTCTTCCGGCGGTACGATATCGAAGCAGGTTTCATCCAGAACACCCGCTCCCGTTGTACCTTCTTCGGTTCCGATACGATTGCTGCGGTTACCGGCGTCGTCAATCGCCCAAACCCACAGGTCACGTCCATCATCAATGATGTCGTTGATGCAATCCTGGAGGTCAACATTCCCCCACATTTCGGGGCAGAACGGGATGTCAATATAGATTAGGTCATTGAAGGCTCCCGGATCATGGTCAACCCCCCAGCGGGCGCTTAACCATAATAGGGAATCATCCGGGCACAACAGGCCCCAATCCAGACTATTATGAGGATAAAGCGATGTGTCGGTCGTGGGAACAAGATCACCCAGCCAGACTCCGATCCACGATATGTCGAAGTTGGTGTGTTCAATCCCACCACAGGCTTCCAGATACTGGTCGCCATCCACATCATCCGAGAACGGCCATGACGCACCAATTCGGTTGCTGTCAGTGGCCATATAGATCCGCAACGTATCGCAGCAACCGACCAGTGTATCATTATCAATGTAGTTACCATTGATAACCATAAACGAGTCGATCATACCCAATTCGAGCTGCGGTGGCACGTTGTCAACTGGACGTACGCATCCATAAACATGCATCTGCGTATCAATCGGCGTACCCCCGCTGTTGAAGCGAACCCGGTTGATCCAGATGGTATCGCCACACAATCCGTTTTCCAGACTGTCATAAACGACGTCAATCGTGTCGTTGGCGGCATGCAGGCTGTCATTATGGTCACCGGAAATCCAACGGAAGTCGGCGAAATATTCCACCGTATCAATTCCGGGGCTCAACAAATTGCTGGTTTCCAGCGAATCGAGCCAAAGCCGGTCACCGATGGAGACAATGCCATCATTGGCAAAACCGCAAACCTCCGTGTACATGACCAGCACGCAGCCTTCCGTGCATAACGCACAAGGCAGCGGAGCGACCACGTTGTCCTGACCACACTTGTCGAGCGGACCACCCGCATTCCAAACACCGCGGGCACCCACTTCAAACGACAGAATGTGACCGGGAGAAACACAGATGTTCGTCAGTCGCAGCCTGACCGTGGCAACAATGCGCGCGCTATCCGGATGAAGTCCCGATAAACCGCGCCCCAGTTGCAGCGTATCAACGTGCATCCGGTAGCCGTTAAAATTGGCTCCCGAAGTGACGCAGTTGATCGTGTCGGGGGTGTAAGGAATCACCCCTGACCCGGCTGACGGTTTCATGGTCAGTTCAAGCAGGTCGGTATAGCGAATATCGCACCCAACCGTCATTCTGACCAGAATAGAATCATTCGTCGCATCCACCGTGTCCGGTGCTCCACCGTTGTCAATACATTCGATACTGGTTCCGTCGAATGTGAATTGCTGGGCGAAGACGTCGGCGCCCGGGATCATGCTAACCAGCAAGACCAGAGCTACGGCAATCCACACAAAAGGAGTCGTGGACCTCATTTTGTGGCTCTCCTCGATATGGAAATTCTTCGATTTTGCTGAAACAGAAACGGGTAGCGAGCTCGCACATAAAGACAACTTACCGACTTGTCCGGTAAGCGGTTGGCGACGCTCAGTGAGAACAGAAAAAAGAGGGGATTCGTTAACAAAACAGTAAGGATCGGTCATATTCAATCTATCTCTGTGTCCATTGTCTAATGCGGAAAAAGGCACAAACTCCCTGCGCAGGGTCGTTCAGCCGTTTCGACCAACTGCAGGAAGTCTAACAACTTAAGGATCTCATCACGGCCAAACTTTAATGACCTTTGCGAACCTAAGTTTAAGAAACTTCTATACCAGTGAAAGTTCCCCCAATATACACTTTTCTAAATATGTTGTCAAGTAAAAAGTTGAATATAGATACACTTGCCCAAAGGAATCGAAATCCGAAAAAAGCTTGGGAGCCAATGGAATTCGCGTCTCGACTCCACAGCATTGGCCAAAACCTAAGTTATGCAACTGTTTTAAGTAGACTTCGATATCAACTCGAATGTACTACTTTTGACACTTAGGATTCCGGACCGAGCTGGCAAGAATCATAGTTCGGACGATTTTCGCAGAAACGATTGAGGATACTTGGCTTGAATCACTATTGGGCGACAATTCCATCACATCCCATCCCACCCATTCACAATCTGAAAGACCGACTAACCAGCTCTGCAGTCTTGCAAATTCGACACCACCGGGTTCCGGCGTTCCTGTTCCCGGAAAGATTGACGGGTCCAATACGTCCAGATCAACGGTTACATAAATGGGACGGTTGGCAATCCAATGGACTATTTCCGACACCTCAACCGTCGCTGGTCGCGAATTTCCGAGAAGTTCAGCTTGTTCAAACTCTTCACGGGTTCCCGACCGTTGTCCGATATGCAAAATGCGTGACGGGTCAAGAAACTCCTGAATTCGCCGCATAACGGTTGCATGGCTCAGATCTACACCTAAGTAATTGTTTCTCAAGTCAAAATGGGCATCAAAGTGAACCAAAACAAGGTCCGGTTGTGCTTCAACCGCCGCTTTAACCAGTGGCAACGAAAGAAGATGCTCACCGCCTAAAGCAGACGCTATTTGCCCACTTTTGTAGATTTGTGCCGCCATGCGGTATGCCATATCCAACGCCACCGCAACATTTCCGGGCGGTAACACCAAGTCCCCCACATCCGCGAATGCCACGTCCTCCAAATCTCTCCGCAAGATGGGGCAATAGGTTTCCAGTGCATCCGAAACCGCGCGAATTGCCGGCGGACCAAACCGCGTCCCAGGCCGAAACGAGCAGGTTCCATCAAACGGACACCCAAAAATCACTATCCCCACGCTATCGGGATCAGCTTGGGCCCCCAAGAAGGGTAAACCCGGCAGAATATCTACAGGAAACTTCAAACGTTACTGAACATCTCACGAAACGACAAATCCGAAGACCGGATCAATCTTGCTTATGGAAAAACGCCGGGATGGCAAATGCCCCCGCCTGATGCGCTGCCGTGTAGTAGCGAGAAGTACTGACGATTTCCTGCTGCCGCTTTGAATCTACTTGTGCGCGCGGATCAATTCCATCGGCCGCGAAAACGAATCCCCAAGTTCCCGACGGGTAAGTGGGAATCGAAGCAACATAGGGAAGTACTGTTTTAAAAAAACGTTTCAGTCGTTCCGTCACCGAACGCGCCGTCTGCACGTCAATCCACATACCTTCGCATTGCGTCACAAACACTCCCCCGTCGCGCAGAGCGTTCTTGGCGGATTGAAAGTAATCGTCTTCGAAGAGCACGACTCCGGGACCGATCGGATCCGTGGAATCGGACAAAATCACATCAAATGCGCCGGGATGATCTTTCAGATACTGTGCGCCGTCTCCGATGGCCAGTTCGACCCGCGGATCCCGCAATTTGTCCGCCAGCGCAGGAAAGAACTCACGGCAGACTTCGATCACTTCATCATCGATTTCGGCCAAGACAACATGCTCGACCGTCGAGTGCCGTAAAACCTCCCTTACCGTTCCCCCGTCGCCGCCACCCACAACACAAATCGAACGGGGAGCAGGGTGCGCCAACATGGCCGGATGTGTCAGCATTTCGTGATAGACGAATTCATCCCGCTCGGTGGTCATCACACAGCCGCCTAGCACCAGCATCTTTCCGAAACGAACCGTGTCCACCACTAAAATATCCTGAAAGCGGGACGCCTTGTGATAAAGCACATTGCGAACGCGCCAAGAAGCCCGGATATCGTGACTGGTTTCAGTAAACCAGAGGTCCGTTGACATTTCGAAACCGATGGTGAAACGGGAAAAGTAAAGAAGGGTGTCGGATTGCTCAGATGAACCAAAATGCCTGCAATCATCGGCACATTCCGGCATCCTTGCGAAAGCACAAACCTACACTATTTAAGGGAGAAAGTCAAGTGGTGCGCAATATTAAAAGCAAAACGGGCGACTCACAGGAATACCTGTAAATCGCCCGAAAAATTTCATAAAAACGCTTCGGCCGATGAGATCACGGCAGTTACTTCCATAAAACCACCGCGGCCATGGCCGATCCGATATTTTTCACGACACCGGACGCCGAAGCTACCGGACACGTTTTGAGTCGGTATCCTCGCATCGCAAACGCCTCTTCCACCTTTGCCACAACTTGTTTGCGACAATCCTCTTCTGCGCCCAGAATGTGATGCTCCATGATGACGCCCGGCAATTCGGGATCATCGGGCACGCCGCACGCGACGGCCGCCGCAATCCTCGTTCCCGGGATCTCCGACGTTTCCTCCGCATAGGCCGTGGGCACCAGCGAACCAAACGGCAGCCGCAGGGCTTCGATTTCCGCGGCGGAGGGCGGCAGAATCGAGCTGATGCGAATCAGATTCACATTGCCGATTCCCGCCTGCATCAGCGCATTATCGAAGGCATTGAGCGGAGTCTTGCCCTCGGCAAATCCGGCAACCAGAAAATATTTATCCGGCAGCGAAAAAACCATCAAGCCTCCACCAGCATCCGTTCCGGCTTATGCCGAATCGGCGCTCCATTGCCCGCATTGAGAATGCCGCGCTTCATTTCCATCGCGCTAAACGATTGCGCCTCCAGATGCTCTTTCAAATAATTGAAAGCGGCGTCCGGACTGACATCCTCTCCGCAGGTGAACAGATCCACCGCCGCATACCCATACTCCGGCCACGTGTGAATCGTCAAATGGGATTCGGCAATGACCACAACACCGGAAACTCCGTGCGGGTTGAACAGGTGAAACGCTTCCTGAACGATGGTCGCTCCGGAAGCGAGGGCGGCATCCCGCATGGCGCGCTTGATAAAAGCCACGTCATTGAGGATGTCGGGATTGCAGCCGTAGTATTCCACTACGATCTGACGACCCAAAGCCTTCATCTCTGCGTCTCCTTACCTCTTGAAGGTTGAGGTCGTACGTCGCACCCACAATTAGAAAATGGGCGGCGTCGTAACCCAAATGAATTCCACCGGCCTCCGGCTCGTGTTCTCCAGCACGTGCTCTCGTTCGCCGGAATAATAAAAGCTATCTCCCACGTGGGCGATGTGCTTCTCCGCACCGAATCGCACCGTGAGACTTCCCTTCAGCACATATCCGAACGCTTCGCCTTGATACGGCTTTACCGCATAGGTCTTCTGACCGGGCAGCATCTGCACCAGGGCCGCTTCCATTTCGCGGTTGGCTCCACCCGGCACCAGCAGTTCGAATTTTTCCGCTCCAGTACCCACCAACCCCGTACGTTCCTGCTGATCGTATACAACCTTCTCCTCCGATCCCTCGCTGAAAAAGTCTGTGACCTTGACATTGAGGACTTTGAGGATTTGAAGCAGACTATCCACAGAAATGCTGGTCTGATCCCGCTCCAAGAGCGAAATAAAGCCCTTGGTAAGATCAGCCCGATCCGCCAGCTCTTCTTGCGTCAGATCGCTGGCCAGCCGGAGGTTCCGTATGCGTTCGCCGATATTCAAAGCACGACAGGCAAAGTTTATTAAACTTCCTGTTCATTTTATTGATCGGCCAATTTACTAAAAAGTTTCACCTTTGTCAAGAGTTTTTTTAGTGGTTATTTTTCTATCTTATTGTTTTTTATAACCTGTTATCCGTTTTTTATTAAACTTTTGAGGCATGTTTGCTAAACCACGGTCTTATGGGTCGGTACCGATTTTTGCCATTTATCCACAAAAGCCGTTTGCCGATTCCTGCCCAATTTGCGGAAATTTAGAGAAATTAATTGTAAAGGGAGATTAATGAGAAAAGACAACCGTTGAAGGGGTCGTCATAGCAGATGAATTATTCGTGGGAATGTTTCGGTTGGGAAATCAGGCCAAGGCGGGAGGCGACGGCATGGGATAACCGAACTCGCAACTCAAGCTGCCCCCCGTTCTGTCGCTCGTCAAGCACCTCCGTCAGATGATATAACTCCGACAGCAGGCGGCCATCGGTGGGGTTAATCGGTACGGTTAGCTCCAATAAGTCAGCCGTGATTACTTGCCTCATCACTGCGAGTAAGTCATCAATCCCGGTCTTTTTGCGAGCGCTGACAAAGACGGCGGCGGGAAACTCACGGGCGGCTGCGCGAACCGGTTCATCATCATCAAGTGCATCTATTTTATTAAATATCAATATGTTTTTACGGTCGCTCTGTCCCATTTCGGCCAGAATCTTGTTGACCTCATACATTTGATCCCGCCAGGATTGCGAAGCCAGATCAATGACGTGGAGATAGCAGTCAGCCTCGGTGATCTCAGCAAGTGTCGAGCGAAAACTGGCGACCAAGGCGGGAGGAAGTTTGCGAATGAACCCTACGGTATCGGTGATGACGGCGTTTGTATGGGCACCAAAGGCTAACCCACGAGTGGTGGAATCAAGGGTGGCAAACAGCAAGTCCTCTTCGTAGACTCCCGCTTCGGTGAGGACGTTCATCAACGTGGACTTGCCGACATTGGTATATCCAACCAAGGCAAACTTGAAAATCTCCGTCCGTCCCGCCCGTTGGGTCCTACGGATCTGCTCGATGTGTTTGAGTTCGGTTTCGAGTACACGAATCCGCGTGCGGATAATCCGCCGGTCGGTTTCGATCTGAGTTTCACCCGGACCACGCAAACCGATACCGCCTTGTTGCCGTTCCAAGTGGGTCCATGCCCTTGTTAATCTTGGAAGAAGATACCTGAGTTGAGCTAACTCAACCTGGGTTTTTGCTTCGCGAGTACGGGCTCGTTTAGCGAAAATATCCAGAATGATACCAGTCCGGTCAATCACCCGGCAACCAATTCCCTGCTCCAGATTGCGAGCTTGCGCAGGACTCAAATCTTCATCAAAAACAATAAGATCGGCGCGTGTCTCGCAAATCATTTCGGACAACTCAGCGACCTTCCCTTTACCGATCAGGGTTGCCGGATCCGGCTTCTGCCGTTTAGCAATCTCCCGCCCCACCACCTCAGCGCCCGCGGTTTGCGCCAGCATATCCAGCTCATCCAGGAATTCGAGGGATAGCGCAATGGTATCGCCCGGCCAATGGACTCCCACCAGAAAAGCCCGTTCCGGTTCATTGGCAGGAACCGGTCGGTTAGGATTTCGGTCTGGCCAACCATAGGTAGAGGGCTGAGGCCGGTTGGCTGGCGAGGTCTTGCGTTGGCGGCTTCCAGGCATGTATTATGGCCTCATGGATCGTTTGGCTTCATCCCAGAGCGAATCCATTTCCTCCAGGGTGGATTCGTGCAGCTTCCGGCCTTGATTGAGCAGAGTATCTTCGATAAAGTTAAACCGCTCGGTAAACTTATCCACGGTTCCGCGGAGGGCGTCTTCGGGATTGACCTTCAGTTTGCGCGCCAGGTTAACGATACTGAATAACAAGTCTCCCAGTTCGTCCTCGATTCGTCGTGGATCATTAGCGGAAACTTCCACTTCCAATTCATTCACTTCCTCACGGATTTTGTCCCAGACCGGAGCGACATCCGGCCAGTCGAACCCCACTCCGGCGGCTTTCTCCTGCACCCGAAACGCGCGATTGAGGGCCGGTTGATGCTTGGGCACACCTTCCAGCAAGCGTTTGCGATGCCCTTCTTCCAGCTTGATCTTTTCCCATTGCCGTTCAACGTGCCGGGCATCCGTAACCGAGGAATCACCGAACACGTGGGGATGACGGCGAATCAGTTTTTCGTTGATATGCTGCAGCACATCCGCCATATCGAATAGCTGTTCTTCGCCGGCGATCTGCGCGTGGAATACGATATGCAGCATGAGATCGCCCAATTCCTTTTTCAATTCCCCATAGGCTTCCCGATCGATGCTGTCGAGGACTTCGTAGGTTTCCTCGACCAGATAGGGCCGCAGACTGCGATGGGTCTGTTCGCGATCCCACGGGCAACCGCCGGGAGCGCGAAGCTGCTGCACGATTTCGATCAGACGAGCGAACTCTTCACGTGCATTGGTATGGTCATTCGACATGGATTCTATCCACTAACTCAAGTACAATTCAAATGAAAAACGGCGAGCCGCTTATCGGCACGCCGGTCCGTTGGCAAACGCGTACCGATTATACATAACCTAATAAAGTCCGATATCGTTCCGATAACGGTTTAGAGGCATCCACCCGAATCACATAATTATGAAAATCATGATGCGGTTCAACATCAAATGAGATCCGCAACGGTGCTCCGATGGCAGCGGCTAAGCCATTCGTAAAGGGGTGAAAACCGGAGGTTAAATCCAAAACCACATCGGCGCCAATTTTGCTCATCCGATGCAGTAAATCGGATTTGGGAAATCCCAACCAGCCATGGACATTCAGATCAAAGGTGACCAAGCGGAACGCCGATGATTGCCCCAGCCACGAGCGGAAATTATCCCGTGCGATAATCGTGGCCTGAACCGGCTGCAGGCGTTCAATAACCGGGTTCACAATCGGGAGCGCCGCCTCGAATTCGGCGAATTCAGGAGGCATGATGATGACCAGATGCTGCGGATGAAGCCCCTGCTGGGGGATATGAAACTGTCCTTGGGGGCGACCTTTCCTGACGGTCCACCACCAAACGCACAAGCGGCGGCGAAATCGTTCGCGAGCGGTCATGGTTCAGATGACTCCGGCTCTTCAGCCCGTAAAATGATTCGCACCCGCCCCAACCGATGGGAATTGAATTCTTCGATGACAAACTTATAATTGTGGTATTCCACGGTGGTTTCGGTCTTGGGGAAGTCGCCTAACTCGGATAATAAAAAGCCGCCAAGGGTTTCGTAGTCCTGATCAGTGGGAATGACATGGTCATTCAAGACTTCGTTCACCGTTTCCACGTCCAGCTTGGCGTCGGCAATCACCGTATGATCATCAATCCGGATCCACAGCGGACGTTCCGCATCGTGTTCATCCTGAATTTCACCAACGATCTCTTCGATCACATCTTCCAGCGTGACCAGACCGGCCGTTCCGCCGTATTCGTCTACCGCAATGGTCATATGCAGGCGCTGTTCCTGAAACATCGTAAGCAGTTCGTGAATCAGCTTGGTTTCGGGAACGAAAATCGCTTTACGCAGAATTGAACGCAAATTGAAGTTGCGGTCGAAGGGATAATGCAGCAGCAGGTCTTTCGTATGAAGAATCCCGATGATATTATCAATGGATTCATCATAGATGGGGATTCGGGTGTGCTGGCTTTCGTGGACGGTCTCGAGAAGCTTCTCCACCGGCGTGGTCGCCTCCAGGCAAATCATATCGGTGCGGGGAACCATGATCTCGCGAACGGTGGTATCGCCGAACTCGAAAATCGAGTGTATCAGTTCCCGTTCGGACTTTTCGAGAACGCCGTGTTCTTCCCCGACTTCGACCAGCGTCTTGATTTCTTCTTCGGAAATCCAGAGCCGTCGTTTTTCGACGCCTAATGTGCGCGTGATAAAATCCGTAAACGGCATCAGGATGATCACCACCGGACGGAGCAGCCAATCAATGGCCATTAGCGGCGTCGCCGCGCGGAGCGCCCATTTCGTGGCATTGCGAATCGCCGCCAACTTGGGCAGCACTTCCCCCAACGTCAGAATCACTAAGGTTACAACCACGACCTGAATCACGAACGCCAGCCAGGCAATCTGCCCGTGAGATTCCAACAATCGTCCGGTCAACAATGCGGCAATCGTGGCGGCCACGATGTTGACGACAGTATTACCGGTCAGCAATACAATCAGCAATCGGCGCGGATTGGACAACAACCGGCTGAGGCGAAGGGCAGGATTGTCCTTGCGCCTGGATAACTCGTCAATCTGGGAGCGAGTCAGCGAAAAGAGCGCGGTTTCCGTTGACGAGAAAAAAGCGGAAAAGGCGATCATCACAAAGAAAGCGAACAAACCCCAACTAAACGTTTGACCGTCGGTCATGCTCGCCTCCCCGCCATTAGCGAGCGATCTTCCAATTGGTGCATTTTATCGCGTTCCGCCGGAGTGGAATCCTTGTATCCGGCCAGGTGCAATACTCCGTGCACCGCTAACCGCGCAACTTCTTCATATAAGGGAACACGGTAGAGTTTGGCTTGCCGGCGCGCTTGATCGAGACAGATGACGATATCGCCATCAACGTACTCACGCGAATCGGAAAGATCAAAGGTGAGGACATCGGTCGTACCGCGGATTCCGGTATAGGTCCGGTGAAGCCGGGACATATAGCGGTCATCTACTATTACGAAATTCAACTGACCGATCTTCGATCGGATATGCCGTGTGCTATGACGGGCGCAGGCGGTCAGGAAATCTTTACGAACGCGCGCGCGGGGAATCAACGATTGAACTTCCAGCGTTCCTCCGGCGCGCCGGCGACTGGGAGGGCGGTCATTCATGGGAACCGTCTTCTCCTTCGCCTTCTTGGGCTTCACTCTCCGGCTCGGTGCCGTTTTGCCGGGTGTGATAGTCTTCATAGGCTCCGATAATTCTTGCGACCAGCGGATGTCGAACGACATCCGCCTCATTGAAATAAACAAACTCAACGCCGTCCAGTCCGTGCAGAATCTCCGAGATCGAAAGCAATCCGCTGTTGGTGCGGGGCTGCAAGTCAATCTGAGTCTGATCGCCAGTGACCACTGCCTTGGCGTTCTCACCCAAACGGGTAAGAAACATTTTCATTTGCAGCGCGGTCGTATTCTGGGCTTCGTCGAGAATTACAAACGAGTGTTCGAGAGTGCGACCGCGCATAAACGCGAGGGGCGCAATCTCAATCGCGGAACGGTCGAAAAACTTCCGCAACCGATCCGAAGGCAGCAGTTTCATGAGAGCGTCGTACAACGGCCGGAAATACGGATCAACTTTCTCGTTGATATCGCCGGGAAGAAATCCCAGATTCTCACCCGCTTCCACCACCGGCCGTGTCAGAATAATGCGATCATATTTCCCCGCCAGAAACTCCGACACCGCCACCATTACTGCTAAGAAGGTCTTGCCCGTTCCGGCGGGACCAATGCCGAAGGTAATGTCATGGGACATGATCGCCCGGCAATAGGCTTCCTGACCACCGGTGCGCGGACCGTAGGTACGATCCCCAGTGCGGAAAACCAACGTTCCGGCGGCGGGAGCCGCTTCCGGTTTCACGATTTCGCTGCCAGACAACCGCATAATGAGATCCACATCATTGGTGGTCAGCATTCCCTTGCGGCGGGTGCGGCTGATCATCTCCATAATCACATCTACCGCACGGGAGTTATTCGGTTGCGTGCCCCGCACCAGAATCTTCTCACGCCGGGCCGTTACCCGGGAGGTCAAGAAACGTTGAAGGTAGTGAAGATTAGCATCACCGGGACCGAGTAAGGGACGAAGGATGCCCTCCTCAACGGGGATTTCAACTATCTCAGTGGATTCTTCGGAATCCAAGTGCTCTGTAGGGGTACGATTGGCCAGCGGATCAACCTCAAAGAAAGTGAAAAAGCCCCTGCACTCTTAGAGAAATCTCTAAAAAACAGAGGCTAATCTATAACGAAAGCAACCCAAATGGGGTAGTTTTATCGTGGAAATCCACGCTTACGAGACTAAGTCCTTTGTAATCTTACGTGACTTTCTAAGATAGCAAGAATGCGGTCGGAAGTCAAGAGAAATACCGCATTCCTTCTTAAACTTACGATTTGGGCAGGTTGATTTGTAGTTTCAAATCCTTTAATAAATCTGGATTTACTTCTGACGGGCAACCATCCATCAGGGATTGGGCCAGATTGGTCTTAGGGAACGCGATAACATCCCGAATCGAGCCGCCGGTCAGGGCCATTATCGTGCGATCCAACCCGATGGCCATCCCCCCCATTGGCGGCGCGCCATAGCGCAACGCTTCCAAGAGGAAACCGAATCTCATTTGTGCTTCCTCATCGGAAATGTGCAGCAACTGGAAAATCTTGGCTTGCTGTTCCGGATCATGGATACGAATGGAGCCGGACAGTAATTCACTGCCATTCATAACCAAATCATAGGAGGTAGAACGAACATTCCACGGTTCGGTATGGATGAGGTGCTCATCTTCGGTCAAGTAACCCGTGAACGGGTGGTGCGAGGGCGCGACCTCACCGGTATCCTCATCGCGTTCGAACAGCGGGAAATCCGTAACCCAAAAGAGCGAGGGACTCTCGTGTGAATCGGGATCAAACAGCTTGAATTTGTCGGCCAACTTCCGCCGTAAGACTCCCAGGCCTTTCAACACAGCCGATTTTTTCCCCACTGCCATCAGAATCAGATCACCGCGCTTGGCATTCAGCTTATCCACCACCGCTTGCAGTTGCGATTCGGTGATTTTCCCGGCAACCGGACCACTGAAACCTTCGTCCGTGAATTTTAGAGTCAGAATGCCCTGCAGCCCGCTGTCGCGCGCCAATTCCTCCAGTTCACCGATTTCTTTGCGGGATACTCCGGCCTTGCCGTCCACAGCCAAACCAATAACGACTCCGCTCTCAGCCACTGCCGAAGCGATAATCCGAAAGTCGGTATCCTTAACGCAATCGGTCACATTGGAGAACGGCATGCCGAAGCGAAGGTCCGGTTTGTCACTGCCATAGGTTTCCATAACGTGCCGATAAGTCAAGCGCGGGAACGGAACGGTAATGTCTTTTCCCCACGCCGCCTTCAAAATCTTGACAAAGAGCCGTTCCGCCGTACCGAAGATAATATCCTGCGTGGCGAAACTGACTTCTACGTCCACCTGCGTAAACTCCGGTTGACGATCGCTGCGCAAGTCTTCATCCCGGAAGCAACGAACGATCTGGAAGTAGCGATCCATCCCCGCCACCATCAGAATCTGTTTGTAAATCTGCGGTGATTGCGGCAGTGCGTAGAATTGTCCGGGGAAGACACGGCTGGGAACCAAGTAATCGCGCGCGCCTTCGGGCGTGCTCTTGACTAAGAATGGCGTTTCGATTTCCAGAAATCCTTCGCTCGAAAAATGTTCGCGAACGACATGGGCGACGCGATGCCGCAGCATCAGTGTCTCCTGCATCTCCGGGCGACGCAGATCGAGATAGCGATACTTGAGACGCAGTTCTTCGGCGGCCTTGGACGCTTCATCCAATTGAAATGGCAACGGCAAGCAGCGATTCAGAACATTGATGGTCGTCAGCTTTACTTCGATCTCCCCGGTGGGCAGATCCTTGTTGATCATACCGTCCGGGCGGGCTTGGACGATACCGTCCGCCTCGATGACCCACTCCGCATGAAGCTGGTGGGCCAGTGTCGCCACTTCCGGCGTTTCTTCGGGATGGACGACGAGTTGAGTCTTGCCGTAGCGGTCGCGCAGGTCAATGAAGATCAATCCGCCCAAATCCCGCCGCCGGGCGACCCACCCTTGAAGATGAACGGTTTGGCCTTCGTCCGTTTTCCGGAGGGCGCCGCAAGTATGAGTTCTGAATTGCATAATCGGAGGTAAGGTTAATCGAAAGTCAAAAAACACAGCACCGCCGGAGAGCGGTGCTGGACGAACTGCCCGCCGGTGGGGCGGACAGAATATGGAGAATTTCTATCTAAGAATCAAGGCTTGCGGCGGCTGGCCGAAGGGAGATCATCAGGCGAGCTGTAATGCACCGGATCCAATTCCGCCAGCCGGGCGGCCAATGGATCGTTCAAACGATGGTCTACTCCATTCGAATAAGCCCATTTATGCCAGCGTACCAGACCCGCATACTCCTCCGAAGCGCCATCCGCCTGTAAACGGCTAAGCTGCTTGCGAAGTGTATTGACTCGATCATCACCCTGAGCCGGAAGATTGGCCAAACAAACCGCCAGATTCGTTTGCAGCGACCGGCAGGTTTCCGTGTAGTTCGTGTATTCAGCGATTAGGAGGCTATCCCAATAGACCTGACAAGTTTCAGGTACTCGGCTCTGAACCATGGAGGCATAAAACTTATCGAGAACCCGGTTGTATTCCTTGCCATATTCCGTGGCACGATCGAAGTTTGTTTTCAGCGATGCGGCGATATCCCCGCCGGACACCGCCGAATAGCCCATACTTGCCGAACTGGCTAACTGCGCGGATTGAGACAATACGGTCTTGTTCTCATTGGCACATAGACGAGACAGCTCATTGGTAACGGCGCGCACCGGCAAATCGAGACCATCGCGAACCGGTTCCGCCAATGCCGCCACCGGCATGCGTTCTGTCAGTTTCAAGGCTTCAGTCTTATAGTTCAAACCTTCCACTATCAAAGGCGTCACGGTCGTCGTCAAGTACGAAAAACGCTCATTTGCGCCGCCGGCACCGGGGGCTTCGCGGGGCGCTTGAGCCATTAGCTCGAAAGCCCAACCCATCACAGCATCACCCTGCCCGACTTGAACTTCGAAGGCGCGCTCGGCGGCATAACGGGCGGCGGTTGCTGCATCGGGATTATGCGGCTCGAGCGCACCACGTTCCCAAGCCTGCAAATAGGCGGCAACCGCCTTATTGTATTCGGGCATCGCGTCACTATAGGGTGGTTGCGCCGATCCACCGGATCGGGCAACGACATTTCGAAAGCCCTGCCCCAGCAACGCATCGGCCAGATGGGTATGCACATCTCCGATAGCGCTGAAACAGCGCGGCGCGAACTCATGATCCGTGATCATCACCTGCGTGAACGCCTCGTGCAGTTCATCGGCTTGCGAGCGTTGCCCTTTCGTTAAGGGAAGATCGGGCGCCGTGCGGCTTTCGTATTGTCGTTTTGGTTCGATTTGCAATGTCCATAGTGCGTCAGCGGCAGCGCGAGCGATTGCGGGTTGATTGTATTCGCCCTTGCGGCGGTTTTTTTGATAAAGCGACCACGCCCGTGAAAAGTGTTCGTTTGCAAGCTGAGTATTTCCCTCTGCAACCGCAATCTGCCCTATTTGATAACGGGCAGTCACCACTTGCGGCAGGTTGGGATACTGCGAGATGAATCTCGTCAAACCGCGAACCGCTAACGGAGAATCACCCTTCTTCAGCGCGGCATCCGATAAAGCCAGAAGCAGCACAGCATCCGGATTCGCACCGGCGCATTGATCGAAATACTTTATACCGACTTCCGCCGCCTTATCCCACAGGTTGGCTTGCTGGTAGGTGTCCATGGCGCGGCGGTAGTAGTCTATCGCTGCCGGGTCGGTTTTCAGCGAGGTGGCCATGCTTAGACACAACTCCGCTCCGGCTTCCGGATTCAGACCGTCATCCGTCAAAAGCTTCCATGCGAAATCGAACGAGGGCAGAGCAAAAGCAGAAGCAGGATAGTTCTCGAACACGCGTGCCGCAAGATCCGTCGCCAGCTTATGGTGACCGAACTTTTCTGAAAGCTCCGCACTGAGCGATAACGCTTCCGGCGCAAAGGGTGATGCGGGAGCTCGATCACAGAGGGTTATCATTTTCTCCACAACAAAATGACAGAGCGCACTATCGGCGGATTCATTCAGCAGCGCCCGAGTAAGGCGGATCCCTTCTTCCAAATCGGAAATCTCCGCCGACCATGCCGTGCCTATGGCGACGGTGATACATGCGAGCAAGACTATGACTTTTCGAAACATCGGGTTGTACCCTTGGCTTTAATTGGTCTGAACAATGTAAATACTGCAAAGGGTGTGCCCTCGAGAGGACCTAAATCTCCTCCGTTTGTCGCTTCCCAACCGCCGGAAAAACAACTCTGAAAAACTGTCCAAAACTATTCAACAAAGCTGTTCAGCAAGCCGAAAAAACAAAACGGGCAATTCCTTGCGAATTGCCCGTGCATTGTGCGATATCAAAATGTCTATTCTTCGCCGACCTTCAGAATGGCTACCGCCTTTTCCAAAGCGGTGCGGGCCTCGTCTTGAGCTTCCGCGGTTTTAGCATCGGCCAGCATTTGCAGCGCGCGATCCCGTGCTTTCAGGGCGCGGTCCAGATCAATATCTTCCTTGCGAAGACAGGATTCGGCCAGCACTACGGCTCGGTTGCCGTGAACTTCGAAAAAACCACCGGTAATCACGAAGTCGAAGCTTTCATCAGGATCATCCACATGCAGGCGCCCCGGCCGCAATCCGGCCATCAGCGGCGCATGATCGGCGAGAACACCAAAATCCCCGCCCACACCCGGCGCGCGAACGTGAATAATCTCACCCGTGAAAATCGAGCCGGTGGGAGAGACAATTTCCAGCGTGAAGGTCTTGGCCATGCCTATTTCTCAAGGTTCTCGAAATTCTTGATCGCATCCTCGATGCCGCCGCACATGTAGAAGCATTGCTCGGGAATATGATCAAACTCGCCTTCCAAAATGCCTTTAAAGCTTTTCACAGTATCGGCGATTTTTACGTAGACACCCGGGCGACCGGTGAAAGCTTCCGCAACGTGGAACGGCTGCGAGAGGAACTTCTGCAGCTTGCGGGCGCGATCCACGGTGAGTTTATCGTCGTCAGATAGTTCGTCCATACCGAGAATCGCGATAATGTCCTGCAAATCTTTATAGCGCTGAAGCGTCTGCTGAACATTGCGGGCCACGTTGTAATGCTCTTCACCGACCACCAATGGATCGAGAATCCGTGACGTCGAATCCAGCGGATCCACCGCCGGATAAATACCCAACTCGGAAATTTTGCGGGAGAGTACGGTGGTCGCGTCAAGATGGGCAAAGGTCGTGGCCGGAGCAGGGTCGGTCAGGTCGTCCGCCGGAACGTAGATTGCCTGCACCGAAGTAATCGAGCCCTTCTTCGTCGAAGTAATCCGCTCCTGCAGCGCGCCCATTTCCGTGGCCAGCGTCGGTTGATAGCCCACCGCCGACGGCATCCGCCCCAGCAACGCCGAGACCTCGCTGCCCGCCTGCGTGAAGCGGAAGATATTATCAATGAACAGCAGCACGTCGCGGCCTTCCTCGTCGCGGAAATACTCGGCCAGCGTCAATCCGGACAACGCGACACGGGAACGTGAACCGGGCGGTTCGTTCATCTGACCGAAGACCATCGTCACTTTCGAATCGCGCAGAGCGTTCTTGTCTACGGTTGTCATATCGAAGGTTTTGTGGTCAAAGCTCTTGCCGTAAGAAACGACGTTGGATTCCACGAACTCGCGGAGCAAGTCGTTGCCTTCGCGGGTGCGCTCGCCGACGCCGGCGAATACCGAAATTCCCGAGTGTTCCTTGGCGATGTTATTGATCAGCTCCTGCACGATGACCGTCTTGCCGACGCCCGCGCCCCCGAATAAACCGATTTTGCCGCCTTTGGCAAAGGGTTGAATCAGGTCAATCACCTTGATACCGGTTTCCAGAACCTCGGAGGATGTATCCAGTTCAGTTAAGGCGGGAGCGGGACGATGAATAGGATACCGTTTTTCGGAAGGAATATCGCCTAATCCGTCAATGGACGCACCGACGACATTCATGATCCGCCCCAACGTCGCCGCGCCCACCGGAACGGAAATCGGATCGCCGGTGGGGATCACTTCCGTGCCGCGCGTGAGTCCTTCGGTGGGATTCATGGACACCGTGCGGACGGTATTGTCCCCCAAGTGCTGCTGCACTTCGAGGGTAATGATATCCTTCGAATTTGGCAGATGGGTGTGGAGCGCCGAGTAGAGGTGCGGCAGATCGCCATCCGGGAACTCGACGTCCACCACGACGCCGATAATCTGCTTGACGGTACCTTTGTTCATGGAAGAATGAACCTATCTTGCATGGGTATGATTACGAAATCCATTACAGCCGACGGAGCAGTTCCGCCTTGCGGTCGGGCAGCCGGTCGGCAAACGAGTGATCCAGCACCAACTTTACGATTTCCTTCGCAGGCTCGTGTTTCGACGCCGCGATGCGTTCCAGATAATCCATCATGTACGGCGGATCGCTACGACCGAGAACACGCAATGCCGCCGCCAGACTATGACGAACATATTCACGTTCGTCCGTCAACAACGGATCGAGTGCTTCCAATAGATTTGACCGGAATTCGGGATGTCGCGCGGCGTAACCCAACAACGCTTGTGAAGCCGCCCGGCGGACGCGTTCATCAGAATCCTGAACCCAATCACGAACAACATCTACAACGAAGGAAAGATGGAACTCCGCCGCTCCGTCTTCCCCATTCCAGTCATCAAAAACGCGCGCGGCGATATCCCGCACTTCCCAATCGGAATCCGTGATCAGGTGGCGGGCAGCATCGGTCCAGAAACCGGGTTGAAAGCGCGCCAATCGATGCAATACACCGACGGCTATCGCCCGCGTGGCGCGGACGTCGGAGGACATTAGCTTCAGCGTCAGATCAACCGCCGGACCCGGCGAGTTTTCCAATTGGGTACCGAGAGTTGATCCCAGTTGAAATATCGCTTCCGGCGGAAACAGATCACGATCTGCCAGCAACCGATCAATCCGTTCCAGAAATTCTTCAGCAGTCAGGCGGTGGTTCAGATACACTTCCGCCCACTGTTCAAGCTGTTGTTGGTCGGCCAGCGCTGAATCGCTATCGGGCATCTGGATCAACGCCGGACGAATCCGTCGAGGCCGGGAAACCGGGCCGTTCGAGGCGTTCGATCCGATCCCGCAAATCCTGCAGATCCACGAAATGCGATCCTACGGCCATACGTAATTCGGCGGCGATCCAGTTCTGAGTCGAAACCACGCAGATTTCCTTACCGCGGGTGCGCAGCAATTCAAGGGCGCGCTCAAAATCACCGTCGCCCGACAACAGAATCGCCTTGTCGTAGTTGTCAATCGTGTTGAACATATCCATGACGATTTCGACGTCGAGATTGGCCTTCTGAGTCGTATCGCCGGTCTCAGAATCGTAGATAGTCTTGAGACCCTTCGTCCGCACAACATACCCGGCATATGCCAGGAAGCGAACGAAGTTCTCATCGCGGGGATCGGGCGGCTGCTTCAATCCCATGTACCAGTAGGCATCGGTCAAATCATCATCAGCCCGCAGAACCTTTAATAGTTTCGCCGGATCGAAAAACCAGCCAAGACCCTTCTTCTGCGTATAAAACATGTTGGCGCCGTCCACGAAAATGGACACGCGTTTTTTTCCACCTGCAAATGGCATTTTAATCACACCTTCGATAATACATGAATGGGCTATTATACAGGCACGCATACTTTATAGCGAAACATATGCGTACATCAGTCAACGTTTTCGCACCCGGCCAGCAGTGGAATTATCCGCAGGGACGCCTAAACCGCCACACCGAACCAGACACAAGCACTCGAAAATTACACCCCCAAATTGATCAGCCAATTATTACAATAGTTATTGAAGTCCCTCCGCACCGGATACGACTTCGAGGATTTCACCGGTAATCGCCGCCTGCCGCACTTTATTATAAGTGAGTGTCAGCGAATCAATCAACTCCTGCGCGTTATCGGTGGCGCTTTCCATCGCCGTCATACGTGCTCCCATTTCCGCTGCATAGGATTCGAGCAGAATTCGCCATAATTGAACTTTCACATAGAGGGGCAGAATCGCATCCAGAATCATATCTTCGGAAGGCTCATAGATCATATCGGCGGTAATCGCATGCTCATCCGCCGGATCGGGCTCGATGGGCAGCAATTGTTCGACAACGACATTCTGCTGGATAGCGGATTTAAATTCATTATAGACCACCAATACCCGATCCAGATCGTTGGCGATATAGCGTTCGATAATCTCGTTGCCTAAGTCAATGGCGTGAGCAAATTCGAGATTATTAAAAAAGCCGCTCATGCGATGGGTAATCTCATGACCGCGGCGGGCGAAAAAATCCGTGCCGCGCCGACCAACCGTGACCAGTCGAATGGTATGTTTTTTATCGTCCGCAATCAGTTTTTGGCCGCGACGAATGATGGATGTATTGAAGGAGCCGCACAAACCCCGATCGCCGGTTACGACTATAATACCGATTTCTTCCGTTTCGTGCACTTGCAGGAGCGGATGGTGACTGCGATCGACACGGGTCGAAAGCTCGCGGATAACCTGCCGCAGCCGCAGCGCATAGGGACGCGCCGCAATGATATTCTCCTGCGCCCGCTTCAGTTTGGCCGCCGCTACCATTTTCATGACGCGCGTAATCTGCTGCGTAGATTGAACGCTGCGAATGCGACGTTTAATTGTCTTCAGTCCGGACATTCAAAGCTCCGAAATCAACGGCCAAGTGCAAACTGCGGTTTCGAGCGAATATGTAAAACCAATAGCCAACCAAACAGCACAAGATTCCCAAACAGCGGGAAGGACACAATAACCCTACCGATACCATGATCACCACATAACGGCACCCAACAGATACTCATGAGCACCGTAACGATCCCGATCATCAACTTCGCGCCGGTAGTCTCACTCCGCAACCACAAAAGCGCCACTACCGGAAGCAGGAATACTAAATGATGCTCCCAGGAAATCGGCAATGCCAGCAACACGGCAGACAGCCACAATCCCGCCGACAATATCGAATTAACATTCGATTTCCATTGACCCCATGCAGCGACAGCGATAATGATCACCGCGAGAATTTTAGCCGATGCCGCCAGTTGATAATCTGTAAGAAAACCGTAATCCGCCACCGGCAGATCCGTGAACAGCCTAAGCAAACCCGCGAAAAGACTTTGATTTCCGGAATAGGCGGTTTGCGAATTGCCCAACGTTATCAAAAAATCCGCGTACTCGCGATGGGCGTTTAAACCAACGGCAACAAGGGATAATACGATCAGAGTAATCCAAGCCGCCACTGCGATGATTGGACTCAGCCACTTCCGCCGGAAAACGTCGGGCATTTCAATCGCTATCAGAAACGGCTTGATGAATGCCGCAACGCCGACGGTAACTCCGTTGCGAAACGGCGAATGTTCGATCGCCGAATAAGTCCCCCACCAGATCAATACTGCGATTGCCAGACTCGTTTGGCCCAGTTCGACCGAACGCGCCAACGGATAGCTGCCGACCATTAATGCGAAAATCAAAATCAACGACGGCGGTTTGCCGGTATCGCTGTGAAGCAGCAATCGCTTGATTAAGAATGCAAAGCCGATAATGAATACAATTTGGATTCCGCCCCATACCAACCGCCACGTTTCAACATTCACATTCGCGAGCGGCGCGACGAGCCACGGAATCAGCGGCGGATAAAAACACCAATTCGGTTCGCCGCGACCGCCTAAGCGGTTCAGATTCGCTTCGTGGTGGGCGATCCACTCGTCATTGCGAACAAAATCTGCGCCCGGGTACAATAATCCGGTTTCACCCCGTCGGATATCCAGCGCCAGCGATTGAATGGAAATCAGATCCGCATTCCCCGGCGGTAAAGCAATCAATACGAATTGAAAAAGAGCAAATAATAGAAGTATTGAATGAAGGATTATACGTCGCATGATGCCGATGACAGCGCTTGAGTCTGAGTAACCGGTCGAAAGTCACGACGACTGCGGTAAACCATCCAAGCCCAAAATAGAATCAATCCGACGGTTTGACTGCCGGTAGCGATGCGTCCCCATTCGGAAGGGGTATAGAAGCGTGTCAATTTCATCAGAAAGAAAAATGCCGCCCCCAACAACCACAACAACGTTACTATCGAATCGCCCTGATGCCATTCCCGATAGATCGCCCAACCCAACACCGGCAACACGAACAACCAATAATGTTCCCAAGCGGTCGGGACCGACAGCAGTGTGCCGGATAACACTAATCCAACCGATAGCGGAAACCGTTCGCTGGTTAGCTTGCCCCGCATCTTCCATAGGCACCACAGGGTTATTCCCCCGAAAACGATGATCATTACCAACCGGAGTATCCATTGTCCGGGGAAAACCGTCGGGCGTCCTTCCATGATATCGAGTCCGATCACGGCACGTGATAACCAACCTAACGGCGATTGGTTCCCCCAATAGGGAATGACATTGCGGCTAAACTCATGCATGGTCTCCCACCACAACACATGCAATCGCATTCCGGTCGTTATTACCGAAGCCGTGTAGATGGCGATATTCACGGCGATTCCGATTACCACAGGCTTGAATCGCCGATCCAACAGCGGCAATAAAAAAATCACACCGGGAAAGAGCTTAATCGCCGTCACCAAACCCAAGACGATTCCCGCCATCCAGTCTTTCCGCTTTCGTAAGCCGATCAGACCAATCCAAGCAATGACCGCCAACAATGGAACCGGTTGACTTAATTTCGTTGCTCTCGCCATGGGGTAACACAGCAGTATAAGAACGAGCCCCCACAACAAAGCTCGCCACCCCATCAGGATATCGCATACTTTAACGGTTTGGTAACTTATGACAAAGAGCAAGATGACGTTGATCACGAAGATGACATCACGCCAAGTGCCCGCCGACACCTCCGAAAACGGGACTAATGCTCCCGCCACGAATGGCGGGTACATATATGTGCAAAGATCGTAGTCTAATCCCAGATCGCGGGCGACTGGCAACGACTTTGCCATCCATGCATCGTAAGTCCGAGACGATGCATATACCGATTCAATATCACCGTTGCGAATGTAGTGCGCCGCCAGCTGATCCGGAAAGACGTCGCCAATCCATGGCGGCAACGCCGTTCGCTGCCAAAGAAAGACTCCGACGGCGAGTAATAGAAATAGTATTATGTCCGAGGGAGCTTTCCGATTCACGAGACTCAGCCTTTTCCCTCAACATTTCGACTTCGTACATCCAAGCAGGTTCACTACCTATCGTCTATAACCGATTCAACGCGATAAACAACTTCTTACTTAATTACAGCCAATCCCTGAGCATTGTCAACGGGTGAAGATTCGGCAGATCGCCATATGCGAAGCAGTAGCCAGAACCACAGTAGTATCAATCCAATTGTATAGTTGCCCGATGCCAGACGTCCGAAGGTTGAATCACCATATAAGCGATAAAATTTAAATAAATACATAAAGGTAGCACCATAGAGTAAAATTTTTGAAATTTTGATGTTCTTTAATGACCGTTCTTGATATAGTGCCCATACTAACACCGGCAGCGGAAGCACGTGATAATAAATCCAAGAAAAAGGTAGCGTAAGCATATAACCACAAACTGCCAGTCCGGCAATAGCAGGAAATTGATCTCCCGCCAGTAACGAACGCTTCCACCAGAGTGTGATCAGAGTAACACCACCAAATATAATTAGAACAGCAATTCGAATGAAATGAATCTCATTCGTCGCCCAAAATCCATCGGAATTTAACGGACAATTCATGATAATTCGGCAATACCACCCCGTTATTGATTGATCCATAGTATTAATCCAAACTCGGCTTCCGATTGATTTCGTTGCAATATACCACGTTTGGAAAATCCCCCGTCCTAACCAGAGCAAGGATATCAAGTATATAGTCCCAAATGCCGCAATGCCTGCCGCGCAAGCTCGCCACCATTTCTGCAGCGCCGGTAAAACCAGCAAGGCCAAAGGCGTTAGCTTTATCGTTGCCATCAATCCAATGAGAACCCCCCCCCAAATCTGCTGGTGTTTACGCCATGCCAGCAGTCCCGCCCATGTGAGTACCGATAAGAAAAGGTGAATCTGACCGAAGAGAAAGTTTGAAATTGTCGCTCCGGCCAATAATAAAACCGTGAAAACCCAAAAATACGAACGAACTTCGATGGGAAGCCCACACAGTATTAAAGTTTGCCATGCAAGAATAAATAAAAGGCAAACATTGATGACAAACACTGAATTGCGCCACCACGACGCCGGAACATCGGCAAACGGAGCAAGAGCTGCTGATACAAAAGGTGGATAAAAATGAAGGTTGGGGACATTGTCCGCTCCCAGTCGAGCGGCGACCGTTTCCCATTCATCCAACCACTTGTTCGCCGTGTCAGATTCGTAGATTGTGTATATTTTATCCGGTGTTCCAACATGCCATTCATAAGCCGCAAACTGCGTATGAAAAAGATCCGCGGTTGAAAGTGGGAATGCTCCTCTGATAAAAAGAACAACCGCAATAACCAGAGCAACGATCAGCAACCAATCGAAATATCGAATGCGAGATGTGCGCTTGATTGTGCTAATCGCCATGTATATTTCGGTTCTACTTATCCCAGCCCGCCTTAAACTCCTTGACCAGCGCCGCGAGCTTGTCTTCCAGATCTTTGTCGAGCACTTTCTTTTGCTTGATCTCATCCAACACGGCACGCCCCGCGCTGCGGAAATACTTGATGATATCCGCCTCGAACTTCTTGACTTGATCCAGCGGAATATCATCGAAATGTCCGCGGGTGGCGGTCCAAAGGATTGCAATCTGCTCTTCCACGGGTACCGGTTGGAACAGACCCTGTTTC
>CAYUIF010000029.1:0-38963 GCA_964444755.1 uncultured Alphaproteobacteria bacterium | reverse complement strand
AACCAAGATGATCTTCACTAAACCCGGAAAGAAACAAACCGAAGACTATATCACGGGTCGCTTCGGATAAGTTCAGGGAACCGCAATATGCCGATGTTTTTACAGAGAGACTTGGAACGGCTGAAGAAGCTGGCCCTGGAAATGGGTACTCTGGTCGAGGAGAACATAGCCCGCGCCGTTACGGCGCTCAACACCTGCGACCGCTCCTTAGCCGAGGAGATTGTTGCCGGTGACGCTCAAGTAGACCGCCGCGAAGTGGAAATTGAGGAAGAGTGCCTGAAAATTCTCGCTCTCCATCAGCCGGTCGCCCGCGATCTGCGCTTTGTCGTCACCGTGCTGAAAATGAATAACGATCTGGAACGAATGGGCGACTATTCCGTCAACATCGCCCAGCGCGTGCTGTTTTTCGCGGCGCGCGGCCGCGTTCCGGTTCCGGAGTCTATTTCGGTCATGGCCGGAAAAGTCGCCGTAATGGTGCGCCGCAGTCTCGACTCGCTGGTGGAAGCCGATTCCAAACTGGCGCGGTTGGTCATTCTCTCCGACGATGAAGTGGATCAAATGCGCGACGATATTTTCGGCGTTACGATTCAGGAAATGCGCAGCGATCCGCAGCGCATCGAACTCTGGATCCAAATTATGTCCACCGCCCGTTATCTGGAACGCATCGCCGATCTGGCGACCAATCTGGCGCAGGACGTGATCTATCTGGTGGAAGGCGAAGTCGTTCGCCATAAGCCGCCGGCCGATTATCCCGCCGGATCCCTGCCGGACGCTGACCAACCCCGACGAAACGGCTGCCGTGAATAAGTATCAGCCCTGACCTACTGAAAAGCAAGAAGCCCGCAACGCCATTGCGGGCTTCTTCAGGATAAGAAAGCGGCCGGTGCGAATGCACCGGCCGCTTTGCCATATTCACCGGCTATCCGAACTTGTCGGATAACCTGAGAATTTGGGGTTAGGGAGCTGCGACTACGTTAATCGTGTAGTCTTCCACTTCGCCGTAGGAATCAACACCGCAGGGTACCGGTGTAACATTCCACGTCAAGCGAATCCGCATCCGGACATTACCGATGAAGGAACCGGCCGGCGGCGTAATCGTTGCCGTGTACGGACCAACGCCCGGACTTCCGGTAACGGCCATCGCTTCATTGGCGTCATCAAAGTCACCGTCACGATTCCAGTCCACCCAGATTCCTAATGCGTCGTTAGCGTACGGATTGCCGTTGGTTACCGAGATTGCATAACCGGTGCCAATGGTCATCGTCGTGGACAGGGTTGTGTAATCGGCATAGTTGATCGTTCCGCCGATGCAGACCGTGGTGTTGTTGATGGTACCTACCGTTACGTTGCTGATGTACTCATCGCAACCGGTATAGCCGCTTCCGGCTTCGCAGTACTGTCCGGCCGGGCACGGCGTCGTGCAATCGATGCCGTACGTCCAGGTGCCGTTCAGCGCGTCGCACTGCGACATCGTCTGGTTCGGCAGACAGGTCGGGGCCATGAAGTCGCCGTAGCAGCAGCGACCCAGCGCTTCTTCAACCACGCAGTTGTGTGTGACCACGTAGTTGCGATACGGAACATACGCGCTGGTATCAATCCACTGAACCACTTCGCCGTTCGTCGCCGCCGTTACCATGGCAATCGCCGGTCCGAAGTTCGGATCCAGGCCGCCATCCGGCTCGCCGTCGTTGTTCTTCACCGTGGTGGTGTAGATGTTGTAGTCGCCGGCTTGCGGTGCCGTGAAGTGCAGCCAAGCGTGCAGCGGATCGCCCTGGACGCGGTAGATGGTCAGGTCTTCCACCTTGTCGCAGGGAGCAGCGCCCAGGCACAGACCGAAGTCGCCGGTCACTGAGTAGGCGGTGCCGTCCCATTGCAGACCGGTTCCGTTGCCATCCGGAGATTCCATCCACAGGAAGTAACAGTCGGTGGCACCACCGGTTTGGATACCAACCCAACCCGGATTCAGCGCACACGGCGGATCGAGAACCGCAGTGTACTCCCACAGATCGAAGATACCGTTGAACTCGCCGCCCGTCGTCACCTGAGTTCCGGTGAGGGTCAGTGAGTAGGTGCAAACTTCGATGCCGGGTTCAGCGCCGTAGCCGTAGAAGGTAATATCTACGGGCAGCGGATCTTCGGAGCAGGTTACCCAGGCGGCTCCGTCGAAGTATCCCTGCAAGCCCCAGAAGGTAATGGAGCCGATCGGGGCATCCACGGAGAAGAAGTCATCAAAGACTTCATAACCCAGGCTCGCTTCGCAAGTCGAAGCGCTCCAGCCTTCCGTGGACAGGTACGGACGCTGGCTAACCATCGCGTCTACGTCGCACGTCGGAGGCAGCGGGCACGGTTCGGATTCGCAGGTAATGCCTTCCGTCCACTCGCCGCCGAGGTCGGTGCATTCAAACAGGTTGTTGTTCGCGCACAGCGGGGCAAATGGATCCGCGCCGTAGCAGCAGCGGCCCGTCGGCACCACGCACGCTTCACACGTGACCGTTAGGCAGTAATCCGCCGGATTCGGAATGTTTGTGAAGGTCGGCGAAACGTAGATGTGGTACTCACCGGCCGGCAGGCACGGAGACACATACGTTTCGGTTTCGCAATTGATACCGTCATCCACACCGCCGACATAAATATCCGGGCAGGTGTTGACGCCGTCGGTACGATAGATGCCCAGCAAGGCGTCGAATTCGGGCTGAACCACCATCGTCACCGCTTGCGGAGTAGCCAATACCAAGGTATAGGCATCGACGTCGCGGGTGCTGGTCGAAGCCGTCACCGTTCCGTGAACGATGTCACCGCAAACGATGGCTTGGAACGTCGAGTCGTTGCAGCCGTTGTTCGGCTCGGCTTCTTCCACCGTGCTGGTGCAGGTCACCGGCGGGCAGACGCAGTCGGTTACGATGAGATCATACGGACCACCGGTACCGGTCGAAGAGTACGGTTCGATGTCCACATACACCACGCCCGGCATCAAGTGGATACAGGTATCCATTGCCGACAGCAATCCGTTGTTCGGGCTGGCGCAGCCGTCATCGTCATAAGCAAAAGCCGCACCGCAGCAGGTATAGCTGATGTACATGTAGCTGTCGAAATTGCCGGTCAGGCTGCACATGCTGAACAGCCAGTCGCTCTCGTAAGGAATGGTTACGGCGGTAATTTGATCCACACCAACGCGCAGATCGCAATCATCGCCCGCACCGGTCAGGTCGCCGGTAATCATGCCGGGAGCCGTGAGCGTGAAGTCATTCGGGCATACCCACGGTTCACACGTCATGGACATACAATAGTGCTCGGAATCCAGCACCGAGGCTTCCAGAACCGGATACACGTAGACATGATACGTACCGGGCAGAAGCACCGCTTGCAGGATTTCCTGATCGCAACGGACGCCGTTGTTGACCGTAATGCTCGGGCTGCTGCCATCCGGGCAAGCGCCGGTATAGTTGCGCAGTTCGAGGATACCGTTGAATTCCGGATCCAGCGTGAGCGTCACCACCTGACGATCCGTACCGCCGATCACGAATTCGTAGCCGTCATAGTCGCGGATCGAGGCGCTGTAGGCCACATAGCCCTGAACCGCGCCGCCGCAGGTAATCGCATTCCACGTTTCATACGGGGTGGTCTTGCAGCCGCCGTTGGGCTCCACTTCCACCGCCGCGCCTTCGCAAACCACCGGAGGACACGGCGCCGGGCAGGCAATCAGGTTCACGTCGAGCGTGTAATAAATACACGGCGGCGACGGCCAGTTGTCTACCATCAGGAAATACTCGACGCCCGCCGACAGCGGAGCGGTCACGATCGTCACCGGGCTGGTGGAGGCATAAGCCGTGGCGACGCACTGGTTCAATGTCGGGCAGCCGTCAAACAGCGTTACGCTGCCGTACGGATAGGTGCCGCCGGTGTTGGATGTGGAGGTCAGCGTAACGGTGATGCAGGTATCCTGTGCCACCGTAATCGAGTAGAGGACATCCGGACCGTTGTCGTAGTACGTCGTGCCCATACAGGTCACGTCGTTATAGTCATTGGCGTAGAGACAGGTGCTGTCGATGTCTTGATACGGGAAGGCCGTGATCGGAATCGGATACTGGCAGAATTCACCCAGTAAAGTTGCCGGGCACGGATTGCTGGTGCAGTTGATGCCGAATTGCCACACACCGCCCAATTCGTCGCAGCGGGCTTGCGTCGTATCCGTACACGACGGCGCGGCGAAGTCGCCGTAGCAGCAGCGGCCGATCTGGCAGCTGACGCCCAGATCCACGAGGTCGAGCTGGAAGTTATCTTCGCCCGCCGTGTAGCTGTAAACGCAGACGTAGTAGGTTACGCCGGGTTGCGTGCACAGCGTATCCAGCGAACCCAGAGACGGGGTAACGCAATCGTCGTCATCGCCGGTCTCGCACACGAGGGTGTTGCAATCGCCGGAATAAACGAGAACGCGCGGGTCAATCGTGGTCGCCGGGTTACAGGTTCCAACTTCCACCAGGTTGCCGTTACCCGTGAATTGGTACCAAATCACGTAGGCGGTGGTGCTGGGGGAGAAGCCGTCGCACGTGGGAACCGCATCGTAGCAGGCGCCCGCGGTGCTGCCCAGTGTGCTGGAACCGATTGCCATCAATTCCGCATTGGCGCACAGATCGTTGTCGGGGTGTACCAATGTCGAGCAGGAAAGCTCGATCTTATACGCGCTGGTATACTGGGTGGTCGTACCATAGTTTTTAACCAACAGATAAACCGTGGTGTCCGTCGTTGAACAGCCGCGGTTGATGATCTTGTTGGCGGTACTGGCCGAGCCGCTGGCTACGCAGCCGGCAGTATACAGCTGGGTGTAAATCGTCGTGGGCAGGTTGGTCGTACAGCCGGGGCCGTCAAAGGCCTTGATGGTTGCATACGTTCCCGCCGGGATGTACACCTGATAGAAATCGCTGTCCGAAGCCGGGCAGTGCAGACCGTAAACCACCGGATTGGCACAGTTCAAAACCTGTGCATCGAAGGTGGCGCAGGTGTTGTTCGGTTCGGTCTCTACCGGTGTTCCGCAATAGAGTTCGGTCGTGCAAGCGGTGGTCAGTTTGTAGGGAATGCGACCGGCGGTGGCGCCGGCATAGACCATCACGTACACATCCTGCGGATTTGCCGTGCAGTTCAGAATGGATTGCGGAGTCGTGTACGGACCCTTAATCGTCGCCGTGCAGCTATCCAAACGATAGCTGAAGCGGGTCAGAGTCGGCGGAGTCACGTCGCAATTGCCGCCGTCAAACAGCGACAGCGTCAGAATGGTGTTAGCCGGGATCGTGGTCTTAAACCAATCGCTGTCGGCTTCGGGGCAATGCAGACCGTAAATCGTCTCGTCACAAGCCAGCGTCGTTACGTCAAACGAAGCACACTGGTTGTTCGGTTCGGTTTCGGTCGGCGAGCCGCAATACGGCATTTGGTCGCAAGCGCAGATAATGCCTTCCGTCAGCGTCATCGTGAACTCGAACTGCCGGCGATTGGTGGTGGATGAGTTGGAGGACACGACGATATAATAGGTAACGCCGTTATCCGCGCACCAGGTGTATTCCGAAGTCGAATTCGAATTGAAAATGTCGTTGTTGTAGCCGACGCAGGTAAACGCGCCGCACGTGCCACTGTACACGCGGACGTAGGTATCGCCGTTGGTGCACAGGCTGTTGGTGCTTACCGTTAAATTATGACCGGTACCGGTGACCGTGTACCACACGCCGTTGTAAGCGCTGGTGGTGCCGCACGACGTCAGTGACAGATCATCGGTCGCGCCGCGCGTCTTGCCGGTGTAGGTGCCGGGGGTTATGGCGATGGCGTTCGCACACAAGTCGTTGGCCGGTACGGACGCATCTGCCGGACCGCTCAACTGGAAGCGGTACATTTGTGGCAGCACCGCGGTGCTGGAATAGTGGCCGATTTCGATGTAATACACCGAGTCGGACGACATCTGGAAGTCCAGCGCGGGATCCAAACCGCCGCCGTCGTCATCCGAGTAGCCGTAATTCGTTCCTACGCAGCAGTCGCCGCGCCAGATGCGCATGTAGCTGTCGATGCTGGACGTGGACGAGTTGGCCGTTCCCACCATACCGACGCGGTAAATACCGGAAACGGAGGGTTGGAACGAATAGAAAATGTCCAGATACGGAGGACTCGCAGCGGGCAGTTGGCAATCATTGGTGGCGCCCATCGTGCCGATTTCGCAGAACGGCAGGGCCCCCGGATCAATCGCCACCGCATTGGCGCAGTCTTCGCCGCCCTGATCCAGCGAGCTGTGATCGGGGGCGCGACCGCCGGAGAGTTGATTCTCAAGATCATTCAGACGGTAATACGACGCGGCGCTCGGCTCAAAACCGTCGGCTTTTGCCGCCTCGATTTCCGCCGTAATCCGCGCGATTTCCGCCCGCAGATCTTCTTCCGAAACAGTGATCGGAGCTGCCGCTTCAACCTCGACAACCGGGGCTTCCACAGCGGCTAAGGATGCTCTCTCATCATCCTTCATGACCGCGACGGGAGTGGAACCCATGGCCGTTTCGGCTGCCAATTTCGCAGCTTCTAAAGCCTGTTCTTCCGCCAACCGAGCCGCCGCTTCGCGCTCAACCGCCGTCGGCGTCTCTTCGGGGAGTGTTTCGACCTTGTTGATGGCTGCCGACTCCGTGGTCTCGGGCGCCGCGGCCGGCACACGAGCCGGGGTCTTCGCATCAACGTACGCAGGCTGAGTCTTCGCGGGGGCACTCACGCCGGACGCATCCTGCTTCACCTTGGGAGTCTGATTCCCGGTTGCATTGACGACGAATACTAATGCGCCGCAACACAACAAGACCAGAAACGCATACCAAAGCGTTCTCTTAGTCATCTTCTCTCCTCTGCTTGTTTAACGTTTTCCCGCATTCGGGTACACCTAACATGGTTATATGGGCAATTTGTCGTCGATAGCGGATAATGGACATAATTCACCCGTTCCCAGAGTTCTGCATGAACCGTAATATAAAGGGGATGTCTCCGAATGTCAACGTGTACTTACACTTGTCATATACTTTTCAAACATAAGCGCGAAGTATGCACTAATGGTTCCTAAACAAATACTTAAAATATTCGACTCAGAACTCAAAATTAAGGGTGTTTTCCGTAAATCTTGTGTTTGCAAGAGTGACTATATTTAGTATTTTCGACCCGCGCCATAGCGCGAGGCATACGCCTCTCTATGTGTACCGCAAGACCGTAATTCCGTTTTTTGCTATGCGCTAAGAAATGCACGCTTTCGCTGAAATCCTTTCGCAGCATCCCCCGTTTTTTGCATAGATTTTTCATTCCATAATCGGAGAATTATAGTACAATCTATGGCATTTCGCCTCGACAATCCTACGAAAAACGCCACGGTGTAACCGTGGCGTTTGAATAATTTCCAAGTTGTTTCGTTATAATCCGGTCTCGCTCCGGCATTCTCGTGCGCGATGCGCCGCCTGCCGCGCCGTGGTCAGTAATTCGTCCGAAAAAACGCTGAGGTCAATGGACTGAGCGGAGAATGTCTTGTTCACGATCCCCACCACTTGCCGGGTCTGGGTTTCTCGGATAATATCTTCCAAACGCGGCGGGAGCGAAGTTACGATAATCACGGGGACCTGGTTCTCACCGTGCAAATGACGGAGGATGTCCAGTCCGCCTAAGCGGGGCATGTTCCAATCCAGCGTAATGAAATCCGGCTGCAACTCGTGAATCCGTTGCAGTCCTTCTTCGCCGTCGGCGGCCTGACCGACGACTTCGAACTCGCCGGAATGTTCAAGAATTTGCTGAATCAAGCGTCGCGCAAACCGTGAATCGTCAATGATCACGATGCGCATCCGCGGCTGATGATTAGGCGATGTCAAGACGTACCGTGTTGAAATAGCGTGAGGGCTGAATCCTGAATGGAACGATTAATCCGTTGCCAACCGGATGAACTCGCGGGCGCGTTCCATGTTCTCTTCGAGTTCCTCGGCGAACCGGATGATATCCAGACTGACGATTTCGGGATTCTGCCTCGCCAGCACGTCCCACGCCGGATCGCGGATCAACTCCTCGTTCAGTTTGGCCCGCCGCCCCTCCTCCAGGAGTGCCTTCGTGAGCAGATCCGCCAATCGCACGACCGCCGTCAACGACGGATGATCGGGCGAGATCTGCGACTGATGGTGATAACGAATCGCTTCCACGATGGACGGCGGCAGCGACCACCGTTCCGCCAGCCACGCCCCGATTTCGGCGTGATCCACACCCAAAATCCGGCGCTCGGCGTCCACCGATGCAACATTCTCTTCATCCATCAGCTTGAGTGCTGCCAGAAACTCTTCGTGGAAATTTTGCTCGAGAATTATCTTTCCCGCGTCGTGCAGCAGACCGGCCGTGAATTCTACGCCGTGCAGCCGGAGATGCAGCCGCGTGGCGATTACTCGCGAAATCTCGCCGCACCCGGCCGAATGCTCCCAAAATGCGTTGCGGTCGAATTCATGACCGCTGGCCGAGGGCGGAAAAGCCTTCAGAATCGTGATGCAGGTCACCAGATTGTTCAACTCCCGCATCCCCAGCACGACCAAGGCCATATTCAGCGATTCGATCCGGCGCGGCATGCCGTAGAACGCGCTGTTGGCCACCCGCAGGATCTTCGCGGTCAGCGGGGGATCGTTGCGGATAATCCGTACGATTTCCGACATTCCGGACAGCGGATTCGCCGCCAACCGGCTGACTTCCAAGGCGATTACCGGTAAAGTCGGCAGATCGCCGCTGGCTAAAATCTGATCTTTGACTTCCTGCAATCGCGCGGGATCGGCCACCACTAACGGTTCAGCGGATGTTATCGTCGCCGATTTCGGGGAATTCACGGTTTGCTTTGATTTGTTAAGAAATGACGTCATGGATGAGTCGGTTAAAATCAGGGACAAACATGGACCGACCGTGATGATCGGCAATGGCTGTTATGTAATCACTGACCGGACCGTTGATGCCGTCCGGTGCGGGTTGAAGGCTGTCCGGCTTCAGCTTCACCACCTCCATGACCCGATCGACCACTAATCCCACCGGGCCGCCGGAATTGTTGACCATCAAAATCCAGCGTCCGGTCTGCCGGCTGTCGGACATTCCGGCAAAGCGGCGGAGATTTACAATCGGCACGCGGACATCCCGGAACTGCACATCACCTTCCAGAAACGCCGGCCCGTCCGGATTGGGAATGACGGGGAGTCCGTGATAAATGCCGTAGACTTCCCCCACATTGATCGCGTAATCGTCTTCCCCCAACGCAAACGAAACAAAACTCAAATTCTCTTGATTGGACCCCACTCGGCTAACACTGCGTAGCGTTGCACTTGACATAATTGCACCCTCTATTGGGTTTGGGTCTTAACTTTCTTCTCCAGACCGGCCAGCAGTCGGTGGGCAATCCGGTTTGGCGTGGACTTGCCGTTTTCCCAGCGATTTACCGTTGAAAAGGTCACCCCAATCAAATGGGCAAAGTCTTCCTGGGTCAACTGCAATCGTTGGCGCAGAGTACGGATACGCTCCGGATCCATTCGTTGTAGTTCCAAAGGTTAAATCTCCCTTGTGGCGATTACTTCACATGTCGGTTGAGAAAGTGCAAGACTTGTGCCCTTGGCTTTCTGTAGTGAAATAGGGAGGTTGCCGAACCAGTGGCGATAATAGTTGCTATGGTAACTTCGGCAGAATTTCGTATCCTGTAGTGGGCAGATTTTGTCGCAGCCTTCATCAAAATTAATTTTATAAGCGTGTAATTATACGGCAGAAGAATTTGCACGGAGTGCTCGTTGCGGGTTGCTTTCGGGTCGAAGCGGATGTATATTCAAAGACTGAGTATCTCTGTATAGTGGGTCATTTATAATAGGCCTTGTTAATCCTGTGCTTAATGAGGTTCATGGGATAACTCACGATTTGGACTGATTCTTCAAGAACAGCAAGACTTATGACATATCCGGGTTCATTGAACCGGAAAACGTAAATGTATGGATGGAGGAGAGATGAGACGTTGTTTAGGTATCGCCTTCGTTTTGTGTCTGACAGCAGTCTTCATGATGAGTGGCGCGGCCATCGCTCGTGATTACAAGATTACGGTGGATGGGCAGGATGTTTACTTCGATCTGGATAAAACTCAGATTGCGGTTCGTTTTGCACCCACCACCGGCATGGCGGAACAATCGGCTTTACTGGAATCAATGCCCGGTATCGGCATTCCCGCATTGAAACAGGTGGAAGAACCGTTGCACATGAGTTTGATCAACCTGAAGGCAAATGCTTCGGAAACCGAATTACTAACGGCCTTGACGGCTCTGGAAGCTTCGGCGAGTGTGGAGTGGTCCGCTCCGGTCTTGATTTTTGACCGCGAACAGCATATTCCCACCCGTGATCTCTATATTCAATTCGATAAAACCGTGGGCCAGTCTGAAGCGGAAACCTTATTGGACAAATACGGACTGACCCTCTTGAAACGGTGTGACGATTGGGCGGAAAACACCGTCTATGTCAAGCGTTCCAAGGGAACAGGAGTCGAAAGCCTCGATCTGTGCGATGCACTCTCCGATGAATCCGGAGTGGTGTGGGCGGAACCCGATTTCATTCGCACCGTCCGCTTTGCCACCAACGACACGTATTACAGCAGTCAGTGGTATTTGAATCAAACGGGCGATCACGACATTGACGCTCCTGAAGCATGGAATGTCACCACCGGCAGTACGTCCATCATCATTTCCATTTGCGACGTGGGTGTTCAAATTGCTCATCCCGATTTGAACGATCACATCGAAACCGGTTATGATGCCGTGGATGGCGATAGTGATCCTACTCCCGCCACCAGCTACCAAGGCGACAGCCACGGCACCTGTTGCGCCGGTATTGCCGCCGCCGAAACCAATAATTCCACGGGTGTCGCCGGAGTCGGCTACAACTGCCATCTCATGGGCACCCGCATGGGCTACATTATCAGCGGCAGTTCGATCTATACCAATAACACCTGGATCGTCAACTGTATTAACTATTCGCGCGATAATGCCCATGTGATGTCCAATTCCTGGGGGGGCGGATCAACGTCCAGCACCGTGAATACGGCGCTTGCCACTGCCAAAGCCGCCGGTTTGACCATTCTGTTCGCTTCGGGAAATGACAATACCTCCGTGCAATGGCCCGCCACGCAATCCACCGTGATTGCCGTCGGCGCCACCAACGAAAGCGATTACCGCTGCGATCCGGGCGACTGGGGTTCCGGTCAAGGCTCCAACTACGGTTCGTCGCTGGATGTCGTTGCCCCCGGAAACAACCAGTATGCAACGGACGATTCGCGCACCGGTGCCGGTTATTCCACCGGCTCCTATTATGCGTATTTCGGCGGCACCTCCGGCGCTTGCCCCGTAGCAGCGGGAGTCTGTGCCTTGATTCTGTCGGCGAATCCCTCGTTGACGCCGGACGAAGTGCAAACGATTCTGCAGAATACCGCTCAGGATTTGGTTGGGGATCCGGCCGAAGACGTCGCGGGATTCGATATCTATATGGGCTGGGGACGCGTGAACGCCTATCAGGCGGTAATGGCGGCCGGCGGTCTGGTGGTCACCTCGCCCAACGGCGGGGAAGTGTGGTACACGAACGAATCGCACAACATCACGTGGACGTCGTCCGGCGTTTCCGGAAACGTCAAAATCGAACTCAATCGCACGTATCCTTCCGGAACTTGGGAAACCTTATTCGCCAGTATCACCAATGACGGACTGCAGGCCTGGACCGTCGCCGGGACGGTGTCCGCGCAAGCCCGGATTCGCATCAGCAGCGTCACCAATCCGGCGGTCTATGACGACTCCGACGCCGACTTCACGATTGCCGCTCCCTTTACCGAAGTGACGGCTCCTAACGGTGGTGAAACGTGGTACACCGGAGCCAGCGAGGATATTACGTGGAATTCCGGCGGCTTTACCGGAAACGTAAAAATCGAACTCAATCGCAGCTATTCCGGTGGCGCTTGGGAAACCTTGTATGCCAGCACCGCCAACGACGGCATCGAATCGTGGACGGTATCCGGCACATCAACTACATCGGCGGCGCGCATTCGCGTCAGCAGTGCCACAACCCCGACCATCAATGATGTTTCGGATGCCAACTTTACGATCTCGCTGCCGATTATCACAATCGTCGTCCCCAACGGCGGCGAAACGTGGCATATCGGCAATTCCTATTTCGTTCAATGGCAAACCACCGGCCTGACCGGCAATGTAAAAATCGAACTCAATCGCACCTATCCGGCCGGAACGTGGGAAACCCTCTATTCCAGCACCGTTAATGACGGCTATCAGGAATGGTACGTGACCTCGCCGACGTCCGCCCAAGCGCGGGTTCGCATCAGCAGCGTTGATCAACCCGCGGCCTTGGATGTTTCCGATGCCAATTTCACCATCGCCGGACAGCCGCCTGTACTCTATCACGATCCGCTGGATGATTTCGCGCCCGGCATGGGTATCATTACGGCGGTATCTTCGAGCCAACAAGCCTTGACCGTGATTACCGTGAAGATGTTCTATCGCCCGGCGGGCGGCGGTGCATTCGATTCCTTGCAGCTCGTTTCAACCGCCAATCCCGACGAATACTGGGCGGACTTATCGTCGTTCGCGGAAGGTTCGTATGAGTATTACGTCCGGGCTACCGATGACGTCGGCTTTGTAACGACCGTTCCCGCCGATGCGCCCACCGCACTCTACACCTTTGATGTGGCCGACATTTGCGCCAGCGAATTGGCTTACGATGATGGCTCCGCCGAATACTTCTCGTGGTCGGAAGGCAATGACGGCATCAACTTCCAGTGGGCGGTAAAATTCGGACCGGTGCTTTATCCGTATGTCCTCTGCGGAACGCGTTTCGCCGCTTCCCGCAGTCTGCCCGATACCGTTCATTCTCTGGTTCACATCTATGTTTACGATGCCAGCGGCGCGGGCGGCACTCCCGGCTCGCTCCTTCAGGATGTTGTGACCGGTTCCATCGGCAACGATATCGGCGGCGTTCCCGCCGGAACCAATTGGGCGCAGGTCAATCTTACCGACGATCTGGGTGATGCGCTGGTGATCAATTCCAGCGAGTTCTTCATCGCCGTCAGTAATATTGACGTGGGCAAGTACGAAGCGTTCGGGCGGGATACCAGCGGCACGCTCAACCATCGCTCCTACTTTTACGATCCCTGCGAAGCTCAATGGTTCAGCGAAGACGATACCGGCACTTCCGACAATGCCTATCCCGGCAATCGTCTGATCCGCGCGCAAGGCTACAGCTTAGTCAGCCCGCCGGAAGTCGTCATCGGCCTTAACGGCACGGATATTGTGCTCTACTGGACGAATGTCGGCGCGCCCCTGTATAATGTCTATTCCGCTCCCGCGGCCGGAGGACCCTATACGCTCTTCACGAGCACGACGTTTACCACCGTCGTCGTTGAGGGCACCGGAACTTCCGATTTCTTGAAATTCTATCAGGTGAAAGCCGCTTCGGAATAAACCGTTTTGGCAGGAAAAACCTTGACTCCCCATCCGTGGAACGGATGGGGAGTTTTTATTATTGACGACCCGTTTGTGAATTAATTCCCGGCACAGGCGATCCTGCGTTGCTTTCACCTCGTTATCGTTGTATATTATCACGTGTCTAAACCGCAAGTGGCGGTAGCCTGTCTGCCGCCACTTAGTCTATATGATTTAATGGATTGTGATCCACGTCAGACCATTTCGTCATCGCTGATGATGCCGCTTGGAAGGAGACCTCAGGTGAAACACCGTGTTGAAATGACTCTTGGTATGCTGATTTTATGTACTGTGCTCTGGCTGAGCTGCGCTCAAGCAATGCCGCCCCATCCCGACTTGCTGGCCCGTCAGCAGGCCGCCGGTACTCAATCCTATTTTCAGCAGCATGAATCGGAGCTTCGCGCTCACGGCGTGAACGAACCGACCATTGTCCAACGGATTCGGGACATGGCCGGAACGCGCGCCCTCGACGAAAATTTCAACATGATTGCCATTTTGGTGGACTTCAGCGATAAAGTCAGCCAGACGGCGGCAAGTTCGTTCGATAATCTGCTGTACGGGACGACCACCGGAACCGTCAATCATTATTACACGGAAGTGACTTACGGGAATCTCACGTTAGTGACGGTCAACCTCCCCAGTGCTTTAGGCTGGCGGCGCGCTCCCCAGACGTATGCCTACTACTGTGACGGGCAAAATGGTTTCGGTACGTATCCGCAAAATGCCCAAAAACTGGCGGAAGCGGCCATCGCCTTGGCGAACCCCGTGGTGAACTTTGCCAATTACGATAACGACGACGACAACTACGTGGATGCGTTGTTCATCATTCATGCCGGACCCGGCGCGGAATGGACCGGCAGCGATGATGATATCTGGTCGCACAAGTGGCAGACGTTTCTTCCGCAATACGTGGACGGTGTGTTTTGCTACGTGTATTCCATGGAACCGGAATATTGGTCGTCGCCCGGTGATATGACCTGCGGAGTCTACGCTCACGAAATGGGTCACGCGGTTTTCGGTCTGCCCGATCTATACGACTACGATTATGATTCAAGAGGCTTGGGCGATTGGAGCCTGATGGCGGGCGGATCGTGGAACGGCACGCGCGGCAACTCGCCGTCCCATCCCGACGCCTGGTGCCGCGTGGAAATGGGTGTAGCCACGCCGACCATCTTGACTCAAAATCTGTTTAATGCATCCATCCCAGCCATTGAAGCAACTCCCACCATTTATCGCCTGTGGACCAACGGTACTGTGGGCAATCAATTCTTCTTGGTGGAAAACCGCCGGCAGACTGGTTACGATGCCGCCCTTCCCTCGCAAGGCTTAATGATTTATCACGTGGATGAATCGCAGAGCGGCAACAATAACCAATGGTATCCGGGTTATACGAGCAACGGTCATTATAAAGTCGCATTAGAACAAGCCGACGGACTTTGGCAATTGGAGCAGGATGCCAACGACGGCAATTCCGGAGACCCCTATCCCGGCAGTACCAGCCGTCTCATTTTCGATTCGACAACCACTCCCGACAGCCGCGACTATAACGGCAACAATACGCAAGTCATGGTGCGTTCCATCTCCGCCAGCGCTCCGACTATGACGGCGGATTTGTGGGTCGGTGTGCAGCCGACCATCGCGATTACCGCTCCCAACGGCGGCGAAGTATTGTCCACGGGCTCCGCCTATACCATTTCATGGACCTCCACAAATCTGTCGGGCAATGTCAAAATCGAACTGAATCGCGCTTATTCCGGCGGTGCGTGGGAAACGCTGTTTGCCGCTACCGCCAACGACGGTTCGGAAAGCTGGACGGTCACCGGCGCCGCCACCGCGCTGGCTCGCATCCGCATTACCAGTGTCAGTTATCCCTCCGTGACGGACGAATCGGACGATGATTTCTCGATTATCGTTCCGACTCTGACCGTAACGACTCCCAACGGCGGCGAAACGTGGTACACCGGAGAATCCAAGACGATTTATTGGCTGTCCGAAGGCGTAACCGGCAACGTGAAAATCGAACTCAATCGCACCTATCCTTCCGGTACATGGACAACGTTGTTCAGCTCGACCGCTAATGACGGCAACCAGCCATGGACCGTCACCGGCACGGTGACCGCGACCGCCCGCATCCGTATCACCAGCATTGCCAATTCGTCCGTCACGGACATTTCCAACGCGAACTTTACAATTACCGCGCCGTTCATTTCATTGCTTTCGCCCAATGGCGGTGAGTTCTGGCGAACGGGTGAAATCCACAATGTCGAGTGGTATTCGGGCGGGGTAACCGGCAATGTTAAAATCGAACTTGACCGCAACTACCCCAGCGGCGTTTGGGTAACCCTCTTCGCCAGCACCGCCAACGATGATTCCGAACCCTGGACCGTTAACGAGCCGTTGTCGTCGCACGCGCGCATCCGCATTTCCGGCACTACCGTTACGACTGCCGTGGATACGTCCAATGCGAATTTTACCATCGCTGGAACGCCGCCGGGACTGTTTCACAACCCGCTCCATGATGTCATCGCCGGCAGCGGAACGATTACGGTACTGGCTTCCAGCCCGCCGATTCTGACGATTTCCGCTGTACGCATGCTCTATCGCGATACGGGCACTATGCTCTTCGACTCCCTCGATTTGACCGCTACGGCCAATCCCTATGAATACGCCGCCGGTTTGGCCACGCTTGCGGAAGGAACGTATGAATATTACGTCAAAGCCACCGACCACCTTGGCTTGATCACCGCAGTTCCCTCCTCGGCACCGGCGGAGTTGTATTCATTCAGCGTCGGAACACTTTGCGCTTCGGACATCGCCTATGATGACGGCACCGCCGAACGCTTCAACTATGCTGAAGACGTGGATACCATGCTCTTCGAATGGGCGGTGAAGTTCGGTCCGCTGCCCCTGCCGTATTTGCTGTGCGGAGTCCAGTTCGCCGCCGCCCGCACAATTCCCGATACGCTGCACACGCCGGTTCACGTGCGGGTTTACGCCGCCAACGGCGTCGGCAATCTGCCCGGAACCTTGTTGTGGGAACGGATCGTGGGATCCGTCGGCAATGAAATCGGCGGTTTGGCGGAAGGATTGCACTGGGCGCCCGTGATTATCCGCAATGAATCCGGCGATGCCCTGCCCGTTGCCGAAAGCGAAATCTATGTTTCCGTCAGCAATGTGGAAGGCGGCAAGTATGAAGCGTTCGGGCGCGATACCGATGGCGCCAATGCCCATCGTTCCTATTTCTACGATCCCTGCGAAGCTCAATGGTTCAGCGAAGACGATACCGCTTCCGCCAACGCCTACCCCGGCAATCGCCTGATCCGCTTGAACGGATTTGCCCTGACTCCGCCGGACGTGACGATCTACATCAACGATACGGATATCGAGCTGCGCTGGACCGACGTCGGCGCGCCGGTGTACAATATCTATTCGTCCGCTTCGGTTGAAGGCCCCTACGAATGGGTATCCAGCATCTCCGGTGAGACTTCGGTATCCTTCTACCGGGTTCCGTCCGCGGTTCAGGTCTTCTATCAGGTTCGCGCCGCCACTGAATAACGGCCAATCGCTGATTTCAATCCAAACAAAAAGCTCCCCGCATCGTTGAATGCGGGGAGCTTCGTTTAACGATCTTTTCAGATGCTATTCAGTTGCCGAATGCACCTGATAATACAAGGTAATTCCGGCCGTATCCACACTGGCGACCGTCAGGAACGTATCCGCCGTGGATTGGAACAGACTGTAGGGTCCGTCCGCATTAGTGCTGCTGTATACGTTGTACAGCGGCGCGCGCGTATTATTCCAGTGCAAAACGATTGCTTCGCCGTCACAATTGACCACCACTTGCGGCGTGAACGAGAAGCCTTGAATGCGAATCATCCGGTTCCCCGCAAACGCATTGGAATTGGCCGCCCCGCCGTCTTCGCAAAACCACTCTTCCGCACATGGATCGTACACATAAGATCGCCCGGCATTCGCGCCGTCGGTATCGCGTCCGAACGCTTCGTACACGCCATAACCCGGGTTCGTCACGCCCACGTAGAATTCCGCGTCCGGTATCACCAGCAACCCGCCTTCCGCACTGGTGAAGAACGCCGGCACCCAGTGCGTCCCTTCCGGGATTCCGCCGATCACGTTGCCCACCGACCCTTTCACTCCGTCATACAGAATCGTGCCCGGCATTCCACCGACGCCGTCGGCGGCGTAAACGATGACATTAATCGGTGAGTGGATCGTATCCGGCAGCAGCCGCGATGCCACGAACTGCGCTCCGCACAAGACAAACGGCGCCTCCACTGGTCCGAATTTCACAGCCCATGTAAACTCGTTATTCGTTCCGCCTTCGCTCCAGTTGTAGTATTCGGCGCTGCCGTCGTCGTAGCTGTAGATTGGCTCGCACAATTCATCCACTGCGAATGCATACAGACTATCGGGGGCAGTGAGCGGAGCATATTTCATCCGGTCGGCGTTGTCCCGCGCCCGCACGAAATATTCGTAATTCCCCGCCGCGAAGACCGACAAATCGGCGGCGTATTCCCGGCCGTTCTCCGTCGCCGTCATCTCCAGCGAATCGAATGCGGTCTGGCCGGACAAACGATAGAACATCTGCACCGCGATCAGCGCCCGCGCTGCCTCGTCATCCCAGGCTTCCGCCGTCACTGTCCCGCTGCCCCGCACGATATCGTGCAGCGGATCGTGGATCAGCTCGAACACGGGACTGACGATCGTAAAATTCGTATCGGAAACATCGTAAAGATTAGGGGTCAGCAGACTGGAAACCCGGATCCGTGCGTTGGTCGTCGTTTCGCCCGACACCAGCCATTCGCCCTCGCCGTTGTTCTCCGCGTCAGCGAACACCATTTCCCATGTGCCGTCGGGATAATCCTTGTTGACTTCGATTTTAACGTGCTCGCTGAGTCCGAACGACGTCCATTCCATCGACAGATATTCGCCCGCCACTGCTGTCTCGCCGCCGTTGGGCGTTTCCACATGGACGCCCCGGAATAAGCTGTCCGACGGCACGAACGTCTGCATTGCGCTAACCGCATTGAACAGATTCAACCGCCCGCCGGAAACGGTGAGCGTATCGAATCCCGACAGCGCGTCCACGTTATCCAGCAGCACTTGCTTCAGCGCCAAACAGGCTTGATCGGGATGGGTCATGTAATACACGCGGAACAGCGAATCGGCCGCCGCGTGCATCAGCGCCACCGCCCCGCTCACGTGCGGCGTGGACATGGACGTTCCCGACAGCGTTCCCGTGCTGTTGTTGGACGTCGTGCTGCGGATCGTCGTCCCCGGCGCGCCCACGTCAACCGTAGAATCGCCGTACGCCGCGCGCGTATTCTTTTCGTCGGCGTTGGTGGTATTGGTTACCGAAATGATATAATTGCTCGAGCAGCCCGTCGGGACGTCGCCGTAAAGATCCACGTCCACGGTTACGTTGGCCGTGGCGCAGGCGGACAAAATCCCGATCACCCCCATCGCGTCATAAAGATCGTTCCACAGCGGATAGCTTCCCGCCTCGCAATCGGCGTAGTTTACGCCGAAGCTGCTGTTGGTCACGACGATATTCGAACCTTCCACGCCGCCGGTGGACCACCACAGCGTTTTCTCGTTGATAATGTAATTATAGCCCGAAGTAATCACGGAAGTCTGCGTGCTGGACGCCGCCACGAACATGATCTTCACGTTCCAGTTGACGCCCGTTACCATACTGGCATTATTGCCCCGTGCGCCGATGATTCCCGCTACATGCGTGCCATGGTTGGCAATCGGCAGTTCGCCGATGTTGTCGTAGGCGTTCCAGCCGTTGATATCGTCAATATAGCCGTTGTTGTCGTCGTCAATCCCGTTGCCGGGAGTCTCGTCCGGATTGACCCAGATATTGTCCACGAGGTCGTCATGGGACAGCAGACAGCCGCCGTCCACCACTGCCACCACGATGTCATTGCCGTCGCGATCCGTCCCGCCGGTGGTGATATCCCAGGCTTCGGGAGCGTCCACGTCGGCGTCGTTGGTCTGGCTCATATTCCACTGCGTCAGAAACAGCGGATCGTTGGGCACCGTGCTGCGTTCGCTCAAGACATGATCCGCCTGCGCCCAGCGAATGTGCGGATTCGCCTTGAGCAGATCAATCGCCGCCGCAACGTCAATCCGGGCGGACAGCGCGATCAGATAAATATCCAGCGACGGAACGAGGGCTTTTTTGGGAGTGAAAAAGGCGGGATCTAACAGCTTGGAAGCCTGCGCGAGGGAGGTCTCCTTCTCAAAGCGAACGATTACTTGTCCCGGAACATAGTCAAGCGGCTGGAATTGTGCACCAACAATCGCAGGTAAACCAAGAAACAGCACAAAAATCCACAAAATCAGTCGGTTCGCTTTCACAGCAATCTCCGGTGAACAAAGTGTCGTGTCCTAATCATGCGCGCGCAGCAGAGTTAAGCAATAAAAGAGTAACAAATTTATGTCCTGAGCGCAAGCATAATGAGGACTTTGGACAAATTCATAATCTTCCCGTAAATATTTATTAACCATTATATTCAACATTATAGACGGGTCTTCATAGCTTCTTCCGAGGGCATCCATTCCGATTTTTGCATAGTCAGCGCAAGATTCATTCCGTCACCACCCAATCTCCTCGCGGAGTGCTGGAATCCTTCTTCGTCGCGGCGGCAGGTGGTTTCACGTGCCCCGCTTATCGTGCACTCCCGTGCCTCTACCGCGTGTGCGGTTCCTGCAGGGTCTGGGGACACTGCTCGGCAGATGGTAGGGGCGGGTCTAAGACCCGCCCGCGTTTTTCGATCCACAACAACACGGGCAGACCGTGCGGTCTGCCCGTGTTCCCTCGCCGAGCCGATTTTATTCCGACGGACTTTGCGTCCGCTATGCTCCCGGATTCAACTGATGCGCGGTCACGTCCTTGGGATTGCGCAGGCTTTCCCGCGCCACCACTTCCCAGCGGCGCACCCGTTCCGCCGACATCTTCACGATTTCCGCCAACTCTTCCAGATCGTGGAAAGGCTTCAGCAGATAATCACTGGCCCCGTTCTCCACGCATTCGATGGCCTTTTCGATGGTCGTATAGGCCGTCATCATCACCACCTGCACGGTGGGACGGGCTTCCTTGATTTTCTTCAGCAGTTCGATGCCTGTCATTTGCGGCATATTGATATCGAGCAGCACCACATGGAATTTTTCGATGGTGATGCGCTCCAACGCCTTGACCGGATCGTTGGCCGTGAACACGTCATAGGCGCGCAGACTGAAGAACGTTTCCAGTGCTTCCAGAATTTGTTGTTCATCGTCCACGATGAGAATCTTGTAGCTCATGACAGACCTCTGCTTAGGTGTGAGCCGTCGCGATCGCGTCGGCTCGTTTTAATGTAACCAAAAAACTCGCCCCCGCCGCCCGGCGGCTGCGCACGGTCAGGTCCCCGCCGAACCGATGCATAATATCCGATGACAGCGACAATCCCAGTCCCGTTCCCACGCCCTGCGCGCGGGTGGTGAAATACGGCCGGAAGATCTGCGCCTGCACCGCTTCGTCAATCCCCGGCCCGTTATCGGAAACGGCAATCACCAACTCTTCATCCGTGATGCGATCTGCCTGAATGCGGATTTCCGCCTCCCCCGTGCCGCGGGCTTGCTGCCCCGGAAACTCGAAGGCTTGCGTCGCGTTCTCGATCAGGTTGATGAATACCTGCGAGAGTTCCGAGGACGACGCCCGCACCATCGGAAGATGGTCCGGCAGTTCCACAATCAAGTTGGCTTTGCCGCGCACGACGTGCTTGGTCAGCAAGACCGCTTCGGCAATCACCGCCGCCGCGTTCACTTCCCCCAGCGAATCGCCGCTCGTTTGCCCGAAACCCTTTAGCGTTTCCAGCACTGAGGCAATGCGCTGGCTGGCCGTTTCCACTCCCGAAATCGCCGTGCTGATCTTCTCGATCATCTGTGACGCGGTCATCTTGCCGAATCGGCGCGCCGCATCTTGCTGTTCCAACTCCTCTAAGAACGGTGTCAGCGCTTGAAATAACGCTTTCAGATTCGCGGCATTCACCCGGCTGAACGTGTTGGGATTCTGAATCTCGTGGGCTACCCCCACCGATAGGTTGCCGATGGTGGCCAGCCGTTCCCGCCGCGCTTCCCGCATGAGCTGCTGTTCGCGATCAGTCACGTCCCGCAGCGTCACCAGAATCTGCCCGCCGCTCCCCGCCAGTTCCGTAATCTGCCCCGCCAGCGACCGCTCTTTCCCGTTGATGATCACGCGGCATTCGAAACTCTCTTTGCCGTTGCGCATTGCCAAATCAATCGAAGTGGTCAGGCAATCCGGGCGATTGGCTTTCGCCTTCTCCCCCATGCTTGCTTCCAATGCGGAAGCCAGCGGCGCGCCTAAATTCCGCCGCAGAATCTGCGGATCGGTGATTCCGAACAGCAAAGCAAACGCGCGATTCGCCTTCCAGATTGCCAGACTTTGATCCAATACGATCAACGCATCGGGCAGACTGTCCAGAATCTCCCGTTCGCGATCGAGTACATGCCGCTGCGCTACCTGCAGCTTATAGTGCTGCATCAGCGACGACGTGTACCGATCCAGCGGCAGCTTCGTGTCGACAATCTCGTCAATTCCCAGTTCCCCTAAATCCTCCCCCGGCGGAAAGGAAACTTCCGTCGTTACCAGAATCGCCAGCGGCCGCAGTTGGCGCGGGATCCGTAGTGCATCGCACAGATCCACCAACGTCAGATCATCAGCCGGATACTCGTTGACGACCAGAATATGCGGGTCATAATCGTTGATATGAACCAACGCTTCCACCGCATTTTCCACCCGAATCACCCGGAATCCGAGCTGCTTGGCTAACCCCTTGAAATCGCGCGACCAAGCCGAATCGAGGGCCAGCAATAAAATGCGGCACGATCCCTCATTTGCCTCCCGCGAAGGCAGATTCGGCAATCCTAAGGCTTTGAGCCTGATAGTCAAGTTGATAAAATTGGTTGAGTTGACGGAGACGTATCCAACCCGGATAACGATAGTTGGATTAGTGCAAGGAGGGTGCCAGATAGCGGAGCGTACGGTCTGCTACATAGCAAACGCCGCATCCTCGGAAGGATGCGGCGCTTCAAACTGAAACCGAGGACGAAGTTACTTCGTGACGGTAACCGTCCGCGGATACACTGTGACCATGCCGGTAAAGCAGCCAATCACGACATCCACGAAGCTCTGCTGCGTCTTGATCGTGTAATCCGTCGCACCGGCCGCCATCTCGAGGGTGTTCACTTCATTGATGGGAACCAAACCCCACAACACGAACCACTGCTTCTTTTCCATTTTCTGGCCCGTCTGGGCGCCATTGCCGACCTGATGGTTGATGGTATAGCAGCCCACCATCGCGAAACTGATCACCAGGATCAGCAACAAGACTACAACTTTCTTCATTCTTCCTCCTGAATTGTTCCGGACTTGACCCTATGCAATCACCGATTACCGAATCCCCGTTAATGAATCGTTCCCAAGGACGATTCCACACTCCGTACTTCTGCTTCCCAGTGGGATTTTGGTACGACATAATCCAATCCCAGTGGCGAGGGTGCATCGAGCACGTATTTGAATTGCACTCGCAGCGAATCCGCCGGATAGAGTTGTACGGCGGAAATCGCTCCCAGCTTAATCCAGTCTTCCTCGACCGGAACATCGGGACGGGCCGCCCGGTATTGTTCCACGAATTGCCTTGCCCACGGTACAAAGCCTTCATTCTTAGCGGGCGGATTACGGAATCCGGTAATCATCAAAATTCCGCCGGAAGCCGGATTCAAACAAACCGCCAGCAGATCCACGCCAAAGGCTCCGGTATCCGCCTCAATTCGGCTCCGCACCGCGTTCATCAGGCTCGTGTCGGCCGGTTCCCAGCCGTTCGGCGCGTGCAGTGAAATGTCCCCGATCGAAATTTCCGCACCCAACCGGCTGCTGTCGACCGCAAATTCCAATTCGCGGAACGGTCCCGCCGCTTGCCCGGAACCACGACAGGCTAATGCAAAGACCACGAAGCCCAGTGTGAGCAATACCCGAAATGGTCGGTTTTTAAGCATGAAGAAATCTACACTATTTGATATAGACATGCAAGAGACCTAACCGTCTTTCCTTTTGAATTCTCCGATACCCGTATCCTCTGAACCAACACTTGGTATAAGTTTCGCATTGGCCGCTGTCAGAGCACGTGTTTTGAGAGGCATTGCAGACATTTCCGGGAAAATTTCTAAATGATATTCGACTTACAAGTCCTGAACTTTATAATTAACCCATTGTTATTTAAGCCATTTTTCAACGATTTCACCAGGCTGGATCGTCTTCGAAATTTGAAGAATTTTCTTGACACACGGGCGTTCTGTCAGGTATATTACACGCCCCTTGAACAGCAGTTACGCTTACTGCTCTTCTGAATATTAATCATTTAATAAACTGCTTTTCAGTTTCTTACGAATAATGCACCACAAACCACGGCTGACGTAACTGTTCTTGAATTTTTAAATATATGTAAATAAATATTTTAGTGGTACATGAGGATGTGTTTGTGAGCAACAAGTCATCCCTGCGGTCTGGAAATATCGAACCCTAAGCCTTGCCGAAAAAAACCGGTTAGGATTAGAGTCGAAGGTAAAGGTAAAGGAGTACCTATGCCGTCAACCGCAACCCGAACCTCACGATCCGGCAAATCGTCATCGCGATCTTCGGAACGGAAACCGAAGGCTAAGGATGCGCGTTCTGCTGGAAAGAAGAACGACCCGGAACAAGCTCCTCCGCGAGCCAAGTCCAAATCTCCGGCGGAAGTTAAACCGGACCGCCGTACGAAAGCCGGATCGCGTTCATCCGCCCCTGCCAAGGGCAAACTCCGTACTCCCGAAGCCGTTGAATCGAAAAAGCAGCATGAGATGACAGCCGAAGCGAAGAAACCGAAGAAAGCAACCCGGACCCGCGAGGCCGGCAAAGCCGAAGTGAAGACGGTGGCCGAAACTCCGGAAGCAACTCCCAAAGGAGCGAAACGGGGACCGAAACCGAAAGCCGAACCAAAAGCTGCAGCTGCGGGTCGGGAGCGGAAGCGTAAAACCACCGCCAAGGGCAAGGCGGAAGATTCCATTATTGAAGAATCGCTGATGGATGATCCGCTGGACTCCAAGACCTTCGAACCGGTGGATGAATTCCTTGATGAAGATACCATGGAAGTTGTCGAGGACGATGAAGAAATCATTCCCGACGATTTGTCTCTGGATCCGTTGGATATTCCGCTGGAACTGCTCGATCCCGAATTAGCCGAAGTCGCACGGCCGCCGGCTGCTCCGCCGAAGCCCAAGCCGAAACCGGCTAAAAGCGATCGTGCCGAACGGCTCTGCGCGGGCTGCGGCAATCCGTACACGTGGTTGTCCGTGGATGATCTCTGTTTCTCCTGCTTGAAAAAACGGCTGGCGCAGCGCAAGCGGGATGACGAGAACTATTCCAGTTATTCCTCGGATGATGACGATTCCGAATCTGAATCCTGATTGATAAATCCCATAGGTTGTGAACGGCCTGCCGCGCCAAGGCAGGCCGTTCTCCATTCGGAAGCCACTTTATTCGAATTTCCATACGAATAGGTACAAAAGGTTTGCACATCAGCGAAATCTTTTCTACCTTCTATGATCTAATGCGTCTCGCCTTTCTCATTCTATCGCTGACTCTGCTTCCGCTGGCCGCTCCGGCATGGGATCACGGCTATTCGCTCTTGCGGGATAGCGTGCTGATTCCCTTTGTCGAGCCGGATTATGTGGATTATCAAGGGTTGCTGGATCATCGCGGGCCGTTGGATCGTTTCATAGATACGTGCAGCCGCGTTTCCTTCGATCAATACCAATCTTTCTCGCGCGAACAGCAGATCGCCTTCCTGATCAATCTCTACAATGCAGCCACGCTGCAATTGATCCTGAATCATTGGCCGTTGACCAGTATTCGCGAGATCGGCGGTTTGCTTGTCAGTCCGTGGACCAAGAGATTTATTCGGCTGTTCGACCGCACCATCGGATTAGGGCAGATTCAGCACGATATTCTGCGGCCGGAGTTCCACGATCCGCGTATTCACTTCGCACTATTCAATACCGCCCGCAGCGGTCCGGCCTTGCCCGCCGAACCTTATCAACCGGAAATTCTGGATGAGCAATTGCGGCGGCAGATGGACATTTTTCTTACTGAGCGAACCGCTGTGAATTACTGGCAGGACCGGACGCTCTATCTGACGCCGATCTTTCACTGGTATGAAAGCGATTTCGGAAAACGGGACGGTATTCGCGCTTTAGTCAAGCCCTACTTCCCGGCCCTGTCCGATTCGACAACCATTCGTTATACCGAGTACGACTGGTCTTTAAACTTCCGTTAAGGAGGCCATTCCATGCGTACGTGGATACTCCCCGCCCCGGCTCCCATTGATTCCGAGCCGCTGCGCTTGGTGGAACAACCGGTTCCCGCCCCGAGCCCCGGTGAAGTCTTGCTGCGGGTGCTGGTGTGTGGGATGTGCCGCACCGATCTCCACACCATCGAAGGCGATATTCCCCATCCCAAACTGCCGATCACTCCCGGCCATCAGGTAGTGGGCGTGGTCGTTCGCTTGGGCGAGGGTGTCACGGCTCCGGTGGTGGGCACGCGCGTCGGCGTGCCGTGGCTGGCTTCCACCTGCGGTCATTGCGACTATTGCCGGAATGAACGCGAAAATCTCTGCGATCACGGCCGCTTCACCGGTCAGCATGTGAACGGCGGCTACGCCGAGTATATGCTGGCTAAGGCCGATTTCGTTTATCCCATTCCGGAAGGTTTCGATGAGCTGCATGCCGCGCCGCTCTTATGCAGCGGAGTGATCGGCTACCGCGCGTTTCGATTGTCGGACTTGCCCCCCGGCGGGCGGCTCGGTCTGTACGGTTTCGGGTCATCGGCGCACATTACGCTGCAGATCGCCCGCTACTTGGGACACGATTGCTACGTGATCACGCGCGGCGCAGCGGGACAGGAACACGCCCGCATGCTGGGCGCGGTCTGGGCGGGCGGCCCCGACGATGATCCGCCGGAATTGCTCGACTCCGTAATTATTTTCGCTCCGGCGGGGGAACTCGTACCGCGCGCGCTCACCCATTTGCGCAAAGGCGGCGTCGTGACCTGCGCCGGGATTCATATGTCCTCCATTCCCGAATTTTCCTATGAAATCCTGTGGGGCGAGCGGGTGATTCGCAGCGTGGCCAATTCCACGCGCGAGGATGTGCGGCAATTGCTGCGCTTGGCGGCCGATATGCAATTGAAGGCGGACGTGACCGTGTTCGATTTCGAGCATCTCAATCAACACTTGTTGAAATTAAAGCGCGGCGAATTCGTAGGGACCGGAGTGATCCGCATCGCCGAATGAGTACAGCCCTCTTCATCGAAGCCCTGCGCCGGGAGCCGGTGATACTGGCCGAAGGCGGTGTAATCGAGCGGCTCAAGCGCGAGTTTCGCCAGCCCCTCGACGACCACGTGCTGCATGCCGGATGGGTTTACGATAGCGCGCGCCGCACGATGCTCGAGCGCATTTGGCGCGGCTATCTGGAGATCGGCAAGACCTACGATTTGCCGATGATCGTGCTCACTCCCACCTGGCGGGCTAATACCGAACGAGTCGCGGCGGCGGGGCTGCCCAACGTGAATGACGTGAACTATCGCGGAGCACGGTTACTCTTGGGCTTGCGCGACGAACTGGGAGACTATGGCAAACGGGTGTTCATCGGTGGCATCAGCGGTCCACGCGGCGATGCCTATAACCCGGAAGAAGCACTAAGCACTGCCGAAGCCCGCGCGTTTCATCGCGGACAATTGCGCGCGTTGGCCGGAGCGGGCGTGGATTTTCTGATCGCCTGCACCTTGCCCGCGTTGTCCGAAGCGCTGGGCATTGCCCATGCCATGTCCGAGACCGGTCTGCCGTATTTAATCAGTTTTATCATATTGTCCGATGGCACGCTCTTGGATGGCACTCCCCTTGCTGAAGCAGTCGCACTGATTGACGCGCAGGTGAAGCCCGCGCCGACGGCTTTCATGATCAATTGCGTGCACCCGTCGCACCTCATGGAAGCGCTGCCGCGGCAATTGAAAATCGCGCCGCAACTGCTGGAACGGATCACCGGATTGCAGGCTAATACCTCGACCTTGTGTCCGCATGAACTGGACAACGCTCCGGCGGCGCAGGGTGAGGATCCCGACCGCTTTGCCGAGGGCATGATAGTAGTTCATCGCCGCTTCGGTCTGCGCGTGTTGGGCGGCTGCTGCGGCACCGATGACCGGCACATTCGTGCCATCGCCCAGCGAATTCAGAAACACAAGGAAGCATAATTATGTATCGCGTTCTTTGGAGCAGTGTATTGATTGGTATTCTGGCAGTATTGATCGGCTGCAAAAAATCCGAAGCGCCGGATCAACAGCCGTCGGGTGTGATTTTGAAACTGGGTAAGGGTGCCGTAATGGTGTCCTTTCCCCCGACGGAAAATTTCTCCCGCGAGAACTGGCTGGCGATGGTTAATCTGACCGGGCCGCATAAAACGCATTTGCTGCCCCGCGTCACCATGGCGGATTTGCAGACGATGGTGGTGCTGGATATCGAACCGGGCACGTATTCGGTATCGGCGCAGGCGTGGCTGCGCAAACAACCGCCGACGGCCGGAGGAGTGATGGATTCGATTGAGGTGCAAGCGGGCAAAGTGACTCTCTTACAGGCACAGAAATTGCCGGAGTTTCGTACTCCGGAACCGACCGTGCCGTTGAAATACGCGGGCAAGCGAACGTGGACTCTGCAATCCGGCGACCAAATGCATGAATACGTCGCCGAGCTGAGGCGCTTGACTGAGAAAGGATAACGGAATGGCTCAAGAAATTACCCCGATCTACCGCCGCGTGCGCGCGACCGTGTGGCTGCCGCTGGGCTTTATGTACGCGTCGTACTATATGACGCGCTACAATCTGTCCTTCGGCAAAACCACCATGACTGAGCACTTCGGTTGGTCCAATACGCAGTGGGGGTGGATCGGCGCAACCTTCTTCTGGATGTATGCCATCGGGCAGTTCATCAACGGTCAGATCACCGACCGCATCGGCGGCCGTAAAGCCATCGTGCTGGGCGGCGTATTTACCGTGCTGCTCAATCTGCTGATGGCGGCGGGGACGCAATTCGGCGTGATCGGCTATTTCATCGTCATGTGGGGCGCCAACGGCTACTTTCAGGCCTTCGGCGCGCCGTCGATTGTCAGCGTGAACGGCCATTGGTTCGGCATTCGCGAACGCGGGACGTTTACCGGCATCTTCGGCATGATGATTCAATTGGGACGGTTTGCCGTAACGCTGTTGGGCGGTTATCTTATCGCGAATTATCCGTGGCCATATTTGTTTGCGATTCCCGCGCTGGTGACCGGCGTGTTCGTAGTGCTGGCGTGGTTTGCGATTCGCGACCGTCCCGAAGAACTGGGCTTCGATCATCCCGATATGGGCGATCATGATCAGGATGCCGATGCCACTCCGGCGGGATTTTCCTACACGCTGAAGAAGGTGCTGCAAAGCCGCACGCTGTGGATCATCTCCTTCGCGTATTTCTGCACGGGCTGGGTACGGCATGGCTTTGAGCAGTGGTTCCCCGCCTACTTGCAGGAAGTGCAGCATCTCGCGCCGGATTCCTTCGCGTTTCAACTGAAGTCCCTGGCCATGCCGGTGGCGGCGGTGCTGGGCGCGTTTGCGGCGGGCGTGAGCAGCGACAAGCTGTTCGGTTCACGGCGCGGGCCGCCGGCGGCGCTCATGTATTTCATCCAGTTCATTCTGCTGATTCTGTTCTATTACTTTGCCGGACCGGGCTGGGCGGCGGTGCTCTTGATTCTGCTCTCGTTCTTCGTGAACGGACCGCACAGTCTATTGGGCGGCGCGGCGGCGATGGATTTCGGCGGCCGCAAGGCGGCGGGCAGCGCGGCGGGGATGATTGACGCGCTGCAATATGTCGGCGCGGGCATTGTTCAGCCGGTGGTCGGTAAGGTAATTGACATGTACGGCTGGGGCGGCTGGACCCTCAGTCTGGCAGGATTTGCGCTCCTCGGCGGCATCCTGATGAGTACGCTGTGGAACGCCAAACCAAAATGAGACCGTTCGGTCCTTGTGTCGCGGGGCGAGTCGGATGATTCGCCCCGCGATTTTTATGGTCTCTTCAGATCCGTAATGGCTTGATTTCTCGTGCGACATCCGAAAAATACTGCTTGATTTCTTCCAAGAATCTTTATACATTTGTTCAATGCCGTACTCGATTTATTTGTCATATTCATTTACAAAATTCTTATATTCTAATATCTGCCTATTCTCTTGTGTCTATTTCAGGTAGATAGTTCGTTTGGTCAAAAAATATTTCATCTCCCCGAAATTCGGGCATTGTTTTTCGTAACGACTTGGATTCCGGGCGGTTTCGGCGGTAGGGGCACGGCATGCCGTGCCCATGTCTTCGCCGCGCGAGGTCGCTGACCCGCTGGTATCTTCGCCGAGGCGGATCCCCTGATCCGCCCGGAGTCGGGAAAAGAGCGTGGTGACTCTCGAGAGTCACCACTGGGATTAGATACGCAGATCATTTAGAGACCGTTCAGATATTCTTCTTGCTATTCATCAGTCGGAGGGACGGGCCATGTTCATCATTGCACTGCTGCTGGGATTCGTGGCGGCGGCTCACGGGGCGGATTGGACGGATGCACAATGGGACTCGTTATATGTGCAGAATGAAGGCAATATCTCACCTCATTTCGAGACCTATTTCGGCGCCGGCGATACCGTCTATTTTATTTCGGCGCTGGATACCAACCATGATGAAATTGACGATCGCTGGCTGTTTGGTCAGACTCACTTACCGACCGGATATTGCCGGGAAATTCCGCTGCCGGATGCCGTTCAACAGGATTTTCAGTCTGTCATGGTGCGCTCGGTATCTCACGAGTATCCCGCGCTGGTAACGCGGTTCAGCCTGTGGACGTGGAGCGGATTGGGGTGGGATTCCCTGTATCTGCTGGATTCGCTGGCTCAACCTTATGAAATTCTCTACTCGTGCGATTTCGATGATCGCGGAATTTTGCATTACCTATCCGGGGGAGGGTCGGGAACTCACGAACTGGAGTATCATCGCATCGGCATCGAACCGGCGCGAGATACGGTGTTCACCTGTCATTTCGAGGATGGATTCGCCCCGCCGTGGAATAATCGGGTGTGGTCACCGGCGGCGGATTTTGTAGTGATCGCCACCGGCGCGCACGAACCGGGCGGTTGGCAGCTATTCAACAGCGTGTTTTATTATTCTAATGAGGACGAGCCGTTTGCCGGAGATTCAACGGGAGTGGTCAACGGGATATCGGAGCGCGTCATCATCAGTCCGTGGGGTGCATGGTGCTACGGATTCATCAGCATGCAACTAAACCGCCGGGAGGTTTGGATACGCAGCGGGATCGGAAATTTCCTCGGTGATTGGTCGAATATCGGGTATTCGCAAGCCTATCGGTTTCGGTTCGGGGTAATCTCGGACATTGAATCCACTTTCGAGTTGGCGATCATTCAGCAGACGGACTCGTCACTGATCCATCTGCTTCGTCAGAATTTTTGGGGCGGTTGGGACGAATATGGACAAATAACTTGTCCTTTCGATGTGCTTGCGCTGGGCTATGCGATTGATGAAGCGGGTTACGGTCATATTCTGGCGGTTCCCGCCGATAATCCGTGGGTGCTGCTGCATTACGGCTATACCGAACCGAATGCCGTGGAATCACCGCCCCTGCTTCCGCAAAATATCCGTCTGAGCATCAATCCGAATCCGTTTAACAACCAAACGCGCATTAGTTACCAATTAGAGCATAACGCTCCGGTCGAAGTGACTCTGCACAACATCTTGGGCGAACGCATGGCGACGTTGGTGAATTCGTATCAAACGGCAGGACGGCACGAAACGGTTTTAGACGGTTCGACGATTGCTTCCGGCACGTATTTTGTCCGCTTGTCGGTAGGTAAAGCGGAAACGACCGTGAAGGTGCAGTTGTTGAAATAGGGCGGCACGATTGATTCCCGGCGGGTGTCATACCCGCCACGGCGGTAGGGGCACGGCATGCCGTGCCCGACCCCCCCTTCCGTCCCCCCGTAAACGGAGGGAGACGAAAAAACGGGCGGGTTCCACTGCGTTCAACCCGCCCCTACAGAAAGGAACGTTCCGGGGATCCGTTCGCGGATTCCCGGTGAAAATTTGTTTAGGTCATGAAAAAGGTTTTGGTTCTTTCGGATTTACATCTGGGTTCGCCGAACTGCAACGCGCGGCAGGTGCTGCGCGTGCTCAACGAAATCCCCTTCGACCTGCTGATCATCAACGGCGACGCCTACGATCATCTGAATTTGCACCGGCTCCGCCACCATCACCGCGAGGTGCTGGCGCGGATTTGGGAGCTGTCCAACAACGGCATCGCGGTGGTGTGGCTGAAGGGCAATCACGATGCGGATATTCTGCCGCTGTTCAACAAAGTGCTGGAACAATATGTCATCGAACATGACGAGCAGAGAATCTGCGTGATCCACGGCCATCAGTTCGACAGCCTGCTACGGAAATATCCCGCCAGCACCGCCCTCATGTCCCGCCTCTATTACTATTTCCAACTGGTGGTCAAATCGAACAAGTTCCGGGAGTTCATCAAGTACCGTTCGAAATCGTGGCTGAAGGTGATCGGGCGGGTGCGGCATCTGGCCATCGAATACGCCAAACAACATCACTACTCGCACATCGTCTGCGGCCATACCCACCATGCCGAAATCACGCAGGTGGACGGCGTGACCTACGTGAACAGCGGGGACTTCATGTACATGTCCTGCGGCGGCGTAATGATCACGCTAGATGACGGTCCGGTAAAGATCCAAACGCTGCAAGCCATCGCCCCATGCAAAGATAAGGCGAATCGGCATCGTCTGTAAAACCACCGATCGTTGCGAATACGGCCTACCTCTACGCGTATTCTATGTCATTAAAGCCAATATAATCAGAGTATTATCCGCGCATTTGCTTCACAGTGTTTATTTGGGTATATTATTGTTTCATGTGATGTCGAAATATCACGTTTCGATCACATGGTTTATAGTCGCTCCCAACGGGGAGCTCTTCGCAGGCCTGTGTCACGGGAAGGTTCGGGATTCCAATCTTTTTCGGCTTGACGATAGGGACAATAGGTGACGTATGGGGAAACATCCCCGCAAGTTGAAAAGGATTCAACAATGGTCAACATTTACGTAGGCAATCTGTCCTACACCATGGGCGAAGAAGACCTGCGCAACCTGTTTGAAGCGCACGGTACGGTGGATCGCGCCAGCGTCGTCACGGATCGCATGAGCGGCCGCAGCAAAGGATTCGGTTTCGTGGAAATGCCCAACGATGCCGAAGCCCGCGCCGCCATCGAAGCACTGAACGAAATGGAAACGCAAGGCCGCCGGATTATGGTGAACGAAGCTCGTCCCAAGGAAGAGCGTCCCGCTCGCCGTAGCCGGTACTAAATCGTCTATCGTTTGAAAGCAAGCGGCTGTCCCAATGGGACAGCCGCTTTTTTTAATCACGATTTCTATGCAATAAACCAACTAAATACAGAGTAAAAAGTGATTTGCCTATCTTCGACGGAACAATCCCGTACACATTTGACACTCGTGGATTGTTACAATTTTGTTTAGGTGATGGGATCGCCGTTTCCGAGTTGAAATCCCCGTCAAAAGTCCGTAAATTAACGGCAAAACCGCTCGCATAGTCTTCCCACCCACCGCCGCCTTTGCGGCACTAACCTTCCCATCACTATGGACTTCGACCGTTCCCATCTCGATCAGCTGGGATTCCGTTCCCGCCGCGCCCAAAACTGGGTCTCGCTGGGCCTCCTCTATGCGGCCTATTACATGGCCCGCTATAATATCACGATCGCTAATCCGATTCTTCGCGAAACCTTCGGCTGGTCCAAGGAACAACTCGGCGTGATTCTCACCGCCGGATTCTGGACCTATGCCGCTTCGGTGTTCCTGAACGGCCCGATTGCCGACCGTATCGGCGGCCGCAAGGCGATTCTGATCGGCGGCGTGTTCATTATCGTGTTCACGATCGCCTTCGGTTTGGCTCCCAAGTTTCTCGGGGTGCCTAACGAATTGCGGGATTTGCAGGCGCGCTACGAGCCGCTGCGAGAGCAGATCTGGAACGAACCGACCGCGCTCATCAAGCGCGGGGCGATCTACAGCGAAGAAGGCGCGCAATCCACGCTAAGCGTGCAGGATTCGGTGATGCTGGTGAGTGGCGGACTCGCGCCGGAAAACGTGAAGAACTACGTGCGGGTTTCGACGAAGACGCTGAAGGCGACGCGGCTGAACACGTACGAGAAGCTGCGCGAATTCCACGAACTGCTGCCGGCCTCGCTCAAGAGTTCCGATCCCGAACGGCTGGCTAAGCTGGAAGCATTCTCCAAATCGGCGGCGACGCTGCTATCGGTGTTCATTATCATCTGGGTTCTGAACTGCTACTTTCAATCCTACGGCGCGCTGTCCATCGTGAAGGTAAACGCAGCGTGGTTCCACGTGCGCGAGCGCGGCGTGTTCGGCGGCATCTTCGGCATCATGATTCAAGCCGGGCGATTAGGCATCATGACGCTGGGCGGATTGATCGTGACGTATATGCCGTGGGAGTACATCTATTACATTCCGGCGGCACTGCTGGTGCTGATTGTATGGTGGGGTTATAAAGCCATCGCCAATTCGCCCGACGAAGCGGGCTATGCGCATCTCGATCCGGGCGACGGCAGCGAGCAGGAAGCGCACATTCCCATCAACTACAAGTGGATCGTCAAGCGGATCTTTACGAGCCGCGTAATGCTGATGATCGCGCTGGCGGAATTCTGCACGGGCTTCGTGCGGCACGGTGTGGATCAGTGGTTCCCCAGCTTCATGCGCGAAGTGCATCACGTGGCGTTCAATTCCAAAGCGTTTCTGCTCACAGCGATCGGCATGCCCATCGGCGCAATCTTCGGCGGGCTGGTAGCGGGGACGGTGTCGGACAAAGTGTTCGGTTCGCGGCGACCGCCGGTGGCGGCGTTGTTCTACTTCGGACAAGCCATCGCGTTGTTGGGACTGCATTACAGCAAGGATTGGGGACCATACGCTTCGATCTGGATGTTCATGCTGGTTTCGATGTGCATTCAGGGCACGCACAGTTTGCTGTCGGGAGTAGCTTCGATGGACTTCGGCGGCAAGCGCGCGGCGGCCTCGGCGGCGGGACTGTTCGACGGCTGTCAGTATCTGGCGGGCGGCGTGGTCGGCTGGGGTTTGGGCTGGTTCCTCGACAAGTTCGGTTGGGGAAGCTGGACATGGGGCATCATCGGCTTTAGTTTGTTGGGCGGCATTCTGATGGTAACCCTTTGGGAAGCGCGACCGGCCAATCAAATCAAGATTCCATTCCCGAAGGAAAAGGGCGGGCATTAATTTCGATTCGAATTCTATTTGATTCGTTATGCGCATCGGCATCATACAGACGGCTCCGTGGTTCGGAGATAAAGAGTTCAACATCCGCGAGATCGAGCGAGCGGTGGGCGATCTGGAAGCGGACTTGTGGGTCATGCCCGAACTGGCTCTGACCGGGTACGAATTCCAAAGCCGCGAAGAACTGGCCGAACTGGCCGAAGAAATTCCCGGCGGCGAAACCTGCCGCTGGCTGCTGGAGTTCTGTGAGAAACACAACACCCACGCGGTGCTCGGACTGGCCGAGCGGGACGGCGAAAAATTGTATAATTCCTGCGTGCTGGCCGCGCCGTTCGAAATCGTAGGACATTACCGCAAGCTGCACTTGTTCGACGAAGAGAAGAATCGCTTCGATCCGGGCAATCTGCCGCTATCGGTGCACGATATCGGCTTGGCGCGGATCGGACTGATGATCTGTTTCGACTGGCGATATCCGGAAGTCGCGCGCTCGCTGACGCTGTTGGGCGCGCAGGTGATCGCCCATCCTTCCAATCTGGTCGCACCGTTCTGTCAGGCGGCCATGATCACGCGGGCACTGGAAAACCGCGTGTTCTTCGTTACCACTAACCGTATCGGCACCGAAGAACGAGCAGGCCGTAAAGTGAAGTTCACGGGCGGCTCGGTGCTGGTGGATCCCGACGGCGAAACCATCCTGAACCTGCCGTACACCCGCACCGCTGTGCGCTTGGCCGATATCGAGCCGGAACGCGCGGACGATAAGCGCGCCACCCCGCACAACGACCTGATCGCCGACCGCCGACCGACATACTATCTGAATCAACGTAAAACTTAAAACGGTATCCCCGTTGCGACTCGGGAGAGTCACAACGGCGAGCACGGTAAGGAATTTATTCAACGCCGGTTCATGAATGAACCGGCGTTTTTGTGTTGCCGAATGACAGCATGCTCGCTCATAGTGAGTCAGCAGTGATCCGGCAAGCATTGCCCGGTCAATAATATTTTAGTTCAATTAGACCACTTTTTAATGGATTCTAATTGATGGTATTATGATGACTTAAATCGGCAAAATGAAACTGAAATGGGAGAGGTTCAGGTCCCGGTTATCTGCTCGTAAACTATTATTCATTAAGAGTTACCGAATTGTCGAGGTTACGGCATTCGCTTTGCGTACAGTTTGCGAATAAGACACAAGACAATTCGACTACCAAACTACCTTTCCTGAGGTTAACATGAAAACAAATTGGGTGAGTATTCTCATACTGCTGGCGCTGCCGGTCGGATTATTGGCGGCGGATCATGCGGCGGTGTCGCGCGATGACGCTTTGCTCAAGCTGATGGAAGGCAATGCCCGGTTTGCGGACGGCCATCCGTCGCCGTGGGCGGCGGGCGCGGATACCCGTACGGCATTGCTGGACGGACAGCATCCCTACGCCTGCGTCGTGACCTGCTCCGACTCCCGCGTATCGCCGGAAATGATTTTCGATGCGACATTGGGAAATATCTTCGTCATTCGCAATGCGGGGAATGTGCCGTCTCCCGAAACCATCGGTTCGGTGGAATATGCCGTCGAACATCTGAACGTTCCGGTGGTGCTGGTGATGGGACATACGAAATGCGGCGCGGTCACAGCAGCGTGTAGCGGCACCCATGTCGAAGGCGCGTTGGGATCGGTGCTCGGGCGGATCGAACCGGCGGTGGCGGCGGCTAAGCAATACGGCTTAAGCGGCGACGCGCTGTGCGGCAAGGCGATCGAGATCAACGAGCGGATGTCGGCCATGCAGATCATGGAAGGCAGCAAGGTGATTTCTGATGCCGTGGCCAAGCGCACGACGTCCTTGATTACCGCGACCTATTCGCTGGAAACCGGCAAGGTGGCGTTCCAAACCGAACTGGCGGCGGTCACGCTGCCGAATATGAAGACCACGACGGCAGCCATGCCGATGGAACAGCAGGCGGCGAAACCCGCTCCGGCTCCCGAACCGAAGCAAGCAGAAGCTGCTCCGGCACCGAAGGCGGAACCGGAAGTGAAGACAGCGAAAGCGGAGACTCCGGCAACACCGAAGAAGGTTGAGGCGTCATCCAGCTACGCGCGTCGGCACCGCTGATCCAACGCTTGAAAACGTTGGAAAAGAAAAACACGTTTTTTAAGTCGGGGAACGCGGGTCGTTCCTCGGCTTTTTTTTGAGAATCGCCGCTGCGATATGTGCACGGGATCTGGATGCAAAAGCCGTCGAATAGGAAGCAAACTCAGAGCGACAGAAATGACGCATTACGGCATTCATTTTGCAATTCATGTTGATAAATTGCCGTGAATCATTCGCAACCTGAAGACGAGAAGCCGCGTGGCTTTCAAGTCGCCGTAATACCAGCGGATAGTCGAAGCGGCAATGATATACCCGGTTAAGCACACGATCAGAGACAGAACACAATAAGCTCAGAGAACGGGCAGGAGGAAAAAATGAGCGCACCTGCGGCGCACCTTCACTCGGAAACAACGGCCGAGATTCGTGCCGGAAAGTATCTAACCTTCGGGTTAGGGAACGAGGAATTCGGGCTGGAAATTTTAAAGGTTCGGGAAATCATCGGAATGATGTCCACCACGGCGGTACCGGAAATGCCGGATTACGTAAAGGGGGTCATCAATCTGCGCGGCAAAGTGATTCCGGTGATCGATATCCGGTTGAAATTCGGGATGCCGGAAGCGGAGCATACCTCGGAGACCTGCATCATCGTGGTGGATGTGCAGGGCAATCTGATGGGGGTGATCGTAGACCGCGTTTCGGAAGTATTGGATATTCGCGCCGAAGAGATCGAAGACGCGCCGAATGTGGGAACGGCGGTGGACTCCGGGATTATCCTCGGCATGGCGAAGATCAAGGGGCAGGTCAAGATCCTACTCGCGATTGACCGCGTGCTTTCGGAAGCGGCGGCTATTGCCGAAGCCGCCAATTAACGCGGATGTTTCAACCAACGAGAAATACGAATTAACATAACGCTCTCTGCGGGAGCGGATTTTCAGGAGAATGGACTATGCTTGCCAACATGTCTCTCAAATTCAAATTGATCGGTTCATTCTGCATCGTCGCCTTCGTGATGTGCATGGTGGGCTGGGTCGGATACAGCGGGGTCAGCTCGGCCGATCATTCACTGCAGCAAATCAGCCACGAACGGATGCCTTCGATGTGGGCGTTGACGCGCATGGAATGGGGTCAACTGCGCGCCCGTCAAGTGGCGTATCTCGCGATGAATCCGGCGCTGCCGCTGAATATGCGGCAGAAGTATCCGGAGTTCTTGAAAGGGGCCTTCGACGTCATCGAAGAAGGCCGCAAGTCCTATGAAGGGATCAAGAAGAACGAGCGGGAAGAGGCGCTTTGGAAAGAAGTCGGCCCGTTATGGGCGGCCTGGGAAAAGGACTATAATACCTTCGACCAATGGGCAATGGCATCGTTAACCGAAAAGAATCCGGAAGTATTGGATCGCTACTTCGATCAAATGATCGAATTCGCCAATTCACAATTCGCGGCATCGGCGGCGGCGGCGATGGGCAAAGTGCAGGAATTGACGGCCTTGAACTCGAAGAATGCTGAAGCGGAAGCGGCGGCGGCAACGGCTTCCGCCAGCCGCGCGGAAACGATGTCCTTGATTTTCGCGATTGTCGGCGTGCTGTCGGCATTGGCGTTCGGCATCGTCCTCAGCTTGAACCTGTCGCGCCGCATCAACCAAATCGTAAGTGCCGCGGGCGAAGGCGCGAACCAGATCGCTTCGGCGGCGACACAAGTTTCGTCAGCGGCCCAGGGGGTGGCGGAAGGCTCGCAAGAACAGGCGGCATCCATTGAAGAGACCAGCTCCAGCGTGGAAGAGCTGTCGGCGATGACCAAGCAGAACGCCGACAATTCCAAAACGGTGGCCCATTTGATGTCCGAATCTAC
>CAYUIF010000028.1:0-39462 GCA_964444755.1 uncultured Alphaproteobacteria bacterium | reverse complement strand
ACAAGCAACAATAGCGCGGCTGCGATTTGCGTGCAAGGTTTCATTTTCATTAAGAATTTCATTTTCGATTCTGCTGCGGCAGAGTGAGAAATCTAAGATACATTAACGACGACTTTTATGCAACTCACACTGTGGACGTTTACCCAAAACGGCGTTTTACCCGCCGCCTTTCCGATTAAAAAACTATCCGACGAAATACTCCTGTTGGCGGGCGCCGGTTCCGGCGAACGTTCCTTGCCGACTAATCCCGCCAACTTCGCGGCGGGTATGAACGATGCCGCGCGGCGTACGAAAGACGGACTGGTGATGTTCCTGCCGCCCGATCTGCTGGATATGCCCGGCGGATGGAAAGCGCGGCTGCTGTCGGCGGTGATCGAACATCCGGAAGGAGTGTTCTTCTACGGCAACTACTCGCTGCGCGGTGAATCCGAAGACTCGCTCCAAACCGTCCGCCGCGATATCGGTGACATCACCGAACGCGAAGATTGGGGCGTGGCGTGGGCGGTGCGCACCGATTGGCTGCAGCAAATCGGCGGCTTGGACGAAACCCATCATCGCGCCGCTTTTTACGATCTGCTGCTGAAAAGCCACGGCCATCGCGTGCATGTCGGCGGCTCGCTGGCGGTGATTCCCGCTCCCCGAACGGATTCCGCTGCCGCTGCAGTCAAACAAAAATTATTCTTCCCCGGTCGCGGCAAATTAGGCGGATTTTCCTATCTGTTCATGGATCCCGAAGAAGAGCAGCATATCGAAGAAGTGTTCTACAGCTTCCTCAAACGCGAGAATGCGTGGCTGGATGGAGAACGAACGAACATCCCCGCACCTGCCGAGCACGGAGACGTATTGGTCTCTGTGGTTACCCCCGTCCACAATCGGGCGAGTTTCATCGGCAAAGCCATCGAGTCGGTGCAGCGGCAGACGATCGCCGATTGGGAATACATCATCGTGGACAATGGCTCCACCGACAAGACCCGTGAGGTTGTGCGCGACTATGCCGCCCGCGATCCGCGCATCAAATTAATCGAATATGATCGAAATGTGATTGCCGAATCGCTCAATACCGGAGTGCGGGCGGCGCAGGGCAAATATATCGCCCAACTCGACAGCGATGACGAATATCTGCCGCACACTCTCGAAAAAATGACCTCCGCCCTCACCGCCCATCCGACGTGGGGTTTGGCCATCAGCTACTACGAATTAATGGACGAAGCAGGCAACTCGCTGCCCGAATTCGGAATCGTCAAACATGAACGCTACAACCGCAATAACATTCTGCGGCGGGACGGCGCGGGTGCACTGCGCTGCTGGCACCGCCGCGTGATCCTCGAATTCGGCGGTTTCGAAGAACAGGAACTGGGACACTACGGCGAGGATTACGACCTGGTTCTCAAATGCGGCGAAAAATACGAAGTCGGCCGCGTTCATGAGATCTGCTATCGCTATCGCCGTCATGCCGACAATACCGACGTGCTCCGCGACCCCGAATTGAAAATCCGCAATAAAACGATCGCGCGTCTAAACGCACTCAAGCGACGGCAGGAAATCAACGCCGTTCAATTTTAGACAATATTCTTTATGAAAGTTTCAAAGGGCACAGCAACCGTGCCCTTTTTTTATCAACTGAATAACGGATCGAAGCGATTCAGGAGCGAGCGAACGTCGTAGCCCATTTCGTTGGCGATGATCACCGAACCGATCCCGCGCTCCGGATAGATCCGCATTTCACTGTGGAATCCCGCGCCATTGCCTTCCTTGAAAAAGTAGGGCATTCCGTCGATCTCACCGATGTGCCATCCCAAAGTCATCGGGATAGTAAGTCCGTCCGCGGTCTGCTGCCGCTGCAACAGCAGCGACTTGGATAGGCTGTTCAATAGTCTCGATTTCGCACCCAACAAATCCTTGAGCAGTATGGCTACCGTGCGGGCGGTGCCGAATAATCCGCAGCACCCGAAACCGTTACAGTAATAGGGTTCGATCCGCAAATAATAGCGAAAATAATCGCCGAAGATACGCGGATCGAACAGCGCTTCCTTTTGCAGTTCAAACGGCGTTCCCGCCGCGATATAGCCGAACGCCAATTCGGCGCCGGCGGGCAAGCGCGTATAGATATCCTGAACCGGCGGTTCCAACCGCTCGCCGATTTCGGAACGGATATAATCCCCGTAGGATTTCCCGGAAACGATTTCGACGATCCGTCCTAATATCCAATAGGAGATATTGGAATAGCCAAAGCGTTCGCCGGGCGGAAAGGCTAATGCGGGATGAGCGGCGACCACCGCGCGCAATGCGGCATCGTCATCATAGGTATCCGCCTTGTCCGGCAGGTGAATCCACTTCAGCGGCAGGGGATGCGGCAAACCCGAAGTTTGCGCCAGCATGCGACGGATCGTAACTTCCGGGCCATAGGGCAAGCCATCCAAGTAGCGACCCGCCGGATCATCCAATCCTAATTTATTCTGCTCTGCAAGCTGCAGCACGGCAATCGCCGTGAACACCTTGGTCAGCGAGTGCAGCATCATGACGGTCGACAGCCGCACCGGTTCATGCCGTGCGATATCGCCCCACCCGCCGGAATACTCGAACAGCGTGCCCTGCGCATTCGTCACGACGTACTGCGCACCGGGACGCTCCGGTTCGACGAAGATTTTATCCAGTCGGCGTGTGATCTGCAATGCGTTGGGCATGGATAGTCAAGACGTTTCGCAGGAAAAACCGGTCAGTTCTGATTCAAGGAAATCGTATGCACCAGCAGCAGATTGGTGCGGCCGCTGCCGGCGGGCACGCCGCCCACCACCACTAATTTGCTGCCCGGCGCGGTCAGTTCCAACGCTTTCGCATGTTCGATGGCGGCGCTGATGCGTTCCTCCAGCGTGCCGCCGAGGGACATCATCCGGGGATGGACTCCGCGATAAAGCGTCAGCTCGCCCACCACGTCCGGCGAGTCGGAAACGACCACGATCGGCGCGTCCGGCCGGAATCGCGCTACCGCCCGCGCCGCTTCGCCGCTGCTGGTCGGGCAGAGAATCGCCGCCGCTTCGATTTCGCGGGAGAGAATCGCCGCCGTATGCGCCAGCGCGGTTTCGTCCTCGTGTTTGATATTAATGACCGACGTTCCCGTTTCCGTAACCGCTTCCACTTCGCGGGCGATCTTCACGATGGTTTGCACCGCCGCCACCGGATACTCGCCGATGGCCGTTTCTTCCGAAAGCATCAGCGCGTCGGCGCCCGCTTCCACCGCATAGGCGACGTCGGTGGCTTCGGCGCGGGTCGGTCGCGGGCTGTGCACCATCGAGGTCAATATCTGTGTGGCGACGATGGCCGGTTTGCCTTGCTCGCGGGCCGCGCGCAGAATACGGCCTTGAATGACCGGCACTTTTTCGAACTCCACTTCAATTCCCAAATCCCCCCGTGCCACCATCACGCCGTCGAAGGCGGCGATGATCGCATCGAGCTTATCGAGCGCTTGCCGCCGTTCGAGCTTGGCCAGCACCGGACGCCGGAGTTGCTTGCGTGCCATCAAATCGTGAATCGGCTGAACGTCGCCGGGATCGCTCACGAAACTCAGTCCGATCCAATCCGCGCCGCCGTCCAATGCGGCATCCACATCCAGTAAATCTTTTTCGCCCACCGCCGGGAGCGGTTTGCGCAGCATCGGCAGATTGATTCCTTTGTGGCTGCTCACCGGGCCGCCGGTCTCGACAATCGCGCGTACTACGCCGCCCCGCGAGGCTAGTGCAGTGAGTTTGCGCGTGCCGTCGGCCAGATAGATGGGATCGCCCGCCTGCACGTATTCGTGGAAGTGCGGCAGTTGCACGGGCAGACCGTCGGCTTGAGTTTCCGGCGCGCAAAGTGCGACTTCCTGTCCCGGCTGTAGGTCGAAGGGATCAACGGTTAGTTTGCCGAGGCGGATTTTCGGGCCGGAGATATCAGCCAGAATGCCGATGGGCAGCCGCAGTTCCTTCGCAATCTCCTTCACCCGCCGCATCCGCGCGACGTGTTCCTCACGCGTGCCGTGGGCAAAGTTGAAGCGGAACAGGTTCACGCCCGCTTCCATTAAATCGCGAAGCCGGTCTTCATCCGTGCTGGCCGGTCCCACCGTAGCAATTATTTTTGCGGCGCGAAGGTGCATATCACTCCTTCACTTTGTAGCCCACGCCCTCGACGGCATTCTTGAGTTTGTCCTTATCGAGTCCGTTGCCGGTGACGCGCGCATGACCCGTCGCCAGTGTGACGGTCACGTCCTGCACGCCGGGCGCGCTCTTCAACGCTTCAGTGACGGTGCGCACGCAGTGCGTGCAGGTCATGCCCTCGATGTGCAGATCCAGCGAATTTTGATCGGCAGTCACGGGTTTCCTCCGGAAAAAGCGGCGATCCAAGACATTTATAAAATGCAGCGCGATGAAAAACGTCAGCAAGCCCGCGCTGCCCCACGTCACCCAGTCGGGCAGCATATGTTCGTCTGGCACGACCATGTTTACGGACAGCGGCGTGTGCGCAGTGAGAAAATCCAAACCCAGCCCGAAACCCAGCGCCAACAGCGCGATGGATGCGAGATAGGTCATCAAGACGCGTTTGCCCATCACCCGCCCGATGATGAACATCGTGGCGGCGTTAGTGGCGGGGCCGGTCATTAAAAACACGAACGCCGCGCCCGCCGAAATTCCTTTGGTCATGAGCACGGCGGCGATGGGAATGCTGGCCGTAGAACAAACATAGAGCGGAATACCGAACACCATCATCACCAGCATTTGCACGATGCCCGACGGAATTTTCGAGGCGAGAAAGTCGTCGGGAATGAGCATGCTGATCGCCGCCGCAATCGCCACGCCGATCACCAGCCACAGCGCGATATCGCCCAATAGTTCGATGAAGGCGAAGCGCATCCCGCGCACCAGCTTCTCCGCCCACGATTGCGGCTTGCGGTCTTTGGCCAGCGCGTCCTCCGCCTGCACGTGGTATCGCAGCCAGTGCGCTTCGTCCGCGCTGTTTTGTTTGATCAGCAGCGTGGCCATGCCGCCCAAAATACCGCTGAGAAACGCCGCCACCGGACGGAAGATCGCGAACACCCAGCCGAAAAATCCGTAGGTGGCGAAGATCGAATCGAGTCCGGTCTGCGGAGTGGAAATCAAAAACGACACCACCGCCGCGCGGCTCGCGCCGCGCTTGCGCAGTCCGATGGCCGTAGGAACGACGCCGCACGAACAGAGCGGCATCGGCACTCCCACCACCGCCGCCCGCAACGCGGCTCCGGCGGTTTCGCTTCCCAAGTGTCTGACAACGGCGCGGCGCGGAACGTAGGCATTCAACAGCCCCGCAAACACGAAGCCCAAGATCAGATAGGGAGCCATCTGGCCGATCAGCCAGAGATTCTCAAGCAGGAATTGTTGGACCAGTGTCAGCATGGGTACCTCATATAATTCGGGTAGTCCGGCCCCGTTGTGTCCGGTTAAGATACGGAGAACCTTGTCCATATTCAAGGGAGTCAAGCCGATAGGAAAAATACTAAAAGATCGAAAATACCGCCTCCCGCGCGGCTTTTTCTTGAACTTTCCCCTTAGAATTGTTAAGTTTCATGATTGCATGCAAAGTTCTACCGCTACTACTCCCTTTGCCCAGCGGCTGCAGGCCGCCATTGCCCGGGCCGGATCGCCCTTATGTGTGGGGCTGGATCCCGATCTCGCGCGTATTCCCCGCCATCTGGGGGACGGGGCGGAAGCCTGCCGTAGGTTCGTGCGAGAGATCATTGAAGCGACCCGCGGCCAAGTCGCAGCTTTCAAACCAAATGCAGCATTTTTCGAGTCTTATGGTTCGGAAGGGGTAGCCATTCTGGAGGAATTACGGGACTGGATCGGCCCGGATGTGCTACTCATCGTGGATGCCAAACGGGGGGATGTGCTGCATACCAACGAGGCCTATGCGCAGGCGATTTTCGGGCGAATGCGGGCGGATGCGGTCACGGTTCAACCCTATTTGGGCGGAGAACCGTTAACTCCCTTCTGCCGCAACCCTGAACACGGAATGTTTGTCCTATGTGTGACATCCAATCCCGGCGCGGCGGAAGTGCAGAATCTTGAAACCAACGGCAAGCCCCTGTTCCGGGAGGTTGCCCGCTTGGCCGCAACCTGGAGCGAGCATAATAACGTCGGCCTGGTAGTGGGAACCACCAAACCGGAAGCCTTGGATACGGTCTTGGATGTCGCTCCTCACTTGCCGCTGCTCTTGCCCGGCGGTGGCGCCCAAGGCGGCAACACGCGCAGCGTACTCGAGCGACTTCGTCGTGAGAATGCGGTTGGATTGTTCACGTTCTCGCGCAGCGTGATCTACGCATCTGCCGGCGAGGACTTCGCCCACGCCGCCCGCACCGAATGCGAACGACTGCGCAGCGAGTTGACAGCGGATTGATTTCAAGTTTTGAGTTTTAAGTTTTCAGTTTCTCTTCCGTGCCCTATTTGAGGACACCGATCATGCTCAATCGCGATGAAGCCCTAAACTTGCTCCATGAATGCGGAGCGATTCTCGACGGACATTTTCTGCTGAGTAGCGGACGGCACAGCGGAGTGTATGTGGAAAAATTCCGGCTGCTGGAACGGCCGGAATTAACCGCCCGCTTTGCCGAACCCATTGCCGAACATTTCCGCGGCCAACACGTGGAACTGGTGGTCGGACCGCTCACCGGCGGCGTGCTGCTGGCGCATGAAGTGGCGAAGCTCTTGGGCACACCCATCGCGTTTCCCGAACGCACTCGTGACGGTTTGGTCTGGCGGCGCGGTTTCCAACTGCATCGCGGGCAGCGCGTGCTGATCGTCGAGGACGTCATCACCACCGGCAAGACCATGAACGAAGTCATCGCGGTGGTGGATGCCACCGGCGCCGAGATCGTCGGTGTCGGCTGCATGGTCTGTCGCGGCAAGATTGATTTGGATCCCCATCCCTACGCCGTAGTGTCTATCAATCTCGGCACGTTTTCGCTGGAGCGCTGCCCGATGTGCAAGAGCGGTATACCGCTCGAGAAACGCGGCAGCCGCAGTAACCCCGACGATGCTCCTGAGCCGCAGGGCGGCGGCTAAATTTTATGATTGGTTATGTTCGCGGAGGCACGTGCTCTCACGTGCCCCGCTAACCGCATACTACCGTATAGTAATTTCGCCGAGGCGGGTCCTTAGACCCGCCCGGAATGCAACGATCTCGCCGCGGCACCCGTCCTCGGGTGCCCGGAACGTAATCGTTTTGGTAAGGGCGGGCTGAACGAAGTGTCACCCGCCCGTGTATTCGCCGCGCGGGATCGCTGACCCCGCCGGAATAAACTTGAACAACGTTTTCGGCAATTCGACATAAACATTGGGGAGGCTCTCGATGTATTGCAGCAATTGCGGAACTCACAATCCCGAAACGGCTAAATATTGTCAATCGTGCGGCGCGGCCTTATGCGGCACACCGCCCGTTGCGCCGCCGCTCCCGCCTGCCGGGGCGGCGCCGGTGACGTCTCCGGTTTCCACACCAACGGTAGCCTATGCGGGATTCTGGCGGCGTTTCCTCGCGCACATCATTGACAAGATGATTCTGATTATTCCCTCGTGGCTGATTGCCTTGTTGTTCGGGTTGGGCTTTATCACGTCGCTGGTTGATGCGGCGCAATCCGGGTGCTCCGATCCCGAAGAAATCGTCCCGCTCATTCTCGGCAGCATCTTGAGCATCTTCTGGCTGGCCATCGTGATCTACTTGGTGCAGCTCTTCTATTTCGCGGGCTTCGAAAGCTCCAAAATGCAGGCCACGCCCGGCAAGATGGCCTTGGGCATTATCGTCACCGACAGTCAAGGCCGCCGCGTGAGTTTTGGCCGCGCGATCGGCCGTAATTTGGGCAAGATTATCTCCAGCGCGATTTTCTCCATCGGCTACATTATGGCCGGGCTCACCGCCCGCAAGCAAGCCCTGCACGATATGCTGGCCGATTGCCTCGTCATCATGCGGCCCTACGGAGGGATTTAAGACCGCGCGGGTTGACGATAGTGCAGCGCGGCCATCGTTCTTTCATGTATTGATAAGTGTATCACGGTTCCAATTCCGGAGGACACCATGAAGTGTTCGAAGTGCGGAACTTGGAATGACGGGGATCGAAAATTCTGCGAGTGGTGCGGCAACCCTCTCGTTCCTCTCCGATCGAAAGCGGGCGGGCCGGAGTTGATTCCCCAACTCCGCGACCGCTATGCAGGAATTATTCGAAGATTGATTGCGTTTGCAATTGATGCGGTGATTGTCCTGTTGGTCGGACGGATGCTTACCACATTATTATATCTTGGCGATCCCGTATCTGATCCGACTATCGAACAAACTCCGGTGACGCAGATTTTATCATGGTTCCGGTTTGAATTCACGTTTCTCTTCATAAAAATATCATGGTCGGCGGGTATTTTCTGGTGGTTGTATTATGCTCTCTTTGAAAGTTCCGTTCTGCAAGCGACGCCGGGTAAATTGATTTGCCGGGCAATTGTGGCGGATTTAAAGGGGAATCGCATCTCCTTCTGGCGGGCTTCCAACCGCTTTTTTTCGAAAATCGTTACCGGTCTGACGTTCGGGATTGGGTTTATTATTCTTCCGTTTATGCCCAATAAACAGACCCTGCATGATTTGCTTTCCGGATGTGTTGTGTTGCGTTGATGTGACTCACGGTTGATATATCCATGTCGCTTTCCCTGTTTGTGCTCGCCTCGGGCAGCAAGGCCAATTCGTTCTGCCTGAGCGGCGATAACTGCAAGATTCTGATTGACGCCGGACTGGGCGTTCGCTCGATGCTGCCCGCGCTGCACTCGGTGGGCGTGCGGCCCGACGAAATATCGGCGGTGTTCCTGACTCACGAACACACCGATCACGTGCGGGGCTTAAGCTCGCTGCTATCGCGCAGTCGGGCCACCGTGTATGCTTCGGATGGTACGCTGGAACGGGTGGACTACATGCTGGCCGCCCGCGCGAAGACCGTCACGCTGGATCACGAAACGGTGGAGGTCGGCCCGTTCGCCGTAAAGCCGATTTCCGTTCCCCACGATGCCGCCGGGCCGCTGGCCTATCATGTGATCATGGGGCGGCATCGCATCACCGTGGCCACCGATCTCGGCGAAGTCCCCGCCGATTTGCAGATCGTGCTCAAACACTCCACCTGCGCGGTCTTCGAGAGTAATCATGATGAGGAGATGCTGCGCAACGGGCCGTACCCGGAAATCCTGAAAACGCGCATCGCTTCCGCCACCGGCCACCTCAGCAACAAACAATCCGCCGCCGCGCTGTCGGAGTGCCGCGGCAACGGCTTGCGCACGGTCGTGCTGGCGCACATTTCCGATGAGAATAATCACTCGTCCCTCGCCCGCGATGCGGTCCAGCCCGTGCTGGAGTGGGAAGTGGGCTTGCACATCACGTCGCGCCTCGCGACGGGACCGTTTCTCGATTTGGATGCCGTCTCGAATAATTGACGAAAGCTCGGTCGTCGTATGAAAAAAATCGCGCTGGTCATGTTAACCGCTCTGCTGCTGATCGGCGGCTGCGCCGATGACGATGACAATTCTCCGCCGCCGCTGCCCAAGTGGCCGGACGATTACCCCATCACCGGCGACAGTGTGGCGGTGATGACGGTCGCCCAGGACAGCACCGGCGCATTCGGCACGATCATTTTCGAGTTTCTTCCCGATCGCGCGCCCAATCATGTGCGCAACTTCAAGTGGCTTGCCAATCTCGGCTTCTATGACAGCCTCACGTTTCATCGCGTGATCGAAGATTTCATCATTCAAGGCGGTGATCCCCACGGCGACGGCACCGGCGGACCGGGCTGGACCGTGGATGCGGAATTCAACTACGTCGAGCACGTGCCGGGTATTCTCTCCATGGCGCGCGGCACCGATCCCAATTCGGCGGGATCGCAGTTTTTTATCTGTCTCAACACGCTGTCGCATCTCAATCATCAATATACCGTTTTCGGTCGGGTGATTTCCGGAATGGACGTCGTGACGCGTATCGCCGAGGTTCCGGTTGGCGGTTCGCAGAACTCGACGCCCCTGCACAAGGTTTACATGACTTCCGTGAGTATCGCCGCCCGGCCGGACAGCCTTCCATAACAACAACGTTTCCGATTAACGAATAAAAACAGGAGCGAATCCGTGCGCACTATTACCACTCTATCGTTGGCGGTTCTGATCATCTTTGCCGCCTGCAAACGTGCCGAAAACAAACCGGCCCAGAGCGAAACCCCCAAATCAACCACTCAGGCGGAATCCGTGAAACAAGCAGACAATCCCTCCGGTAAATTGGAAAAATGGCCGGCTGATTTTCCCGTCACCGGCGACAGCGTGGCCGTCATGGACGTCTCGCAAGAAGGCGTCGGCGACTTGGGACAGATGGTCATCGAATTCTATCCCGATAAGGCTCCCAATCACGTGCGCAATTTTAAATGGCTGGCCGATAACGGCTTCTACGACGGTCTCAAATTCCATCGCGTTATCAAGGGCTTTATGATTCAGGGCGGCGATCCGCAAGGCAACGGTATGGGCGGTCCTGGTTGGAAAGTGAACGCCGAATTCAACGATATCAAGCACGTTAAAGGTATTCTCTCCATGGCCCGCGCGCAGGATCCCAACTCCGCCGGTTCGCAATTCTTCATCTGCCACGGCGATCCCAATTTCCTCGACGGACAGTATACCGTCTTCGGAAAAGTGATCAAAGGTTTGGACGTGATTGACAAGGTCGCGGAAACTCCGGTGGGCGGTCCGCAGAATTCCTCGCCGCTCAAGCCGGTGGTCATGACCTCCGTTAAAATCATGCCGCGCGCCGCGGCGATGGGCCAGTAGGGTAATACCGTGAGCGATAAAAAACGCGTGATGATCGTCGAGGACGACGCGCAGTTATGCGCACAGCTCGGCCGGATTATCGAGTTCTTCGGATATGAACCGCTGCTGGCGGGAACCGCGCAGGAAGCGCGCGCGAATTTTAAAGCTTCCGCGCCGGACGTCGTCATTACCGATCTGCATCTGCCCGGCGCGACCGGGCTGGATCTTCTGCATGAGTTCCACGAGGTTAATCCGGATCTGCCGGTGATCGTACTGACCGGCTTTCCTTCCGAGGAAACCATCCGCGAAACGCTCCTCGAAGGCGGCTATACCTATGTCGCCAAGCCCGTGGATCTCGAACATCTGCGCACGCTCATCCAACATGCGCTGGGTGAAAAATAATCGCGATGGCATTGGGGCACGGGGTTCTTCCCGTGCCCTAATGTTATTTCGTTGAATAACCGGGGCGGGTCTGAGACCCGCCCGTAATACTGCACTTTTCATGTCTCCTGCCGATCTCGACATTCCGCCCCTCTATCGCGAGCTGTTCGATGCCGCCGGTCCGGTTGTTCGCTACCGGCTGGTGCGCGATGTACTGGGCCGCGATGACAGCTTTATCCAAACTGCGCACTTGGGATTGGAGCTTCCCCGGCTAACGGAAGTCGAAGCGCTAATTGCTGCCCAGGAGATGGACGGCTCGTGGAACGGTCTGCTCGGTGCGGATGTTTTCGGCGAAAAGATCGCCACCGAAACCGCGCTGCTGCGGCTGTGCGAACTCGGTCTGGAGAATCATGAAGCGGTACAAGTGTGTATCGAAAAAGCGTTGATTCCCACGCTCTTTCATTCCGATGTGATCTGGGAATGGGAGAAATCGGTAACGGACGATCTGTCCCGCCGGGCGGCGCGGCAGATTGTGCGCGATAAAGCGTTGCGGCTGATCGTCCGCGCCACATCGGAGATGGACGAAGTGTTGAAGCCGGTTTTCGAGACCGTCATTGCCGAATGGAATCACTATCTGGAAGGCGGCAACGGCGGACGCTTGGCGCCGCCGACGGCCGATGCCTACGCGGCGATGTGCTGGTATCGGTGGAGCGACGACGACTTTCCGCGGGTGCGCGGCTTGGTCAAACGCTTGGTGGAACGCGCCGAAAGCGTGATGGGGCATCCGATTTCCGTACCCGAAATCTTTTCTCCCCATCTGTTTCAATTGGCCGACAAATGGGAATATCTGGCGCGGCCGCCGCTGTTCTTTTTGGAACTGGAACTCGCGGCGCGATTGGGTGTCGCCCGCGATTTGCCGGTCACGCAATGGATGCTGGACGAGCTGGAAATGCGGCAGGACGCCGACGGACGCTTTCGCTTCAGCGGGGACGATTCCATCGAACAGAATTGGTATTATCCGCTGGATCGCACCGGCAGTTCCGATCCCTCCGTCGAGTGGACGTTCCGCGCCGCCTTGATCTACAAGCTTTTGGAATACGATCTCTAATTCGCCGGGCGGGGTCGCTGACCCCGCCCGCAATTCACCCCCCTGTGATCCCCCCACGAAGTGGAGGGAGACAGTTCTTCCCCCATTTTATGGGGAAGTCAGATGGGGGTACATAAAACGTTTGCTTCGCCGTTGTCGCTCTCCAGAGCGGCAATGGCTGATTGTGCCATAAGGAGTGTGACTTGTGATGAAGCGATTTCTGCCCGGCAGAGAAGATACCGAAAACGTCCGAAAAATTCTGTCGGAAGAGTCCGTCATCATTATTAGCGTTCTGAAGTGGATCGTGCTGGCCACGGTGATGGGGATAATCGTCGGCATCGGCACCACGATCTTCTTGAAACTTCTGGCGGCGTCCAGTCTGCGCACGGGGCAATTCAAATACTATTTTTTAGGTTTGCCGCTGGCGATGATGGCCAGCGCCGCCATCATTAAATATCTCGCTCCCGATGCGGAAGGTCACGGCACGGAAAAAGTGATCGAAGCGATTCACCAGCGGGCGGGACGGATCAAGTGGACGGTAGTTCCGGTGAAGCTGGTGGCCACCATCGTCACCATCGCTTCCGGCGGTTCGGCGGGAAAAGAAGGACCGTGCGCGCAAATTGGCGCGGGACTGTCGTCGGTTTCCGCCGACCTCATGAAGTTCAACGATCACGACCGCAAGAAGTTGGTGATCTGCGGCATCAGCGCGGGCTTCGCCTCGGTGTTCGGGACTCCCATCGCCGGAGCGATTTTCGGGGTGGAAGTATTGTTCGCCGGAAGTATTCTTTACGAAGTGTTGCTGCCGTCGTTTATTTCGGGTGTCACCGCGTTTCAGGTTTCCAAAGCCCTCGGCATTTCCTACTTCTATCACCCCATCAATTTCGTTCCGGTGTTCAGTCAGGCGTTTTTCGCCAAAATCGTATTGGCGGGAATCGTGTTCGGCTTGGTGTCGGTGTTCTTAATCGAGACTTTGAAGTGGGGGGAACGGCTGTCCGGCAAGATCAAGGTGTCGAAGCCGCTCAAGGGTCTGATCGGCGGGGCGGTCATTGTCGCGTTGACCTTTGCCACCTCCCGCGATTATCTTGGCTTGGGGTTGGATACCATTGACGCGTCGCTGGCGGGAGCGAAGATCGTCTGGTACGCGTTTCTCATGAAGGCGCTGTTCACCTCGCTCACGCTGAACTTCGGCGGCAGCGGCGGCATCGTGACGCCGATTTTTTTCATCGGCGCCACATCGGGGGTGTTATTTGCCGACATCATGCATCTCGATGCGGCGACCTTCGCCGCGGTGGGACTGGTGTGCCTGTTGGCGGGGTCGGCCAATACACCCATTGCCGCCAGTATTTTGGGTGTGGAGTTATTCGGGCCGAAGATCGCGCCCTACTCCACGGTGGCGTGCGTGATCGCGTTCCTCATGACCGGCCATCGCAGCGTGTATCCATCACAGATTCTGGCTATTAAAAAGTCCGAGTCCATTAAAGTGGAATTAGGGCAGGTCATGGAGGATCTCGATGCGGAAGTGCGGGTGCGACCGGACAGCGTGACCGGGATGGGCGTGCGCATGGTGCGAAAGATTCGGCATATCGGGCAGCGGCCGGTACGCCGCGGCGGGCGGCATAAGTTGCCGCCGTCTACACCGTCCGATTCTGAACCGGGTGACAAAGACGGTGAGTGATAGCGACACCTATCGCAAGATCTTCCGCACTATCAAAAAAATCCCGCGCGGCCGCGTGGCAACCTACGGCCAGATCGCGCGGTTGTCCGGTTTTCCCAATCAAGCCCGGCTGGTGGGATACGCGCTGCATGCGCTACGCAATGACGTTGCCGACGACGTGCCGTGGTATCGCGTGATCAATGCGCAGGGGATGGTATCGCTGCCCAATGAAGACGACGCTGAATTGCAGCGCGGTCTGCTCCGCCGTGAAGGCATTGTCTTTGATCTTCGTCACCGCGTGGATTTAGAGCGGTTCGGATGGAAAAAGTAGCTTTTAAGTTTACTTCGTAATGTACCCGAACACCGCCGCCACGCCGCTGAGGAATAATCCCGTCAGCAGACCGATGGTCCAGCGGCGGAAAGATTCGAGGGCGGAAATGCGCTCGTGATGCGCGGCGGTTTGGGATTCTACGATTTGCGAAAGCCGCGATAGTTCGCCGCGCAGGGCCGCGATCTGCTGCGTAAGATCGGCGACCCGCGCTTCCACGCGGCCCAGCGAGCGGTCGAAAGAAGAATCGGACATCGAAGACAAACTCCAAATTTCAAAACTTAAAACTTCAAAAGGGATTTCTTATAAGTTCAAGTTTTAAGTTTTCAGTATTCACTTGCGAGCGGCGCCACCGCCTCGTAGGTGCGTCCGCCGATCCGTACTGAAATTGTCTTGCGGCCTTTAATCGCTTTCTTCAGATCGGAAATTTCCGAGAGAATTCCCGTTCCCGGCTCGGCCCCGCGATAGACGAAGCTGCCTTCCAGCACGCGGTCAATGCCGTCGTAGAAATAGTGGCAGAGTTTGAGACCATAGTGCGCGCCCGGCTCGTGTTCGCATTCGCGGATGTCCTTGCCGCAGATCGAGCACGACGGCTTCTCGAAAGTGAAGGCGATGGATGCTTCGGAAATGATTCCCGCATCCAGCAGCACCCGAAAGTCTTCCGCCGCGCTGTGTGCCTTCGGCCAATAGAACTTGGGGATGATATAATGACTGCCTCCGAACTCGTCCACGCTGCCGCCGAAGAAGCGCGCTACCGCGATGCTTTCCCGGTTGTGGCCGATCAAGGCGGGCGCGCCGTGCGTGAGTTCCAGCACGCGGGGCAGGTCATGCGAGCGGAAGCAGCCAAACTGCGAATCCACCGCATCCCCCGCCAATCGGCAGCGGCGCACATGAATATCGTCCGCTCCCAGTTCGCACAGCGGCGGATTGGGCAGCGCGTTGATTTGTTCGATATCACTTGCCGCCGCCGCTTCCCGCGCGGCGGTCACCGGACCGGATAAAAGCTGCAGAATCATAAAAACCCTCTTGTGACGGTTGATGAGATATTAATTAGAGACGGATGTTGTCGGCTGCGAAATCATTTACTGTGAGACGATCATGCGAAACCTTTTTATTTTCATTCTGATCCTGTTGGCTACAGCAGTATTTGCCGAGGATCAATTGCCGCGCCGCGCGTTCTTCGGCGTGCAGACCACGCCTGTACCCGACAGCGTGCGCGCTCAAATCAAGAATCTGCCGGACGGCGGCGTGTCCATCGTGACGGTCACGCCGGGCGCCAGCGCCGAAGCGGCGGAATTGAAAAGCGGCGATATCATTACTGCGTTAGCTGGTAAGCCCATTGCCGATCCCTCCGCGTTGTCTTCGGCCCTTGCGCGCTACAAAGGCGGCGATGAAGTGGAGATCGCCTTCTTCCGCGACGGCCAGCCGTTCACTACACAAGTGGCGTTGCACGAGTTTCCCCGCGAAAAGCCGGACGACTTCGAAGTGATCTACGATTCGGTTCCGGTGGACGGCGCGCTGCGGCGGATCATCTTCACCAAGCCTCGTCAGCCGGGCAAACTGCCGCTGATTTTCTTCCTGGGCGGCATCGGCTGTTATTCCCTCGATTTCATGGACGGACAGGATCATCCCTACAAGACGCTGCTCTACGAACTCACTCGCGCCGGTTTCGCTACACTGCGGGTGGAAAAAACCGGTATGGCTGATAGCGAAGGCCCGCCCTGCGCTACGCAGAACTTCTACGATGAAGTCAAGGGCTATGTGGCGGCGTTCCGGGATTTGCCGCGCTTCGATTTCGTGGATACCGGCCGCATTATTCTCGTCGGCCACAGCATGGGCGGCGTGGTGGCGCCGGTGCTGGCCAATCAAGTTCCCGTGCAGGGCATCGTGGCCATTGCCACGTCCGGAATCTGGTGGATCGAATACGAATTGACCAACCAACGGCGGCAATTGGTATTGGCGGGAGTGTCGCCGGATACCATCGAAATCTACGCCCGCGAAAAAGAGCTGGCCATGCACTTGCTGCTTATTGAAAAGCAAACGCCCGATGAGATCGTGAAAGCGCATCCCGAATTGGCCGACGATCTGGAGTATCCCGCCTATTACACCTTCATTCAGGATATTGCCGATCTGAATCTCGCCCGCGAATGGATGACCGTCACTTGCCCGACGCTGTTTGTCTATGGCAGTGCGGATTTCATCACCGATCGCAGCGAGCATCTCTATGCGGTGGACTTGATGAACAATCTGCATCCCGGCCGCGCGCGCTTTGAGGAAGTGCCGAATATGGATCACTTCTTTACGAATGTCGAATCTCAACGTGCCAGCTTCGACAATATGATGGCCGGTCGTCCCAATCGCGAATTTTCAAAGCAAGTGATTCCCGTGGTCGGGGGATGGTGTGTGGATGTGCTACGGGAATTGGATAAGAAGCCGTAACGGGAATTGTTATAATCTGATCATGCGGCGAGTCGTTCCGGCTCGCCGCTTTCTTTACAGGAGGCAAGCCGTCAATTTCCATTGAAGTCGTCCTGAAAACATGTAACTATCCGAAAGATCGCTGGATACAATCTCCACAATTTTTTAAAGGACTACAATATCTCTTGACGATATTGTAGAAAGGCAAGTATATTTAGACAAACATGACATTATGATTTGAGTTAAACGACACCTTTGAAAGGAATCGCCATGAACAGCTTGTTATGGCGTACCGTGCGGCAATGTCGCAGCCTGGATGTCCGGTGGGCAATCGTGCTCGCCGTATTTTTTTTCCTAATCCTGCCGGTTCAAGCTGATATCATCGAGAAGTCCGGCACATCTTCGGAAAACCCATTACCGGTTTCAACGTTTGCCGCCGCCCCCGCTCCGCAGCAAGGTTCAAGTGACGCGCCCGTTTCCACGCGCACGGATCAACGCTCCCGCACTTCACTGGATGACAACGGCGGTCCGTGGTTCGGTTGGACCGGTGCGTTAGTCATTCCCGACGATCGCTGCGCGACCTCCGTATCGGCTGAGATTGTCGTTTCCGGCATGGGTTATGTCTTAGACGTTAATGTCCTTATTGTTAACCTCGTTCACACCTATGACGGTGATCTGAACTTCTTCCTGCATGGACCCAATGGCGCTTCCGTACCATTATGCATTGAACGCGGCGGCAGCGGCGATAATTTCATCAATACATTATTCGATGACCAGGCAACGACTCCGATCTCGGCGGGATCAGCCCCCTTTACCGGCTCGTTTCAGCCGGAGTATTCCATCAATTACGATTTTGCCGGGAGTAGCGCCAACGGAACCTGGGAATTGGAAATCTGCGACTCCGCCTCTAGCGATATCGGCACGCTCTACGAATGGCGAATCCAGATTCAGTGCGGACCGGCACCCGTAAACAATTTGTGCAGCAGCGTGACTCCGGTGAGTCTGCCGGCCACGTTTTACGGAACATCAACCTGTGCCGTCAACGATTGCCCGATATTCGGCGGCGGACACGTTTGGGTTGCTTTTACGGTTGCTCAAACAAGCAACGTGTTTCTGGATTTCTGCGGATCCGTTAATCCCTATTCTAATCTCTGGCTAAATCTCGCCCTCGGTTGTCCATGCACCGGATTTACTTCCGCCGGTGTCTATGAAACATCCTCATGTCCCGATGGCCGAATCACGATTCGCTGGTACGGACTCGATCCGGGAACGTACTACTATCCGGTGGTATTTGATCCGAGCAACGGCTCAGGCGGATCCTATGAGATTCACGTCGGCTATATTCCGATTTGCGACGATTATACGCTGAATGCACCGGGTTCGGTCAATGGCAATACGTGCGGCGCTATCAACGATTGCGGCTTGCGCGGCAGCGAAGATCAAACGGTGTTCGTTCATATTCCCTATGAGGCGGACTGGACATTTTCCTTGTGCACTTCCGCTTCCAGTTGGGACAGCTTCATTTATCTCACCTCGCAATGCTGCAACTCTTCGACGATCATCGCCGCCGATGATGACGGCTGCGGCAGCTACGGTCTTTCCCAGATTTATTCTGTTCATCTGATGCCCGGCGATTACTACCTCACAGTAGAATCCTACGGCTACTCCTGCGGCGAGTACACCCTGGAAGTGTATCCGCGTACGGGTCGCTGCTGCTACGGATCAATTGTGGAACCGTCCTGTATGCAAACCGATCCGGCGCATTGCGATGCTCTGGGCGGAGTGTATGCTTACGGAATCAATTGTCTGGCTGATCCGTGTGCCTATCCACCCGCCTGCCCGCCGGAAGCGATCGTGAGCCAACCGGCTCACCAGTGGTATCTGAATTGGGGCGCGCAGCTTGTGGAGCGAAACAACCCGTACTTCGAGGCAGACCTCTATGAGGATTTCAGCGGAATCACCACCGCAATGAATCGCCTAACCTTCTGGGCAACCCAGATTCAATCCGGCGGCGGAAGTTGGATCTCCTGTCTGGAGGATCCGCTCCAAGTATATATCGATATCTTTGCCGACAGTTCGGGCTATCCCGGTTCTTTGGTGTGCAGCTACGATCTTTCGCTCACTGGGCAAATCTACGATTACTACCGCTGGACCGATTCCACCAACCATGTCATTTATAAATTCACGGCGGAACTAAATCCGTACTGCTATTTGCCCAACGGCTGGATTCGCATCGAGGGCGGGGGTGATCCTTACTGCATTCTGGGATGGCTCAATTCCGATTATGGCAATAATCGTCTGCTGCTTTGGGAAGACGGCGAGTGGACGGAATATCCTTTTGACCTAAGCCTCTGCATCGAACAAGCGGACTGCGAAGAGCTTGCCGTTCCCGACGATTGCCCCGGTCGCACCATTGCCGCACTTCCTTATACGGATCATGGAACGACGAATTGCGCAGTGAACGACTTCGTGAATTGCATCGGCAGTTCATCGCCGGACGTGGTCTATTCTTATACACCGGCCCAATGCGAGAACATCACCGTAACCCTGTGCGGTTCGTTTTACGATACCGGACTGGAAATCCGCGCCAGCGGGGCGTGTCCGGGAATTGCTTCGGTAAGCTGCAACGACGATAGCTGGTGCGGCAGCATCTATACGACCAGCAGTACTGCGAGTTTTCAGGCGCAAGCCTACGATCCGCACTATTTCATTGTTCACGGGTACAATCTGTATTCGGGATCGTATACCATTCAAGTCACCACCGAACCGTGCGCCGTGGTTCCCGATCCGGTGACTGATCTGGTGGCGATGCTGCAAACGACTCCTTACCCGGCGCTAAGCTTGCATTGGAGTCCGACAACGGGCGCAACGTCGTATTCGATCTACCACAGTACGGACTTGCCGGTGGAGGTCAATCCCGGCAATCTGCTGACCACGACCGTGGATACGTTTTTCGCCGATCCGGGAGTTTACGTGGATCCGACTCCCATGTACTACGTCGTGGTGGCCGAGAATGCCGCGCGCCTCGCCTTGCCTTCGCGTCCGGCTCCGGTGATCGAAAAAGCCGTATTGGAAAAATAATAATTGTAAACTGACGATCACGGCGGCGGGCTAATCAGCTCGCCGCTTTTTCGTCGGTAACGTACGCGCACTCGTAGCCCATCTCCCGCGCGCCGTCGTCCTTGGAGATATAGCCCGCTTCGACTTTCTTGTGCACGGTCTCGAACTCCACGGATTTCGCCTGCATCCGTTGCAGAATAAACGGGTCCTGGTTGGGGGCGAAAATATGATCGGTGGTGACGCGGAGGTGCTTCATCTTGAGTTCGGTGTTGCGCAGCCAGTTGCCGAAGCTCGCGCCTAATCGCTGCACGCTGTCCACGATCTGCATCAGCATATTGAATTGCGACTCCACCCAATTCTTGGTCGTGCCGTGGCTGCGTCCCACCACCCACGGATAGAGCCGCAGTCCGGTGATGACGTCTTCGATCACTTGCTCGCGATTGAGCCGCCAGGTGAAGTTGCGATTCTGGTCGCCGCCGATCATCAGCACTTCCACGTCATCCCACGTGAACAGGTTGTCGTCCGCATCCAGCTTGGAAAACTGCGCGACGGTACCGTCGAAATAATTATTGATGCGTGACTGGTATTCCTTCTCCGATTCATGAGCGAAGGGCTGCGGCGGTCGAATACGGATTTGCAGCCGGGGCGTGCCCGCGTTGCGCGCGCTGCGCGCCATGTCGGACAGCATCGCTTCCTGAATCTGCGCTACGAACGGAATCGAAGCCAGCGGTTCGATGCCGCGCGGATTGGTGATGTCCGCCCCCAGCGTGGCGAAGAAGAATCGTTCCGGCGAAAGATAGGTTCGCTCGCCGTTTTCGTGTTCGATGAACGCGCGCCAGCGGCCGTCCCGTTCCCATTGGATCAGATCGGGATCCATCGTGCTGAAATAATCAATTCCGCTGCCGTCGGCCAGCGGCACGATTTCACCCGCGAAACTCCCCACCGTGAACAATTCCAGAAAGAACTGTTCGATGAGCTGGGAAATGCCTTCGCGCCGCACCAGCGGATTTTCGAAGACGCGCTGATCGAGGGCTTTCAGAAGCCGCGCCGCCCGCCGCTTTTCCGCTTCCGAGCCTTCCATGCTGTAGCTTTGAGGGGTGGCGCATAAATGCACCCATGCCCACACCGCCGAGGAGATGATCGGAATGTGATCGCGCAGATAGCGGTAGAACTGCGAACGGTTGCTGCCCATCCACACGAAATCTTGACCGTCCAGCGTGGTCGTGAACAGGTTGCCGCTCACGGTGGGCTTTTGCGAAACCGGCACGCGGCCGGAGCTGGAAAACGGAACGCGATTGCTCGGGGCGCGCTGCGTGCCGATGCGCGGCGGAATCAGCGGGCGCGGATGGGATTTAAAGAAGGATAGAGGCATAGTAAAGACTCCGTTGTTAGAGGGTAAATTCAACACATTTACCAAACATAATTTCTTGTAAAGTTGCAACTTATACGATTGAGAATTTTTTCTCTTTCATCTCTTGAGATCTTGATTCATAGCCAATATGACCGTAAATAAGTTTTTACAGCTTGGGGCAGAAATTCACTCGAGAAAATTTTCAGCTAAAGGAGTGAATCATGAGATGCCTGCGCTATGGATTATTTGTTTGCTTCTTGCTCTCGGGACTGCGGACAACGCTTGGGCAAGACAGCCTGCACGTCAGCCGGATCGCAACTCTTTTCGACTATTGGTCCAATCCGCGCGGATCAACTATTGTGGATACTCTGGTATATCTTGCTACCGGAGGAAGCGGATTGCGAATCGTGAGTATTGCGGATCCTGACAACCTTTATGAAGTGGGCTACTATGACGCCTACTACGATGGCAGTCAGGACGTAGCGATTGTCGGAAGCTACGCCTTTGTCGTGGAAGAAGAAGGATTTCGGGTGTTTGACATCTCCGATCCGTTTCATCCGACACAAGCAGCGTATTGCCCGAGTGGCGGATTTGCCATCACCACGGCCGGGAATTACGCTTATGTATCGAGCGGTGGATTTGGCATGCGGATCATAGATATTTCAAATCCAACCGCGCCGACCGAGGTATGTTTCTACGATTCATGCGAAGCGCGCGATATCGAGGTTCGAGGTGGCTATGCCTATCTCGCTGGCTACGGCGACGGACTGCGAATCTTGGATGTCAGCAATCCGGCTGCTCCGTTTCAAGTTGGCGTTTTAGACACCAACGCGTGGCTGCCGGGAGCCATCGAGGTTGCCGGAAATTACGCTTATCTTGCCTGCTACACCACCGGATTGCAAGTCGTTGACATCTCCAATCCCGTTGTCCCGGTGGATGTCGGCAACTTCTTTTACGGGGAGGATTTTCTGGACATCGAGATCGCCGGGAGCTACATATATCTTGCCGAAGAACGCGAGGGCATCTACGCGTTCGACATCTCCAATCCGGCCGATCCCCAGTACACGGATCGGATACTCCTTCCGTATGGCGCTAAATGGCTGGGGTTGGGGGGCAATTTAATTTCTTCTACCGATGGCTACAGTCTTCGTATCACGAACATCACCGATCCCCACAATCTGGTGGCGGAAGGAATGCTGGACCGGCGTGGAGGAGTTTGGGATGTCGCTGTGCAGGGTGATTATGCGTTCGCGATCAATGGCAAGCTGCAGATCATTGACATATCGAATCCGGGGTCTCCGGCGGTAGCCGCAGTCTATGAATACAGTGTACCGATCTGGCCGGTCGAGATTGCCGGAGACCGGGCGTACCTCGGTGGAAGGGAGGATCTTGTGATCGTGAACATCTCCAATCCTACCACACCATGGATGGAGGGATCATACAACGCCACCTGGAATGACCAGATCTATGATATTGCCGTCAGCGGAGACTTTGCCTATCTGGCTGCCGGTGGTTATGGTCTCGAGATTTACAACGTGGCCGATCCTCTCGACATCTATCTCTACGGGGTGTGGCAAGGCAGTTCTATCGAAATGCCGATTACCTTCGTGACGGTAGAAGGGAATTATGCGTACGTAGTCGATAACAACAGCCGACTGCTGCACATCATTGATGTCTCCGGATATCCGGTACAAGTGAACGATCCGTGGACCGGTATTGTTGGCGCGAAGGCTTTAGACGTCGTCGGCAACTACGCCTATGTCGGAACCGCCGGTTCTGGATTCAAGGTGTTAGACGTCTCCGATCCGTCCCAACCCGTGGAAGTCGGTACATACAGTACGAATGCAGAGTTCTCCGATGTGAAGGTTATCGGAAACTATGCCTATGCCGCTGCCGGATACCTCGGTCTACTGGTGTTTGACATTACCGATCCGGCCCATCCGGCGGAAGTGGGCTATCATCGATCTTCGGGCGCTGCCGATAAGCTGGCAGTCTGGGGATGTAACGCGTATCTGGCAGAAGGGGACTACTTTAGTACATTCGACATTTCCTACTTCGCGCCTTGCCCGGTGCCACGAGAACCGGAAAGCTTAGTCATTCAATATGTGAGTGGTCCGCCACGAATTCAACTGAACTGGTTGCCGGTGGTTTTGGATACGAGCGGACTTCCGATCAGCGTGAATCGCTACGTGGTCTATCACAGTCCGGATTTGAGTTCAGCGCAGTGGGATTCACTGGGTGAACCGTCGCCGCCGGACACCACCGTTTTTATTCATTCCAATCCCACCGACAGCTTGCTCTACTATCGGGTAAAGGCGATGGTGGAATAAATTCTCAAAGAACAGCTTTTTTCATTACGGATGGCGGAAAAGCCATCCGTTTCCGTATAGGAAGTCTGAGATCCACGTTTTGTGCTATGGATATAGAATCAGCGGGCGCGGATGGGATTTGAAAAACGGAAGAGGCATGGAAAAACTCCCAATGTTGACACGAATGTAGTTTGAATTGTTGATGGATTTAACCCATTGAATATTATCGCTAATCCACGCGCGACGGCATTCACAATTTCATTGACTTATCGCGCTTTCATCTATTTATTATTGAATCCGATAATATGTTGCTTATTGATCATGAGGACACTGGCGATGCGTTTACAATTGATTGGTATTGCGATTCTCTTTGCACTCTTCGTTTCGCCTTGCGCGGGGCAGGACAGCTTGAATGTCAGCAAGTTGAGTAGTATTCCATATTGGGCACCTGCATACAAGGTTGCGATTATGGATACTCTGGCTTACATCGCCACATCCGCAAGTGGTCTCCGGATTATTAATATTGCTGATCCTACACACCCTGTGGAAATTGGCTATTGTACCTCAACGGGTAGTATCTATGGGATTGTGGTGGCGGGTAACTACGCTTACTCAGTTGGCTCGTATGGGGGTTTATCAGTCGTTGATATCTCCGATCCAGAGTCACCTGCTGTGATCGGCTACTGTGATGCCCCGGGTACTGCTTATTGCGTAGCCATTTCGGGATCGTTCGCCTATGTGGGAGACCTAAACGCGGATTTTCGAGTAATAGACATTTCTAATCCGACGTATCCTATTGAAGTCGGTAGCCTAATAACACGAGGCAGCATAGAAGGCTTAGCGATATTAGACAATCTTGCATATATAACAAATGTGGCAGCTGGCTTGCAAATAATTGACATATCAAATCCCATCTCGCCTTTTTTAGTCAGTACCTACGATACGACAAGCTGTTCCAGTAAAGGTGTAGCGGTAGCTGGTAATTATGCATACACGGTTGATCATCGCGGCCTGCGCGTAATCGATATACACAATCCATCTATTCCAACTGAAATCGGTTCAATTGATGCTGCCGGAATTGGTGGTGATATTGCTGTCGCAGGAAATTATGCTTTTGCCGTCTATAGCAATTTTATGGTGTTTGACATTTCAAATCCAGCCAATCCCACGGCAGTTAGCTTTACGGATACACCGTTTGCTTTGGGAGTGGCTATATCCGGTAATCTTGCATATATAAGCACCCAATATTTTGGACTTCATGTCTTTAATATTATGAATCCAGAAATGCCGATCGAACTTGGGGTGTTCGATTCTCCCGACTATATACATGATATTGCAGTTTCGGGAAGCTATTCTTATCTGGCGACAGGAACAAGCGGTCTCCGGATAATTGATATCGCAAACCCTGAACAGCCAGTAGAGGTGGGCTTTTGCGATTCTTCACATGCCGCTGAAGGTATAGCGCTATCGGGTAGTCATGCATATGTCGCTGATGGCTATCATGGTTTGCTTTCAATTAGTATCGCGAATCCAGCACTGCCTAATGTCGTGGGATATTGTGCAATTCCGGGTCGAGCATGCGAAGTGGCAATATCAGGCAATTATGCCTATGTTCTGGACGAAGATGATGAGGAATATCTTTATTTCAGCGCCCTTCGGGTTTTCAATATTGCTGATCCATCTGCACCGGAACAAGTTTTTAGCTGTTTCTTATCACTCTATGCGTTTGACATATCCGTGTCGGGTAATATCGTCTACGCGGCATGTGGTGATGATGGATTGCGCATGTTCGACATTTCCAATCCCGCCCGTCCCATTTTAAGAGAGATATATAATCGGCTTGACTATGTATATGGTGTGGATGCTTCCGATAGTTACGCTTTCGTAGCAGCGGAAGAAGCTGGCCTGCATATTTTGGATGTTGCGAATCTGTCGAATTCCATCGAGATTGGTTTTTTCGATACTCAAGGCTATGCCTATGGTGTTACTGTTTCAGGAAACCATGCATTCGTCGCAGATTGGAATGGTGGCTTGCGGGTGATTGATGTCACTAATCGAACAGCACCACAAGAAGTGGGTTTTTACATTACTCCCGGCTCAGCCCAAAGCGTGGTTGTTACAGGAAGCTGTGCACATGTGGGCGACGTCACTTTCTTCGGCATCTACGACTGCTCCGCTGCTTTAGGTACAACCGAGCATTTCAATCCGCAGCCTTCAGACTTCACCCTTGCCGCCTATCCGAATCCGTTTAATCCCACGGCCACCATTTCTTTCACGCTGCCGCGCGCGGCTCATGCGGAACTGAAAGTGTACGACATAATAGGGCGATTAGTTCGAACAGTGGCATCACGGGTATTCGAGGCGGGAACCCATTCGCTGACCTTCGACGGTTCTGATCTGCCTTCAGGACTTTATTTCTGCCGGATGGAGACCGCCGGACAATCCAAAACCCAAAAACTGGTTCTGTTGAAATAGTATTTCCAAGCCTTTCTTCACGGCGAATCCCCAGCGGATTCGCCGTTTTTTTATCTCCGCATTCCTGTAATGCGCGGCAAAGCGGGCAGCGAGTCGGTGGCCGAATCGTAGTTGACGAAGAAATAGCGCAGCGCATCCAGCGAGTGATCGCACACGCCGTCCTTCTGCGGTTCGTCCCCGCCCGCCGCCCAGCGATAGCGGCTGAGATCGGCAATCAATTTCTGGCAGCGCGGCGCAATCCGCAAGCGCACGCGGCCAGTCGTATCGCACAACGCCGCCTTCACCCGTTCCAGCCCCGGCGCAATCCGGCTGGAACGATAACAAAGCTTCATCCCCGCCCGCCGCAGCACGTCCACCGGCGATAACCCGCTATCCTGCGCCGCCGCGCCCGCCGGATCGCAAGCGCTCCACCGCACCCGCGCCTCGGAAAGTCCGTGCGATAAATCCACATTGTGAATCGCCAGCCGCATTTCCTCGGTGGTGCGGTTTTCCACTGACCACTCGTCGAAGACGATGAAATCATCCTCGTCGGTGCGTTGAATCCAGAGCACGAACGGATGACGATAACCAAAATCAATCGAGCGATAGACCTCGCCCAGCGGATTCACCCGCCAGTCTTCAGGCAGAATGTGTCGCTGCGGATCGAATTCGTCATACACCAAATCATTCTGCGCATCGAAGGATATCTCTTGCTCCATCTGCCACCGTGTGTGGGAAAGTCCCTGCGCGGCGTGCTGCTTCCACTCGTCTGTCTGCTTGTCGGGATGCAGGGAATAGTGGACTTGGTGGATGTGAAATAGCCCCCCTTCCGTCCCCCCGTGAACGGGGGGAGACGGGGTGGTCGCCATCTTGGCAAACAGATTCAACGCGCCGCCCGACGACGACACGCCCACGAACCGCCCGCCGCTGTCCAAGGCCGGTTTAAGCGCGCTCCAAATGTATTCGTCATAGGGCGTGAACGCCATCTCGTCCCAGAATACGCCGCTGGGAGAATACATGCGCGGCCCGTTGGGCGAAGCAGGCAAGGAAAGAATCCGCGAACCGAGTTTGCCGAAGGAAATCTCTTCGCGGGAATTGCCGGTCAAGCGCGGACGCATGAATTCCGGCAGCCGTTCGATCATGAACCGCGTGCGCGCGATGAGTTCCTCGGCGCAGCGTTCGTTGCGAGATAAATACAGATATAGTCCCGGTCCGCGAAAGAGCGCCCGCCATAACGTGTAAGCCGTCATCGTCCACGTGACCATCATCTGCCGCGACTTGGGAACCAACAGATAGCGATGCTGCTGGGCAGCGATGATCAACTCCCGCAAATAATCAAAGGATGGATAAGGAAGTTCGCCGCGCGCCGGATCCTGCGTGCGAATGTGGTGCGTCACGAAGTGCCACGGATCGCGCAGGCAGCGCAGGAGTTCCTGGAATTGCTCGGCGGTCATGACGGCTGCTCAGGTTGGGTTTGTTCGCGCAGCAGCTTTAACGCCTCATCGAGGGAGAGGCCGTTCGCATTCTCTGATAGGTCTTTCATCGAATAATCGAGATAGAGTTTGGCGGCGGTCACGTTGCCTTCGACTGCCAACGTGTAAAGCTTGGCCATGATCTGCTGAAACGGATCATCCGTTTCCGGCGGCGGCGGAGCGGTGAGCGGCGCGGACGTGCACGCCTCGATCTTGCGTTTCGGTTTTCGTTCAGCCATTGGTTCGTTTCTCCGAAGAATGCAGCGCGAAGGGATCCAAAAACGGCGAGAGCGTTTGCCACGCGCGGGTTTCATACATGCCGGATAGATTCAGCCACTCTTTAGCGCGCGGAGCGCCATCGGTGGTCAGACGGCGCGCCAGCGTATCGCCCGCCAAGTCGCGGGCTAAGATCGCCATCACCAGTTCGGTGGCGCCGGTTTTCAGACCTTGATCGGCGGATGATGCGGAATAATCGCCACTAAGCGAGCGGACAATCCGATCCTCGGCTTCGGTAATCGCTTCGAGAATCAGATCATCGGTGACACTTCCCGCCGTTACGCTGTACTGGATCAAGACATGACCGCCGTCGGGAATCGCGCTGGTCACGGAACGACACATTGTTCCCAGTACCGGATCGAATTCATAATCAGTGTCCCGGCTGAACAGACGGTAGGCATAGTAGAAGACGGTGAGCGGTTGACTGTCAGGAATCGTCGTACCCGGAACCCGCCGGATTTTTCCGGTCGGATAATCGACGATATAGTCCTTCTCCTCGACATAAATCGTGGTGAAGGTATCGCCAAGTGTCACCACGGGGCTGCCTTCCACCAAATGCTGGCGGGACAGTGCCCGCCAATTGTAGCCGCTGAGCTGCACGTATCCCTCCTCATAGGGAGCCAGCGTCTCGACGCGCTTGACGACTTCCGTATTCTCCACAATATTATGATGGGGCAATTCAAGTTCGCTGTATTCGATGAGCGTGGCGGGAATTGCAGAAATCTCCAGCAGCCCGAAGGCGCTTTGCAGCAAGTGTTTTTTTACGAGGGTCAGATTGGTAAAGGACATGATAATTTCTCTTGATTGAACGACGAAGGTCGGTAACGCTTCGGACTTATGTTCGCAATAGACTGATCTCCAGCGTCGCGAACAGCGTTACGTTGAAGGGAATCTCTGCGCAATCCAGAGCTGTGGATACGCCGTTGAGGCGGGCTCTGACCGTATAGCTGCCGCCCACGTTCTGGCAATAAATCGCCAGACGATCTCCGGCATTGAAGGCGATCTTGGCTTGGTCGCTGTATTGCCGGGTGCCGTCCCAGACTTGCAGTCCGGTCAGATATCCGGCGCGCGGCATGGGAACGCCGTCACCCGCGATACCGCCGGGGGCATTCAGATAAACCGATACCGATGTGACGGTTCCGGAAAAAACCACGGTGGACAGCGGAGCGCGGGCGAACAGATAATTGAGGGTGGTGTTGGCCATGATGTTTTAAAGGATGAAGGATAAAGGATGATAGATGAAGCAGACCGCACTGCAACGCGGGGCAAATCCGGGGACTCGCCCCGCGATGAGGCGGTTCAAGTCATGCTCAATAGTCGCTGACGGTGACGGCGTCGTCCACCATAATGGTATAGACCGACTCCTTGCTGATCACCGCCGATTCGAGCTTTTGCGAAATCACTTTTTCGGCTTCGATCAGCAGCGGCTGCGCCACCGATTCGCGAATCGCAAAGCGGTGATCCAGTGCCGCGAACTTGGTCGCTGTGGCCCCCGGACAAACCACGAGCTTGGTGTTGATCGGCAAAAACGTCCGATAATCGCCGGTCTGATGGAATCCGGCAAAGCCCTGGAACGCCTGCGGGTCCTGGAATTCGGGGATGTTGAGGATTTTTTCGATGTCCGCTTTCGTTCCCAACAAGTGCGTCATGTGCGCCGGACCGCCGAATGCCATCGCCAAATGCGTTAAATCGGAATAGCCGAAGGTACCGGCCGTGCCGTTAAAGCAGTTGGCGGGCGCCGGCGACGTGCCGTCGCCGTTCACGATCACGTTGTAGATTTCGGTGATCTCGTCGAACGCGAGCTCCGCACCCACCCAATTGAGGAACACGCGGAACTCGGCCAACTTCTGATTCTTCAGCACGCGATAACTGAAATCGAATTGCCGCCCGCGATCCACCATGGCCGCGTCTTTTTCGCGATAGACGAGCTTGACCATCGGATAGGCCGCGCTTTCCGCGCGTCGCGCCAGCGGTTTCTTGGCGAGTTCGGTCTTTATATAAATCGGCTTGACCGACGGGCCGCGTTCCGGCACGGTCGCCGCCACCAAGTCGGAGGGATCCTGCACCATGCGATAGCCGTGTTGAATTTCGCGGCTGACATATTCGGGGGCGAGAATCAAACCGCCGCCCGTGAGAAATTGCTCCAGCGTGGTGGCATTACGGCCGCTCAGAATTACGCCCGCCAGATAGAGCTGCCGCTCGAAGGCATCCATCGGGCTGTCCAGCGAGCCATCGGCTTTGCGCGGCGTGGGATCCAGCTCTTCCAGCAGATCGGAGAAGCTCACACCGCGCTCTTGAGCTTCAGCATATAGGGCAAGATTGCCGCTGCGCGAATGTTCGTTGACTTTTTCGCGCAGGGAATAGGCATTGGAAAAATCGAGAGTCATGGAAAATCCTTTCATAAAATTCTGAAATACTAAAACGCTGAAATACTGAAACAAGAATCCTGAATCAAATGGAACTGATTGAAATGAAAGGCCGTCGCGAAAAGCATCGGCGTTATGCCGATTCCTTCGGCGTTTCAGCCTTTCGGAATTTCAGTTTTTGATTCACGCGTCCAGCAGCACGTCGCAGGTCGTGTCGGCGGTGGTGACGGCGATGACCAGCCCGCGATGTTTGGTTCCGCCCGCAGGAACGTCCGCCGAAGTGGTCGCGATGCGCACTTTGCCCGTGCCGTCCGCTTCGATCTTCTGACCGACGGTGGGCGCCGTGCCGCTGTATTTGAAGCGCGCTACGCCGGTCACTTGCACGGTACACAGGGCGGGAATCGCCGTTCCCGCCTGTAATTCTTCCGAAACTTTGATCACTTTGCCGATGACGCGATCGCCCGCGCTGCCCATGCCGACTTTGTTGTTCCCGGCCATCACGGCGGCGGTCAGGTGGTTGTCGAGATCGGTCAGCGTAAAATCCTTGTTGGCGGTGGCATCGACTTCGAAAGTCAGCGCGAGATTCGCGCCCGCTCCGTCATTGGAAACGGTGAAGGTGGTTGACATGAATCGGTCCTTTCGTTGATAGTCCGGCGGCGACGATCCGGCACCTATATAAGGATGCGCCGCGCGGTGATGAATAAACGGTCGGACCGGAGCGGGCGGAGGAACCCGCTCCGGTGGTGAGGAAGTGCTCCCGATCGCGCGTACTCACAAGGTTTGAGAGTGGCTCGCATCCGTGATCGCGGGATCAGCGCGCCGCAGGGTTGGGTTTTTGAGTATTGCGGCAGAGGGGAGCCATGAAAAAGACCTCGTTGAACTTGTGGATGATGTCGCGCCGCGCGGCCAGCAGAGCTTGGCCGGTGAGTTCGAATGCGACTTCGGGACGCGGACAACCGGTAATGCCGCCGCACAAATCCACTTTCGCCCGCACTTCCCGCTGCAATTCCAGTTCGTAGAGTTGGGCAGTTTGCTCGCGTTCGGTTACCTGCCGGGCGATGTTCTCCAAGCCGGTTTTCAGTTCATCAAGGTCTACTTGGTGGGGAGATTCCAGGGATTGGATGAGGTCGGTCAGGGATGGGATCATGATTAGCCTTTCGTGAAAATGACGCTTTTAATATACAGTTTGTACCTATGTCTTGTCAAGAATGTTTTCTATAAAACACTAAACCGAATGATATCAGCCATTCGGACTGAACAGATGTTCATATAAAGATCGTATTATTTTATTGATATTAGTAGTATTAAATTAATTTGTGGGTTGTGTCACAAAGTCAAAGTAATCGAGAAAAAGGAGGCATTCGCAGGGAGTGCCTCCTTCCATGACAAACAATAGCTTGCTGTATTTTGTTGTATATTAACTAATTATGTAATGGTGTTATTTTGTTAAGAGTTAGGGGTGCGAAATATTTGTTGCAGTATATACAACATGTCGGTCAAGAAGGCGGCAGAGTCTGCAATGCACGGCACCCCCCTTTTATCCCCCCGCTAAAGCAGGGGGAAGTGCGGGCATGATAAATCGGCCCCTACTAATTGAAATCTTTCCGGCGGTTATTGACTTGGGCCACGGGCGGTATTATCTTAATTCATTATTCCTTATTTCACTACAACAAGGTCAATTATGCGAGTAGGTTTTTTGATATGTGCTTGTCTGCTGGTCGCGGCAACGGCGCGGGCGGATTATCCGCTGGTCGTGACACAGGAAATTCAAATCCCAGCGAATAGACCGTGGGATGTGCAGCATGTGACCAGTGATTCGACGTTTGGCTATGCGTATATCGCTAACGATTCGATTTACTGGACGGAGAGTTTGGGGGAGCCGTTGCATGTTACCGGTATACCCGTGGAGCCGTTTGTTTTATTTCATACTTTGTGCTATTACGATAGCACTCCACCCGGACACCAACGAATCACACTATTACGGATTCCGAACCAAGGCGACGATATATGCGCGCTGATCCGAAGCGAAATGATTTGTTGGGAATACTGGGATGGCTATAGCAATTTCATCTATTGGCTAATTAATCTGGAAACAGGTTCACCTTTAGGTTCCTTCTATCAACAGAGTTATAACTATTGGGACAATGGAGCGTATGGTTCGGGTACAAGATACAGTCGTTCACCGATTTTGTGGCCATCGCTGCCACAGGCGACATCCGTCTTCTATTTAGGGTCCACATGGGAAACTTACATGTACAAACCCGGTGGATTCGAAACTTCGACTCATGATGAATGCACCGTTTTTTTTGATTTGCGGGGCGACTCACTCATCAGGCGACAAATTGATAGTTCTGCCAATATCTCATTATTCGCGGGTAGTTCGCCAGCGCATGTAGCGTTAGGGGGAATGAGTTCCTACTCATGGCGCCATGATCCGGGCGGGTCTGAACCACCGGAGTATGGAGGTGAATCAAGCACTTGGTTAACTACTTATACAATGGATTCAGCAGCATCGCCGCGGTTTGAATTTCCCACCGCGCATGTCATCGCGCAGGTGGACGGCGATGGTACGCAGCGCATTATTGCTCGTTATATGACAGCGCTTGATCCGAACAACTTTGAACAGTTATGGACGATTCCCGAAATATCAAACGTATTTTATGCTGTACGGATGTACGATAGTGCGGATGAAAGAATTTTAGCAAAGCCGCAATACACCAATCGGTTTCGGGTTTACAATGCCACCGACGGATCATTGTTAGGCGAAACATCTACGATTATTGGAGATATTGCCTATGTTCTGAAACCGGCCGGACGGGAACACGAAATCGTCACGTGGGAAGTCGCCACGCGCACGATTCGGGTCTACACCTCGCAGCCTCCGGGGATTGACGGGCTTACGATTGCCTATTTGCCGGAAGATAACCTGCTGCGTTTGAGTTGGCCGGAAGTGGGCGAAGCGACCGGTTATAAAATCTATACCGCTCCCACAGCGGACGGACCGTGGGAATGGATTGTGGGACTGCCGAGCGGACAAACGGTGTATCATATCCCGGCCAATGACAGCTTGCGATTCTTTCAGGTCACGGTGGAATTCGGTGAGTGAAAGCGGGACACGTGAAACCACGTGCCGCCGCGACGAAGTGATCATTAAGGGAAGATTCCGGCGGAGCGGGGACGCTCCTCGGCGAGGAGAGATTCTGGACGCCCGCTAACACGGTGTCCAGAATGACAAACGCGGGCACGGCATGCCGTGCCCCTACCGCGTGCGCGGTTCCGGCAGGGTCTGGGGACCCTGCTCGGCAAGAAGGAACTAAAACGGGTGCGATTATTCGCACCCGTTTTTTGTTTTCTCGAAGTCATAAGAAGGCACAGCACGCTGTGCCCCTACATCCCCCCTTGATCCCCCCGCTAAAGCGGGGGGAAAGGCAGGCACGATAAATCGGCCCCTACAGAATTCGGAAATTACTTCACCAGTTGCATCTTCACGGTTTCAGTCTGCCCGTCGGCGGCGACGCGTGCAAAGTAGCTGCCGCTGCTCCACGCGGAGCCGTTGATCGGCAGGTTGAATGCGCCCATCGGCACGACACGGGTTTCGCTGGAGATCAGCTGTCCCATCTCGTTATAAATGTCCACCGTGACTTTACCGGTCTTGCTCATCTCGATGGGCAGGGTGGTGGAGGGATTGAACGGATTGGGATAGTTCTGACTAACATGGAAGCGATCGGCGATCGGGCCGCGCACCGGCTCGGCACTGAGTGTATTCAACGTCGCGCTGATCATCGCTTCGGTGAAGTCGGGACGCGGATTCGCCTCCATGCTGATAACCTGCGCGCCGTTGAAACCGTCGTTAGTGATGAACGAATAGCTGTAATCCTCGGTCACCGTCGGTTGCAAGGGCGGAATGTGGACGCTCGAGTAGTTGTGTTCCTTCACCCGCAAGACCTGCCAGCTTCCGTCCTCGGCAATCAACGTGCCCCAGCCGTCGCAGGTGTTGACGATCGAGTCGCGATAGGTGATCGTGAAGCCGGGAATTGGTTCAAAAGTGTAGGCGGAAACGGAGGTCCAAGCCGTCTGATAGGTCAGTGGGAAGACGACATCCGTGGATGCCGGATTGTAAACGATGGAAACCGGCACACCACCCGCTTCACCCGCATAGCCCAAGCCTTGCGATGCCGTGGAGGTCAAGCGCGCGAAATAATAGCCGGTCACGGAATCCATCAAAGCAAAGGCATGAGTCGCCGTCGGGAACGTAGCGGCAAAGGGTGTGGAAGCAGGACTGACGATGGTCGCAATTCCCTCTTCCGTGAAATCATAGCTCGTGAAGTCCCAGGTTTGATTCGCTCCGCCGCTGCCCAGATTAACGGTTACCTGTCCCGTGGAGTAAGAAATATAACTGGAACCAACTCCCGGGAAGTTGGATGAATTGACGGTGATCTGTGCCCATCCGGTGCATGCCACGGCTGCCACAAGTATCACCGTAAAAACTTTTAAAAGCGCCTTCATTGCAATCCCCTGTGTTTGGTTGTGCGGACGAATATAACAATATTTGTCAGATTCGCAAGGACTTTGCCATTATTGACTTGCCATCGCAAGTAATGTTGCAAAATAGAAAAGGCGACTTGTGTCGCCTTTTTATCCGATTGATTATCTGAGCTTTCGATCAGAAAATTTCGTTGAAGAAATTCTTCATCGCCTGCCACGACCGCCGATCGGCGGCCGCACTATATGCAACCCCCGTGGCCGGATCATTCCCCGCCGCCGGATTCGTGAAGGCGTGAACCGCTCCGCCATAGGCGACCAACTGCCAGTCCACTCCCGCCGTGCGCATCTCATCTTCGAACGCTGCTACTTGTTCGGCATTCACATGGGGATCATCCGCGCCGTGCAGCACCAGCACCTTTGCCTTGATACTCTTCGCATCCTCCGGATTCGGTGTAGCCAGCGAACCGTGGAAGGATACAACGCCCTTGATATCCGCGCCGCTGCGCGCCAGTTCCAGCGCGGCCATCCCGCCGAAGCAATAGCCGATCACCGCCACTCGCTGCTGATCCGTCAGCGGATGCTTGAGCAGTTCATCCAATCCCGCCCGCACCCGCGTCCGTAATAGCGCGCGGTCGCTGTAAAATGGTGTGGCCAGTTTTTGCGCGTCTTCGGCCGTCGTCGCGCGCTGGCCCTTGCCGTAGATATCGCAGGCCAAGGCAATATAGCCCAATTGCGCGAGTTGGTCGGCGCGGGACTTGGCGTAGTCGTTGAGTCCCCACCATTCGTGGCAGACCAACACGCCCGGTCTTGGCTCAACCTGCGCATCGTCGAAGACCACGTAGCCTTCATAGGGTTGACCGTCAATCGCGTATTCGATATTCTGCCGCACCAATTCCGCCGTTGCCGTCATCGTCATGGCCGCTACTATGATCAGGATGAGCACGTGCTTCATACTATTGTCCTCCGTGTTCCGCCAAAATTCGCAGTGTATTCTCGATAATTTCCGGCGAATGATCGCGGCTGTGGCCGGAGATCACGATTTCCGCCGGGAATCGTTTGAGTTTACTCACCGATTCCGCCCAATGTTCCAAATCCGCTTCGCGGGTATTGCCCAGCGAGTTGCCGCCCTTGACCATGCAGCCGCCGAACAGGATTTTTTTGCTTGGGAACCAAATCACGAAATTATCGTCCGTATGCGCGGGGCCCGGATAAAAACAAATCACCGAATCGCCGCCGAAGGTCAAGGTCATTCCCGAATCCAGCGGAAACAAATGATCGGGCGGCCGAAACGTCAGAATAAGGGAGTCTTCTTCCCAACTGCTGTCCGGCTCGGTGCCAGCGGCCACACGTTCACGAATCGCCTGCTGCTGTTTGGTCAGCATCTCCGCCGAGAGTTCGCCGCCGTAACTGGGAATTTCCGCTTCGCGCAGCGCGGCGTTGCCGCCCAAGCAGTCCACGTGATAATGGGAATTGAAAACCGTCAGCGGGTGCGGTCCGAAATATTCATTCATCCATTGCAGCAGCTTCCACGTCGCTGGAACATCGGTGGGTGTATCGCACAACACCAGCGATGAATCAGCCATTACGACCAGCAGCGAATTGCACGGCCACAGCCGTTCGTGTACGATCCAATACGCACCGTCGGCCAGCGGTCGAATCGTCAACCCCTCCCCCGGTTCCCACGGCTGAGCGTGCAGCGGCATCGCGCCAGCCAGAACCATGAGCGGGAGCACGCACCGCAGCATTTTCGTGAGCCGCATGACTGGATTCTCTATGGATGGAACTTGCATTATTTAATTAAATGCATTTTCACGGTTCGCTGGTCAGCGCCGGCGGAAATCCGGGCCCAGTAGACACCCGAACTCCAGTCCGAACCGTTGACCGCAAGCTGATGGTGACCGGCGGACAGATCCATTTCTTCCTGCATGGTCAAACGGCCGGTGGCATCATAAACGCTCAGCGTCACGTGCACGGGTTTGCTTAATTCCATCGGCAGCGTGGTGGACGGATTGAACGGATTGGGATAATTCTGCCCGACGTAAAACTCGCTTGCCACCGGTCCGCGCAGCGGTTCGGCGGCTTGGGGTACGGTGCTCATCTCCATAAAACCCGTTGTGAAATTCGGATTCGTCTCGCCATCGTCGGATATGACGGATGCGACATCCAATCCGTTGGCCGAATACCAGATATACCCCAGATACTCCGATTCCGTCGGCGGCGTGAAATTGGTTTCGAGGCGCGAGTAGGTATGACCGAACACGCGCAGCACGGACGCCGATCCGAATTGCGTTTGGATTGTTCCCCAGCCGTCGGCGACGTTGAGAATGGAATCGGTGGATTCGATGATCAATTGCTCGTATTCCATGACCGAATGAATCACCGTGGTCCATTGGCTGTTATAACTGCACGGGAACGGCATGAGATACGCTTCCGGGTCGAAAACGGTGGCAGCGTCCGCCGATGCCATTCCCAGGAAATACGCGGCAGAAGGCGTGAGGCGATAATAGGTATAAGCCGTGCCGTCGGACGTGAGTGCGTGGTTGGCGGTGGGAAAATCCGCGGCATAGGGAGTGCCGGCGGGATTGACCACCTCGCCCGGCGCTTCGCTGTCGAAAGCATACTCATCAAACGTCCAGGTTTGGTTCGGACCCGCCGAACCGACATTAAACTCGACCGTGTTCATAATAGTCGAGTAAGTAGTCCACGCAGTGCCCACCGGCGCGATGCTGCTTTGGGTGATGCTGATCTGGGCTGAAGCCGAAACGGCGATTGTCAGAGCAATCGCCGACCAAACCACTCGCATTTTTCTCATGTGCGTTGCCTCCGCAACAAGTTTGGAACAAAAATAGACCCTGATTTTATGTGAGACCGAAATTATTGTTCGTGGTGAATCACTTCTGCCGTTTCTTCCATGCTTCGATGCAGGTCATAATCACTTTTTCCGCCATCCAGCGATCCTGCCAACCCATGGAAACAACTTCCTTGCCTTCCAGTTCCTTATAGATGCGGAAGAAGTGATCCATCGCTCGCAGAAAATGCGGCGGCACGTCGGCCAGCGCGTGATAGGTCTGATAGATGGGATCGCTGATGGGCACCGCCAGAATTTTTTCGTCCACGCCTTTTTCGTCCTTCATCACCAGCACACCCAGCGGGCGGCAGGGAATCAGGCAGCCGGGAAAGCTGGGAGTCTGCATCAGCGCCACGATATCCAGCGGATCGCCGTCGTCGGCCAATGTACTGGGAATGAAGCCGTAATCGCCCGGATAATGCATCGGCGAGAACAGCGGGCGATCCAGCTTCATCAGCCCGGACTCTTTATCGTATTCGTATTTATTTTGCGAGCCTTTGGGAATCTCCACGATGCACGATACTTCGGAGGGCGGATTATTTCCCGCCGGCAGATTATACAGATCCATAGACGGTTGTCCTGATGATGAAATGTTGCTACCACGGGCACGGCCTACCGTGCCCCTACCGATTGCCGAGCGAGGTCGCTGACCTCGCCGGAATCTTATACGGCCTTCTTTTCTTCCTTCTCCGGGATCACCAGCGAGAACACGATCGAACCCGCGATGATCATTCCCACCACCCCCAGCGCGAGAGGAGTGGAGATTTTCCACGGCGAATGGGCCAAGAGCATCTTCACGCCCACGAAGCACAGCACCAGACCCAGGCCCAATTTCAAGAAACGGAATTTGTGCACGACGCCCGCCAGCGCGAAATACAACGAGCGCAGGCCGAGAATCGCGAACACGTTGGACGTGTACACGATGAACGGATCGCGGGTCACCGCAAAGATCGCCGGAATCGAATCCACCGCAAAGATCAGGTCGGTGAATTCCACCGAGACCAGTACCAGCAAGAGCGGTGTCGCCGCGGCGCGGCCGTCCCGGCGGATCAGGAACCGCTGACCGTGGTAATCATTTTCCACGGGAATGATGCGGCGAAACCAGTTGACCACCGGATTGTGGCGGGGATCCACGCCATGTTCTTTCGACACGGCCATTTTGAATCCGGTATAAATCAGGAAGGCGCCGAAGACGTAGATCACCCATGCGAAGTTCGCAATGAGCGCCGCTCCCACCGCAATCAGAATCCCCCGCATGACGAGCGCGCCGATAATTCCCCAGAACAGCACCCGATGCTGATATTCCGCCGGCACCTTGAAGTAGGAAAAGATCAGGACGAAGACAAAGATGTTGTCCACGCTCAATGATTTTTCGATCAGGTAGCCGGTGAGAAATTCCAGCGCCGCCTGCGGGCCTCGCCAATAATAGACGAAGCCGTTATAAAGAAGCGCCAGCGCGATCCAGAACGCGCTCCACAGCAGCGCTTCCTTCATCTTCACCACGTGCGCCTTGCGATGGAACACGCCCAGATCGAGGGCCAGCATTCCAATCACAAACAGGTTGAATAAAATCCATTTCAGGAGAACAAGGGACATGGAGAATTAGGATTGCTTAAGTTGAACGGTATAGGTATCCAACAAAACTCTCGCAACATAGACCTGCCCGCGTTCGCGAATCGGCGGATGCGGACGCAGAATCCCAGTATCAACCAATTGTCTAACTGCCGCACCGGCGGACACTCCGGATACTTGGGCTTTTTCGGAGACCCACTTGATCGTTAAAAATGGATTATCGAAGATCATTTCGATAACCCGGCGGGCGGTTTTCGACAAGTCCAGGGACGTGTATTGATGATGCAATGCCAGCACCTGCTCCGCGCGTTGAATGGCGTCGGCGGCCTGTTCGCTGGCGCCTTTCAGAAAAAACGCGAACCAGTTATCCCACTGGCCGGTTTGACTGACCTCCATCAAGCGGTCATAGTATTCTTCGCGATTCTTCTCGAAATATGCGCTAAGATAAAGCAGCGGATGGGTCAATCGTCCCCGCTCAATGGCGATCAGCGGAATCAGCAGCCGTCCGACGCGGCCATTACCGTCCAGAAACGGATGGATCGTTTCGAATTGATAATGAACCATTGCGCATTCGAGCAATGCGGGAATCAGCT
>CAYUIF010000027.1:0-39638 GCA_964444755.1 uncultured Alphaproteobacteria bacterium | reverse complement strand
CATATAATTATACATTATATGTGGAATTCAGGATACCAAACCCCAACATATTGTGGGTACGTTGAGCGGGGGGTAATATATTGGCGAATGGGCAAACTGTCAAGACTCTTGATAATCTTTTTTCAATGGTCATGCCCCATGCTTAATCCATAACGAACAGCATATTCACAGTCATTTCAGGGGTCTTGCGTGATATATAGAATATTTTGTGCATAGATCACTTAAGTCGAGGGCTTCGGGGGGGTTGTAGGGGAGTTTGCATATTCCTTCACATAGCAAACCTCTTGGCACCTCTGTTGCTTAAGCAAGTTGACCCTCGCATCCGGTCAAGAAAGCCCGTCGTTAAATTAGTGGAGCTAAATCGAAAAACGTGGTCAGATAAGCGGGAGAGGCACTTGACTTGTTGAGAGGAATCCTGTATATTTTGAGGCTTTCGGTATGACCTGCGGGCCCACGCCAAGTAGGCCCGTTGTTCATAATTAGAACAGGAATTTGAGGTAACTATGCGTCTTCGTCCCGGCGGTCAGCGTAAACCTTCCTATCTGGAAGAACATCGGATTGACTACATTGACTATAAAGATACCAAGCTGTTACAGCGGTTTCTGACGCCTCAAGGCAAGATTCTGCCGCGGCGTTTGACCCGTCTGACCAATATCCAACAGCGGGCGATGACTCAAGCCATCAAGCGGGCGCGTCACCTTGCGCTTCTGCCGTTCAAGACCGACGCCGAAGCCTATTGATAGAGGATTGCGGAGAATACCATGTCACGAATTTGTCCGATTACCGGCCGCAGCCGTCACAAAGCGAAAAACGTCAGCCACGCCAATAACCGTACGCGGAAATGGCAGAATCCCAATCTGCGCAGCAAGCGGTTTTACGACGAGCAGACGGGTCAATGGATCCGGCTCAAGGTCAGCGCGCGCGGAATCAAGACGATTATGAAAGTCGGGCTCCATCGAGCCTTGGCGGATCTGAAGTAAGGAGGAACCGTGGCTTCGAAGAAAAAAGAAGGCCGGATTATCATTCATCTGGAATGCACTGAGGCGAAAGCGGCTGGAGTCTCGCCCTCCCGTTATACGACGACCAAGAACCGCTTTAACGATCCGGATCGCCTTGAAGTGAAGAAGTATAATCCGTTCATGAAAAAGCATACGCTCCATAAGGAAGTCAAATAACCTTAGGGCAATAGATTTCTGAAAAGGCAAGCCTTTGTGGCTTGCCTTTTTTGTGCAGGGAATATTGAACATATTTTCAGACCAACCAGCAGAAGGGAATTGACCTTGAAGGAATCTCCGAGGTATGGTATATTGAAGAAACAAGCTACCGTTAGATGAGTCGGATATTGTATTCAATCGTGCCTTCATATACCAAATCAATCACTCTACGGATAGGAGCATCATGAATCATTGGAAACCGCTGTCCTTGCTTGGCGGCATCATCGTCATTTTAACGATCGGAGTTGCATCCGCCATAAGTGCAGAAACCTCTGGTTATTATCGCTGGCCGACGGCTTATGGAAATACCGTTATCTTCTCCGCAGAAGGCGATTTGTGGGAGGCGCCGCTAAACGGCGGCATCGCCCGCCGACTAACTACGGTAGCGGGCGAAGAGCGCTATCCGTACTTTTCACCGGACGGCAAGTGGATCGCCTTCAGCGGCAATTATGATGGCAACATTGATGTCTACATCATGCTGGCCGAAGGCGGAGTTCCGCAGCGGCTCACCTATCATCCCAGTACGGACTACGTCACCGGATGGACTCCCGATGGAAAGATCGTTTTCCGTTCCATGCGCGATCCCGGACCGGGAGTCTGGCGAAGTTACACCGTATCGCCGCAGGGCGGGTATCCCGACCCGCTGCCGATTGATCGCTCGGCACTGATCACCTTCGAACCGGGCGGTGATCGCATTGCTTTCAATCGCGATGCTCATCATTATATGGGATACGGCTGGTGGAAGCGCTATAAAGGCGGCGCCGCCACCGATATTTGGGTAGGCAGTACGGTTCTCAAAGACTACGTCAATGTAACGAACTATGACGGCAACGATACCTCGCCGATGTGGTATGATGATCGAATCTACTTTATGCGCGACAACGACGCTCGCATGAATATCCATTCCATGAAGCCGGATGGCTCCGATATTCGGCAGCACACGTTCCATACCGATTGGGATGCGCGCTGGCCAACACTGGCGGACGGGAAAATCGCTTACAGCCTGGGCGCGGATATTTGGGTATTCGATATCGCCAAGAACGAAACGCGGCGGATTGAAATCGTCATGCCCAGTGATATGCTGCAAGCGCGGGACAAATTTATATCACCGGACAGCTATACGGGCGATTTCGAACTGACCAACGACGGCAAACGGCTGATCATCTCAGCGCGCGGCGAAATGTTTACGGCACCCACCGAACGGCGCGGCGTGATTCGGCAGATTTCGCATACCATCGGAGCGCGCGAGAAATATGCGGTATGCATGCCGGATGGCAAGCAAATCCTGGCCTGGTCCGATCAAGCGGGCGAAGAGGCACTCTATCTTTATCCGGCCAGCGGAGTGGGCGAACCGAAAAAAGTCGCTGACGGCGCCAGCGGCTGGAATTTCGCACCGCGCATTTCACCTGACGGGAAGTGGGCAGTGTACGGCGATTGCCGCCGCGCTCTGCAATTGGTGGATCTCGAAAGCGGCAAGACGACGGCGATCGACAGTTCGCAGTGGGAGATCGAGAGCTACGACTGGTCGCCCGATTCCCGCTATATCGCTTACGACATCATCTTCTCGGTGGATAATGCCGGACGAACAGGCGTCGTCCGCATCTACGACACGAAAGAGAAATCCATCCACACCGTCACCGATCCGCTCTTTTCGAGCTATTCTCCGACCTGGAGTCCCGACGGGAAATGGCTGTATTTCGTCTCATCGCGTTTCATGAATCCTTACAATTCGGCGCTGGATTGGAGCTTTGCGGTACTGGGACCGGATCAAATCTTTGCATTGGCGCTGGACTCCGAAACCCCCAGTCCCTATGCCTATCATGAAGACGGCGTAGCAACGGAAGATAAGAAGGATGAAGAAAAAGACGAAAAGAAGGACAACGACAAGAAAAAGGACGATAAGGTCGAAGTCAAGATCGTCTGGGAAGGGCTGAACGATCGAATCGTGGAATTGCCGGTTGATCCGGGCAACTTGGGCGGTCTCGCGGCTATCGAAGGCAAGCTGTATTTCGTGTCCTCGCCGATTCGTGGCTGGAGATCGGGAGATTTTGAGGATTCCGATGATTTGGGCGCATCTTTGATGCTGCTGGATATTCAAAAAACCAAGGTCAGCGAGGTCTCCAAGAACATCCGTGGCTATGCTCTTTCCGCCGACCTCAAGAAAGTCGTGGTGCGGAAGAAGGGCGATTTCGTGATCATGGATGCAGGCGCTACGGATGAGCCGGAACCGGACAAGGACGACAAAGACGCCGGATTACATCTGGAAGATTGGGCATATGACGTGGATCCGCGCGTCGAATGGAAACAAATCTTCAACGAAGCGTGGCGGATGGAGCGCGATTTCTATTATGATCCTAACATGCACGGGATTGACTGGAATGCCCAGCGCGACCACTACGGATCGCTGGTCGACCGGATTCGCACCCGCGATGAGCTGAACGATTTGATCGCGCAATTGATCGGCGAATTGACCACCGGGCATACTTACACGTGGGGCGGCGACACCGAAAAGAGCAAGAATGTCGGCGTCGGTCTCTTGGGAATCGACGTCTCGCGGACCAATGACGGATTCTACCGCATTGACCGTGTGTTGGCGGGAGAACGGTGGGACGACGGACGGAGCAGTCCGCTGGCCAAGCCGGGAATGAATGTAAAGAACGGAGAATACTTGGTGGCGATTGACGATGTTCCGACGAACACGGTTCCCAATTACATTCAATTGCTCGATAACAAAGCGGGCAATCTGGTAGTGGTTTCCGTCAACAGCAAACCGTCGCTGGAGGGAGCGCGGCGGTTGGTGGTGAAGCCGCTGGGTTCCGAAGATGCGCTTCGCTATTGGGACTGGGTGTATGACCGTATGGAGTATGTGCAGAAAAACGCGGGCGATTCTATAGCCTATGTCCATCTGTCGGATATGGGCGGCGACGGCCTTGAACAATGGATGAAGGAATATTATCCGCAAGCCTCGAAAAAGGCGCTGATCATTGACGTGCGATGGAACGGCGGCGGAAATATCGCCGAGTGGATTCTGGGACAGCTTGACCGCCGGGTCTGGACTTGGGGCACGTCCCGCAACGGATCACGCTACCATCGTCCGGGTTCGGCTCTATACGGCTACATGGTGGCATTGTGCAACGGCGGCACCGGATCCGACGGTGAAACGTTCTCTGAGGGTTTCAAGCGTTTAGAACTGGGGAGATTGGTGGGAACTCGCACTTGGGGCGGCTGGGTCGGCATCCGCATGGACAAACCACTCCTGGATCGCGGCGCGCTATCGCAACCGGAGTTTTCCGGCTGGGGCAAGGAAGGCACCTGGTTAATCGAAGGTCCCGGCGTAACACCCGACGTGGAGGTGGAAAACCACCCCAATCAAGTTCTGGAAGGTCGCGATGAACAACTCGATTATGCGATCAATTACTTGTTGGGCCGCATGAAAAACGAACCGATGCGCGAACCGGCCATGCCGCCCTTCCCGAACAAAGCGCCTACCGGCTACAAAAAATAACTCGGCACTCACGAAAAAAAATGCGGCTGTCCGAATTCGGACAGCCGCTTTTAACATGTTTGAAAGTGATGTTACTTGAGCAGCATCATCTTCTTGATATCGGTAAAGGAACCGGCTTCCAAACGATAGAAGTAAACGCCGGCCGGCAAGTTGGTCGCATCGAACGTCCGGGAATAAACGCCCGCGGGCATCATCCCTTGCGCCAATACGGCCATTTCCTGTCCCAATAGATTGAAGACCGCCAGACGAACATTAGCCGCTGTCGGCAGTGCAAACTTGATCTCGGTAGCCGGGTTGAACGGATTCGGATAATTCTGGGCGAGCACGAATTCATTCGGCAGACCGACTTCGGGAATCTCTGCATCCAGAGCAACACCCTCGGCACGAATCAGAATATTCACCGGGGATTCGGTGGCATTGTTCGTGACTTGCAGCAAGCCGTTGTAGGAACGAACCAGAATCGGATCGAAGGTAACCGTAACCATATCCGAATCATTGGCAGCAACCGTGAGCGTGGTTGATGAGAGCGAGAAGGCGGTACGAATTCCCACCGGCGAAATCGCCAGATTAGTAATCATCAGGTTGGAACCGCCGTCATTGTAGAACCACAGGTCGATGGTTTCGATGGAGGAGGTATCAACCGCACCGAAATTGAGAGTGTCGGGGCTGAAAGTGATGGTCGGCGGAGGCGGTGCATCGCCGATGTAAGCCTGAATGCACCAATTGCCGCCCAATTCTTCTTCCCATGCACCAGTGCTTAGTTGCCAGGCAACGTGTCCCATGCCCGTAATATACGCTTGGTTGGGGGGATTGTTGTCACGGCCGAGACCGATGGCCGGAGTGCCATAGACCACCGCCGCCGTAAACGAACGTCCGGATATAACGGGAAGCGGTGGAGTGACTGGGATTGAATTCCAACCTAATGCAACGGTCGGGGTTGCCGTCCAAGCGGGAGTTGCCGCGGGCATATCGTTGGTATCATTGATGTAGATATCCACTTGAGCCGTTCCGGCACCGCCGAAATAGACCCGGAGGCTCTCGACTTGAGCCGGGACTTCGGGCGGCATATAGACGATACCGATGGCATCGCCGGCGCCAAAGGTAACCGTACCTTCGGCATCACCATTGTCATCATAACGGAACCAGCGTGGCATTCCACCCGTCGCCATGCGCAGGTAGGTCGTGTCATTTTCGGCATTAGCATCGCCGGGGACAGCGATAACGCACATCGCCAGATATTCGCCGATCAGGTTCGGAGTGAACCGAGCCGGAGCCGTTAGAATCTGGTTGGCACCGGGCGCCAACGGACCAGCCGTGATTTCATCCGCGTAGACATCCTGACCATTGGGATCCTGAACGATCCAGCTCACGGAATAGGTCGGTACGGCGGTATTGGCAACGTTGACCACTTTGCCTTTCAGCAGAACGGAATCGCCGGGCATAAAGAAGAACGACGGACCTTCGGTGTTCACATCGTTAAAGCACTGATCAGCGGCTAAGTCTGTGAAAGCGGCGAACGAACCGCCGGCACGCAGGCGGATATCCGTGGAGATCGCATTATAAGTACCGGTGGTGCGGTTTCCGGTGGTATAGCGGCTCCGGTTCACGGTGGTGCTACCATCCAGCAGCGGAGTCCAACCCGTCGGGCCAGTGGCACGGCCAACGACAATCATGAAATCTTGACCGGCAGTGAAGTCCAGCGAATCGGGAAGCGTTATATCGTACCACCAGCTGCCATTGTCCAATTCGACAGAAGCAGCCGACAGTTGAGTTCCCGGGCGTGTGCCATTGGGCGTATGCACCCACACCGAACAGGTCGCGGCGGCGCCTTCATTGGCAATGGCCAAATACACACTGCGCAGTTGGAAGTCGGACGGCGTGGTAAACCGCGTATAGTAGTAGAAATTTGCCAGAGTGGTAAACGTGAAATGCTGATTGCCGTCATCATCATAATACAGCGTATCCGGCTCTTCGTTATCCAATGGGCTGGGTAGAATCCGACCGTCCGGAGTCAGCGTCATCTCCGGAGTCAGGTCAGAAGCCACCGCTGACATCCCCGCGAAAGCGGTCATGCACAGCACTAACAACAGGCGCAAAAACATTGTTCACTCCTCAGTGTTTGGTATGTATGGTATATTGAGAATTCGAGAGGGATTGATAAATATAAAGCAATCAATGTGCCCAAATAGCATTAAACTAATTAATTGTTTTTTATGTTAATGCATAGAACAAAACAATGCTTATGTGCAATCAATGCACAAAAGTATGCATGATTTGTGTTTTACTAATTTTCGGAATACAGTTTATGCTTCAATATATAGTTCCGGACCTCCGGAGGCAACCAATTATCCACTGACACGCCACCCTTGAGTTGGTGACGGATTTCACGAGCCGAGATGTCCAGAAGAGGGGTTTTGAGAATTCGCACGCGACTCAGATAATTGGACTGCACTTCTTCCTGATCAAAACCGGGACGGGGTAGAACGGCAACCCGTACATCGCGAAAAAGGGCTTCAGGATCCTTCCAGTGCGGCAGTTCGATCAACGAATCCATTCCCACAATCAGCCACAACTCATAGTCAATATTGGGAAGCGAGGCAATCACTCGCTTCACGGTATCCGTCGTATAAGCCGGACCAATCGCTTGTTCTTCGTAATCGGCGAGTTCCAATCCGGGAAACTCGTGCAAGGCCAGCCGCACCATTTCGCGCCGATGTACATAGGGAGTCAACGGAGTATTCAGCTTGTGGGGCGGCAACGGATTGGGAAGAATCAACACGCGATCAAGCACCAACTCGATTCGCGCGGCATCAATTGCCCGCAAATGTCCATAGTGGATCGGATCAAACGTTCCCCCGAACAGTCCCAACCGGATCATGGCGCGGTCGCAACCGGAGTTGACTTACTAAGATTCCGGGCAATTTCACTGAGCATCTGCTGAGTCCGCACCGTGAAACGGCCGGCGGGATATTTCTCCAGATACAGTTCCAATTCGCGACGGGCACGTTCCCAATCCTTGACCGCGAAATAGCTGCGGCTCTTCAGAAACTGTGCGGAACCGGCCACCGAAGTATCGTAGTAATTATCCAGCACGATATCCGCATAAAGGATCGCCGAAGCGTACTCTCCCAAGTCATAGTAAACCCGCGCGGCGGAATAGACTTTCTTGCCCAGCTTATCGCGGCATAATGCCAGATAACGATAGCTGCTGTCGGTCAAGGCATGGCCGGGATAGTCTTCCAGAAAGCGTTGGAATCCTTGAATCGCCTGATCGGTGTAAGTTTGATCCAGTGGATAGGCGGGTGATTGCTGGAAGTAGCAAAGCGCACGATAGTAAATGGCATCACCGCATAGACTGCTAAACGGATACTGATCCACCACCCGGTTGAACTCTTCCGCCGCCACCACGTAGTCTTCCAGTCTGTAAGTGGCGACACCCAAATAGAACTGGGCGGAATCAATAATCGCCGATCCGGAATAATTAAGAACGATATCCCGCAGGATTTCCTGCGCCCGTGTGTAGCGTTCCCGCTCCATGTAACGTTGGGCGCGTTCCCACGCTTCCATGGGACCCGGCAAGGGCGAACTGGCTCGTTTAGCGCATCCGGCTAGGGCAAAGGCGATAACGAGAACTATTAACAGGATTTTACGGAAATGAACCGTCGTGTTATTCAAGGCGAGCAACCGATTCTGATTCTGTGATAAATTCAAATGCTGCTTTAGTGAATTGTTCGTAAGAGTGCTATTTTGAACGAACCGAATACAATAGATATACAACTGTCGAGCTGAAAATGATTACGGCGGCGGGAATCAACCACGTCTCCCAGATTCCGTGCGGCGCTATCACGGTGTCGGCCAGGGCGAAAGTTGAATCATTGGTCAATAATGATTCAATCCTCCGTTCAGCCAGCGAGTCCGCGGTCTGCAGGGAGTCCTGAAGACTCTGCGCCGCAGCGAGAGCTGCAAATCCCATGGCAACCAGACTGTAACCGTATCTTAGATAGTGTCCCAGCGCTTTATGTTGCATGGCCGTGATTCTAAAATCTCCAAGCGCAGGTTATGGTACCGATACCCAGCACCGGCACGCGCTTCTGATACATCACACCCAACGCGATCTGCAATAGATCATCCGGCACCAACAAACGAGCCGTGCGGCCGCGAAACCAATTGGCATCCAGCAAGCCAATCCCGGTCGTCCATGCCCATCGTTGACTGCGGGAGAACTGCATTCCCCCGGCACGTAATGCGATCGCCCGAACCGGCCGCCATTCGATTCCCCCATGCGGTTCCAGAAAAGCCGGTTGGTCAGATTCGGTAAGGTTCATGACCTGAAAACTCAATGTCAGATCGTCGCGCACCAGAGCTATCCCCGCCGATGTCGTTTGATCGGAACGGCGATCCAGCGGACTGGCAACCCGTGCCCCCGAAGCGGGGGACCGCTGATACTGCACTCCCAATCGAATCCCCCGGGGACGGAAAATTACTCCGTAACTATAACCTTCCTCATCCGGAACATCCCAGCGATAGTAGCGGTCAATCCGACCGCCCACCGAAATGCGCGGATGCAAAGCCAGCGACACTTGCAGGCTGTTCTGATGATACTCCAGCGGCGTTCGCCGTTCATAATCATCATAGCGTGCCGAGTCGTTAGCGATCATCACGGGCTGTGAAAGAAGCATCGCGAAAGTGATCACCCGAAATTGCACCGCCGCCCCGGAGGTTAAAAGCCGTATATGATCGGTCGTGCGCTCCAAATCACTGCGCAGATCGGCTTCATCGCGCCAGTAATGATCCAGTTGCCAGAGGCCGCCGGGATTCAGAAACAGGGTACCGCGAATCGGTGTACGCGAGTCGAACAGCGATAGTCCGGCCGGATTGGGACTTGCGGACTGCGGAGCATACGATAAGGCTAAGGTACTCGCACCCATCGCCAAATCGCGGCTGTAATTCGGATTCGGTGCGATGTAGATCCAATCGAGCGCGTTAGCCGGTACGGACTGATACACGAAAACACTAAACGCGGCGAGAAACAGCATTGTTCGCCGCCGGATACTTGTCATGACGCCCGGCTCCCGCCGGTTCGACGCGCTTTCATACCGAGGATGACAATAACTGAAAGGAGCATTACGCTATAGAGATATGGCCAAACCAAACTCAGACGCACTGCCGATGTAATCTCGTGCCGCTTCGGTACTGTTCCGAAAATCGCCCCCGCACGGTCATAACCTAACGACTGCTTGACCTCCCCAGTCGGCAGAATGAGAGCGCTGATTCCGGTATTGGCCGAGCGCACCATACTGCGGCGCACCGCCACCGCGCGCAAACGCGCTAATGCCAGATGCTGATAAGGTCCTGACGAATTGCCATACCATCCATCGTTGGTAATCGTGGTAAGCAAAGCCGCACCGCCCTTAACCATTCGCGCGGCAATGTCGGGAAACACGACTTCAAAACAAATCAGACAGGCATGCGCGGGAAGACCGTCTTCCGGCGGGAAAACAACGATATCCTTGGCCGGTTCCCACTCCGCTTGTCCAAGATGCAGCTTTCCTAAAAATGGAAACAATTTCTGGCCGGGAATCCGTTCGCCAAACGGCACTAAATGGATTTTCGCGGAATGTAAAAGATCACGATCGCCCGGGCGAAAGAGGAAGGCGGCATTATAAGGAACCATCCCCCGATTCTGCATTTGTTCATAATCGGTGGCTCCCGTCAGAAGATATATGCCGGTGGAGTCAGCATAGCGCTGCAATGTGGAGCGCAGCCACGGGCGGTAGCGAATCGGGGCCGGGGTCGCCGTCTCGGGCCAGACCACCAAGCGGGTTCCGGTATCGTTCAACGGCGCGGAATACCGCAGATAGTCCGCGGTAATCTCTTCGGCGGACATATGCCATTTGCGATCCACCGGGGTATTCGCTTGCACCGCCGCGACATGAATCGGTTCGCCATCGCGAAACTGCCGGATGCGAGCCCAGCCGTAGATCAGCGGCAAACTAATAACCAACAGCGCAATCCACACGGCGCGGGTTCGGGGAATGGCCCGTTTCCACGCGAGGAACAGAAGCGCATTAACGGCTAAAACCCAAACGGAAAGTCCGTAGATATCCACAAGGTCCGCCATCTGCATGGCGGGCAGAAATCCGGTTTGCGATAATCCCCAAACGATCCACGGAAAACCTAATTCACCGGTTCCCCAGAACACTTCTTGGAAGACATATAGAATGACAAAGAGCAAAGCCGCCCATTTCAAACCGTGCCGACGCGCCGTTCGAGCCACCGCCCAAGCCGTGATAGCCCAAACCGTAGCCAATATGGCAACGACTACAACCGCCGAAGCCCAGGCGAGCGGCGGGGGCGCTCCGCTATTCAACCCGATCCAATATAAGGTTCCACCAAAAAAAATGAAACCCGAAAGGTATCCCCATTTCCAGGCTTTGGCTGGCGGCAGTGAGACCGACGAAACCAAGAACGGAATCATCGCCACAAAAGCAATCGGCCATCCGCCGAACGGCGGAAAGCTGATGATCCCCAATAAAGCTGAGAGCAGAAATCCGAAACCGGATAACACGGCCGTTACGCAGCTCCCGGAACGACTTCGCAGCCATCCGCCGCCGCGCGATAAGTGGCTTCGATGATTTCCATCAGCGCCGCCGCTTGAGCCCCTGACGAATCCGGTTCCGTTCCGCTAAGGATACACTGATAGAAATGATCGATCTCGTTCTCGAAGGATTTCTGGTAAAGATCCTGCGCTTTTAGCGGTTTTCCGGCCGGCGTAACGTTAACCAAACTGCCCTGAACCTCCTTCGTGATTTTCAGAGGATTCAGAATACCCGATCCCCGGCTGCCGCTGAAGATGGTCTGGGCATCGCTTTCATCAGACATGAATGCCCAAGTGACATTCAAATACAGCGACACATCACCCGCCAGTGAATAGAACCCGACCAGCGTATCTTCGACCCGGAATCCCAAACGATCTTTGGAGGCCTGCGCGGATACCCGCTTCACAACGGGATTTCCCAGCGTCCAGAGACAAACATCCAGCATTTGAATGCCCAAATCCATGAGCACTCCGCCGCCGGAAATCCGATTGTTGTTCAGCCATGGACTGCGTGACCAACGATCGGTTTTCTTCAACCACCGGGCGCGAATCGTAATTATCCGGCCCAATTCATTCGCTTCAATGAGTTTCTTCAGCGTTTGTGAATCGGGACGGAAGCGGAGGTTCATCGCCGCCATGAGCATCTTGTCAGCCTCCTTGGCGGCGGCCACCATGCGATGCGCTTCGACGGCTTTGCGGGCGATAGGCTTTTCGACTAAGACGTGTTTTCCGGCCGAGAGCGCCGCCAGCGCCATCGCCATATGGGAATTCGTCGGCGTATTGATATGAACCGCGTCAATATCGTCACGCGCCAACAGCCGCTCGGGATCCCGATAGAAATGCGGAATCTTGAACTTATCGGCAACCGACGCCGCCTTGGCCAATTCGATATCAGCGATGGCGACCAGTTCGGCATCCGGGTGTTTTTTGACAATAGGAACATGGACGAGCTGCGAAATGCCGCCCGCGCCGATAATTCCGATGCGCAGCTTATCCGCCAATGTTCTCCTCCCTTCCCGACCGGTTTGAATCCAAATAGGACTGCAGCATCAATACCGCTGCGGACATATCAATTCGGCCTCGTTGTTTTTTCTGGGAAATCCCGGCTTTGGAAAGGGAACGGCTGGCATCTTGGGTCGTGTACCGTTCATCCCATTTCACTACCGTATATCCTTGCCTGCGAAGCTGGTCGCTGAAACGATCCACCTCTTGTGCTTTCGGTCCGATCTCGCCGCGCAGGGTGAGCGGATAGCCGACGACAATCACGTCAATCGCTTCCTCCCGGACAATAGAGGCGAGGCGAGACAACAATTCCGGCGTAGGGCAGACATCGTAACCGACGGCAAAGCTGCCGCGGTCATCGGATATCGCCACGCCCGTACGTTTCTCGCCCCAGTCAAGACCTAAATAACGAGGCAAGACCGAATTAGATTTGGTCGAGAGGTTTTTTGAGAGCTTCCTTAAGCAGCTTTCCGGGCTTAAAGTGGGTCTTTCGACGCGCGGCGACGTAAATAATCTCGTTGGTCTTGGGATTGCGCGCTTTGGGTTTGGGTTTTGTCTTCTTCACTTCAAAAACACCGAAATCCCGAATCTCGATGCGCAACTCGGATTCGTTTCCGGCCATAATCTCCCGTAGCACCGTAAAGGTGTCGTTCACAACCTTGGCCACGGTATCGGGCCGTTCCTGGCTGCGCTGGCAGACCCTTTCAACCACATCTTTCTTAATGAAAGTTCTCATTCGGCCTCCTTCGGCACTTTCCGCAGATGGGATATGTTAGGATTTATTATGTGGCGTTTTCATGATCGTTCCTGACCTCCTTCTTCATCTACGCGCTCAACATGAATCACATCTTTGATCGTTTTCATCCGCTTAATCACTCGCGTCAGATGGGGCAGCGACTTGACCTCCATCGTCAACTGTCCCACCGCAAAAGCATCTTCCCTCTTCATTTCCATATATAAAATGTTCACTTCTTCCTTGGCCATGGCGGTAGTCAGGTCGTTCAGCAGCCGCGGCCGTTCCTTGCCGATGACGCGCACGCGTACGTTAAAAGTCGCTTCCTTGTCTACGTCCCATTCCACCGCAATGTTGCGTTCAGGACGCTGCATCAGGACCGGGATATTCTTACAGTCCACGCGATGCACCGAGACGCCGCGACCGGTCGTGATAAATCCGGTGATTCGGTCTCCGGGCAATGGCTGACAGCAACGACCGAATGTAATAGCGACGTTTTGCATTCCGTGAATCCGGACACCGGACTCGTTCCCTTTAACGCGGCGAATGACCTTGGAGAGGATGGACCCCCATCCCTGTCCCTGCGCCTCTTCGTTGGGAAGAACCTTGCGCAGTACCGCTTGTACGGTAATATCTCCCGAACCGACCGCCGCTAAAAATGCTGTGACTTCATTGTGACCGAACAGCAAGGCGATTTCCGCCATTTCCTTGTCGGTCTTTTTAACGTGGTACTTCGACAGTTCACGCGTCAGGATTTCCTGCCCCAGTTTGGCCGATTCGTCGAAATGCTGCTCTTTGAGCCATTTCTTGATCTTGTTCTGGGCGCGCGAGGTGCGAACGTATTGCAGCCAATCCAGATTGGGCCGCTGGTTGGGCGATACGATAATTTCGACCACGTCGCCGGAACGCAATTCCGATTTCAACGGCGTGATATGGCCGTTAACCTTCGCCGCCATCGCATGCAAGCCGATATCGGTATGCACAGCAAAGGCGAAATCCACCGGTGTAGCACTGCGCGGCAGCGTAATGAGCCGCCCCCGCGGCGTGAAGACGAAGATCTCTTCCTGAAAGAGATTGATCTTCAGATTCTGCAGAAATTCGCCGGAAGTGGCCGATTCGGCGCGCGATTCCAAGACTCCCCGCAACCATTCCATCTGGCGATCCAGTTCTTCACGCGTAGCGCCGCCTTCCTTGTAGCGCCAGTGAGCGGCAATACCGATTTCGGCGGTACGGTGCATGTCCTCGGTGCGAATCTGCACTTCGACGATGCGTCCTTCGGGACCGAATACCTTCGTATGCAGCGACTGATACATGTTCGACTTGGGAGTCGCTACGAAGTCGGTGAACTTGCCCTCGATGGGAGTGTATATGGAATGGATCACTCCCAACGTATGATAGCAGTCCTCAAGCCGCGGTACAATAATCCGCACGGCGATCAAATCAAGAATCTGATCGAATGAATAGCCGCGATTCTTAATCTTATTATAGATCGAATAGAGATGCTTGGCGCGTCCCGTTACATGGGCGGAGATTTTAACGCGCTTCAGTTCCTCTTCGATGCGCTGCGTGACTTCTTCGGCAATCGCTTCGCGGTGAGCGCGCTTCATCTGGACTTTCTCGGCCAGTTCCTTATAAGTACGAGGTTCCAGCACCTTGAAAGCGAGGTCTTCCAGTTCCCACTTGATCGTGTGAATCCCCAGCCGGTGCGCCAGCGGCGCATAGACATCCAGCGTTTCCCAGGCCACTCGTTCCTGCGACTTGCGCGGCAGATAACCGATGGTACGCATGTTGTGCAGGCGGTCGGCAAATTTGATGAGAATTACCCGCAGATCCTGCGACATAGACAGCAGCATCTTGTGGAAATTCTCCGCCTGCTTCTTCTCCAGCGACTCGTACTTGAGTTCGGGAATCTTGGTTACACCGTTGACCAAGTTGGCGATGGATTCCCCGAATTCCTCGCGCAAATCATCTACGGTAATATCGGTGTCTTCGACGACGTCGTGAAGAAACGCCGAAGCCACCGCCACGTCCCCGACATTCAATTCCGCCAGAATGCGCCCCACCGCAATGCTATGAACGATATACGGCTCGCCGGAAACCCGCCGCTGCCCGTGGTGAGCCTTATAAGCGTAGCGAAAGGCACGATCGAGCAGATCGAGATCCGCCTCCGCTTCGTGCATCGCCACAATTTCGCGAATATCCTCGAAAGCGCGCAGATGTTCCGGGTCCACCTCGTTGTAGAACGGGTGAGTCAGCGCGGGTAGCGGCGCATGCTGAACAGCATTGGCAGGTTGGGCAGACATGGACTCAGAACGGCTCGTCGTCTTCCCCCTCATCCTCGGCGAATACACTCTCACCCGGCTCGGGCGGCGGTGTATCGGTGGTCAGGGGAGCAAACATGGTATATTTTCCGACGAAACTTAAGGGAACGCTGCCGATCGGACCGTTACGATTTTTAGCGATGATTATCTCGGCCAGACCTTCTAAATCGTACTGCTGACCGGCAATTTCGTATTTCTTGCTCTTGATAAATTCTTTATAAATTTCCGGGCGGTATACGAAAATCACAACGTCGGCATCCTGCTCGATCGCGCCTGAATCGCGCAGATCGGAAAGCACCGGTCGGCGATCACCACCGCGTGTTTCGGGAGCGCGCGATAACTGCGAGAGGCAAATGATCGGAACCCGTAATTCCTTTGCCAGCGCCTTCAGCGAGGAAGAAACGAATGCGATCCATTGCTGCTGATCGCGATCCATCTTCGGCTGCTGGATGAGCTGCAAGTAGTCAATGACAATCAGACCGACCTTGTGCTCGATCCATAGTTGCCGGGCGCGGGCGCGCAGCGCTTCAATCCCCAAGCCGCTGTCATCCAAAAAAATCGGCAATTCGGCGATTCGGCTCGCCCCCTGAACCAAGCGGTTGTATTCGTCATCCGTCAATCGGGCGGTGGAGTTCAACCGATGCAAACCAATGTGCGCTTCCGAGGACAACATGCGCATCATGATCTGCCGCACATCCATTTCCAGCGAGAAAACCGCAACCGCTGTCTTGGATCGCTCAGCGGCAAACCGCGCGACATTCATGGCCAGCGACGTCTTCCCCATAGAAGGGCGGGCCGCAATAATAATCAATTCGCCCCGCTTAAAGCCGGTTGTCATGTCGTCCAGTCGTTGGTAACCGGAGCCGATACCCGCTAAGTACTCCCCGCTTGACTTCAGGTGGGTAATATACTCGACCGTATCGTGGGCAACGGAATCCACCTTTTGCGCCAGACGCCCGCGCCGTTCGCCGATGAGTTCCACCAGCCGCTGCTGCAGCTCCTCGAACACATCGTCCGCCCGCGCCGCCGGTTCATAGCAGGATGTTGACGTCTCGGTGCCCAACGAAATCATGCGGCGCAGCATTGCCTTCTCATGCACAACATAGGCATAATGCTCAACGTTGGCCGCCGAAGGCATCGCCTCCATAAGCTCGGTCAGCGCGACCGATCCCCCGATCTCCTCCAGCTTGCCCTGCCGCTTCAGTTCTTCGGTGATTGTCACCAGATCAATCGGTTCATGGTGAAAATCGAGCGCTTTCAACGCCGAGAAAATGATCGCATGGGCCGGACGATAGAACGAATTCTCGTCAAGCAGGTCGCTTACGCGCGTGAACGCGCTGCCGTCCAGAATCAACGCCCCCAGCAACGCCCGCTCCATTTCCAACGATTGCGGCGGAACACGCGGTCCAGATCCGTTGTCGGATGCCGCACGTTTGACGGGAATAGCGGGCTGAGTCATAACAAAATCACAAACCGGTTAATATCCCAAGCCGAGAATAATCATCCTCAAGCCGGTAGTTCATCATACAAGCGGCGCAACAATTGAAAATCCTGCTCGCCCAACATCAATTGGCTTTGATTGCGCAGGTAATAGGCCGGATGATAGGTGACCAGTACCTGCATTCCATACCACGGCAGAATCCGACCGCGAAGTTCTTTCATCGGGGCTTGCGTGCCCAACAGCGCAGACGCCGCGTGACGCCCCAAGCATACCAGAATCTTCGGACTCAATAGCGAAAGCTGTGTCAGTAAATACGGCCGACACGTTTCGACTTCCTGAGGTTCGGGATCGCGATTATTGGGCGGACGACACTTCAACACATTGCAAATGTACACCTGCCGCCGATCCAGACCGACATTCGCCAGCATTTGGTCCAGCAAGTGACCGGCTCGACCCACAAACGGAACACCCTGTAAATCTTCATCGCGCCCCGGCGCTTCCCCGATAAAAACGATGCGCGCCTGCGGACAACCGGTCCCGAACACGAATCTGGTTCGGGTATGTCCCAGTGAGCAGCGGGTACAATCGCCGATTTCGTGATGAAACGAATCCAAATCCTTCGGCAGCGGATCGAAAGCACCGGGAAGAACGTTCAGTTTGCGCACAATCGGTTTGGGCGGCGGCAGCACCAGACTATCTTCAAATAACTCCAGATTGCGGAAATAGTCTCGAGCCAGTTGGCGCGCTTCACTGCGACTCATGCTTCAGATATTCCGATTCGGCTTACTCTTTCGGAGCCGTTTTCTTGCCTGCGTTCTTCTTACGGGGAGTCTTCGCAGTTGAACCGGTTGAGTTCTTCTTGTGAGTTGCCGCAGCCCGCGGTTTACGGGTTGAGCTCTTTTTCTTCGCCGGCGTGGGTGCTTCCGTCGTGGAAACCGCCGTTTCCGCAACGGCTGCCGGTTCAGGCATCGGAGTCGAATCATTGATCACAACCGGTTCGGCGGATTCGATGGCAACCATCGCCTGCTTACGCTGCTTGGCGCGCGCTGCCCGTCGCCCGCCACGACGCGTTTTCCCTGCTTTCTTCGCCGATTCAGCCGTTGTCGCCGGGATCTCGCCTGCCGCAACTTCCACCACGGATTCTGGAGCAGTTACCGGTACGATTGCCGGTTCCAGTTCCAATTCGGGCAAGGGTTCGCTCGGCGCCGGTTCAACTAATGAACGCTGTGCCGAATCACGACGGCCACGACCTCCACGACGACGACCCCCGCGACGACCGGACTTGCCGTTGGGCGATTGTTGCGGAACCGAAGATGGTTCAGCAGCAGGAGCCGGAATTTCGAGATCATCCAATTCCGGAAGATCCGGCTCTTCAATTTCTTCGATCATCTCCGGCTCCGGTTCCGGTTCGGGATGACGATAGAGTTGAATGACCGCATCCAAAATCTCACGCGCCACTTCGCGCTTGGATTGCAGCGGTAATTCCGTGACGCGGCCGCTGCGATGAATTACCAGAACCTGATTGGTCTCCCCTGCAAAACCGCTTCCGGCTACCAACGGATTATTGGCTACGACGATATCGAGATGTTTCTCGCGCAGTTTGCGCAGTGCATTCTCAAGCAAGTTTTCGGTTTCCAGCGCAAAGCCAACGACGATGCGATTACCTTTTTTATCCGACAGGCTTTTCAGAATATCTTCCGTCGAAATCAGCTTGACGTCCGCGTCGGGCTGCCCCTTCTTGATCTTATGCTCGACGGTCGTGGCAAACGTGTAATCGGCCACCGCCGCCGCCATCAACACGATGCGCGACTGCGGAAATTCCTGTTTGACGGCGCCCGCCATTTCGGCGGCAGTCGTCACGCGACGAATCCGCACCCCGGAGGGGGGAATTACGTCGGTAGGACCGTGTACCAAGACCACTTCGGCACCGCGTTCGCGCGCTTCTTCAGCCAAAGCAAAACCCATGCGACCGGTTGCGCGATTCGTAAGCACCCGCACCGGATCCCATGACTCCTCGGTACGACCGGCCGTGACCAGCACCCGCACGCCTTTTAAATCTTGCGGAGTAGAAAGAACGTGCCGAATCTCACGGAAGATCGCTTCCGGTTCGGCCAGTCGGCCGATGCCTTCGCCTTCGCCGGGCCGCGCCATCTGACCATCATCGGGCATGATGAAGCGATAGCCGCGACGGCGCAGCGTCGCCATGTTGTCTTGTGTCGCCGGATTCTGCCACATCCGGTAATTCATGGATGGGCACAACACGCGCGGACGCTCTAATGTGAGCATGATCGTCGAAAGCAGATCATCCGCCAAGCCCGCTGTCAACTTGGCCATATGATCGGCAGTCGCCGGCGCAATAACTGCGATTTCCGGCCACGTCGCCAGTTCCGTATGCCACGGCGAGAATTCACCGTGCGCGGGAAACATCTGTACGAACACGTTGCGGGCCGTGATGGTTTCGAACGTGAGTGGCGTCACGAATTTGGTCGCCGCTTCGGTCATCACGACCTGAACCCGCGCCCCCGCCTTAACAAACAACCGGCATAATTCAATCGCTTTATAGGCGGCAATACCCCCGCACACTCCCAGTAGAATTCGACGATTATTCAGTTCCGGATTTGGTTTGGAATGCGGAGCCGGAGGACGGTTATCCTTCATAGCCAAACTCGACCTTCCCCTGCTTCATCTCGTCCATCGAAAGCACTACCGGCTTGTCGAACTTTGGGACGGGACGGTCAATCGGTTCAGGTTCAAAGGCTTCGTCCGACTCCTCCGCCCGGGCGCGCGCCGCCGCTTGCTCCAACATCTCGGTCTGTCCGAGATGACGGTCGATTTGCCGTTTCTGCAATTCGCTGATTTGCCTTGCCCGTTGGGCGATGACCAGAACGATTTCGTAAATGTTGGTTCCTTTGTCGAGGAAATCTTCCGGAAAATACTCTTCTGCTCTCATTGGGTTCCGTTTATTGACTTTTACTTATATCTATGATGCGAACCGATTCGCAATTGCCTGTTCGACATCGCGAACCGCCGTATCCAAATCGTCGTTGATAATCCGAACATCGAATCGGTCGGCCAGCCCCAGCTCCATATCCGCTCGCGCCAGTCTTCGTTCGATCAGTTCGGGAGGTTCCGTTTTGCGATTTTCGAGCCGCTGCCGTAATACTTCGCGGGAGGGTGGAACGATGAAAATCGTAAACGCTTCGGGAAACGCCGCTTTGACGTTCAGCGCCCCTTTCACGTCCAGATCGAAAATCAGCGTCTCGCCCTTCTGTATGCGCACTTCGGTCGGACCGCGCAGCGTGCCGTATAACTCGCCGTGAACGTCTTCGTGTTCGAGGAATTCCCCTCGTTCCACACGCGCTAAGAATTCATCGCGACTTAAAAAGTAATACTCGCGGCCATCCTGTTCGCCGGGACGCGGCAAGCGAGTCGTCGCGCTGACCGAAAATCCCCACTCCGGATATTTCGTTCGCAACCGACCGATGACCGTACTCTTTCCTCCGCCCGCCGGAGCCGCAAATACGATCAACCGCCCGCGACTACTCAATGTTCTGCACCTGCTCGCGCAGCCGTTCGATCTCCTCGCGAATCCGCACTCCGTGATGCGATATTTCCAGACTCGACGTCTTGGAGCCGACAGTATTAGCTTCGCGATGCATTTCCTGAAGCAGGAATTCCAGCCGTTTTCCGGCGGTTCCTTCGGGCGCCTCGAGGGTCTTGCGAAACGCCTTAATGTGCCCCGTCAACCGCACGCACTCTTCGGTGATGTCCATCCGGTCGGCTAAGATCGCCAATTCCATTTCGAGGCGATACTCATCGTACGCCTGCGGCAGCGTCAGCCGTTTCACGCGATCCCGCAGCTTTTCCATGGCCCGCGCCGGAACGACTTCAGCCAATTTCACGATTTCCGACAGCGTGTCTTCGATCAGCGTCAGCCGTGTCGCCATATCCGCCGCCAGATTGCGTCCCTCCACTTCGCGCATCCGCCGCAAGTCCTGCAATGCGAATTCCGTCGCTTCGCGGGCCAGCTTTAACAGTAAATCGCTGATTTCGGGATCATCCGCCTGCGCCAGCATTTCGGGGAAATGCAGCAGATGCTCCAGTGTAACACGATCCTCTAATCCCAGTTCGGCAGCCAACGCGGTTAGTTCGCCGGTCAACCGCTTGGCGGCAACGCTATCCAACCGGGCGGCAGTGGGCGCTTCCGCGGTGCGGGTTTCGGATAACGATAACGAGAGTTTGCCGCGCTGGATGTTGCTGCGGCAAAGTTCCCGCAGTTCACCTTCGAAATTCTGCAGACTGCGGGGCGCACGGAAACTAAAATCGAAAAACCGATTGTTGAGTGTCCGAACCTCAGCCAGAATACGAACGCCGTCCGTAACAGCTTCGCCACGTCCGTATCCGGTCATGGAATAAATCATATTCGGGAAATCCGTTGCGGATAATGTACGCGAACCGGTGGGGTTCCTTCACAGTGCGGCAGCGATTCGAATCAGTGCCCGACACTTCTTTACCACACGATACCCAGCGAAATTCGGTGGGTAAAACCTAAATCCTGATGATCCTGAAACGCGGCATTGACATCTAACCATGCGAAATGCAGCCCCGCCCCGAATGCCGGATGTTCGCCGTTCATGCCGCCCCGCAGTGCCACCGTTTTAGCAATCAAATATTCCATACCGACGCGTGGTTCGGTGGAGAGCGGTCCGGCCTCCACGGTTTCCGCGGCACCGCGTGATTCGAAGTGATTGTCCAAATCCGCCGCGAGGGTGACGTCGGCATTCAGAGCATTCAGCGCGAACGACCACGCCCCGCCAATTGCCACTGACGGCAAGATCGCTTCGGTCCGGCCGGTACTCCACGCCAGAACACTGGTGGTAATATCGCGGGCGGCCAAGCCGACTTCGACGTGCTTGCCTACCGAACGACCCACCCCAAAATCAAATCCCAAACCATACGCCGATTCTTCAGCTACGGTTTTGTAGAGCAGTTTGGCATTTGCTCCCACCCGCCAATGCTCTCCGAACTGCCGCGCCGTCGCCGCCATTAGTGCCAGTTCATGATCCCCCGTTTCCTTGTCCAGAATAACCCGGTTGGCGTCACTTAACGGCTGATTGGGATCAGCCAACTTCGTCATAGGGATACCGCCGACTCGCGTATAGAGTACAGTAATCGCACCTGCGTAACCGTTTTGCATCGGCTGCGCAAACGCGAGATAGTCATACGTGTAGAGATTATCGAACTGCGAGGCATGCATGAACTCGACATGTCGCTGTTCAATTCCCGTGAGTGCTGACGGATTGTAATAAGCGGCGGTGGATGGAGTTGGCAGACCCACCGACGCACCACCCATCGCCAGCGCTTTCGCACCCGCTCCCAACGATAAAAACTCCCCGGCATACCGGCCCACTACGAATTGAGCCGATGCTTGCCGACATGACCACCCGATTACTGTTATCAATAACAGCATCCGAATTGCGCGGATGAAATTCATACGTCCCTCCTATTCCCTGAACCGATCATTGCAACTGCAAAAATTTCTTGAGGGATGCGACCCAAAACACATCCGTAAGTCACGATCCACTCTCGAATTTTCTCAATTTTCACAGCCGCGCTACGAGATAAAAACCATCTCAACGGAAGGGACATCCGCCGCATCAACGGTCATGCAAGAGCCTTCTTTAGCGTTAGTTCCAGTAAAAATAATAAAAAGCATTCCGATAGTCAAGACTTTTTCCGTCGTTTGCCAAGTTCGGGATTGGTTAGTATCTCTTTGAATTCAAAGAGTTTATTCAATGCCTCACGGGGACTTAACTGTTCCATATCTAATTCCAAGAGGGCATCTGCAAGTACTTGAGTCTTAGATTCAAATAGAGTTAGCTGGATTGCCGGGGCAGTTGGGGTAGGCAATTCCGAGGTCAAGGTTCCTTGAGAATGGTTCCCCCAAGTGGGCAACAACTGGCGTGCACGATCCACCACCGCCGATGGTAAACCCGCCAAACGAGCGACTTCCACACCATACGAACGATCAGTTTCCCCGCGAGTTATACGGTGCTGAAAGACAATCCGATCCCCCCATTCTTCCACTTCCACCCGGAAGTTGCGAATGTGGGAATATTGCGAAGCCATGTGATTTAGCTCGTGATAATGTGTGGCAAACAAGGTTTTCGCGGCCACCGATGGATTTTCGTGCAGATATTCGGTGATCGCCCACGCCAACGATAGACCGTCATAGGTGGACGTGCCGCGTCCGACTTCATCTAAAATGACCAGCGAGTGCGGAGTGGCATGGCGAAGAATATTGGCCACCTCCGTCATTTCGACCAGAAACGTGGATTCGCCCGCCGCCAGATTATCACCGGCACCAATGCGAGTGAAGATCCGATCTACCAAACCGATGGAACACGATTCCGCCGGAACATAGGAACCCATTTGCGCCAAAACCACAATCAAAGCCGCTTGCCGGAGATAAGTGGATTTTCCGGCCATATTCGGTCCGGTGAGAATCATGATCTGGAAATCATCGGTTCCGATCTCCAAATCATTGGGAACGAAACTGACTCCTGCGGGAAGCAGCGATTCCACCACCGGATGCCGCCCCGCCTTGATGGCCAGACTGTGATCCGTGCTGATCGTGGGACGGATGAAATTGCGCTCGCGCGCGATCCGCGCCAGACTGACCGTAGCATCCAGCTCGGCCAAGCCGCGGGCAACGCGGGTAATTTTCTCCGCTTGCGAAACGATTTCTTCACGAACTCGCTGCCAAATCTCCGTTTCCAGTTGATCAATCTTCTCTTCCGCCGTCAGGATTTTCTCTTCCCAGCTTTTCAATTCGGGAGTTACATAGCGCTCCGCTCCGGTCAGAGTTTGTTTGCGGATATAATCGGCGGGAACTTTATCTTTGTGGGAATGGGTGATCTCGATGTAGTAACCGAATACCTTATTATAGCCGATTTTCAGCGAGGGGATTCCGGTCTTGCTGCGTTGTTCCTGCTGATGATCCAAAATCCAGCGGCTGGCGTGCTTCTTGACATCCCGCAGTTCATCCAGTTCCGGCGAAAAACCCGCGCGAACGGTTCGTCCGTCTCCCGCCGTCAGCGGCGGTTCGTCTACCAGCACAGATCGTAAAAACGCCACCAAATCGGTTTGCGGCTGCAACTCGTCAATCAAGACTTGCAACGGAGATTCATGGTGAAGCTGACAAATCTCCTGAACTCGCGGCAGTTTTTCCAGAACCGCACGTAGCAGCGCGGCATCGCGGGGTGAAGCTCGCTGGGCGGAAAGCCGCGCCAGCAAACGCTGCAAATCACCGGTCCCCGCCAGCCAGTCTGAAAGCAAACCCAACAACGATGGATTCTCGACCAAATAGGCCACACGGGATTGCCGTTCGACAATCAAATTGCGATCCGTTAAGGGAGCCAGCAGCCATCGCCGCAACAAACGCGCACCGGGACCGGTACGCGTGCGATTGATGACGTGAAAGAGCGTGCAGCCGGGATCGCCGGACAGCGATTCCACTAATTCCAAATGCCGCCGCGTGGCCGGATCGAGAATCAATTCGCGAGCAGTGTTAAACACTTGCAGATCGGGCAGCACCGGCGATTTGTCCACTAAACTCGTGCGCAGATAATGAACCAACGCGCCCGCTGCTCCCACCGCCAAATCCAATCCGGATAATCCGAAACCGCGCAACGTGCTGACCCCGAAATGCTCACTTAAGGTGCGCGAGGACGCTTCCAGCGTAAACTGCCAGCGCGGCAATGGAGTCAGAGCGGCTTTCAAGCGTTCGACATAGGGTTGCAGATCGGTTTTCTGATCGGCGGCGAAGAGGATCTCCGACGGTTCGAGGGCCGATAGCCGTGTGGTCAGCTCACCAATCGGCAGAACTCCCGTAAAAAATTCGCCGGTAGTCACATCGGCATAAGCCAAACCCGCCCCGTCGTCTTCTAAAACAACCGCCGCCAGATAGTTATTGCGCGTTTCCTCCAAAGCGTTTTCGGAAAAAGTAGTTCCCGCCGAAACGACTTCCGTAACCGCTCGCTTGACCAAGCCTTTGGCTTTCTTCGGATCTTCAACTTGCTCGCACACCGCCACCCGATGTCCGGCCCGCGTCATCTTGGAAAGATATTGCTCCAACTGATGATGCGGAAAGCCCGCCAACGGAACGTCGCCTTCCTTGCCGTGATTGCGCTTGGTAAGGGTCAAGCCCAACACATCGGATGCGAGCTTTGCATCATCGAAAAAGAGTTCGAAAAAATCACCCATGCGAAAAAACAGCACGGTATCAGGATATTGCGACTTGATTTCGTGGTACTGTTTCAGCATGGGAGTGGACATCGGGGATTACCGGAAAAGATATCGGGAATTAAACGAGCAATTGAGGCCAATGGTGTAAACGCCGCCCCGAGTGCGAGACGGCGTTTGATCGAGAACTCCGCTCAATGAATCGCTATTCCGTTACGATAACGGTGGGAAGCTCGTATTCTTTTTTAAGCCGATCGCGAATCGGTTCCGCCGCCGCTTTCGACGGATAGCCGCCAACCCGCACTTGCAGCAACTTGCGGTCGGGATTTTCGCGCATCACCAGCTTAACCGGAAAACCCGCCTTCTGGAGATCCTTGGCCAACTTATGCGCGTTGTCGAAATTGCCGAACGCTCCGACCTGAATATAGTAGTGCCCGTTGGATGTCGGACGATCAACAGGCTCTGCGATTTCCTCTTCGGGCTGAACGCTGGTCTCCGTCACCGGCGCAGTTTCCGACGGGCTCGGTTCGGTGGCGGTCATTTCGTCAGGTACTGCGGAAGGAGGCGGAACGGCTTCGGGCTCAACCACGGGAGTCACGTCAACTGCGACCGGAGTCGGCGCTTCGATCGCGGGAGTTTCGGTTGCAGCAGCTTCAGCGACGGGAGGTGGCTGCACGATATCCTTTACCGCTGGTTCATCTGTAATCGGTGCCGGTTCTTCGGCAACCGGTGTGGAAACATCGGCCGGCGACTCAATGACTTCAGCGGTTGGTTCGGCGGTCGGTGCCGTCTCGATGAGTTCAGGCTCGATAGTGTCCGATGATTCATTCGATTCCGGAGCAGCTTCCGCAATCGGCTCCGTGCCCATCGGTGGCTCGGTTTTACCGATTTCAGGTGTAGGAATCGGAATAGCCAGATCAGTAACCGAGGCTCCTACCTCCTTCGGTTCCGATTCAACCACCTCTTCGGGTTCGCTGACTTCGGGTTCTACAACGGGCGGAGATTCGTCTATCGCATCTGAGTCAGCCGACGGCGACTCCTCGATCGGTTCAGTCGTTGCGACAACCGGTTCTTCTTCCGCAACCACGGGTTCCGGCCGGCGCAGTTCAAGGGGCGCCACCGAATTGGGAGCTTCCGCCCATTCCGCAACCGGAATCAACACATAACCCATATCCTGCGCTTGATTCAAGCGCGCCCGCGCCACACTGTCGCAATCGGTTTCGGGATAGCGAATGGCGATAACTTGATAGAGCGAGCACGCGCGCGCGGCGTCCGCTTCCAACAATGCGTAGTAGATCAATTGATAGCGCGGGCTGACGTTGGAATTGTCGAGAATTGTTTTGGCTTCTTTATAGCGTCCTTCGATCATCAGATCGAGGGGAGTCTTAGCCGCCCACAGGGTGGTGACCAGACACAGAAGCCCGATGATGCCAATGAGCCTATACATGGAACGTATCCAGCTTGTTACAGCGCGGACACAGCCACAGCGGTTCGCCGGCTTTGTGTCCGCAGTTTGAACAGGTGAATTCGTATTGTTCTTTCATCACGCGTGACAGGACTTCCCGCACCAGTTCGAGTACGCGCCCCATCTCATGAGCCTCGCCGAACATTTGGATCAGCAATCGGCGCAGCCACAGGCTATCGGGATTCTGATGCGCGCCGTCCAGCAGCACCGCCACCGCATCGCCGCGATCGCCGCGCTTTTCAAGAAAGCGTGCCAATGCCGCATAGGCATGGACATTTTGCGGATAATTGCGGATCAATTGACGGTAAATCTGTTCGATTTCCGAAAACCGGCCCAGATCGAAGAGATGAGACTCCAGCCGCTCAAAGACCAAATGGGATTGCGCGGGATTGATGTTCATGAGCCGCCGCCAAATACGTACGGCGTCCTCGGTACGTCCTTCGCGAATGTAGGAATCGCCCCAATACAGATAGGGCGCGACCAACGTGGAATCATGTTTGATCGCTTCACGGAATTGAATGCGTCCGTCGCGCTCTTTCTTCGTATTTCCAAATTTCAAGCCTTCTTGAACCTTCAACACCGCCAGATAGCGCTGTGATACCTCGCCCCCCGCCGCCGCCAGCTTCTGCGCCGCTTCGTAAGCACCTTCCCATTCATGCTGTACAGCCAGCAGCTCGGATTTCTTTTCCAGCGCCCAGCGATCTTTCTTGGAAAACGACAGCACGCGTTCAATCGCTTCCAACGCGGCGGGCACGTCCGATGCTTTCAAATAGTCAATTGCCAAGTTGTGATAGACGGCAATTTTCTGGGCGGTGGTAAAATCGGAACGAAACGTTAGCGACTTGTGGATTTTAATGGCGCGGGGTACGTCGCCGATTTCGGCGAATAACGTACCCAAGCGCAGATAGGCATCCACGTTGGAGCTGTCGGCGGAAACGACTTCACGCAGCTTCTGTATCGCCTTCATACGATCACCGTCGAGCATCGCCCGCAAACCCTCGGCGTAGGGCGTGACGGGAGTTGTCCGCACACGATCCCGCCGCTGGAGATAATAATAGGCACCACCGGCTCCCGCCATAACAAAGGCCAGGAGTAGAATCAGTTCGGCAAGACTCACGATTCGTGCTCCTCCGTTGATGCGGCATCAGCCGCGGGAAGCTCCCCTTCGAGAGCGAAATTGCGCAGACGGTCCAACTCGATTTGCAGTTCACGATTCTTGCGGCGCAGCCCGGCCAATTGCGAGCGCAGCCGAAGCTGGTTCAGCAATGCCACCAACAGACACAGGGCATAGCCGATGGCGCCCGCCAGAAACAGCGCGTAAGACAGCGGCAGTTCGGGCGATTTCCAATTCATGAACTGAACAGATACGATCTGATCGGAATTCTGGGATAGAAATCCCACCAGAAAAAACAGGACTACGATGGCGAACAGCCAGCGGAGGATCCACATATGCAGACCTCAAGAAGTGAGATGTGTATTCGCAGCGGAATGCTCAGCGCGCGAGACGCCGGGCATGAAACGTGAAGCCGACCAAGTCGGTCAGTTGAACGGGGATCAGATCGCCGAGGGACTCGCCGTTCTGCGATACGACTACCGGGCGGTAGTCGGGGGTGCGGCCGGTCCACATCTCGGCATCTTTAGGAGCAGTGCCTTCGATGAGAATGTGCGTTTGTTTGCCCAGCTGCTCAAGATTGCGTTCTTTGGAAACCTGCTGCTGCAAGGCAATCAGCCGTTCCAATCGTTCGATTTTCAGAGGTTCGGGAACGTCGTCTTCTAACCGGGCGGCTTTCGTGCCGGGTCGTTCGGAGTACTTGAACATGAATGCCGTATCGTAGCGCACGTCGCGAACCAGATCGAGAGTTTGTTCGAAATCCGCGTCGGTTTCACCCGGAAAACCGACGATGATATCGGTGGAAAGCGCAATCTCCGGCATTCGGGAACGCGCGGCGGCAATGATATCCAGATAGCGGCGGCGCGTATAAGGCCGGTTCATTTTTTCGAGAATGCGGTCACTGCCCGCTTGAGCGGGAAGATGCAGAAACGGACAGATCTTCTCGTTCCCGGCCATCACATCCAACAAATGCTCGGAAATATCGGAGGGATGGGATGTCATGAACCGCACACGGGCAATACCATCAATCTCCGCCACGGCGGACAAGCACTCGGCAAAGGACTGATCTTCCCAGCGGTAGGAGTCTACATTCTGCCCGAGCAGCATGACTTCCCGCACGCCTTGGGCCGCCAGTGCTTCCACTTCGCGCACAATCGAAGGCAGCGGTCGCGAACGTTCCCGACCGCGCGTGCGCGGGACAATGCAAAAACTACAGAATTTATCGCAGCCGCGAATGACTGTGACGAAAGCGGTTACTCCGCCGCGATGACGCGGGACGATTTCATCGTAGAGCTCGGCGCGCATCAACGTCGTTTCCACCAAACCGGGCGCGCCGGGCGGCGAGATGAGCCGTTCTTCGAGAAGCAACGGCAGTTTGCGATAGGCATCCGGTCCCACCACCAGATCCACGAATGGCATATTGTCCAGAATTTCTTTGCGCCGCGTTTGCGCCACGCAGCCGATGATCCCGATGACCGTATGCGGATTACGCTTCTTCAACCGCGCCAGATCCGCCAGTTGGCCGAGGGCGCGTGTCTCGGCGCTCTCCCGCACCATACAGGTATTGATCAGCACAATATCGGCGGCATCCGCATCATCCGCGAATCCGTATCCGGCATCACCCAATAACGTTTCGATGGTCTGGGTGTCGGACACATTCATCTGACAGCCGTAGGTCCGGATGTATACCTTTGGGCCGACGGCTTCACCGACGGATTGCGGGCGGCTCTGCGGATCGAAAGCGGAATTCAATGGAACGAAATCAGTCATGCAATTCTAAACTTAACTCATCGAATCAGCTACAGACGGACCGGCAGCTTATGGCTCAGTCGAATTTCCTGCGGCGAAACCGCCGCCTTCCATACTTCGATTTTCACGCCCGCCGCTTGCGCCGTGCGCAGAGCTTGGCCGTAACCGGGATCAATATCATCCGCTGGAGCGAACGATTCCCCCGCATGATGCTGCACGACGAAGAGCGCCACCGCCTTGCCGCCGTGGCGGACGTGCTGCGTGAGATGGTACAGGTGTTTGACACCGCGCGTGGTGACGCTGTCGGGAAAGCGGGCGATTCTATCTTCGACCATCGTCACATTTTTCACTTCTACCCAGCACGGCGCGCGTTCTCCCAGCACGAAATCAATCCGCGTGCCTGCGGCGATCACCACTTCCGCCCGGTATTGCCGATAGCGGCGGAACGCGGGAATCAGTTCCTCTTCGATCGCTTCCCCTACGATGCGATTGGGAATCATCGTATTAATCCCCACCCAATCCCCGTCCAATCGGATCATTTCCCACGTGTATTGCAGCCGGCGTTTCGGGGACGGGTGATGGCTGATGAGTACGTCGCTCCCCGGTACGTTCACGCCCTTCATGCTGCCGGAATTGGGACAATGAGCGGTGACGACGGTTCCGTCATCCAGCGTGATATCGGTCATGAAGCGCTGATAGCGGCGCACCAGCGTTCCGGAAATGAGCGGTTGATCAAAGAGCATGAATCAACGAATGATCAGATCGCCAGCAGTGACTTTATTGTTGCCGTGGCTTGATCCCGTGCGACTTCCTGCTGCTCGGCGGTCTTCAATAATTTTACCGATAGCGCGTTGCGATTGCGCTCGTCCGGTCCGGCAATGACCACCAGCGGTATGCCTTGTTTATCGGCATAGGTGAATTGCTTCTTCATGCGATCATCATCATACCAGACTTCCACCCGCAATCCGGCTTTGCGCAGTTCAGCGGCCAGACCCAAGCAATAAGCCATACCGTCGGCATCGAACCGGGTAATCAGAACCTGCGTAGTGGACGACGCCCCTTCGAACTTGCCCAACTGCGTGAGCGCGGTTTGTATGCGATCCAAGCCGATAGTCGTGCCCGTGGCGGGAACGCGTTCTTTCGAAAACGTGCTCACCAACCCGTCGTAGCGCCCCCCGCCGGAGAGCGATCCGATGTGCGGATGATCGGGCAACACGGTTTCGAAGATCGGCCCCGTGTAATAGTCGAGACCACGAGCAAGTGTGGCATCAAAGCTGAGAAAACCTTCCTTGACTCCCAGAACAAGCGCGGATTGGAAGACCTGTTCGATCTCATCTATCCCGCTAATTGCATCTACATTCTCACTGACCAGTTTGCGCGCCGACGCGAAATCAGGGTTGACTCCACCGGATGCGGCGATTAGCGTGACCAGTTCACGGGCGCGTTGCGCGGGAATCTCATTCTTTTCGAACTCCGCCTCTACACCCTCCCAGTCGATTTTGTCGAGCTTGTCAAGACAACGGCAGAACGCAAACATGTGCGTATTGCTGCCCGTTGCCAATGCCGAGAGTCCAAGCAGAAATTTCCGCGATGAAAGCCTGATCCGAAAATTCTCGAATCCCAAATCCCGCAATACTTCGTAGGTCAGCGCGATAATCTCCGCATCGGCCAGCAGCGAGTCCGTGCCCACGATGTCGGCATCGCACTGAACGAACTCGCGGAAGCGGCCTTGTCGCGGCTGCGGACGATCCGCCCGCCACACCGGCTGAATCTGATACCGCTTGAACGGTCGCGGCAGTTCCGCATACTGCGCCACCACCCGCGCCAGCGGCACGGTCAAATCATAGCGCAGCGCAATCGCCGATTCGGCGGAATCCTCTTCCCCGCCCCGCGCCCGCTTGATCTCATAGATCAGCTTGTCATTCTCCTCGGACTTGCCCGTGAGAATATCCAGATATTCGATGGCGGGAGTCTCGAGGGGCTGAAAACCATAGCGGCGATACGCCTCTTCTATGGTCGTCAGAATGCGGCGGCGCGCCAGCAGTTCACCGGGCAGAAAGTCGCGAGTGCCGCGAAAAGTACGGGGAGTAACGAGTGGCAAAGTCTATATTAATCAGTTTGTTACAATAGAACAACAGCCGCATCACCGAAACCTCGCGGCGGCGGAACCAAAGGACACGAAAAATCAATACCTAAACTTTTATCATGCGAAATATAACAAGGAAAATCAAGGGGGTGAGGAATAAAGGAGGGGTATGTCTTAAATGCGATAAAAAATGCGAGAGGCGGCTATAATCGCCGCCTCGGATGATCTCGAAGAATAACTCGATACGGTCAGGAAGCGGCTAATTCGATGAGGCTGAATTTGTCCACGTCCACCAGCCCGCGATCCGTGAGTTTGAGATGCGGAATTACCGGCAATGCCAAGAACGAGAGCGCCATGAACGGTGCCGACAGCGGACAACCCAACTTTTTCGCCGCCTCATGCAGTGCTTCCACGCCCTTCACCACGACCGCGGCTCCTTGATCCGACATCAATCCGGCAATCGGCAGCGCCAGTTGCGCGGTTGGTTTTCCGCCTTCCACTACGACTAAACCGCCGCCCGCTTCGGTGAGCGCATACACCGCCGCCAATATATCTTCATCAGATGTGCCGATGCAAATCAAATTGTGCGAGTCATGCGCGACGGTCGAAGCCAGCGCTCCGCGCTGCATACCGAATCCGCGCACGAACGCCTTGCCGATATGACCGCCCCGGCCATGCCGCTCGATCACCACCAGCTTGGCGATATCGTAAGCAAGATCAACTTGCCAGTAGCCGTCTTTCACCGGCAGCGTGGCTGTGGAATGTCCCGTCACGATCTGATCGGGAATCACGTCTATAATATTTGCGGCGGTTCCGATCGCCGGGATGGTAAGGTCATTGGCCGACAAGCGCGGCACTTTCACCGAACTGCGCACTGCCGCCGATGAGTAACTCGGAAGATCCGCGATCATCTTGCCGTCCTGCGCCACCAGTATGCCGTGATGCCAAACCTTGCGGGCGCGGAACGATTTCAAATCTTCGAATGCCACCAGATTGGCCCGCCGTCCCGGCGCAATCGCACCCAAATCAGTCCGCCCGAAAATCGCGGCGGTATGCGCCGTCGCCATCGCGACGGCCAGAATCGGATCGAGTCCCTTGGCCACCGCTTTACTGAGCGTGGCATTCATATGTCCGGTCTGAATCAAATCGTCGGCATGACGATCATCGGATACGAACGCAAACCGATGGGCATTGGCTTGATTCACCAAGGGCAGCAGCGCTTCCAAGTTGCGCGCGGTTGATCCCTCGCGAATCAGAACATGAATTCCCCGACGCAATTTTTCGCGTCCTTCTTCGAGCATGGTACTCTCATGGTCCGTGCCGATTCCCGCCGCGACATAGGCATTGATCCATTTGCCCGTGACGCCGGGCGCATGGCCGTCCACCGGACGACCGTCCGCCAGCGCGATCTTGCCCAATACCGCTTCGTCGCCGTATACGACTCCGGGAAAATTCATCACCTCGGCAATCCCCAGGACGCGCGGATGACTCAAGAACGGCCGCAGCCGATCCGCCGTCAACTCCGCTCCCGCCGTTTCCATATGCGTAGCGGGTACGCAGGATGGCAGCATCACGAAAACATCCAACGGCATTTTTTCCGTAGCCGCCAGCATGAACTCGATTCCCGCTTCTCCGCACACGTTGGCGATTTCGTGCGGATCGCAGACCACCGCGCCCGTGCCGCACGGCACGACCGTCCGCGCGAATTCCGCCGGCGCAAGCAGACTGGATTCGATGTGAATGTGTCCGTCAATCAGCGAAGGTGCGAGAAACGCGCCGTGCAAATCCACGACTTCCTTCGCATCGTACTCGCCCAATCCGGCGATTCGATCGCCGGAGATCGCCACGCTGATCTCCTCGATCTCATAGGACAGCGTGTTGACCACCCGGCCGTTCTTCAACAACAAATCGGCGGGCGCATCACCGCGCGCCGCCGATAACAAGGATTGCATTTCGGGAATGTTCATCAGAATAACACGATTTTCTGTTTCATGCCCTTTGTACGAATTTGGTGAGCCAGCGAGTCTACTTCCGCCAAGGTCTGATTCAACCGCTTATAAAGTTCGTCGTCGTTGAGCAGTTTGCCCATCGTTCCGTCTTCGCTTTCCAATTTCGCCGCTAACTCCCGCAGTTTCGCACCCAACACGGTGATTTCCGACAGCGCCGAATCGGCTTTAGTTAGCGTGCCGGTCAGGCGGTTTTCCGCGTTCGTTGACAGAGATTGCAGCGAAGCGATGGCTTCGTCTAAACGAACCAACGTTGCCGTTAAGCGTTCGCGGTTCTCGGTTAACCATTCATTGGTGGTTTGTGCCGCCCCCCGGCTTTCCTTCAACAGTCCGGCAATATTATCCTGATTGGCGGTATCGCCGACAATGGTATTCAGACTGATGACCAGAGTATTCACGTTTTTGAGTGCGAGGCGGAATTCGTCAGTCACGTCTTCAATAATCCCCACCGCTTCGGACATTCCCATAGGATCTTGCCCGGTCAGCGGTTGAGTGATCTCCGCCGGGGGTGTCTTCTCGCCCGGCAGGACCATCAGCACCTTCCCCGCCATCATTGTCGGAGATTCGATCGTAATGCGATAGTCGGACATCAGAATTACGTTCTGATCAATGGCGGCTCGCACATGCACTTTGCCGCCGCGCAGTTCGACGCCCGTTACCCGGCCTTTCACGACGCCGTTCGCGAGCACGTTGCTGCCGGGTTCAAGCCCTCCGACATTGGAAAAAATGACTTCAATATTATAACGGGAGGCGCGCAAGCGGTAGCCCTTCCCCCACATCACGCCGCCGATTAGGATAATCAGCGACAACAGCACCGCAATTCCGACTTTAATTTCGTTTCGCTTTGAGTCCAAAGCTATTCCTCATAAGGTATGGGTTTGGTAACCGGCAAATCCTGACAGACGATGCGAATGCCAAGATGAAGCAGTTCCAGAAGTGTTTTGCGCTCCCATTCCGAGATATAGATGTACGGAAGGATTTCCTCGCGTCCTTCACGGTAGTGCAAACCGCCCAGCGTAATGACTTTGATGGGAGCGCCCAGTTTGACCAGTTTCAGAGCATCCACGGGTGTCTCTACAACCAGCATCGCCTTATTGCCTTGAAAATCGCCGGCCTTCCAGCGCTGCGCGGCGTCGGTTACTGTTACCACCTCACCGCGCAGTTCTTCGGGAAGCAGCTGGCGATAGGTTGAAGTCAATACCGGATCTTTACTGATCCGATCCGAAACCAATAGCAACGGCGCGAGCCCCAACGTGTGGCCCCAACCGACGACGACCTGACCGTGGAGTAAACGATCATCCACTCGTACAATGGGAAATACGAGTTTATCTTTTTTTGAGAGTAACGGAAGGTTCATGGCGAGATCAGTTGAATTCCGCGATGACCGTCGGTTTCGACGACCGCGATCAGTTCGGCGAAGGATAGTTTATCCCGCTTGGTGAAAAAGGAAAACAACATCGGCAGGTTGACGCCCGACAAAACAGCGCAGCCGTCGCGATTGTGCTGCAGCGATTTGCAGGCAATGTACGGTGATCCGCCGCAGAAATCCACGAACAGCGCCACCGGTGTGCGTTCCGCATGCGGCCGCACCCGCTCGATAATCTGTTCCAGCGAGGCGCCTTCATTCGACAGCGTCACAACATCCGTTTGCGGCCCGAGCGTCATTTCCACCGCATCCATCAGCGCGCGAGCCAAATTGCCGTGGGTAACAATTACTGCACCGACCATAGGCGGACCGGTTGGTTATTCAAAGTCCTTCTCGAGATAGCTCTCGAGATTGGCGCGCACTTTCATCGCGTCCGAAAGCGCGGCGCTGAATTGCTTGGCCGGGTGAAAACCATACACCTTCAAGTGCAAGTTGAGCGCGATGGTTTCGGCCAGAACCGTGATATTTTTTCCGGGAAACACCGGCAGACGGACATGCGGAATTTTAACGCCAAGGTATTCCCGGTACACGTCATCCATTCCGGTGCGTTCGTAATCCTGTTCGACGCTCCAATCCACCAACTCCACTTCCGTTTCCACGCGTTTTTGCAGGCGGATGGCGCGTACGCCGAACATGCGGCCGACATCAATGATGCCGATGCCGCGGATCTCCATATAATGTTTTAAGAGTTCTGAACCGTGACCCATGATCACGTTATCGGCGGTGCGGGTCAGTGTCACCACGTCGTCGGACACCAGACGATGGCCGCGCTCTACCAAATCCAGGGACACCTCCGATTTGCCGATTCCGCTCCGTCCGGTAAACAACAAACCCGTGCCGTAAACGTCCACCAGCGAGCCGTGAACCACCATCGAGGGCGCAAATTTGTGATCCAGGTAATCGCTGAGCAGGTGCACCAGTTCGGTGGTAGTCAGCGGTGTGGAGAAAATCGAAACCGAGGCGGAATCGGCTTGTTGAATCAACTCCGTTGGCACCGTGTTGGCGTTCGTGACAATGATGCAGGGAACCTCAAACCGGAAATACCGAGCCAGCGATTCGTTTCGCGCTTCGATGGACAGCGAAACCAAATAGCGAATCTCCGTATTGCCGAGAATCTGTATCCGGTCGTAGGTAAACAGATCCAGAAATCCCGCCAGCGCCAAGCCGGGCCGGTGCAGATCTTTTTGCGTGATATCCCGAACCAAACCCCGCGGCGAGTTGACGAGCGAAAGCGACAAACGCTCCTGCATGTCCTGAAAAAAGGCGCCTACTTGCAGTTTTTGCATAGATCAGTTCCTCGCGGCGAGTGACCGGGTTATTCTTCGGCTGAACGTTTAGCCAGTTGCTTGCCCTTTTGCTTTTTCACTTGCTGTTCCAATTTATCGACCGCCGAAACCACCGATTTCTTGAAATCGTCGGTCGTTTCGGATGCGTGCAGAATCGTTCCGTTCATATTGACGTGAATGTGCGCTTCCTTATTGGTCTTGGTATACGTAAATTCGACATCGCAGCCCAAAAAGTCGTCGGAGAGTTTTTCCAGTCGTTCGATTTCCTTTTCGGTAAATTCTTTGAGCGAATCCGATGCTTTGAAATGGATAGAGGAAATTTTCGTCCTCATCGGTACCCCTTTCTGAACGGTCTGCCGGTCGGATCACCGGGTTAAGCGGAAGACAACAGAACGATGGTTATCGTTTGGTTTTAGCCGCGTGCGGATGCGCCTGTGCGTAGGCTTCCTTCAACCGCTCCGCGGAAACATGCGTATATTTCTCGGTAGTTTTCAGGGACTGATGTCCCAATAGTTCCTGAACCGCGCGCAAATCGGCGCCATGATCAAGTAAATGCGTCGCAAAGCAGTGCCGAAGCACGTGCGGTGATATTTTTTCGGCATGCAATCCGGACAATTCGCGATGAACGATTTGATAAGCCCGATGCCGAGTCAACGGTTTGCCGCGGTCACTCAGCCAGAAGACTCCCGTATCGTTCAGTCCATGTTCGTGAAGAAAATCGCGGCGCACGGCGATGTAGTCGCGCATCGCGTCCGCGGCTTTTTTCGAGATCGGAACGAGTCGTTCTTTAGAGCCTTTTCCCAGCACCCGAACCGTTCCGCGCGACAGATCAATTCGTGATAGCCGCAGACCCAATAACTCGGAGATGCGCAAGCCTCCGCCATAAAGCATTTCCAAAAGCGCTTGATTACGAACCGCCGGGAAATCGTCGGCGCGAGGCTGGTCGAGGATTTCCGTCAACGACGTTTCGGAATAGGTCACCGGCAGATTGCGCCGTTCCCGCGCGCGCCGCAAGCCGGTCATTGGATTATGATTCAAATGCCCGTGCCGGATCAGGTATTTGGCGAATTCCGAAACCGCCGCCCGCTTGCGTTCAATAGACGAACGGGCAAAACCCTGGGCCGTTAAATCATGAAGAAAGCTGCGGGCGCTCTCCGGATTAAACTCGGCAACCGTCGGTTTGTCTCCCCCGCCGCGTTCCAGAAGCGCAAAAAACTGCAAGAGGTCGCGGCTATAGGCTTCGACCGTATGATCGGAACGACCGCGGCGCGCCGCCAAGTCCAGTAGAAATTCGGGAAGCAATTCCCGAAGGGTGAGCGCACTCACTTGGATGCCGGTTCCTCAACAGGGACTTTATGCTTACACTTGGGACACTGTCGGATATGACCGCTTTTGAGCGGCTTATCTTCCATATATGGATTGCCGCACTGCGGGCAAGGTTCCATAACCGGTTTGTACCACGATACGAAATCGCATTCGGGATATTTTGAACAGCCCCAGAAGGTCCGGCCTTTGCGTGATCGCTTTTCGCTGACGCGTCCTTCGCATCCTTCGCGCGGACACGGAACACTCTCACCGTTGGTCATCGGCACAATAGTCTTGCACTCCGGATAACCGCTGCAGCCGAGGAACCACCCGAACCGGCTGCGTTTGGCAACCATCGGTTTGCCGCAATTCGGGCAGGCGGTCTCGGGTACTTCAGGAGCCTTGTCGGCTTCCAGCGGTTCGGTGTGGCGGCACTCAGGATAGTTAGGACAACCGAGGAATTGACCGCTCCGTCCCCACTTGACAATCAATGCACCACCGCACTTGGGACACTTTTTATCCGTAACTTCTTCGCTGGCTTTTTTGAGTGTATGTCGGTTCTTGTTGACCTTTTCCAATCGTTTGGAAAACGGCTTATAGAAATCTCCAATGACTTCCCGCCAACCCAATCCTTCATTCTCAACCGAGTCCAACTCCTCTTCCATCTTCGCCGTGAAGCTCACATTGAAAATATCGGGGAACTGATCCACCAGCACTTTATTTACGGCTTCGCCCAAGGTCGTTGGGTGGAAGCGCCGTTCCTTCTGCTCCACATAACGCCGTTTCACTAATACGGATATGATCGAGGCATAGGTGGACGGACGGCCGATACCCAGTTCGTCCAGGGTTTTTACCAGCGATGCCGAATTGAATCGCGGCGGCGGTTCTGTGAAGTGCTGAGTGGGCGTCACCGATTCCGCATCATAGGACTTCCCGACAGTCAGCTTGGGAAGATCGCGGGATGCATCCGCTTCTTCGGAATCATCAGCGGCTTTTGCCTTCTCTTCCTTCAATTCCGACAAGGCAGCCAGATGACCGGCGAATAACAGCCTTCGGCCGGTGGCGCGGAACTCATAGATTCCCGCCATCAATTGCGCGGTTGTGACTTCGTAGCGGGCATCCGCCATCTGGCACGCCACCGCGCGCCGCCAAATCATATCGTAGAGCTTGAATTGATCGTGATTCAGGTATTTCTTAACCGATGCCGGATCGCGATTCACATCCGTCGGGCGAATTGCCTCATGAGCATCCTGCGCCGACTTCTTGGCGGCATAGGTGCGAGGTTTCTCCGGCACGTAGTCATCGCCGAATTGGCTGGCGATATACTCCCGCATTGCGCCCACGGCATCGGGCGACAAGCGCGTCGAGTCGGTACGCATGTAGGTAATCAAACCGACCAAACCTTCCTTGCCGACCTTAACACCTTCATACAACGCCTGCGCCACGCCCATGGTGCGGTCGTTGGAAAATCCCAAACGACGCGAGGCATCTTGCTGGAGGGTCGAGGTCGTATACGGTGCGGACGGCTGCGACTTGGTCGGACGAACCTTAAGATCGGTCAACTCGAAGGATCGCTTCTTGATCTCGGTAACGGCTTTTTTCGCCGCTTTTTCCGTGGTGATGTCCGGCTTTTCACCGTTAATCTTCACCAGCCGCGCTAGAAAGGTTTCCTTCTTCGCAGCTTTCAACAAAGCCTCGATGGTCCAGTATTCTTCGGTCTTGAACGCGCGGATTTCAGCTTCGCGTTCGCAGATCAGCCGCAGCGCCACGGATTGAACCCGTCCGGCCGACAAACCGCGCGTGATGATCTTTTGCAGCAGCGGCGATACTAAATAACCGACCAGTCGGTCGAGCACGCGCCGGGCTTGCTGGGCATCCACCTTGCGATCGTCAATCGCACCGGGCATGCTCATCGCTTTCAGTACGCCATTACGGGTGATTTCGTTGAAGAGAACGCGATGGAGTTTGCGATGGCCATTGCCTAATTCCTGCGCCACGTGATAAGCGATGGCTTCCCCTTCGCGGTCGGGGTCGGTAGCGAGAAATATCTCGCGAATATCCCGCGCGGACTTCTTGAGGGCGTTGATCACGTCGCGTTTACCGTCAATGATCTCGTATTCCGGTTCGAAATTCTCCTCCAGATTCA
>CAYUIF010000026.1:30282-39847 GCA_964444755.1 uncultured Alphaproteobacteria bacterium | reverse complement strand
GAATTATAGTTGGCGGGAACCACGACGCCTACCGCCGATACTTCCTGACAGAGCGCGCGAACTGCATCATCATCCATCCCGACAATAGCAGCCATCGTACCGTGCTGGGTTTCACCGGCAAATTGCATAGCGTCCGCGCGTGCTTTTACCAAGCGCAGTCCATCGGCAAAACAAAAAACACCCGCCGCGCAAAGAGCGGAATACTCGCCCAAGCTGTGCCCGGCCGCGGCATTCGGCGTGATCCCCCGCTCCGCCATTAGTTCGGCGACAATGCACGAATGAACATACAGCGCAGGCTGCGTAACACGGGTTTGGCGCAGTTCGGTTTCGGGTCCTTCAAAGCAAATCTCCGCCAAGTCGAAACCCAACACATCAGCGGCTTCCGCATATCGCCGGCGCGCCAATTCGAAATTCTGAGCAAGGTCCTTACCCATTCCGACGGATTGGGAGCCTTGTCCGGGAAAAAGAAATGTTCGCTTCAAAATATAATTGAGGTTGGTCGAGAAATGCGCAGTGGATTAGAACCGAATGACGGAACCGCCCCACGTAAAACCGCCGCCGAAAGCAACGCAGCACACCAGTTGTCCATCCTTGATGGATCCGTCGCGTCGCCCTTCTTCAAGAGCGATTGGAATCGAGGCAGACGAAGTATTGCCGTACTTCTCAATATTTATGTAGACTTGTTCGCGCGGAATATGCAGCCGCTCGGCCGTGGCTTCCATAATCCGGAGGTTGGCTTGGTGAGGAACCAGCCAATCCACATCGGTGGCGGTCAAACCGGCGATTTTCAAGGCTTCATTGGCCGATTTCACCAGAGTCCGAACGGCATATTTAAAGACCTCGTTGCCGTTCATATAGATAAAACGCTCATTGGGGACTTCGTGTCCCAAACTGACGGAGCCGGCCGAGCCGTGACCAACACTGTAGAGTATGGTCGAGGCATTTCCGCCCGATCCGATATAGGTCGAGAGCACACCCCGGTCATCATCTTCGGCTTCGGTCAGAACGATCGCGCCCGCACCATCGCCGAACAGAATGCAAGTACCGCGGTCTTCGTAGTTTGTGATCTGAGTGAGAAACTCCGCTCCGATGACCAGGCCTTTTTTGGCGCGGCCTTGCGCCATCATCAATTCGGCCTGGAAAAGCGAAAACAAGAAACCGGAGCAGGTTGCGCTCACATCCCACGCAACAGCATTGGTTGCCTTCAAAGCTTCCTGCACAAAAATCGCAGTAGCCGGAAAGCGCATATCCGGCGAAATCGTTCCAATGATTATGAAGTCCAGTTCATCGGGCGCAACTCCCGCTTCCTCCAGCGCAATTTTCGAAGCGGCGATGCAATAATCCGAGGTTTTATCTCCGCGATGAACCATCCGCCGTTCTTTAATACCGGTACGAGTTACGATCCATTCATCACTGGTGTCAACTATTTTCTCAAGGTCTGCGTTGGTCAAAATGGTATCGGGCACAGCCTTGCCAATTCCAACGACACGCGCCTTGGGCTTGCGAACGTTGTCAGTCATTGTCACCCTCTGGCATGTCGTGCTGCTCGCGCTTATCATGGAATCGCTTCAATCGCGCCATTCCCCGCGCAAGAACACCTAAACTGTATTTTTCCATTCCCACCGCCAGCGCCGCCGGCAAGTCGGCCCGGTGCAGGGTTATGGCTTCACGAATAGCGCTCTTAATCGCTTTGGCGGTAGAACGGCCGTGACAAATCATGGAGATACCGTTCACACCCAATAGCGGAACGCCGCCAACTTCCGAATAATCGAAATCCTTGAAAAGCTGCCGGGCGTCAGTGGATGGAGCATTACCCGATCCGCACATCCCATTCACACGCTCTAAAATAAACTGTCCGATGGACTCCGCGAATTTCAGGAGGATGTTGCCGACGAATCCATCGCACACCAGTACATCAGCCTTGGCAGCAAAAATATCACCGCCTTCAAGATTCCCAACGAAATTCAAACCACTCTCTTCGAGCAGATAATACGCGGTTTGAACTTGCTCGTTGCCCTTGGTCTTTTCTTCGCCAATGGATAACAAAGCCACACGGGGATTAGTCTTCTTGGAGACAATTTCCATGAAGACCGATCCCATAATCGCAAATTGGAGCAGATTGGCGGGTTTACTGTCCATATTTGCACCGACATCAAGGATCAGCGTGAACTGACCGCCACCGACCGGAAACAGACCTCCGATGGTCGGTCGCCGGACCCCTTCAATCAGTCCCAGCATCATATAGCTGGCCGCCATCTGCGCACCGGTATGCCCGGCGGAAATAACCGCATCGGCCTCCCGTTCGGCATGCAAGCCGATAGCGCGCACCAGCGAGCTGTCCGTTTTGGCGCGAAGTGCGTCACCGGCGGCGTCGGACATAGAGATTACCTGTGCGGCGTCAACAATCCGCAAGCGCGGATTATCCTCTTGACCGTGCTTGGCCAATTCCGCCTGCACGATGTCTTGAGGACCGACCAGAATGATTTCGAGATCGTTGACCGCTTCATTGAGAGCGGCAATCGCACCTTCCACGGGGACCGCGGGTGCGAAATCGCCGCCCATGGCATCTAAAACAATTCTCATGCGCGATACAGCTACGCGGCTTCGGAGTGTCAGGACGACTTAACTTGAACGACAAAACGTCCGTTGTAATATCCGCAGCTCGGGCAGACACGGTGGGGCACCATCACGGCACTGCAATTAGCGCAGGTCGTGACAGTTGGTTTAGCCAAATTGAAATTCGCACGCCGACGGTCGCGGCGTGATTTCCCGGTTCGTCTTTTTGGTACAGGCATGGTGAGATGGGTTGGTTATTTGTGAATCACAGAAATCGGATTTATCCGCCGCACGAACAGGAAACAACATTCAGTTCCGCTCCGCAGCGCAGGCAGATACCACGGCAATCTTCTCTACAGAGTTTTTTTTCGGGTACTGCCAAGATCAAAAAGTCACGCAAATCGGTGGAAATGTCCAGATCAGTCGTTCCCATCGGAATATAGACAATCTCCGGATCATCCACATCTTGATTGCCGGACGTACGCCCCAGCACATACATCATCGGCGAATTAACCTTAAGCGCGAAATCGTAACCGGTCAGGCAACGATCGCACTCCAAACGTACGGCAGTTTGAAGGTCGAATGTGAATTGCAGATAAGGATCGTGGCGATCCAGCAACAAGTCGGCGTAGATGGGATTCGAAAACACCGCCGGATCGAGCGCCAAGTCCGCGGCATCAATCTGTTCAATTATCCGGTGGACACCCGGTGGGTAGGCTGCAAGTCGAATCTTCATCGCATTAAATCAAATAACAAATATAACAATACCTTGCCAAAAGAGCAAGAGATTTCTTAGGGGTTAAGCCTAAGTATCCCTATTCATATGTATATGTAAATTATAAAATAATAAAAAGGTTAAAGACAATCCAATTTTGTTTTTCGGGCATTGAAAGCAGTCATGAATACAAGACGGACCCGTGAGGGTCCGTCAAAGAAATCACAGGGTCATCTCGAAGGGTCAGGCGGTATCCTCACCCAGTTCACCGGCAGCTTCAGACGGATTCCCCATACGAGATTCCAATGAACGAATATGATCCCGAATTTTCGCCGCTTCCTCGTAGGCTTCACACTCGACACATTCTTTCAGCTTCTGATGCAGATAGGCGATTTGTTCGACCGTCGAGCGATTAACCGGCTCATTAGAAACTGCCGCACCTTCCATAACTTTATCCACAACTCGTATGGGTGCTCTACATTTTAACGCAAGCGCGATGGCATCGGATGGTCGTGCATCAATTTTCTTAATTTCACCATCCGATGTCTTTAACTCCACAATGGCATAGAAGGTATTATCTTTGAGGTCGCTGACCGTCGTAGACAAGATTTCAATCTGACCTCCTTCCAAAATTCGTGAAAAGAGATCGTAGGTCATCGGGCGGGCGTATTCCAGTCCTTGGAGCAGAAAGGAAATACTCTGGGCCTCGGCAGCTCCAATAAAAATCGGCAGCCAACGCTCGCCATCCTTCTCCTTAAGGATTACGACATAGCCTTGATAAGGCGGGCAGACCGAAATGCCGATTACTTCTACAGGAATCACCTTACACCTCCTGCATCACAGGCAATCCGAACGATTGCCGCAAACTGATTCACAAATCAAACCTATTATCGCTTTATTTCTGAGCAACAACCGCGCCAAAAACTTACGGTTCGGTACGCAATTGGCTTCTAATAATCTTACCCGAAGTCGATCGCGGAAGTTCCTTCATGAGCTTCACGATTTTCGGGCATTTATAGACGGCGATTCGTTCTTTAATGTATTCGATAATTTCCGTCGGTCCGATCATCGCGCCTTCTTTGAGAACCACAAATGCCTTGATCTCCTCGCCGAGAATGGAATCCGGTACTCCGATGACTGCAACTTCCTGAACATGCGGTAATCCTTCAACAATCTCCTCGATCTCACGGCTATAAACTGGAAAACCACCTTTCAAGATCAGCTCTTCGGCGTGGGAACTGACAAATAAATGAGCCTGTTCGTCCAGGAATCCATAATCGCTGGTTAGAAACCAACCGTCGGAGAACACGTTTTCCGTCTTCTCTTTACGTTTGTGATAGCCCTTCGCCACCGAGGATCCCCTTACTGCGATTTGACCCACATGATCCGGCGGTTGTGGTTTGCCCGATTTATCCAATACGCAGATTTCGTGGCCGCTAATCGGTTGACCAACCGATCCGCGCGGCATTAAATGAGGGAATAGATTCAGGGCGACAATGCCACAGGTTTCGGTAGTTCCGTACCCTTCAAAAACGTTCAAGTGCAGAATGTCTTCCACCGATCGTGCCGTCTCATCGGCGAGTTTCGCCTCGCAAGAGATGGCATATCGAATTCGACTGGTATCGTACCTGTCCGCCGAGGGGAACCGCGCCATTAGTGCGTAAGCTGAAGGATTGGCAAGGAATACGGTCGTTCCCGAATCGCGGAGAGATTGCAGCGTATCCCCGGGATGAAACCGCGAGTGGATCTGCACTTCCGCCCCAAAACTCAGGGGCAGACAAATTGCCTCCGAAAGCCCACAAATGTTGGAAAAGGGGATGGCACAAAGACAGCGATCCGTATCGCGAATTCGCAGCATTTGACCGAATTCGCGGACATGATCCGAAAAATTCGCATGGCTCAGTTCAACTCCGCGCGGATGACCGTTGGCTCCAGAGGTGTAGACAATTGCTGCCAAATCGGTGTCGGAGATTTCATTCGATTCGGGCAACGGGTCGCCCGAGGCGATCATTTCCACCAGATTTTCGGCGCCCTCCGGAATTGAGTCTCCCAAATAAATCCGCAGCCGCAGTGATTCGACGTGGGCAGCCGCTTTCTCCGACTCAGGCGCGAAGTTCGCCCAACCGATTACGGCGCGCGCTTCCGCGTCTTCCAACGCCGATTCGATCTCGCGAGCTTTCTGGAGAACGTTAATCGGTACGGACACAGCGCCCAATCCGATAACCGCCAAATGCGAGATAATAAAATGGGGACAGTTAGGCAGGATTATCGCCACCGAATCACCGGCCTTCAAACCGCGCGCTGCCAATGATCCACGTAAACGATCCACAGCTTCCATGAGAGCGGCATAGGAATAACTTTGTCCGTTGAATGTCAACGCGACATTTTCGGGATGCAGTTCGGAATGATGTCGTATCTTATGGAGTAGTGTGGGCAATTCGCCTCCTTTACCAGTTGCTGCGGCCGTCAGACGGCCGCGTCCTTGATGCGATCGAGAGAGCGATATTGAATAGCTTCCACCACATGCGGCAATTGGATATCTTCCGATCCTTCCAGATCGGCAATAGTCCGGGCGATTTTGCGAATTCGATGATAAGCGCGCGCCGAAAGTCCCATCCGCTCGATGGCTTGATGCAGGATTTCCAAGGAAGCGCTTTCCAGCGGCGCAAACCGTTCGATTTCCCGACTCACCATTTGCGCGTTACAATACAAATCACTTCGGGTTTGGGCAAAGCGTTCCCTTTGGATACGGCGCGCCGATTCAACCCGTCTACGGATCGTAGAAGAGCTTTCGGTTTTTTCAGAAGAGGATAAATCTTTCCAAGGGACGCGCGGTACTTCAACGTGCAAATCAATCCGATCCAACAACGGACCCGAAACCCTCGACAAATAGCGACGAACCTGTTCCGGGGTACATCGGCATTCGTGGCTGTTATCGGTTAGGTATCCGCAGGGACACGGATTCATGGCCGCTACCAGCATCAGCGAAGCCGGATAAGACAAACTGACTGCCGCACGGGATAGAGTTACTACTCCATCCTCCAACGGCTGCCGAAGTACTTCAAGAACGTTCTTATGAAACTCGGGCAATTCGTCGAGGAACAGGACGCCATTATGCGCCAACGAGACTTCCCCCGGTCGGGGAATCACTCCGCCACCGATTAACCCCGCATCGGACACTGTGTGGTGGGGCGCACGAAACGGACGATGCGCAACGATCGCTTGCCCCGCCTTCAGCATTCCCGCCACCGAATGCACGCGTGTCGTTTCCAGAGCTTCTTCAAGTGAAAACTCGGGAAGAATGGATGGTAGCCGCCGCGCCAGCATGGTTTTGCCCGATCCCGGCGGGCCGATCATGAGAATATTGTGTCCACCCGCTGCCGCGATCTCCAGAGCCCGTTTTACGGAGCTTTGACCGCGGACTTCGCAGAAATCTCCCGCGGTTTCACGCGATTCCTGAAACAAGGCATCGCGATCCACTTCAAACGGCTCGCCCCAAGCACCGGAATTCAGAAAATCGGCCACATCCTGCAAGGTCTTTTGGGGATAGACGGCAACTTCCGGCACCATTGCGGCTTCGCGGGCATTCTCCTCGGGAACAATCAGATTGTGGATACCTTCGCGACGGAGTGAACTGGCAATCGGCAACGCACCCCGTACCGGACGGATCTTACCATCCAGCGCCAATTCCCCCAATAAGGCGATCGCATCTAAGTTTCGGGGCAGGACTTGGCCGGAAGCAATGAGAATGCCGACCGCCATCGGCAAATCGAAGGCACTGCCTTCCTTGCGGATATCCGCCGGCGCAAGGTTGACGGTGATGCGACGATTGGGGAAAACAAATCCGGAATTCTTGATAGCGGCCGAAACGCGGTCGCGCGATTCCTTCACGGCGCTGTCGGGCAAGCCGACCACGGCAAACGCCGAAAGCCCATTTTCGAGATGGCTTTCGACTTTCACCTGATAAGCATCCACTCCCAAAAGTGCGGCGGAAAGAACCTCAGAGAACATAAATGATTATAACGGCTTTTCCCACATTCGCCATTTTTTATACGGGACCGCCCCAATCGCCACTGCGGCATCGTTCATCAGGCGATTATCCTCGAGAATCCACGAGATTTCCGCCCAACGGTATCCGGCTTCATATCCGGATTTGTAAATGCGCAGATACATGACCGTATCAATGCCGCGGCCGCGATATTCGGGCAACACTCCCATTAATAATACACGAGCACGATTCAGTTTTTTTCGACCGTTAAGCAACGTAAAAATCCCGGTCGGCAGCAATCGTCCGTTAATTTTTTTAATCAACGGATTAATGTCCGGTAATGCCAGACAGAATCCGACCGGTTTGCCGTCCTCGGTTTCCACGAAGAAAATCAACCGCGGATCGTAAATCAGCTTCAGCGATTCCGCCAGCGCTTTAATCTCGCGATCGGTCATGGGAACATTTCCCCAATTATCTTCCCATGCGATGCGATAAATACCCAAGACCTTATTGACTTCGTTCCAGAAGTCATTCTTGCGGAAGGGCCGAATGCGAAGTTTCAGCCGCTTTTCCAGCTTCTCGCCCAGCGAAGTGACCCGCTCAGTGAATTGATCCGCCGCCAGCGAATAAGCCAGAAGATCCTTGGCTTTAATAAATCCGCATTCCTCAACCAAGCGGTTGTAATAGGGCGGATTGTGCGTCATCATAATCACCGGCGGGGTATCGAATCCTTCGATGAGCATTCCGATTTCATCGTTTACGGACAGATTCGCCGGACCGCGCATACTGGTCAAACCACGGTCTTTAAGAAAACGACCCGCGTGATCGAAGAGCGCGCGGGCGACGTCAGTGGAATCCACACAATCGAAGTATCCGAAAAAGCCGACTTGATCTTGATGATGGCGGTTATGAGCGTGATTCACTACCGCAGAGATCCGGCCGACTATTTCACCGTTTGGCCCGCGTCGCGCCAAGAAGGATTCGACTTCACCGTGTTCGTAGAAGGGATTTTTCGGGTCGAAGCGGGATTTCTGATCAATCAGCAGCGGCGGGACCCAAACCGGGTCATGACTCAGCACCTTCCACGGGAAGCGAAGAAATTCCCGAAGATCCCTCGACGTCCGAATTGGTGTAACTTGTATCTCGATGGCTTGCTACCGAATCAAGGTTAAATTTGCGAACCAACTTGGACATTTTCTCCAGTGCGAAATCCAGTTGTTCGAGCGTATGAGTTGACATTACTGAAAAACGAATCAGACTCTGTCCGGGTTGAACTGCGGGCGGTGGAACGGGATTGATGAACACGCCTTCCTGCTGCATCTCGGCCGTAATCCGGAACATAAGCATATCGTCACCAATGAATACGGGAATAATCGGCGTTTCGCTGCTACCCGTATCCAGACCGAGCTTTTGCAAACCTTCGCGCAAATAATTTGCATTCCGCCAGAGCAGATCACGGCGTTCCGGTTCGGCAATGATAATCTCGAGTGCCGCTAAAACTGCCGCAACCGAAGCCGGCGGCGGGCTGGCAGAAAAAATCAGCGCCCGGCTATGGTGTTTCAGATAATGAATGATATCTTCGGATGCAGCCACAAATCCGCCAATGGATGCCAACGATTTCGAGAACGTTCCCACCACCAGTTCAACCTGATCATTCAAGCCGAAATGAAGTGCGGCTCCCCGCCCTTCCGGTCCGAGGACACCGATTCCGTGGGCATCATCCAATAAAATATCGGCGTCGTATTTTTTACAGACGGAAACAATCTCCGGCAATTTCACGATATCACCTTCCATGGAGAAGATGCCCTCGGTGATCACCAGTTTCGATTTTCCGTCAAGCCCCCGCAGAACCCGCTCCAAATCCGCCGCATCATTATGGCGGAACTTCACCATCTTGCCGAAAGACAGCCGCGCTCCGTCAATGATCGAAGCATGATCCAACGCATCGGTAACAATATAGCCATTGCGCGGTACTAACGTGGCAATGGCACCCAGATTCGCCTGAAAACCGGTCGTGAACAGCAGGACGGCTTCGCGCTGCATGTATTCCGCCAGCCGTGCTTCACAATCCAAATGGACCTTAAGCGTACCATTCAGAAAGCGCGATCCCGCACAACCCGATCCATATTGACGTAAAGCGGCAATGGCCGCTTCTTTGATTTTCGGATGATTGGTTAGTCCAAGATAGTTATTCGAACCGAGCATCAAGACATCTTGTCCGTGCATTTTTACCACGGTGTCCTGGTCGGATTCGATGGAACGGAAATAGGGATAGATTCCGGCTGCCATCACCTGCCGAGCCGTCT
>CAYUIF010000026.1:8572-30272 GCA_964444755.1 uncultured Alphaproteobacteria bacterium | reverse complement strand
CTGAAAACGAGCAGCTTTATCCGCGATTCTCAAACAATAATCCTTTCTTTACGGGAATGCACGTGGGGGACAGTGCTATGACTTCCGAGTGAAAAAATCCGACAGATAGGGGATCGAGAAGGACTGTCCGCGTACGACATGAAATATCCCCGCCAAAGCGGCAACGACACATAGAAAGATAATCACATCCCAAACCGCCGGGAGAAAGCGCAAAATCACCGCAAAGATCTCAACGACAAACAGCAGCAAACCGATGCGGATATGACCGGAAATAAACGGAGTGCGATCCGTTCGGGTAAACGGAATCAGACAGAGGAACGGAACATAGGCCAGGATGGCCATGAGTTTCTCGTCTTCCGGAATATCGGCTTCTGGATTATTGGGTGTTTGAGACGATTCGAGCATGAATGCTCCGATTAAATTGGTACCCCCGACGGGACTCGAACCCATGCTCCCGGCTCCGGAGGCCGGTGCTCTATCCAACTGAGCTACGGGGGCGGGGCAAAGATTGCCACTTTATTTATTAAATATACGTTACATACAACGAAAACGCAACTCCTTTTTTATAATATCGAAATGATATATGTGTTTAATAATAAAGAATATAGCGATTGTTGATATGATGTTTTTTTGTGATTTTTTCACCTCAAAAGGCAAGCTTGTCAAATTGTCGAATCGAAAACCGGTACATTCTCCATGAACGACGGGATCGTCTTTTCGTAGATTCGTTCGATTTCCGACAGTGAAAGTGATATCCAATCGTTCACGATCAGTTGATTCCCACCTACCCGGCCGAGGATTTGAACCGGAATGCCATGCTGCTCGGCAGTATGCTTAAACGCCGCCCATTGTTTGTGTTCAACGGAAACTACCGCGCAACCAGCGCTCTCGGCGAATAACGTCTCGAGGGGACGACCTTTCCAGGGGAAGGTCAGCACGCAGCCCATTGCTCCGGCGATGCACTTCTCGGCAAGCGTTACGGCTAACCCACCTTCAGAGATATCATGGGCTGATTTGATCAAGCGAAGTTCAGCCAAAGCACCCAGTAATTCAATGAGGTTACGATTGGCATCCTTATCCAAACGCGGAGGGGCACCGGCCGTGACGCCGTGGATTACTTGAAGATATTCGCTGGCGCCGATATCCGGTCCCAGACTGCCAAGCACAGCAATAAAATCGCCTTCGTCTTTGAAGCCAATGGTTACGGTTTCATCAATGTCTTCGATCAATCCGACCATGCCAATGACGGGAGTGGGCAAGACCGTTTTACCGCGACTCTCGTTATAGAACGACACATTGCCACCGGTAACGGGAATCTCCAAACATTGACAAGCGTCAGCAATACCGGTAACGGCTTCGTGGAAGAAGTAATAGACTTCGGGATTCATGGGATTGCCGAAGTTCAGGCAATTGGTAATCCCAATCGGTTTCGCGCCCGAACAAGCCACATTACGAGCACCCTCGAAAACGGCTAACGCCGCACCGCGTTGCGGATCAATGGCCACATAGCGGGAATTGCAGTCCACTGATATCGCCAACGCCTTGCGGGTGCCGGGAATGCGAACGACGGCGGCGTCCGACCTACCGCCACCCACGCGGGTATTGGCACCGATGGTGTGATCATACTGCTCATAGACCCATCGCTTGCTGCTGATATTCGAGGATGCGAGAAGTCGTTCTAATACTATGTTATAATTCTCGGGCGGCGGCAGATGGGTAGGATCGAACGACACCAGCGCATCCAGATAATCAGGGCGCGAGAAATCTCGTTGATAGCGCGGAGCGCCGCCGCCTAAGACCAAATGATCGGCAGGAACGTCGGCTACAATCTTGCCTTCCTCCTCGACGATAAACCGTCCGCCAGCGGTTACGGTTCCGGTTACATCCGCATGGAGATCCCATTTGTCGAAGATGCGGCGGGCCGTGTCCTCCCCACCCTTCCGAACGATGGCGAGCATGCGCTCTTGCGATTCGGAAAGACAGACCTCGTAAGCCGTCATGCCTTCTTCACGACGCGTCACTTTGTTGACATCAAACCGAATTCCGGACTTGCCCCGCGCCGCCGTTTCCGTACACGAACAGGCAATTCCCGCTGCGCCCATGTCCTGAATTCCAATCAACACTCCAGACTCGATCAGCTCAAGTGTTGCTTCGAGCAGCAGTTTTTCTTTAAATGGATCGCCGATCTGTACCGAAGGGCGGCGCTGTTCCGATTGTTCGGAAAGCTCTTCGGAAGCGAAAGTAGCTCCGTGAATACCATCGCGCCCCGTGGCGGATCCAACCACAAAAACGGGATTGCCTTCCCCCTCCGCCGAAGCACGTGCCATTTTACGGCGATCCAGAATGCCGACGGCCATAGCGTTGATCAACGGATTTTCGTCGTAGGACGAATCGAAATAGATTTCGCCGCCCACCGTCGGCACGCCAAAACAGTTGCCGTAATCGGCAATTCCGCGAACGACACCGCGAAGGAGTTCGCGATTGCGCGGGACGGATAATGGACCGAAACGCAAGGAATTGAGGGCGGCAATCGGACGCGCCCCCATCGTGAAAATATCGCGCAAAATCCCGCCGACACCGGTAGACGCGCCTTGATATGGCTCCACCGCCGAGGGATGATTGTGGCTTTCGATTTTAAAACACACCGCCAAATCATCGCCGATATCCAACACTCCGGCGTTCTCTTCGCCTGCGCCGACCACGACCCGCCGCCCAGTGCGGGGCAGTCGTTTGATCTCCAATATGGAATTCTTGTACGAACAATGCTCCGACCACATCACCGAATATAAACCCAATTCCACATAAGTCGGGACGCGACTGAGTTCTGCACAAATCCACTCGTATTCTTCGGCGGTTAGATTATGTTCAAGAGCCGTCTGTAATGTGACTTCGGGATATTGGATTGACATGCGTTGTGAATCTCGCGTGGTTATTCGTGAAAATGCCTAAAAATACGCTCGGCGATTTCGCGGGGCAAACCGGGGACCGCAATCAGTTCATTAAGCGGAGCGTTTTGGATTGCTTTCATAGTACCGAATTTTTCCAGAATTGCGTTTTGCCGAGCGGGACCAACGCCTTCGATTTCGTCCAACTGCGACCGGAGGGCACGCTTGCCGCGAAGCTGCCGATGATACGTTATGGCAAACCGATGCGCCTCATCCCGGATTTGTTGAAGCAGTTTAAGCGCAGACGACGTTCGCGGCAAATAGAACGGCTCAGAATCGTTCGGGAAAAATATTTCTTCCAAACGCTTTGCTAAACCAATGATCGGCTGCTCGGTAATGCTCAATTGAGCAAGGGCTTCACCGGCAGCACTCAGTTGACCCTTACCGCCGTCAATTAAGATTAGGTCGGGAAAAGGCAGTTCCTCATTCTGCAGACGGGCATAACGCCGACCGATAGCTTCCCGCATGGACGCGAAATCATCCATTCCTTCGACCGTTCTGATCTTGAATCGCCGATATTGCGATTTGGTGGGACGACCGTCCTGAAATACGACCATCGAGGCGACTTTGTCCGTTCCCTGCAAGGTCGAAATATCGAAGGCTTCGATACGCCGCGGCACCCGCTGCAGATGAAGTTGCGATTTCAGTTCCTGCAACCCCGAAGGAATGCGTTCGCGAGACTGACGGGCGATTTTGTATTCTTCCAGCAGCAACTCGGCGTTGCGAGCGGCAAGATCCACCAGTTGCGCTTTTTCCCCGCGCGCCGGAATCCGAATATCGAGGCGACTGCCGCGCTGCTGACGAAGCCATTCACGAATCAGATCATACTGCGGAATCTCCAGGGGAAGAAATATCTCATCGGGTATTGATGCCGGCTCCGAGTAGTATTGCTGAACCGCGCGTTCGAGGATTTCCTGCGGGTCGCGGTCACGGCATTGCTTCAACCGGTAATGCAACCGCCCCAACATGCGTCCACTGCGAACCTGAAAAATGACGACGCATCCTAGATCATCTTCAATGGCAATGCCGAAGACATCGCGATTGATGGGTTCGGCGGAAATGACTTTTTGCCGCTGGGTCAGATTATCCAACGCGGAAAGCCAATCCCGAAGCTGGGCGGCTTGTTCGAACTTGAGTTCTTCGGCGAGGCGGTCCATCTCGCCGTACAGACGATTGATAACCTCCCCACCCTTGCCGTTGACGACATCCACGAAATCACGGATGCGCTTTTGGTAATCGTCACGAGATTCATTGGCAACACACGGCGCGTTGCAGCGACCGATGTGATACTCCAGACACGATTTGAACTTTCTCTTGCCGATCGCTTCTTCATTAAGCGGCAAGTTGCAGGTGCGAATATTAAGCATTCCCCGCAAGACACGAAGCAGCCCCTTAAGATGAAACAGATCGCTGAAGGGGCCGAAGTAGCGCGACCCATCCGATTTGGGATGACGCGTCAGGAAGGCGCGCGGATATTCCTCATTCGAGATGCGCAGGAACGGAAATGATTTGTCATCCTTGAGATCAATATTATAGCGCGGCTTTTGCAGCCGGATCAGATTGCTCTCGAGGATCAGCGCCTCCAGTTCCGAATCCGTCGTAATGACTTCGACATCGGCAATCCGACTAACCAGCGGACCGTATTGGTAGCGTCCATCATGTCCATTCTGGAAATAGGAACGAACGCGATTGCGGAGCACGTGCGCCTTCCCGATGTATATGACCTTGCCCTGTTCATCCTTAAACAGATAAACACCGGGGTCTTTGGGAAGAGCGTTCAGCTTTTGTTCAATCGTCGCTGATTCAGGCGTGGGCGGCCGGCGGTTCGACAATTTCCAGCAATACTCCCCCGGTCGCTTTCGGATGAATGAAACCGACACGATTGTTTTCGGCGCCGATACGCGCCGTTTCATCAATCAAACGCACATCACTCGATTTCAGACGATCCAATTCCCGCTGCGTCGAATCCGCCCGCAGCGCCATGTGATGGATGCCCGTTCCGCGTGCCGTAATGAATTTGGCGATCGGTGAATCATCTGATGTTGGCTTCAGCAGTTCTACGTGAAGCAATCCGATTTCGATTACCGCTACTTCGACGCGCTGCTCCGCGACGATTTCACGATGTACCATCCTACCGCCGGTTACGGTCTGCCATTGCGAAACAGCAGCGTCTAAATCCGTTACGGCAATTCCTATATGATGAAGTCCTGTAATCATTCCTATTCACTTTCGAAGAATCGTTGGATTTGCGAAAAGAGATTATCCTCATCGGTCATCGGCTCCGGGGCAACCGACAGACTATTGCGAACAATCGCCCCATAGCGGGTGCGAAACAAACGCGGATCGGCCAAGATAGTAATGCCGCGATCCTGCGGATGGCGGATTAATCGGCCAATTCCCTGCTTCAACCGCAGGGTAGCGACGGGCAAGCTGTAATCCATGAACGGATCGCCGCCCGCTTGTAGAATGGCTTCGCTGCGCGCCGAGATCCACGGATCGGTCGGAACATCAAACGGGATACGCGTAACGATAAGGATTTGCAGCGCATCGCCGACCACATCTATGCCTTCCCAAAAACTGGCGGCTCCCACCAGAATAGCATCGCGACTCTGACGAAAACGATTCAGCAATTCGGGTAATGAGCCACTGGAGCCCTGACTAAGCAGCATCCGCCCAGCCTTCCTGGCAACCAGCTGCAAGGCGATGGTTACGCGATCTACCAGTTCATTGGATGTACAAAGAATGAGCGTTCCCCGTTGAAAACGTTCGACAATTTTGGTCGAGAGATCGCAAACCGCTGTAGTATGTCCGCCATTGCTACTGCGTGGATCAGGGAAATAAACCGGAACTAATGTTCGCGATTGCTCGGACAAACGAAAAGGGCTGCCGACGATTTTTTCTTCAACCCGGTCAACATTCGGTCCGTCGGCCAGCCCGAGGGTATCCCGGATGACTTTAAACGAACCACCCACGGACATCGTGGCCGAGGTTAAAACGGCCGTTTCGACGGTCGGCCAAAAGGCCTGCGCCATCATCGGCGATATCGAAACCGGCGCAGCATATAAAGAACACCATGAGGTTTGACCGCCGCGACCGAACTCTATCCATGCTGCCGAATCTGAAGTTCCTTCCTGAATCAGAATCCGCGAAAATCGTTCGCGCATGCCCTCGGCATTCTCGACGGCGCTACGAAACTCAAAGAGCAATTCAGGCGGCAGTTTTTGGTCGCCGCGTAAGTCCGAAGCATCCGTTAGCAGTTCCGAAAGCGCAATCGTCCAACGCTGCCATTCATTGTTCAATGATTCTATTGCATTGGCAATATCGCCGTGAAGCCGGTCACCGGATTGATAGCGGAGCTTGCCGGTTCGTTCGGAATCACCGATCCGGTTAACCATGCGATCCGCCAGGGTTCCGAACGTTTGGCGATTCAAGGCATGCAATGTGCGGGTTTGATCCTCCAGCCGATCAACCTTATCGGTCAGATAGGCTCCCGAGTCTAGGCAATGCGCCTTCAGATTTTCGAGTAAACCGCGCGGAGAGCGCTCGTCAATTAAGCGTGACAATGCTGCCCGCAACAATGGCGCAGAAAGTTCAACCGTTAAAGCCCCGACGATGGCGCGTTCCAGTTGATGCGCCTCGTCAAGAATCACGCGGCGGTTGCCAAGAGATGCAAAGCGCGACCAGTCGGAAGCCAACAAGGCATGGTTGACAAAGATAATCTGCGCTTTCACGGCACGCTCTTGAGCCTTGCGATAGAAATCACCCTTAGCTGCCGAGCATTGGGATCCTGCACAAGCCGACGAATCGGAAGAAACCTGCGCCCACAGCGCCGGATTGTATTTGGGATTGAAACCGCTGATTTCGGAAACATCGCCCGTAACCGTCAATTCCGACCATCGCACGAGTGGCATGAGATTGATGCGATCCTGATCGGACAAACGCTCGTCCGCTTCGGTCAAAAGACGGTGCAACCGACGCAGGCAAAGGTAGTTGTTCCGACCCTTTAATACAGCCGTGCAAAAGCCGTTGCCAATAGCCAGCCGGAGATCCTGAATATCTTTGCGATACAATTGCTCTTGCAGAACTTTCGTATGCGAAGACACAATTACCTGACGCAATTCATCGGAATCCGCACATGACCAACGTACCGCCGGAATCAGATACGCCAATGATTTCCCGACCCCGGTGGGAGCTTCCGTCAATAGGATGCTCCCGCGGTCGAAGGCGCGCTCCACCGCTTCAGCCAGTTCCAATTGCGGTTTTCGATATTCAAAGAACGGAAGCACTTGCTCGAAGTGGCCACTTACACCGATCAATTCCGAAAGCGACCGCGACAACAGATCTGAATTCTTATCGGCAATTGGTTCCGGCGCGGCGGTTGGCGGTTTGGGTACTCCTTTACTAAGCGGTACGAGTTGTTTGAAAAAAAACCGGCTTCTATGGGTTGTCGAGCCAATAAGCCGGTCCAGTGAAACCGCCAAGTTACCCCACACCCGGCAGGGCAATTGCTCGACAAGGCGAGCTAATACGATGCCGGTAGTTCGCGCATCGTCTACCGCCCGATGGGCTCGTGATACCGGAACCTCGAACAACTTACTTAACGAACTCAGCGAAAACGACGTTTGCTCCGGCCAGAAAATGCGGGATAACATCGCGGTGTCGAGCATATTCCGGCGCGGAAAAGCAAAGGGATTCGACGTGTGAACGCTACGAATCGTTTCACCGGCGGCACGCAGAAAGCCGAGATCGAATTCGATATTCTGACCGACCAGCGGATCCCGACCGATGAATTCCAGCAATCGTTCCGCAACTTGCGGAAAATCCGGCGCACCGTCTAAATCCGCATCGGTTATGCCGGTCAGTTCGGTTATGAAGCGATCAAGCGGTTGATCCGTTCTGATAAAAGTCTGATATTCGTCAACCGGCAGACCATCTTGGAAACGAACCGCCCCGATCTCGATAATACTGCATTTTTCGGAATCGAGACCGGTCGTTTCCAAGTCGATAGCGACATAGCGCGACAGTTCCAGATCACACAACCAGTTTACAGGCTGCGCGGAACCGGACGTCGCCGGATCAGTCTGCGTGCGTTTTCGCCCCACTATTCCTTAAAGTAGCGAATATCCAGTGAGCGCGCGGCTCCCGCCTCATCCAACCGCCGGACGGGGGTTGTATGGGGAGCGGCCTTGAGCGCCTCCGGATTCGCCATCGCTTCCTGATTAATTTTCATCATCACTTCGACGAACTCATCCAGCGTCTCGCGGGACTCCGACTCGGTCGGTTCGATCATTAAAGCTTCATGGACAATCAACGGGAAATACACCGTTGGAGGATGAATTCCGTAATCCAGGAGTCGCTTGGCGATATCCGTAGTTCGAACACCGTGAGCCTTTTGGCGGTCGCCGGACAGCACGACTTCATGCATACACGGTACATTGAACGGCACTTCATAAGCCGAACCGAGTTTGGCACGCAGGTAGTTGGCATTAATAATGGCTGTTTCGCTGATGCGCTTCAAGCCATTGCCGCCCATCGAGAGAATGTAGGTCAGCGCGCGCACATGCACACCGAAGTTGCCGAAAAATGAATGCACATGTCCAATAGAATCGGGACGATCCCAATCCCATGCATATTCATCATTCTTTTTTAAAAGCACCGGGGTCGGTAAAAACGGCTCCAAATGCGCTTTCACCGCGACCGGGCCACTTCCGGGACCGCCGCCACCATGCGGAGTCGAAAAGGTTTTATGCAAATTGATGTGGCAGGCATCGAATCCCATATCTCCGGGACGAGCGATTCCCATCAGCGCATTCAGATTCGCGCCGTCCATGTATACCAAGCCGCCCACCTCGTGAACTAGCTTGGTAACTTCCGCGATATTTGATTCGAACAATCCCAGCGTGTTGGGATTGGTGATCATCAGCGCGGCTACGTCTTCATCCAGCACCTTTTTCAAGGCATCTACGCTCAACAAACCGTCCTCACCGCTGGGCAATTCAACGACTTCATACCCGGCGATGACGATGGAAGCCGGATTCGTGCCGTGAGCGCTATCGGGAATAATCACTTTCTTGCGGGGATGACCGCCCCGTTTGATATGGTAAGCGCGGAACATCAGCAGAGCGGTAAATTCGCCCTGCGCGCCGGCGCACGGCTGCAATGTTACCGCATCCATGCCCGCCACTTCTATCAACGCTTCCGATAGATCGTGTTCCACCTGCAATGCGCCCTGCACAGTGATCGCAGGCTGCAACGGATGCAGCATCGAGAAGCCCGGTAATGCAGCGGTATGTTCGTTAATCCGCGGATTGTATTTCATCGTACACGATCCGAGCGGATAGAAATCGCGATCAATGTGATGATTGCGAACCGAGAGATTCGTATAATGCCGCACTACCGTGTTTTCGGAAACCTCCGGTAAACGCGCCGGAGTGGAACGCTTCAAACCCGACGGAATTGCATCTGCTCTGTCAGGTGCGGGAAGCGAGGGGATTTCGTAACCGGTTCGACCAGTTCTACTCAATTCGAAAATAAGCGGTGTTTCACTCTGGAGCGATTTAAGCTTTCGTTCGGTTTTCATTTCGCCCCCCCTTCGACAAATGCCCGAACACCTTCGGCATAGGCGTCTAATTGCTCAAGGGTTCGTTGTTCCGTGACAGCAACCAAAACCGCGTTGTCCATCTTCATGTTAAACCGCTTCAGAGGTATTCCGGCCAGAATGCCGCGATCCGTCATGAACCTTAGGAAATCGTCAGTATTGCCGGGGATTTGCAATACGAATTCTTTAAAATGAGTTCCGGTAAAAGGTAATTCAATTCCGGAAATCTTCGTCAAGCGATTGCGCAGATGCGAGCAGGCATTCATGCAGGTTTCGCCGATCTGCCGCAAGCCGTTCGGTCCCAATAGCGAGAGATACATGGCGGCACGGGCGGCGCACAGTCCCTCATTGGTGCAGATGTTCGATGTCGCCTTATCGCGACGAATGTGCTGCTCGCGGGTTTGCAGCGTCAGCACATAGCCGCGTTGACCGTCCGCATCCTTGGTCACACCGACGATGCGACCGGGCATCCGGCGTACCAGTTTATCGGAAGCGGCAAATAGACCCAGATACGGTCCACCATAGGATTGGCCGTTTCCCAGTCCCTGACCTTCGCCAACCACTATATCAGCGCCCAACTTTCCGGGAGCTTCCAACACACCCATAGCCAGCGGATCGGCCACCACAATCGCCAATGCACCCGCTTCGTGGGTTTTGTCAATCAACGGTCGGATATCTTCAATCAAACCGAAAAAGTTCGGATATTGGAAAACCACCGCAGCAACGTCTCCCTTTAACTCCGAAGTTAAGGCATTAGGATCAATGAATCCGTGCTTGGTCGAACTTGAAACAAACTGCGTTCCTTGCGGATCGGCTACAGTTTGCACAACCTTGCAATAATGCGGATGGACGGAATCGAACCAAATGACTTTAGAACGCCGGGTATGTCCGGTAGCAAGCATGATCGCTTCGGCTAACGCGGTGCCACCGTCATAAAGACTGGCGTTTGCAGCAGGCATGCCGAACAGTTCACAGATCATACTCTGGAATTCGTAAATGACCTGCAAGGTTCCCTGTGATACTTCCGGCTGATAGGGTGTATAAGCCGTCAGGTATTCGCTGCGTCCCATTACAGCTGAGATCGCGGCGGGGATGTAATGATCGTAACTTCCCGCTCCCAAAAAACTGATCATCGAAGCGGCATCGCGGTTTTTGTGAGCCATACCGTTCATGATCGCCATGACTTCCTGCTCCGGTTTTCCGGCGGGCAGGTTTAACGGCCGTTGAAGGCGAATTGCCTTCGGAACCGGCTTTAGAAGGTCTTCAAATGAAGAGACCCCGATATCGCGGAGCATGGCCTCGCAATCATCGGGGGTGTTCGGAATGTAGCGCATGTATGTTGATTAGTTGAGAAAGTGAAACAAATTCCTCAGGCTGAGGTAAGATCGGCATAGGCAGATGGATCAAGCAATTGGCTCTTTTCCGCATTCAAATTCTTGGCTTTGATTTTTACAACCCAGCCGTCGCCGTAGGGATCCTGATTCATCAGTTCGGGTTTATCGTTCAATGCATTGTTCACTTCAAGAATTTCGCCGGAAAGCGGCGAATAGATATCCGCAACGGCTTTAACTGCCTCGATCGTCCCGAAAGCTTTGCCTTGTTCGACTTGCGATCCGAGATTCGGAAGCTGTACAAACACGACATCACCCAATTCGCCCTGTGCAAAATCTGTAACCCCGACAACGGCTGTGTCACCCTCTATACGAATCCATTCGTGGTCCTTCGTGTAGAGTAAATTCTGTGGAATGTTCATCGAAACCTCAAGAGTTTTTCGAAGTATTTCTTCGGTGTGATTCGTAATGGATTAGAATGGCTTCAATGCGCGAACTTGATGTTCGATTGACGTCGTCACTTCATAAATAATCAAACTATCAGCGCCCAACAAAGAGACCGAGTATACTGTGACGCTTCCGGAACTGCTTTTTACGGGGTAGCGGGCAAGCCAGTTGCCGTCCATATCAAAAACGTTGACCGACCACCATTCGAAGCCGAAAGCCTCGGGATAACCGAGTCCGGCGATTCCGCCAAATTCCTCCGTCAATTCAACCGGGTACTCCCCAAACAGAAGCGGTTCACCACCCGTAAAGGGTCGCACATGAAAGATATTGAGATAGTCATCGCTCGCGTTAATCTGAATCCATGATCCGCGGTATAGGAAACCCACCGGAATTGCATCCGCGATCACCGTCGTATCCATGACACCGGAGACCGTATAACCCCAGGCCGTATCCGGCAAAACGGCGCTACGTTCAACGATCCAAAACCGACGCCGCATCTGATCATAATAGACAATTGCGCTCGTCAGACAACTGTAAATGGGATGCGACAGAATCTCCCATTCGACCGTATTGCGAATCCAGACGTTCCGGCAGGCCGCAGAATCATCGGGCAACAGCTCGTCCCCCCAGTACCAAACCTGATTACCGTCGGACAGCAAGTTGTAGCGGTCCGGTGTGGTTAACGTGTCCACACGATAACTTTGAGTTGTAGGTGCGGCTACGAATAACGTCGTATCGCTGCATTCTCCGGAAACAGCCCGGAGATAAGCAATGCCATACTGGGGTCCGAATACGAAGACCGAACCGTTGATATAGGCACCGCGCGTGAAATCGTAGAAGATCTCGGTTTCAACCGGACCCGAGGATTCCAAATAGGAAAAATTCACACCTTGGTTCGGTTGTCCAATCCCGCCGCTCAATCCAAGATTGATCGCGAACTCACAAAGCCGGTTTCGTTCCAGACTAACCTGGATATATGTACCGCTATTGATGGAGACATTTAACGATGCCGAACCGCGCAGGAATCGAATTGAAAGCGCAACCGAACGTTGGCTGTCAACCGGCGCGGAAACGATTCCATTATCGAATATATCCACGATTGAAGGGTTATCATTCGGCATCAATATCACCTGCCGAGATAAGTCAACCGTCACGCCCGAATACTCTACCGTTATCACCACCGTATCAGCCGCTTCCTGCAGATTACGATTGAAGACCAAATGAACCCCCTCGGTCACTTCCGCGGCATCCGGCCGAAAGACATTGCTGGTCCACGTTGCCGAATATCCGGTATAGAACTGGATCGGCGTGGTACAGGCATCCGTGGGATCGGGAACTAAAGTCACCGTTTTGCGATCATGAACACCAATCTCAAAGGGATTACATTCGGCGACATACAGAGAGGTTCCGTTGGCCGGAATCACACTGATCGGTGACGTCTTGGATTCCTTACATCCCGAAAGAACGGTTGACCCTAACAAACACAGCAGCACAACGCGATAAAACCGGATATTCATAGCAATTATCCCCCCGTGGTTTTCGCGGCCTCCCGTTCCATGAATTCTTCAACCCATTTGGTATGGATGTGATTGTTCACAAATTGATCCATCACCAGCACTTTACGATGGAACGGGATTGTGGTGTGGACACCTTCGATTACGAATTCATCCAATGCTCGCAGCATGCGAGTAATTGCTTCGGAACGATCGCGACCAAACGCAATCAATTTCGCAATGAGACTATCGTAGTACGGCGGAATCGCATAGCCCTGATAGACGTGAGTATCCACGCGAATACCGGGGCCGCCGGGAACATTTAATGCGGTTATCGTACCGGGGCTGGGCATAAAACTGCGATTGGGATCCTCGGCATTGATGCGGCATTCGATAGCATGACCTTGCCATTTGATATCCTTCTGATTGAGCAACGGTTCGCCCAGCGCCACTCGCAACTGCTCTTTGGCAAGGTCCACGCCGGTGACCATTTCCGTCACGGGATGCTCCACCTGAATGCGGGTGTTCATCTCCATGAAATAGAAATTATGGTCACGATCCACCAGAAATTCCATGGTTCCCGCCGATGCGTACTTTAACGCGCCTGCCGCCGATGCCGCCACGTGACCCATTTTTTGGCGAAGTTCAGGTGTCACGGCCGGCGAGGGTGATTCTTCAATCAGTTTTTGATGACGACGTTGCGTGGAACAATCGCGTTCGCCGAGGTGGATGCAATTCCCTTGGCCGTCACCCAAGATCTGAATCTCGACGTGACGGGGTTCGATAATCGCCTTTTCAATATACAAATCGCCGTTACTGAAGGCAGCTTCCGCTTCGGCATGCGCCATCTCATAGGCTGATTCGAGATTTTCCTTCTTCGTCACTAACCGCATGCCCCGACCACCCCCACCGGCCACGGCCTTAATCATTACGGGCAGACCGATTTCTTCAGCCAGTTTGCGCGCTTCCGCCGCCGATGCCACTGGGCCGTCGCTACCGGGAACCACCGGACAGCCGACGGCTTGCATGGTGCGTTTCGCTTCCGATTTGTTGCCCATTTTATCAATCACCGAGGGTGCCGGACCGAGCCAAATCAACTGATGATCGATGCAAATTTGCGCAAAGTCTGCGTTCTCAGCCAGAAAACCGTATCCGGGATGAATCGCATCAGAGTTCGTGATTTCGGCGGCCGCGATTATTGCTTTCGGTTGAAGGTAGCTCAAAGCAGAAGACGGCGGACCGATGCACACGGATTCATCGGCAAATTTCACATGCAGAGCATCGCGATCCGCGGTGGAAAATACTGCCACCGATTTAATCCCTAATTCACGGCAGGCGCGAATAATACGCAGGGCGATCTCGCCCCGATTTGCGATTAGTACCTTTTTAATCATCAGACGGCACTGGTATCAATACGTAGCAGAACCTGTCCAAACTCCACCGGCTGGGCATTCTCGATCAGGATTTCAACGACTTTCCCGTGCACTTCGCACTCCAGTTCATTCATGAGTTTCATCGCTTCGACAATACAGATGACTTTCCCGGGTTCTACAACATCTCCGATTCGGACATACGGTTCGGCGTCGGGTGCCGGCGCCCGATAGAACGTTCCGACCATCGGAGATTTCACGTCCACAATCTTCGAGGATTTGGCGGGAGGTTCGGAGACCGGGGGCGGAGCAACCACCGGAGCTTGCGGGGCGATTGCTGCGGCAGGCATCGGCGCGGGTGCCATAATTGGCGCATGAACGACATGCGAAGCGGGGCTGCTGCCGTTTTTCGAAATGCGAATTCGTAAATCCTTGTCTACCAGTTCGAACTCCGATATCGGGCTGCGTTCGATGAGCTCGACGAGCTTTTTAATATCATGAAGATCGAGTCGGCTTTTTTCCGGTTGTTTCGTACGGGGGGCGGTCATAGGCACCTCCTTGACTACGGGCGTAAAACAAAACGAATTTGTGTGCCCGCCTTAAGGGAGTCTTCACCCTGCGACCCCAGCGCCGTAGCCAGCAGCCGATGGGTGTCCACTCCTTCTTGAATGAGCACGACGCGCACGATTTCGACGCGCGCTTGAGTTAAAATGTAATTGAACGGCTCGGGACCAAGACTGTCCACTCGAGCCTGAATTTCCAATGAGACCGGCGAATGAATTTGTTTGAGCGATTCCGCCAAATCCTTTAATGCTTCACGGCTTTGCGGATGCAGTTCCGCCGTTCCGGCTTCAAAGGCAATTCTCGGGAATTGAATTTGCCGCTGCAGCACTCTGTTCGAATTGCGGTTGCTTACAGTTTCCGAATTCCCTACCGATGCGGGATAGCCATTCTCGTAAAACCACAACTCAATCGTATCGAAGGCACGCGAGATCGCTGTGTAAATTCGATCCTCGGGGGGAAGTGTATCCGGTGTACTCGCTTCGGCAAGGTCAGTGGACTTTTGAGTTATCTTCCGACGGGTTGGCTTGGTTGCCGATTTCGAGACTGGCTTTGATTGGGAACTCGGTTGTTCCGCAATACGTTTCTGTGTTTCTGAAGCAGTTTCACGAGTAGCAACGACCTCAGGCGGTTTTTCAAGTTCAATGTCCGAAGTAACCGGCTGCTCCACCGGTAAGGTCTCTTCGATCTGCGCCGTTGTTGCGGGTGTACGCGCCGCGACTGGAGGTTCTTCGATAGAAGTTCCGCTATCCTTGCGAAGATACAAGACCAGACTTACAATTATGAACAGAGTACCATACAACAGAACAAGTGAGCCGGTTTGTTTCTTGCCGGTTCGCCGAGTCGCACTCAGCCGCACTACTCCCCACCCGATGAGTAGTATGCCCGAAGCAAATGAGACAATCGTCAGTAATGTCCGGAACTCATTCACAATTCGTCCCGCTATCGAAAATCGCTATTTTTTCACACGGTCAAGATACGCGGACGTCCGCGTATCCACTCGAATAACTTCTCCCTGATCCACAAAAAACGGCACCTGAACCACCGCCCCCGTTTCCAAAGTGGCGGGCTTGCCGGATCCCGAAACCGTATCACCCTTCACGCCGGGAGCCGTTTCCGTGACTTCCAGTTCGAGGAAGTTCGGAACTTCCATGCTAAGGGGTTGCGAATCCAGGTAGCTGATCTTGCAAACAATTCCTTCCTTCATCCATTTCGCATTGTCTCCGATCACATCATCCCCATAGAAGACCTGATCGAACGACTCCTGATCCATGAAATGATAGGAATCACCGTCTTTATACAAGAACTGCATATCGCGAGTATCAATTCGCACGATCTCAATCGAAGCACCCGAATTCAGAGTCCGTTCGATGACCCGGCCGCTTTTAACGTTTTTCAGAGTAATGCGCACGAATGCGCCGCCTTTGCCGGGCTTAACGTGTTGGAAGTCGGTGATGACGAAGGTTTGGCCTTCCATATTGATGGTAAGACCTTTCTTGATGTCCGCTGTGGTCGCCATAAGTTGTTGCTCTCAACTCTCCCTTGATTCGCGTCAGCAGAGAATTCCCGCCAACGGATTTATTTTCCGATTAGTTTTATAAACTCGGTTTCGCTAAGAATCGGGACACCCAATTCCTGCGCTTTGCCATATTTCGATCCGGGATTCTCGCCGACGATGACATAGTCCGTTTTCTTGGAAACGGATTTGGTGGCGCGTCCCCCCTGCGCAATAATGGCATGTTCCGCTTGCTCGCGCGACATAGATGACAACGACCCGGTAATGACAAACGTCTGGCCGATCAATTTATCACCGCGTGGCAGTCCGGACGAAGATTCCCAGTTCAATCCGGCCCGATGCAGCTTATCCAGCAACCGTTTCGTTCGCGGGGAACGAAAGAAATCGATAATCGCTATTGCAACGCGCGGACCGACTTCGGGAATCGCCTGCAATTCTAATTCAGTCGCCTTGCTGAGCGCGTCGAGATTGCCCATCCGCAAGGCCAGCGTACGGGCGGTGCCTTCCCCCACAAAACGAATCCCCAATGCGTAGATCAACCGCTCCAATGGCTGAGACCTGGCTTTTTCGAGACCCGCTACCAAGTTTTGAGCCGATTTCTCAGCAAACCGTTCAAGCTGCTTCAACTGTTTTACTGTCAGCGAAAACAGATCACCGGCATCCTTCACCAAACCGGCGTCCACCAGCATATCCACCGTCTCTGCCCCCAAGCCCTCGATATCCATAGCGCCACGTGAGGCAAAGTGCTCGATCTGCCGTTTGATTATCTCAGGATCGTCGGGATTAGTGCAGCGATACGCGACTTCACCTTCCACGCGTTCAACGGCGGCTCCACAGGACGGGCATTTACGGGGCGGCTTAAACGGCTTGGAATCACCCGAACGATACTTTAAATCCACCGCCACGATTTTGGGAATGACTTCTCCCCCCCGTTCCAGTAGGACGGTATCCCCTTCGCGCACATCCAACCGCTCAATCTCTTCGAAATTGTGGAGCGTCGCCCGGCGGATCGTCACTCCGCCTAAGGGAACCGGATCCAGATCGGCAACCGGCGTAAGGATTCCGGTGCGACCGACTTGCAGGATAATTTTTTTTAGAACCGTAGTCACTTGCCGGGCTGAAAATTTGAATGCCATTGCCCAGCGCGGAGCGCGCGCGGTTTGACCAAGAATGCGCTGATCAGCGGCGCTATCCACCTTAACTACCACTCCGTCAATCTCGAAGGGCAACTCGTCGCGATGATCCTGCCAGTAACTCCAGAAGTCTACGATATCGTCTAGGGAACCGATTTTTTTAAAGTGCGGACTGACCGGAAAACCCAAATCGCCCAAACGATTCAACGCTTCCGATTGATCCAATGCTCCATTGGTCCCCGTTGGGTATAATCCATAGCAAACTAAGGCTAACGGACGGGCGGCGACTATTCGCGGATCAAGAATTTTCAAGGAACCGGCGGATGAATTACGCGGATTGGCGAACTGTTTTTCCCCCGCATCCATTCGTTCTTGATTGAACGCAACGAAATCTGCTTTATTCATGTACACTTCGCCGCGTACATAAAATTCCGTATCAATCTTCCGAGTCTTGCGCTGCGGGAATACTTTCAACGGCAAGGATCGAATTGTTCGAAGATTCGCGGTAATGTCATCCCCCTGAGACCCGTCACCGCGCGTTGCCCCCTGTACGAATTCACCGTTGACGTATTTCAGAAGAACCGCCACCCCATCGAATTTTAATTCGCAGGTATAATTCGGCTGCCGCCCATCCAAACCCTCTACCACTCGCTGATGAAACGCCCTTAAATCCGCTTCATCGTAAGAATTGTCCAATGAAATCAGCGGAAACGGGTGGTGAACCGATTGAAAACCCTCGGTCAACGCATCCCCAATACGCTGGGTGGGACTATCGGGAGTTATTAACTCGGGATGGGCATCTTCCAGCTCGCGCAGTCGGGCAAAAAGCCGATCATATTCCTCATCGGAAATCTCCGGCTGCGCCAGAACATAGTACCGATAGTCGTGATGGGCGATGTCCGCCCGGATTTTCTGGATTTCTTGCCGGGGATCCACAACAGGCCACGGTGCGGGTGGGGTGGTAAACCTCGGAACTGCCAAATGGCAAATTCATACGAGTCAGTCGTGTAGCATGAAAATCTACGAAAATCTATACAAAAGCGCAACACCTTACCCTATATCACAGCTTTTTCCAGGCGGGCTCCAGAGTTTTCCGATAGTTATTTCTTGATTATTATTAGAACAAGACTTAGCTGGAGAATTTCCTTGCATTTTCAGGTTGTTTTGCCTATATTTAGCTGATTCATTCAGGAAAGTTCGACCGGATAGCAATTGTGGATAACTTAGACATTGCAGTCTTAGTGGCGCTGGGTCTCTTTACCTCGGTAGGGGCTTTCTGGATGACCGGCATACTGCGGTGGGCAATGCGTAGGACCAGTAGCCCAGGTATTCTACCCACGATATCCGTGATTGTAGTCGGCCGCAATGAGGAATGGCTGATCCGGCCCTGCTTGGAGTCCTTAATCCGACTGGATTATCCTCATGATAAGTTGGAACTCTGTTATGTGGATGATCACTCCACGGACGGGACCTTAGGGATTGGCCGTAAAATCGCTGAAGGATCATCGAATCTAACAGTTCATTCCGCTCCCCCCTGCCCGACCGGAATCGGACCCAAGAAGAATGCCTTAGCCCACGGGATTTCCCAGACCTCCGGAGAAATCCTGATGTTTACCGATGCAGACTGTGTTGTTCAGCCCGGATGGGTAAAAGCACTACTCGAAACCTATTCAGAACGTACTGGTGCCGTTGCCGGAGCAACCCTACCTCAGGAAGATTCTTTACTCTCCGGCAAGCTGTATCGTTTGGAACGGCTGCTGGTGCACTATACATCCGCTTCGGCAATCGGATGGGGTTCACCGGCATCGGTTTCAGGAACAAATTTTTCATACCGGCGATGCGTTTACGATCAGATCGGCGGTATTGCCCATGCCGACTTTCCGTCCGGTGATGATGACTTGATGGCGCAAGCCATTCATCGCCAGGGATGGGAAATCGGATTTGCGCAGGGTACGGATTCAGTGGTCACGGATATGCGGCCGTTCAATCCATTCCGCATGGTTCGCGCGACGATCCGCCATCAAAGTACGATCCGTTTCTATCCGTGGTTTTGGCGCATTGCCTATATTGCTACGATATTATCTTACGGACTACTGATTGGTGTTTGTTTTCTTGCGCTGTTATCAAATCAAATGCTATTTGTACTCATTCTGACTGCTTTAGGATTGCGGGCAATACTTGATGGTTGGGGACTGAAGACATTTATCAAGCCGTTAAGAATACACGTATCCGTGGCTGATTTCATTCGAACAGAATTATTATTGCCGCTTTTCTCGATCGTCCGACCGTTGTTGGCTATTGTTCAAGGGTTTTCGTGGAAAGACCGCATCCACCGTTCTGCCCACCATTTGACGACCGAGACACTATCGTGAATCCATCAACGGCGTCGAATAGCGAACCATCACTCGAATTTGCGTCTGACGCCGTTGCCGCTATACCAGCGGACACGGCATCGGATCCTAAGTCACCGCGCAAGACAGCAAAGCTTATCTTTCGATTGGTACTCACGGCAGGCTTGTTGGTTTTGCTCTTTTGGCAGGTGCGCTGGCAGGATGTCTGGGAAGTAGTCGGTTCAATAGATCGTACTCTGTTGTTCTGGGCTTGTCTGTGGTGGTTTCCCACTCAATACTTGCAGTTTTTTAAGTGGGAGATGATGGCCAAACAGGCGGGGGACGATGTTAGCAAGCGCGATATCCGGCGCGGATATTGGGTGGGATTCACGTTGGGGCTGATTACACCGGGGCGCGTCGGTCAGTTCGGTCGGGCATTAGCCTTACATAACTGCTCATTATCGCGGGCTGCGGGACTAACGATTATTGAACGCGGCTACCAAGCGCTGGTCATCAACAGCTTCGGGATGTTAGCACTGGTGGCGTTACCGCTCATGGGCTGGGTACCACCGATTCCGTTTACCAGTCCCTATGTAAACTTATTACTGCTGGCAGGTGGTCTTGGATTGTTGGTTCTCGGTATCTTTCCGCGGATTTCATATGGTCCCTTGAGCTGGTTAGCCGGCAAATTGCCGTTGCGGGAAAAATCCGAGAAAGCCTTAGCGGTTTTGGACGCTACCACGACCGGTCGCGGAATTGTATTAATAGTTCTAAGTCTTGCTTCTACGGCAACTTCGCTATTTCAGTTCGTGCTCTTAGTGAAGGCTACCGGAGCCGAAATCCCCATTTTTGCGGGCATGTTGGCTGGCTTATTAACCTTCTTCATCAAAGGAGCATTGCCGATATCCTTGGGAAGCCTCGGGGTTGGAGAATGGACCTCGATCTATTGTTTTCAAGGGTTGGGAGTCGAGCCTTCAGCCGCAGTTGCAGCATCGCTGTTATTATTCACGATTAACGTGTTTATACCCAGTCTCATCGGCTTACCATTCATACAATATCTCAGAACACCCAATTGGCCTAAGCCAAAGGTTGCAGCAAGTTCATGAACCTGATACTGATCTATATAATCCTGCTTATTTTTATCAGCCTGATCTTTTCAGCCGTGCTGACCGGATTTATTCGCGGTTTGCTGCGCTTGCGTAATAACCGCGTAGTCGTACCAACCGATTGGCCGTCTATCAGCGTTATCGTGCCCGCCCGCAATGAAGCCGCGGTGCTGCAACGCACGCTGGATTCGATCTTCCAGCAGGACTATCCGGGGCAATGGGAAATCGTTGTGGTGGATGACCGCAGCACGGATGAAACTCCCCACATTTTGTCGCGACTTGCTTCTGAAAATACTCGATTGCGAGTGATTACGATTACCGATCCACGCCCCGCTTCACCGAAAAAAAATGCACTGGCTCGGGGAATCAAGGCGTCACAAGGGACAATTATTGTTACAACCGATGCGGACTGCGTATATGATCCGCATTGGCTTCGTTCAATGATAACCTATATGACACCGGAAGTTGGAGTGGTGGCGGGATTAACTGAATTCGATCTTCCGATTCGACCAATTCCGGTTTGGCAAAAAATCCAATGGTTGGATTTCATCGTGCAGCAGTACATGGCGGCAGGAGCGATCGGCTATGGCGTGCCATCCAGCTGTAATGGATCCAACCTTGCTTATCGGCGTGAAGTCTATAACGAAATCTCCGGATTCGGCGAGGCGGCTACGCAAATTTCCGGCGATGATGTTCTGTTTGCTCAGCGGGTGGCGAAACTGACCAAGTGGAAAACGGTTTTTGCGACCGCTCCCGAAACCATCGTGAAGTCGCTGCCGGTGCTGACCGTTCGAGAGATGTTCTATCAGCGGTTTCGCTGGGCATCCAAGGGTCTGGGCGAGAAAATCGGCCAGATGCTGGCGGCGCAGA
>CAYUIF010000026.1:0-8562 GCA_964444755.1 uncultured Alphaproteobacteria bacterium | reverse complement strand
CCAAGGGTCTGGCTTATCGCCGCAGTATGTCGGTCTTCTTGTTCGGAATCTATGCCTACTACATGATGTGGTTGGCGGCGTTGCCGGTGGCGGTGCTGAATCCGGTCGTGCTACCGGCGATTGCGGCGATCTTTGGGTGGAAGTTGCTGTGGGATTACGGAATGGTTCGCTTAGGCGCCGGCATTTTCGGTCAGAAGACTTTGCTGCCCTACTTCATCCCGTTTGTCCTGCTACATATTTTCTTTAGTCCGATTTTCGGAATCGGCGGCTTATTCGTCTCCTACCGCTGGAAAGGAGAATGGTATCGGACAGCCCGTCTGCCGCGCGGCTTGCGTCTGCGAATTGTCCGCGCCAAGCGACGGGTTCGCCAACGCCGGCCGGTGCAAACCACCGGTTAGCCCGCGGATGAAAGCCGAGATTCTATCGCATCTGGCACCGCATTGGCTATTTCGACTTCCCGCGACGATGCCGAATGGTGTGGCATTGACCTTTGATGACGGTCCGCATCCGGATACAACACCGCGTTTACTAAGTCAGCTGGATCGTTTGGGAATTACCGCCACGCACTTTCTGATCGGTTCACAAGCGCTGAAGTTCGGTTCATTGACACGCGATATCTCAACCTGCGGCCAAGCCATTGCCAATCACGGGCATCATCACGAAAGCTATTGTCGGCACATGAAAAGATGGCAACTTGAGAATATTTCCGCCGCCGATACTGCGATTCGCACCTATACCGACCAAACTCCTGATTGGTTTCGACCACCGTTCGGACGATTCAATCCGTGGACCGCAAAAGCCGCCCATCAAACCGGATACCAATGCGTTTTGTGGTCGCTGATTGCCGGCGATTGGCTTGCGGATAACGAGACGGAATTATGGTCACGCCTCCGCTCGCGGCTCCATGACCGAGCCATTATCGTCCTCCACGACGGACATCCGACTACATCTACCATGATTAACGTTTTACCGCAATTGGCGGATGAAGTCAGACAACGCGGCTGGACTTTCGTTACATTGCCCTCCCCTTCCACTATCCGATCCTGAGAATATTGTGATATCGGTTCCGATTCTTGCTTTCGTACTGGCTGTCTATTTCATAATTGCCGTTCGCCTGTCACGGGGTATTCATAACGATTATCCGCTCCGTTCCGACCTTCCGAAGGTAAGCATTGTCGTTCCAGTGCGCAACGAGGAACCGAACATTGCAACCCTGCTGGATTCCCTACTGGCTTTAAATTACCCGCCCGAACTCCTGCAAATCATCATCGTCAACGATTTCTCGGAGGATCGCACGAGGGAAATCGCCCTCAGCTATTCCGAACGCTTCCAATGTGCATTTGAAGTCTTTGACTGCGTAGATGAACCGGACGGAAAGCTGATCTTGAAAACCCGTCCGCTGGCGCAAGGGATTGACCATGCCACCGGTGACGTAGTCCTCATGACCGATGCCGATTGCGTCGTCCCTCCCGACTGGGTACGAAGCATGGCGTCCTACTTTACCGGTAACGTCGGCATGGTATGCGGGACCACGCTGCCCGATCCCCAAAAAGGTTCAACCGATCCTCTGACCTGGTTTGAAACGCTCGATTGGCTGTTTCTATTAGGCTCTTGTACGGGAATGTCCGGCAGCGGTCATCCGCAAGCCCTAATCGGCAATAACTATTCGGTTTCCCGTGCCGCCTATAATGAAATCGGCACGTTCCGTGGCTTGCCGATCGGCGATATTGATGATATTGTATTGCTGAAAGCCATTGATAACAGTAAAAAATGGTCAGTCGTCTATCCTGCTTACCATGGCGTCATGGTCTATACCCGACCATTGGCTTCGCTGATTGAACTGGCGAGGCAGCGGCGGCGTTGGATGAAGGGAACGCCCCACGTGGGATGGCGGGGCCGGTTTGTTTTGGGATTCGGGGTTTTATCACACGTCACGATCCCGTTATGGCCGGTATTTCTGGGATGGTGGTTCTTACTTCCGTTTGGTCTGTTGGCCGCCGGAGATGGAGTGGTCTTGACCAATATGCTGCATCACTACCGCCTGAAGAGATTGCTGTGGCTGGTGCCATTGTATCCGTTATTCGCTTGCTCATACGGATTGCTGCTCTTGGGATTTCTGTTAAACGGAAAAAAAGTGGAATGGAAAGCCCGCAAGTTTTAATAATCAGTTAAACAAAAAGGCCGATGCAAAACTGCATCGGCCTTTTCTTTATCGGTGTATTCCTATTGAATACTGTAGGAAAGAACTAATCCGAATTCGCGGCGGATGAAATTCTTCACTTGGGGAACCGATGCGTATTGCGAATCGGTGCCTCGTTCTTCATAAGTGAAGTATGCTTCCACATCGAAGGCCCGCGAGACGCTCATTTTCAGAGACGTCGTCACTTCACTCCGCTTATCGAGACGACCGCGATGAAACGGATCTTGTTCCTGAGACCGGTCGGTGGTATATACTCGGCGACGGAGCCGGTAACTAAGTGTACCTTTAGTTCGGCGGAATTCAATCCACGGAATCACAGCACCAAGCGAAGCGCTCCATTCATCTTCGTTGAAATCACCATCGCCGTATTCGGTATCTTCGACCAACAGATCTTCACCGGGAATGATCGTCGGCGGAACCGGTTGGTCCTTCCCGATATTTTCCGAAAGCCTCCGGGTATACGCTCCGCGAATATCCATGTTCCACGGAAGCGCATAGGAAGCACCAATCGTGTAATCGCGATACTCGCTGTCGTATTCCGTAAACTTGCGGTTATAGTAATACGAACCCCATGCCGTCTGTGCTTCGAGCCATAGCGGTTCCGTCAGCCGATAACGGAACGATCCCTGATAATCCCAGTTACTGAAGCGAGCCGTATGGTATTGGCTATAGTCGCGATCCCGATAGACCCGCAAATAAAAGGACGGAATCGTAAAGACGCGAAACCGTGCCGCCCAGCGATAGCCGGCAACACGCGGTCGCACCGTAGCCCCGAACGTATGCGTCTGGTAGTCGGTGAAACCGTTGCGGGCGCGGGTGGTCGCCTTTAAACGGTAATCGCCCGAAATCATCAGCGTCATCGGGGCGCGCCAATAAATCTGCGGCTGAAGTGAAATCTCGTTCTCGAAATCATCCGAGGATTCCAGCGGCACCGGAAACGCCTCCGAGTCGCGCTGAAATGAATTCAGATCCCGTTCACTGAGGCGCAGGAGATTATCGTTGTAGATCGCCGCCGCCGAAACATCGAGTTTCCATTCCCACGTCGGCAGCGAGCGCCGTTTCTTTTTGCGTGCGGAAGCTGGAGCCGCCAGGATTCCGACGCTCAACAATGCACAAACGAAAAGAATACCGGTGCGGCGCACCATTATTCACGCTCCAATTGGCTCTTCGGCAAAAGGAACTTCATTAAGACCGTGCGATGATTTTCGGGAAGCACAAATTCGTAGCGATGCGAGCCTTCGGGAATTTCCACGAAGAACGTTTCCGCACGGCTGGCCACCATGGAAGACGGTTCACGGTATGCCGTTACTGTGCTCTTGCGTGCCGCCAAAGAATAGGTTCCCTTGACCTTTCCGTCTTCAGTAACGCGAACCCGCCACTTTTGCTTGCCGTTCATGTTCGCATCGAATTCGATCCGTGACAGAACCTTCAAGGTGGCCGGACCGATCAAATCAAGAGCGACGGTATAACCGGTACCGATTCGATAATATGTAGTGGTCTCTTCGCGGGCTACCACATCCACCTGCGTCGTGAATTCGGTGGGGGTCATTGCCACGACCGGAGTACCGCTTGTGAAAGCATTTGTCACGGCCGCAATCCGAATCAGAATTCGATCCGTCGAGTTTTTCGGCAAGTAGAATGTATAGGTATGATCGCCCTTGGGAACATCAAGATACTTTTTCCGGCTATAACCGATATTGCCTTCCATATCGCCGGAAAAAACAACCTTGTCCGTAGTGCGCGACGTTTGCGTAATGGAAATAGCCTTGCGGGATTTCTTCCGCAAAGCGAGAAACTCGTACTTCAACGGATCGCTGGGCTGCGCCGATACTCCTCGGGATAGAATCAGAAGCTGAGACGGTCCTTGGACTTGGACTTCCACCTTCGTTCCGGCTTCCAGCAAATAGTAGGTTCGCAATTTGCCTGACACCAGCACTTCCGCAGTCCGATCGAAAGCTGTGGGTGTCAAGTACTCCATCCCGCCGGATTTTGCCGCCATAGCAGCCGAACACAGCAGGATCGTCACAGCAAGCAGTGCTATGGATTTTCTAACGACCATGTTCATCACCTAATATTTCACGGTTTGTGAGAATACTACATTAACGTATCGGGATCCACACCCGCTTCGCGAAGCTTGAACAGGCGCGAATCCAGACGAACCAAGACAATGATCAATAGCAGCGCAATAAACGCTGACACACCGGCAACCCGCAGGTCGTACCGCTCGGCCTCATAGACATCACCTTGACCAATCGCGGGCAGCGGGATCCGTGGAGCGCCCAATCCGTAATCTTTCGATACTCCGGTCATGTCGTAAAGGTTTATCAACGACACACCATCCGTGTTGAAGCGGTGAATCACGCCCCGTGACGGATAATTTTGGACGGGGAGACGGCGGTGATAACCGTCGAAAATCAGCTTGGCATTTTCACGATGACCAAGGCTGGCAATACCGGTTCCGACATTGACATACGCCTTATACGGTTGGCCCTGCGCCGCTTCCTGGAACACCCGATACCAACGCGCCACGGCCGCCGGGACATTGTCTTCCTGTATGAAGATTAAGCCATTGCGTTCGATGGCCGCTTTCATCAGATCACGCCCGACCTGCGAGGTTCCGACCGCTGCGTCTCCCATACCGCCCAGCGATCCGGCTACCGGGCGGGAATGTATCAAGCCTTTGCGAATCAGCAGTCCTTCCATATCTGCCCATGTGAATTCGGGGTCATTGGCACCCCACCATGATGCTCCAATGGCGGTAATGGTAATCGGTGTCGCACCGATTATTTCACAGGCACAAAGAACCGCGGTATTCACACCAGGATTGGAACCGGTAAACGCCACGGCTACTAGGTCCCCCTTTCCCACGCCGGCGCGCTTTAAGAAGTCGACAACCAAAGCGGCGAAATTCGGATTGGCGCCCGCAAGCTTGCTTTCATAGTTGCCGATTTCGGTCGTGATCAGCGAGAACTGCTGTCCGATGAGTGCGTCCAGCAGCGGTTCTTCGTAGTTCTCGGAAAAGACCCCCCGTTCGCTGGTTGATTCCTGGAAGGTCTTAAGGCATTTTTCCATCAACTCGGCAGCGGCGATTTTCTCGCGATAATAGGGCATCTTCTTAACGACATGGCTTTCTTCGCACCACGTGTAGAGCCCGGCGCAGACCGCCGCCAGAATCAGCAGTGTCCAGATGGACCGGAGAGAAGGTCTATAAAGCATGGAAGATCTCCCCACCGGTAAAAAGAATCACCAGAATCCGAACGAGCGGCGCAGCAATCATCATCGTCGCGATAGTTTTCACGACACCCTGCCGCTCGAACCAGTTGGCGATCAATCCGGGAATGATGAAGCCGATGGCTTCCAAGCGAATATCCGCCGAAAGCTGTTCATAGGCAATGATCTCCCGGCTGATATACCCGAAAATGAATCCGAGCAGGATCGCCAAAACCAGCCGCCGCCGTCCATAAATAAACATATACCGCGATGCCAACCGAATCGCCAAGTAAGTAATAAACGCCACGATCAGAGTGGCGACAAGCCGCATGGGTTCGTGCAGATGCAGCGCAATATAACCCGGCACCACGATTCCTCCGGCGGCGGCGCCGAAGACTTCATGAAACAACAGGCTGATGAGTACGCCAAGACCGATAGTCAACTCAATCATTGGCGCAACTCCCGAACACAATCAGTTTTTCATTCGACATGCGAGGATTCAATTTTCGTTCAGTGGGTCGGCTCCGCCTTAACGGAACGCTGACGATGTACCTTTTTCGATGCAAAATATTTGGCGATATCGAGCCCACCCTTCCCGACATTTCCGATCGCGAAAACCGTTCCGATGGAATCCACCCGCGAGAATATTTCACGATACGTATTCTCCGGCGGCACAATGCCGAATTTCACAGCCTGAGATTGGGGTATTCCATAACGCGGAAGACTGGAGAAGACGCGATCGGTGCTCTCCCCCATTAAAAAGAGAAAGTGGAAATCGTGCGGCATTCCCACTTGGATCATTTCCAGCAATTGAATCGTCCGGTCATAGCGATCCGACCGCGTATTCAGAAGTACGAAAACCGTTCCAAGATCGGTAGTCAAGTCTTTCATTTTCTTCCAAATCGCTAATGTGGACTCGGGATCGTTGGCTGCCAATGCATGGACGAATTGCACAACCTTATTATCTTCCGTCACTTCATAAACCCGCAGTGCGCCGGCATCGGGATGGCTGTTGATCATACCCTCCAGCGCAACTTTGCGTGGAACATTATAGTGTTCACAGACCGCCAGTGCCAAGGCCACGTTATCGGCATGTTCGATATGATCGAATCGTCCCAGTTCAAGATAGGTTACGCTTTCCGGATCTACACGATACAACTTGCAATTAACTTTCCGCGCCTGACGACGCATCAGCCAGTACATCTTTTCTTCGCTGGTAAAGGCAATGCCGTTTGGCGGAAGGGTATTGCAAAGCGATCGAGTAATGTTCTCGATGCTTGGACCCATCTCATTGACATGATCAAGGCGGGTGTTGGTGATAACTCCCGCCGTGGCATGAACAAACTTATGTTCGCAGATCCACTGGTATTCGGGATTAACCGCCATACACTCGATCACAATCGCCTTCGGCTTGCGGCGATAGAAATATCTAAAAATCTTGACTTGTTCGATAATATTGGCGCCGGACGGACGTATGATCGGGACTTCCAAACCATGCATGTCTATAATGCGCGGCAAGGTTCCGGTGGTTTTCGCCATAGTCGGAATACCCCCGGCGCGCAAGCCGGCGGCGATCAGACGAGTCACAGACGACTTTCCGCGGGTACCGTTAACGTGAATTCGGATGGGGATGGAGCGAGATCGCCGCTGGTGGGCAAAGTATTCAATAAGCCCGATTGTAGCCAGTGCGAGGATGACGAGGGCGAGGAAGTACATTCGAAATCAAACGCAAGCCCGAAGGCGGGTGGATATTTCAGGTCGTAATATAACTTACTAATATAAGCACTCTTTTAGGCTTAGTCAACCGTCTTTTCAGTGCAAACCTCTTGTGAATCGGTAACTGTCCCACTATCCTTTGGTACAGAAATCACAAATACTTCGATCTCACCTGACAACTCTTTATCGGGGAAGAGTCGAGTAGTATCTTGACGAGCACGAGCCGATCCGGGTGGGTATAGCCGCACATTCATACTCCTAACATATTGTATTTTAATGGTATCATAGGGATCAAAGAACAATGTGAAGGTTGAGTCTTGATCTCGCTGCACGGTCATGCTGCCGTGATCGGACCCAATCCAACGTACCCAAGGGGCTGAATATTTTATTTCAGCCTCGTCCAAAGAATCGTTACTACCGATGGGTAGTAGTGTTAATGGACTATGAACGCGCTCGCCGTGCTCGCGAAGAGCAATGGCGAAGGCAAGTGTCCGTTCCGGTACAGTGCCCCAATGGGCTTGCCAATAAAGAAATCCCATAAGAAACATCAGGAGAGCCACGGTTACGATAATGAAACCGGCTTGATGGCGGATAAGCGCGGCATACCATGCCGCACGAATGGGAGCACGGGTAACTTCAACATATTGCGGCTGCTCCAATAGCGGGGGATTGGTATCTAATACTGCGGAACGCGAAGGCTTTTCTCTTGAAACAAGTTGATCGAAAGTTTTCAGTACCTTATCGGAGTTCATGCTGACGGCATTGGCATAAAGCGCAAGATAGCCTCGTAAATAAGCGGTGGGAATACGATCCCACTCGCCCTTCTCTAACGCGTAAAGATAATCGCGTGTAATACACGTGATTTTTGCGACTTCATCGATTGAAATGCGCTTAAAATCACGGGCTTCACGCAATTCACTACAAAAAGCGGTAATGGCTGAAGAATCGGGTAATTGCATTGTGAATCAGTTCAACCGGTAAGCCTACAACATTGTCGAAATTACCTTCCCACCGCTCAATCAGAATTCGACCTTCGCCTTGAATAGCATAAGCACCGGCTTTTCCTTTCCATTCCCCACCTCGAATGTAATCCGCAATCATGCCGGATGAAAGCCGTTTGAATACAACTTGCGTCTGGTCGGCATCATTATGAACAATTAAGGAATCTTCCGGCTCGGCGGACGGACCGGATAGACATATTCCCGTAATCACATTATGGCGACGACCGGATAACAGATTCAACATACGGCGGGCGGAATCCGCGCCCGCCGGTTTGCCCAAGACATGTCCGGGAAGCGATATCAGAGTGTCAGCACCGATTAAAAGACGAGAGCGATCTCCGAACCAGCGGGATCGCTCGATTTTACGACGCGCATTCATTTTCGCCAACTCCACCGCATCGGCCGCTAACCATTTTTCGGAGACATCGCTTGGTT
>CAYUIF010000025.1:0-40739 GCA_964444755.1 uncultured Alphaproteobacteria bacterium | reverse complement strand
TGTTCGCGGCGGGGACATTCGCGGCGCTGGGCGCGCTCAAGCTGGAAGTGCTGCTGCCGCTGCTGTATCTCGCGCCGATCCTGGGCGATTCCACGAACTATTGGATCGGGCGCTTTATCGGGCCGAAGATTTTCAGCCGCAATGACGTGAAGCTGTTCAAGAAGGAATACCTCGACAAGACGCACGCGTTTTACGAAAAGCACGGCGGCAAGACGGTGATCATCGCGCGGTTTATGCCGATCTTCCGCACATTCGCGCCGTTCGTAGCGGGGATCGGCAAGATGAGTTATGTGCGGTTTCTGACGTTCAGCGTGGTCGGGACGCTGCTGTGGATCTCGTCGTTCGTGCTGGCGGGTTATTTCTTCGGCAATATTCCGTTCGTGAAGAAGAACTTCACGGTGGTGATTCTGGTGGTGATTTTCATTTCGCTGCTGCCGGGAATTATTGCGTATATGAAGGAGAAAATGGGTAAAAAGCGCGCGGCAGCGGAATTGTGAGCTTTTAAGTGATCCTGTTTTTTCGTAAGATGGGAAGGGGGAGAGACCCGCGAAAGGCAGGGGATGGCCGAAATTCGGGGAGATGAAATATTTTTTGACCAAACGAACTGGCTTATTGCGGGCGGGGATTGGAGATAGGGCGGAAAAATGGGGTGAAAATCGGTTAAACACTTGTGCAGTATAATGTTGTATAATCGGAACGAGATGGATTCCGATAGTTGAATATACAGCGCATTTCGGGGGAAGTCAAGGCGGGCGATTAGTGGTTATGGTGCTGTGATTATGGGATATGGTGGGGATACGACGGATATGGAGAGGCGTGGGTATTCCGGCGGATAATGAAGCGGGGCGAATCTGGGGATTCGCCGCCGCGAGTAGCCGCGCACGGCAGTGCGATCTCGTTCCGGCGGGGTAGGGACACCCCGCTCGGCGAAGACCCGCATTCCGCCGGTCGGGTCAGCGACCCCGCTCGGCGAAAAAACGTAATAACAGATTTCGTGTCGAAAAGAAGAGTAATTTGAATTATAGACTATGGCAATAACCGCGTACTGCAATCAAGGATATGAGAAATTAACATCACCGATCAAATATGTCATTCGGTTTTTACCGCACGCATTAGCTAATATAGCTCCCGAAAAATACAATGAGCTAATAACGCACTACATGCCACTTCGCCTGGTGGCTGATGACACACACATCTGGAAATGTTGTGTGGATACAAAAAACCGCGAGATCAAGATTAGTCGCGGACTAATTGAAATGTTGTGGTGTGCCTCATATGCATATTACTTATTCTATTCTAAGCATGTTGTGGGAATGAGTTTTTTTGAGAACAGGGTTGCTATCGATATTCAGAGTGATAGGGAAGTAGATCAGGCACTCCAACTGTTAGCTTGGGCATACGATAGATCAACCGGACTTCGACAAGACGTTGAATGGCCTCCAGAATCCCCAGCACCATCAGAGAATATGCCACTTGGGTCATTCGAGGCAGTAGCGTCTGAACTCTGCTTGTGTGCAGTGGCCGTTCTCTTGCATCACGAACTTGCACATCTTAACTTTCAAGAAGATCAATTTGATACAACTGTCTTACTTGAACGTAATGTAGACTACGCAGCAATAGACTGGATTCTTGGTAGCTGTGAGAATGAACGAAGTGCACAGTTCATAAAGAGATCATTCGGAATAGCTGTTGCTTTTGAGGTTCTCACTGCTCATGACATTTATCGCGGTTCGTTCACTGATCTTACACATCCCTCAAGTTACGATAGGTTGATAAACAATCTGGATCGATATATTACAGATCCAAATCATATCACTTGGGCTTTTACATGTGCAATGTTAACCTTGCATTTTAATAGGGCGCAAATACAATTGCCATTAGAGGAATTCGCTAGTTTTCGCGAGTGCGTAAACGCCTTTGCGGATATCTTATCAAGGAAATAAGAAACCCGATTTCAAGTTCACAATGACACAACCCATTTCCGAACTATCGTATCCGTTCGCCGAGGTCGAAGCCAAGTGGCAGAAGATCTGGGACGAGCGGGGAACCTATAAGTTTCATTGGACCCCCCCCAGCCCCCCCGCGAGCAGGGGGGAACATACAGCCCCCCCCAGCCCCCCCACTGAAGTAGGGGGGAAGGAGAGGCCAAAGTTCTACGTGCTGACCATGTTCAGCTATCCGTCAGGCGACAAGCTGCACATGGGCCACTGGTATTGCTACGCGCCCACCGATACCTTCGCCCGCTTCAAACGGATGCAGGGCTACGAAGTGTTCGAACCGATGGGCTTCGACGCGTTCGGGCTGCCGGCCGAAAACTACGCGATCAAGACCGGCATCCACCCGCGGATCTCCACGGTGAAAAACGTGAGCTTCATGCGCGAGCAACTGAAGCGGATCGGCGCGATGTACGACTGGGACTACGAAGTCAACACGTCCGCGCCCGACTACTATAAGTGGACGCAGTGGTGGTTCCTGCTGATGTACGAACGCGGACTGGCCTATCAAAAGGAAGCGCTGGTCAACTGGTGCCCGCAATGCCAAACCGTACTGGCCAACGAGCAGGTCAATGCCGACAACTCGTGCGAACGGTGCGGGGCGGAGGTCCACAAGAAATTCCTGCGGCAGTGGTTCTTTAAGATCACCGAATACAATCAACGGCTGTTGGACGGTCTGGAAACCATTGACTGGCCGGAAAAGACCAAAGCCATGCAGCGGTATTGGATCGGGAAATCGGAAGGAACGGAAATCGAGTTCCCGCTGGCCCCACCCAGCCACGCCGCAAGCAGGATTTCCCCCCCCAGCCCCCCCGCTGAAAGCAAGGGGGAGAAGACAGCCCCCCCCAGCCCCCCCGTAAACGGAGGGGAGAATATTCGGGTGTTTACGACACGAGCGGACACGCTGTTCGGTGTGACCTATGTGGTGTTAGCGCCCGAACATGAGCTGGTGGAACCGCTGACCACCAACGAACAGCAAGCCGCCGTGGAACGCTATGTGGCGCAAGCGATGGCGGCCACGGATATCGAACGGATGGCGGCGGATCGTCCCAAGACCGGAGTGTTTACGGGTAGCTATTGCACGCATCCGCTGACCGAAGAGCGACTGCCGATTTGGGTGGCGGATTACGTGATCGGCAGCTACGGCACGGGCGCGGTGATGGCCGTTCCGGCGCACGACGAGCGCGATCACGCGTTCGCAAAACAATACCAATTGCCGATCAAGCAGGTCATTAAACCCAAGAATGACGAACAGAGTGCCGATATCGAGCAGGAAGCGTTCACCGATTACGGCGCGATGGCGAATTCCCGCGACTTCGACGGGCTGGATTCGGAAGCAGGGATCCATGCGGTAGGGAGGAGGCTGGAGGAACTGGCCCTCGGCAAGCCGACGATCACGTGGCATCTGCGGGATTGGACAGTCTCGCGGCAGCGCTATTGGGGCGCGCCGATTCCGATGATTCATTGCGAAAAGTGCGGCGTGGTCCCGGTACCCAAAGAGCAATTGCCGGTGCTGCTGCCGGAGGATATCGAAGAGTACAAGCCGCAGGGCAAGTCGCCACTGGAAACGGTGGATGCGTTCGTCAACACGAACTGCCCGAAGTGCGGCGGCCCGGCGCGGCGGGACACAGACACCATGGATACGTTTGTCTGTTCCTCATGGTATTTCATGCGCTATCCCGATGCGCGGTTGGATACGGCTCCGTTCGATAAGCAACACTTGAATAAGATGCTGCCCATCGAGCAGTATGTCGGCGGTCCCGAACATGCGATGGGACATTTGATCTATTCGCGATTCTTTGCGAAGGTCGCAAAGGATGCGGGCTATCTGAATTGCGAAGAACCGTTCTCGCGGCTCGTCCATCAGGGAATTATCCTAAACAAGGGCGAGCGGATGTCGAAGTCCAAGGGCAATGTGGTCGCACCGGAACCGATTCTGGACCAATACGGCAGCGATACCTTGCGCTGTTTCCTGATGTTCATGGGCGATTATACGCAAGGCGGCGATTGGAGCGATTCGGGAATTTCGGGAATCGAACGGTTTGTCGGCCGGATTTGGCGGCTGGTGACGGCGATTCTCAACGGACAACCGTCCAATTCAAGCGAAATACCGCGAGATCTGGATCGAAAGCTGCATCAAACCATTATGTACATCACCCCGGCCCTGCAAGACTTCGATTTCCACGGCGGGATGGCGCGGCTGATGGAGCTGACGAATCAAATCTATGCGTGGGTCGGCCCGGAACTGAAGAATGTTCCGCACAGCCCGGCCACCATATATATGTCGGAAATGCTGCTGAAACTGCTGGCACCGTTTGCGCCGCACCTGTGCGAGGAGTTATGGGAACGGTTGGGACACGGGCAGACGATTTTCGACGAAGCGTGGCCCGTCCATGACGAAAATAAGGCGCGGGAAGATCAGGTGACGGTGGCGGTGCAGATCGGGGGGAAGCTGCGGGGGACGATTGACGTGGAGATTGATGCCAGCGAAGAAAAGCTGATGGAAGCGATTCACAGCCTCGACAAACTGCAACCGCATCTGGAAGGCAAGCAGATCGTCAAGACGATTATCGTGCCCAATAAGATCGTGAATCTGGTCGTTCGATAGAGGAAGGGGATCCAAGCCCAAAAAGGCTTGGATTTCTCTTATGCCCAATAGTTACATAAGGGATATTATGTTGAGTATATAATATGTAAAGTGCCGTTTTAAGGGCAAAATGAGGTTTGAGGAGAGATCCTTCACTTCGTTCAGGATGACAAGGCGGGCTTTGGGTTCCGGCGGATTCAGCGATCACGCTCGGTGAAACATCAGCAATAAATAAAGGGCACAGCACGCTGTGCCCCTACAAAACCAAATGACTGTCCGCCCTATCGCGGCATTTGCTCGACGGGCTTGAGATTAACTTCCAGCCGATAAACCTTTCCGACGGCAAGGTTCAAAGTCTCGACGTACGGCAAGAAGCCGCGCTGGGTGACACGCAGTTCCAGTTTCCCGGGATTCAATAAAGCATACTGGCAGGCTTTGGATCGCTGGGATTCGGGTGGGATATTCATGCGATCAATCCGTTCGCAGCGTTCGAAGCTGGCCGCCGGGTTGCTTTCAATTTCGGGGGCCGGGGTGTTTACCCAAATCACTAAGCGAGCTACATTAGGTGGAGTATCTCCAGCTGGATCGTAAGCGGAAATATCGCCTTCCGGAAACAACACTCCTTTAGATGTGGGACGCAGGCGGCCGCTGGCGGTGAGAATCGGAATAATCTGTGCCGAAATTTTATTAGCAGCCGTGGGTAAATCATCCCACAAACTAACCGTAGCCGATGCGGTGAAACCGGGCGGAACTTCGGCGGATGCCGCCACGACAATGCGCGCATCCACCCGAATCTCGCGGGAGAATTCACCATAGGTTCCGATGACCGCATAGTCAGCTTTTAAGTCGGTTGCGATCTGAGCAGCCAGATTCAGGTTATTCCAGCGATCCGGATGCAGATTCTTGGATTTAATGTATTGGTCGAGATCAGACAGCTCAATTGTCCATATTTCGGTATATTTACCCATATCGGATGTGAGCATTTGCTGAAGCGCGGGACGGTAGTCGAGAATAGATTCCTTTCCATAATAGGTGTAGAGCGAATCCATGATCGGATCAAAGGGCAATACAACTACTGTCGGTTCAGCGAAGGCAATACTGGTGATTGCCAATAATAAAAAAAGGAGAAATTTATGTGAAAACATTAACGACCTCCAATTCCAAAATGGACACATATTATCTAATCCTCAAACTATCGCTTCTCAAGTGCAAAATCAACCCATAAGTCATGGAAATATTGCATATGAGAACCTATATATTTCATTGTTATATAATATGTTACATACGAGTAAACAAAATGCATATGAGGAAGATAACCATTCATTTTACTGGACTGCCGACTATACTTTTCCATTGCATCGTTCTGTCTTAAATTATATATTAGGTTATTCTAAATAGCAGTTTGGATGTAATTTTACTGATCTGATTCCTCATCCAATTTCAGTACATTTCAAACTTTATCTGCAATCCCCCACCGCTCAATGTCCTTCGGCGCAATCCTCATTTTCCTTATCGCAGGTGCTTTATTCGTACTGGTGGCATTATTCGCCAGCCGATTACTTGCGCCGCATAAGCCCAATCCGGAAAAGAACTCAACCTACGAATGCGGCGAAGAACCCGTTGGTTCTCCGTGGATCCGGTTCAATACCCGGTTCTATGTGATTGCCCTGATATTCTTAGTGTTTGACGTGGAGGTGCTGTTCTTATTCCCGTGGGCAGTGAATCTCAAGGGATTCGGGTTGTTTGCGTGGATTGATATGGCGGTATTCATTGCGATTCTGGTGGTCGGTTTGGCCTATGTCTGGGGTCGCGGTGATCTGGACTGGGTACGTCCCAAGTGGTCTTCCATCGGTCAGGAAGGAAAGCAATAGTATGGGCGTTCTTGAAGGCCAATACGGTCCCAACGTTCTAATTACGTCCATTGACAAGGTCTTCAATTGGTCGCGTTCCCGCTCGATGTGGCCGCTTACCTTTGGAATTGCCTGTTGTGCGATTGAAATGATGGCCACGGCAGCCGCACGCTTCGATTTGGACCGTTATGGGATTTTTATGCGGCCGACCCCGCGGCAATCGGACTGCATGATCATTGCCGGAACCGTAACCGTTAAGATGGCGGAGCGGATTCGGCGATTATATGAACAAATGCCTGAACCCCGATATGTGATTTCCATGGGATCCTGCGCGAATTCAGGCGGACCCTATTGGGAGCACGGTTATCATGTGGTGAAGGGGGTGGATCTGGTGATACCGGTGGATGTTTACATACCGGGATGTCCCCCCCGCCCCGAAGCGTTGATTGACGCATTTCTGATGCTTCGGGAGAAGATCGAAAAAGAAACGATTGCGAAACAGACGGCGTAAGGCCGGAGAAAGCCCCTGTGACTCCTGCGGAAATCCTTGAACGATTAAAAGAAGTTGCTCCCTATAGCGAAGTCGTACTGGAAGAGATCCAACCCGATCCGGTTTTGCTGGTGCCGGTTGAATCATTATTCACTATAGCCGAGCAGCTGAAAGATACGAACGATCTGGCGTTCGATTTCCTGAAATGCCTGTCGGGAGTGGATAAAGGCGACACGCTGCAAGTCGTCTATCATCTTTATTCCATGCGCAACCGGCATCATTTAGCGATGCGCGTGGTCGTGCCGAAAGACAATCCGGCGGTTCCGACGCTCAGTAAGATCTGGCCGGCGGCGGATTGGCACGAACGCGAAGCCTATGATCTGGTGGGAATAATCTTCAATAACCACCCCGATCCGCGGCGGATTCTTTGTCCCGACGATTGGGAAGGTCACCCGCTGCGCAAAGACTATAAACCGCCCGAAGAATTTCACGGTATTCCCTTAACCTCCATATTGCCTGCTCAAGCCTCCCGTGAGTAACGATATCCGCGAATTAGACATTTCTCTGGGACCGAATCCCGGCAAGTTAGAGGCCGCTCTCGCCAACGTCGAAGACGTGCATGGCGAGCGGATGACTCTACAGATGGGACCGCAGCATCCCGCGACTCACGGTGTGCTGCGGCTTGAACTTCAGACCGACGGCGAGCTGGTAATCAGCGCGGTTCCGCACATCGGCTACCTGCATCGTTGTTTCGAGAAGATGTGCGAGAACGTGACGTGGCCGCAGACGATTCTGTATGCGGACCGTCTCGATTATTGCGCGAGCATGAACAATGCGCTGGGTCTGGCACTGGCCTGCGAAAAACTATTCGGCATCGAAGTTTCGGAACGCGTGCAAACGATCCGGGTGCTGGTGGCTGAGATGAACCGGATTGCCAGTCACTTGGTGGCAATCGGCACTTATGGTTTGGATATCGGCGCATGGACGCCGTTCCTGCTGCTGTTCCAACAGCGGGAACATTTGCTGGATTTGTTCGATGAGCTATCGGGCGGCCGCCTGCTCTACAACTATATATGGATCGGCGGACTGGCATTCGATCTTCCTCAAGGCTGGCTGCCGAAAGTGCGGAACTTCATGTCCTACATGGAACCGAAGATTCCCGAACTGAACGAATTGCTATCCTATAATAAGATCTTTACCGAACGCACCGGCAAGGTGGCGGTGCTGCCGCCGGAGCTGGCGATTCAGTACGGCGTAAGCGGACCGAATCTGCGCGGTTCGGGTGTCAAGTGGGACATTCGCAAAGCCGAACCGTATTCGGGTTATGAGACCTACGATTTCGAAATTCCGGTGGGAACCGGAGAATTCGGAATTGTGGGGGATTGTTTCGACCGTTACATGGTGCGCGTGCGGGAGATGGTGCAATCGCTGCGGATCATGGCGCAAGCCCTGGACCGGCTGGAAAAAATGCCGGCCGACGACGTGCAGGCGGCGATTCCGAAGAGCTTTACGAAAGTTCCGGCGGGTGAAGTGTATTTCCGAACGGAAAGTCCGAAGGGGGAACTGGGTTTCTATATCGTATCCGACGGCAAGTCGAAACCCTACCGTCTAAAATGCCGCGCGCCATCCTTCTGTACGTTGTCGGTGATTCCGCGCATGGCTCCGGGACTGTTGATTGCCGATATGGTGGCGTTGATCGGTTCCATTGATATCGTATTGGGCGAGGTAGACCGATGACTCCTTTCGATTTACTCATCGGCGTTATCTTCGTGATCGGCGTGATCGCCTTCGTGGCCGTATTCGCGCTCTTGGCAATTTACCTTGAGCGTAAAGTTTCGGCGCACATGCAGGATCGAGTCGGTCCGATGGAAACCGGCGGTTGGCACGGCTGGGCGCAAACGGTAGCCGACACGTTAAAACTGCTGCTTAAGGAAGATATCATACCGACGGTCTCTGACAAGTTCCTATTCAAACTGGCGCCGTATATCGTGTTCGTGGGATCCTTCGCAACGCTGGCGGTGATACCGTTTGCCGAGATTCTGATCGGCGCGGACATCAACATCGGCGTATTCTACTTGGTGGCGATATCCTCGCTGGTGGTAATCGGAATATTAATGGCGGGTTGGGCTTCGAACAACAAGTGGGCCTTGTACGGCGCGCTGCGTTCGGCGGCGCAAATGGTCAGCTACGAAATTCCGGTAGCACTCTCGCTACTGGTACCCGTGCTGCTGGCACAGAGTCTTTCCATGAAGGAACTCGTACTCATTCAGGAGGGCGGGTTCTGGCATTGGACGATCTTCAGCCATTTGCCGTTCGGTCTAATTGCCTTTGTCATTTATTTCTGGGCAAGTTTGGCGGAAGTGAACCGCACTCCGTTCGACATTCCCGAAGCGGAATCGGAATTGGTGGCAGGATATCACGTCGAGTATTCGGGGATGCGGTTCGCGATGTTCTTCCTGGGTGAATATGCCAACATGTTCGTCGTTTCGGCGGTGGTCACAGCGGCGTTTTTAGGCGGCTGGTACGCACCGTTTCCGTTCCTGGACGTATCCGCGGAAACCAGCTTGTTGTGGAGCGCGGCGGTGGGCGCCGCATGGTTTATCGCGAAAGCCATGGGATTAGTGCTGGTACAGATGTGGCTACGGTGGACGGTTCCGAGATTACGCGTGGATCAATTGATGCACATTTGCTGGAAGGTGTTCCTACCCTTCTCGTTCGCTAATGTGCTGTTCGTGTCGTTATGGATTTCCTTGAGCAGGTAACAGCCGTTGTCTGATCGAAGTATAGCCAAATATTTCAGCGATCTGTGGGCCGGAGTCGCCACCGTTTTAAAAGGAATGTGGGTGACATTCCGCCATCTTTTCCAGCGCCGGGTCACGATTCAGTACCCGCATGAAAAGGTTCCCATGTTTCCGCGCACGCGCGCGATGCTCGTCAATCACGCCGAGGATTGCGGTTATTGCTTGTCCTGCAAGCGGGTGTGCCCGGTGGATATTTTTACAATTGTGGGAGCACGGGCGGAAAAGGACGAGGATTTGGGGATTCTTCCGGACGGGAAGCCGAAGAAGATGCACATCCTTGAGTTCAAAATTGATATGTCGAAGTGCGTCTATTGCGGATTATGCGTTCAAGCGTGCGACACTCATTCCTTGCGCTGGGAGATTCCGCAGGAACCGCCGGTCTATCGGCGGGAGGATTTGCATAAAGACTTTTCGGATATGACCGAAGAGTTAAAGGCAACCGTGCGGGCGCGGGAAGAGCAAAAAAAGAAAGAGAAAGCCGCACAGGCTGCGGCCGCCAAAGCGGCGGCACCGAAACCGACGGAATCCGGCGACAAGCCCGCTACGCCTTCTAACGGCGAAACAAAAGCAGAATAGCACACGGCAATGGAAATACTCAGCCAAGTTTTCTTTTGGTTCTTCGTGGCACTGACGATTAGTTCAGCGGTAGTCGTGGTGTTTCACAGCCGCATCATCTACAGCGCTTTTGCCTTGCTGTTTACGTTTTTCGGCGTAGCGGCATTGTATGTGTATCTGTCTGCCGATTTTCTGGCGGCCTCGCAGATTCTGATTTATGTGGGCGGAATCCTCACGCTGATTATATTCGGCGTGTTCCTGACCGCCAAGATAACGACGTTGGATATTCCCGATCAGACGCATCAACGCTATATTGCCTTAATTCCATTGATATTACTGGGAATCGGGATATTTGTCGTGATTTTGAGAACAGACTGGGGCAATATGATGCTGCCGGTCCAACCCACGACTCAAGAAATCGGCAAGCTGCTGCTGACGAAATATCTGGTTCCGTTTGAAGTGGCAAGCATTCTGCTGCTGGCGGCACTGGTAGGTGCGATGCGGTTGGCACGTTATTACCGGAGCCAGGAGGATTAAGTGAATTCACTTGCGGTTTATCTAACCATATCACTGATCCTATTCCTGCTGGGTTTGTTGGCTATCATGACCCGCAAGAATGCCATTTCGGTGCTAATGGGCATTGAATTGATTCTGAATTCCGCCGGATTGAATTTCGTCGCGTTCAGCCGGTTTTCGGCGGGCAATTTGAACGGTCAAACGGCAGCGATCTTCATTGTCATTGTGGCGGCGGCGGAAGCGGCGGTTGCGCTGGCGATTTTCCTCAATCTATATCGTTTGAAGGCCACGGCCGAAGTGGATAAGGCCAATCAGCTTCAAGGATAGAACCTCGTAATGCTCGGATTGTCACTTTACATATTGCTGGCGCCGTTGGCGGCATTTATAATCGTGATCTTTTTCGGAAAACGATTGCCGCGCGGCGGGGATTGGGTCAGTCTGTTTGCCATTTGGAGCGGATTAGCGGCTTCGCTATACCTGTTGTTTGCCAAGGTTCTGACGGCCTATAGCCCCTCGTTCAGCGAGTCGTACACCTTCGATTGGCTGGTGTGGGGGGATTTCCGGCTCTCGATCGGCGTAGCGCTGGATAATATGTCCGTGGTCATGCTGGTGGTAGTGACGCTGGTTTCGGCAGTGGTCCATCTCTTCAGTGTGGGCTATATGAAGGGGGATCCGCGGTATGGACGGTTCTTCTCATACCTATCCTTCTTTTCCTTCAGCATGCTGGGTTTGGTGCTGGCCGATAACCTGATCGGGATTTACGCGTTTTGGGAATTGGTGGGGCTTTCCAGCTATCTGTTGATCGGTTTCTGGTATGAGAAGGATTCGGCCTCCAACGCGGCGAAGAAGGCGTTCATTACAAATCGGATAGGCGATGCCGGGATGCTCATCGGTATTCTGCTGGTTCTGAGTACGTTGGGGACAGTGAACCTGCATGAAATCACCGCGGGAGTAGCGGCCGGGAAACTGAGTGGCGGATTGCTGACGGCGGCCGGAATCTGCTTGTTTATGGGGGCAGTGGGCAAATCGGCACAGTTCCCGTTACATGTGTGGCTGCCGGATGCGATGGAAGGTCCGACGCCGGTTTCTGCGTTGATCCATGCCGCAACCATGGTGGCGGCGGGCGTGTACTTGGTGGCTCGGCTGTTCGTGATTTTGAGTTTTGACGCGTCACTGGTGATTGCCTATGTGGGCGGATTTACGGCATTATTTGCGGCAACAATTGCAGTAGCGCAGAATGATATTAAGCGGGTGCTGGCCTATTCGACACTGTCGCAATTAGGCTATATGGTGATGGCGTTGGGTTCAGGCGCATACCTGGCCGGATTCTTCCATCTGGTCACGCACGCGATGTTCAAAGCCTGCTTATTCCTGGGATCGGGTTCGGTAATCCACGCCATGCACGGAGCGCTGCATCATGTCCACAGCCATGCCGATGCGCAGGATTTGCGAAATATGGGCGGGCTGCGGAAGAAGCTCCCGTTGACGTTTTGGACGTTTTTGATTTCCACGGTGGCGCTTTCGGGAGTGCCGCTGACCTCCGGCTTCCTATCCAAGGATGCGATTTTAGGCGGGACGCTGGCGTTTGCGATGGAACATCCGGCGCATTGGCTGCTGCCGTTCTTCGGATTTGCGGCGGCGGCGTTGACAGCGTTTTATATGTTCCGGCTGGTCTATTTAGCGTTCAGCGGCACATTCCGCATCGGAGCTGAAGCGGAATCGCATTTGCATGAATCACCGTCGGTGATGACGGTACCACTGATCATTCTGGCGACATTGTGCTTTTTCGGCTTCTACTCGCTGCCGGCCTTCAATCCGACCACACCGGAAGGCGGCTGGTTCGCGCACCTCTTCCCCACTCCGGAACGAGCGTATGCGGCGGTGTCGATGACGCATGGTCAAGTCGAGCATACTACCGAAGTTGTCAGCGCGCACGGCCATGATGCCACGGCACACATCCATCATACATCGCACATGATTGCAATGATCATCTCGCTGTTGGTGGCGGGATTGGGAATTTTGATCGCAACCATGGGCTATTATTGGAACCGAATTTCTCCGGCCTACTGGCAAAACCGGTTAGGATTCTTATATCGGGGAATGTACCGCAAATGGTGGTTTGACGAAATCTATGACGTAACGGTGGTGTGGGGTACAATCGGACTGACGAAACTATTGGCCTGGTTCGATTTAAACGTGATTGACGGATTGGTCAACGGTTCGGCGTGGCTGATGCGCGGCTGGTCAGCGGTCAGCGGTTGGTTCGATTTGCATGTGGTGGACGGATTCGTCAATCTCACCGCATGGTTCGTGGGGATTTGGGGGAAGTTCGTAAGGCTGTTCCAAGGCGGACAATTGCAGCGGTACGTATTATACTCGCTGTTGGCTTTGGGGATGGTCGTAATCCTGATGGTGTTCGAAGGCATTCGTTAGAACAAACACTCCTTGAAATAGTTCGAGTGACATGGGTCCACTGACTCTCATAACCTTTCTGCCCGCGTTAGGCGCCGTGATTGTGGCATTTCTGCCGAGCAACAATCACCGCCTCATCCGCTGGACAACGCTGGGATTCACGGCGGTTGTGCTGGTGATTGCAGCTTCGCTGTATCCGCAGTTCAATACCGGAATGGCCGGCATCAATCAGCCGAACTCGTTCCAGTTCATCGAAACGGCGCGCTGGATACCGTCCTACGGCATCAATTATTATGTAGGCGTGGACGGCTTGTCCTTCCCCATGATTCTGCTGACGGCGCTGTTATGCTTCATCTGTATTCCGGCATCGTGGGGCATCAGCAAGCATGTCAAGGGCTATCACGCGCTGTTCCTGCTGCTGGAGACGGGCATGATGGGAACGTTCGTCGCGCTGGATTTCTTCCTGTTCTACGTGTTCTGGGAACTCATGCTGCTGCCGATGTACTTCCTGATCGGTATTTGGGGCGGACCGCGGCGAGTCTATGCGGCGATCAAGTTTTTCCTGTATACCTTGTTCGGCTCAGTGTTAATGCTGATTGTGCTGCTGGTGCTGTACTTCAATGTACGCGATCCGGCAACGGGCGGGCATACGTTCAATATGCTCGTGATGATGAATCAGGGATCCCACGGCGGAATCCTGGCGCTGCAATCGGTGCGAGTGCTGCTGTTCTTCGGACTTTATATCGGGTTTGCGATTAAAGTACCGGTTTTCCCGTTCCATACATGGTTGCCCGATGCCCACGTAGAAGCGCCGACGGCGATTTCCGTGATTCTGGCCGGCGTGCTGTTGAAGATGGGAACCTACGGTTTGCTGCGGATCAGCTATCCGATTCTACCGGATGCGACGCGGAATTTTGCTTGGTTCCTGGCGCTAATGGGGATGATCAATATCGTGTATGGCGCGCTGTGTGCGATGGCACAGAAAGACTTGAAGAAACTGGTTGCGTACAGCTCGATTTCACACATGGGCTATGTGATGCTGGCCATGAGCGCCTTCACTCCCGCCGGAATGAACGGCGCGGTGCTGCAAATGTTCAATCACGGCACGATTACGGCCATGCTGTTCCTCTTAGTGGGCGTTATTTATGACCGCGCTCACCATCGCGAGATCAACGGATTCGGCGGATTGGCAAACGTGATGCCGAAATATCTGGGAGTGACCGCGATCGCGTTCTTTGCCTCGATGGGACTGCCGGGACTTTCGGGATTCATTTCGGAAGTGCTTTGTTTCATCGGCGCGTTCCCGGTTTGGCGTACGTTTACGATCATTTCCATCGGCGGCATTATTATCACGGCGGCTTATCTGTTGTGGACATTGCAGCGGATGTTCTTTGGCAATGTCAATCCGAAATACGATTCCCTGCCGGATATCAACGCCCGCGAGCTGTTCACGCTGATTCCGCTGGCGATAATCGTGATTCTGCTGGGCATATGGCCGCATCCGGTGATGGATCTGATGAATACCTCTATGACGTATTTGGGTAATCTGGTTCAGAGCGGCGGGAAACTGCTATGAACGCTGCAGGCTGGACAATAGACCTAATGCCGTTTTTACCAGAACTGATTCTGGCGGGCGGCCTGCTGGTATTGTTGATCCTGAACCTCGTTTTTTCGAAGAATCGCGGGCGGATGTCGGCGATTGTCGGCACACTGCTCATGGCAGTGATCGCGATTGCCGCAGCCACAGCCGACGAACGGGTCGGTGTCTACCTATTCGGTTCGGTAGTACAAGACGGTGTCACCGTATTTTTCCGGTTATTCTTCTGTGCCGCCGCCGTAGTGTCCATGGGCTTGCTGCTGTTCAGCTATCCAGACGATGGAGAGCCGTTCATTCTGGTAGTCGCCAGCGTACTGGGCATGTTCATCCTGGCGGGAGCCGCCGATATCGTCACATTGTTTGTGGCTTTGGAAGTCGTTTCGATTCCATCCTACGTCTTAGCAGGCTATAAGCGGCATGATGTGCGATCCGGCGAAGCGGCTTTGAAATACGTTATCTACGGCGCGCTGTCTTCGGGACTATTGATCTACGGCTTCTCCCTGCTGTACGGCTTAACTGGAACAACATCACTGCCGGAAATGGCCGCCCGGCTAACCGCTGTCCACAGCCATGACGTGGCGCTACTGATTTCGCTGATTCTGGTGTTGGCAGGAATCGGCTATAAGATAGCAATGGTGCCGTTCCATTTCTGGTGCCCGGACGTCTATGAAGGATCACCGACGGCAGTCACGGCGTTCTTCTCGGTGCTACCCAAAGCGGCCGGATTCGCCGCTTTATATCGTTTGATTTCAATCTTCATTCCACTGCAGCCGGCGTTTGGATTTACGGCGGTAACGCTATTTAGTGCGGCGTCGGCGTTGACCATGACCTTCGGCAACTTGGGAGCGATCTGGCAGAGCAGCCTGAAACGACTACTGGCCTACTCCTCCATTGCCCATGCCGGGTATATCCTGATGGCGTTTGCGGTGTTGGCTGCCAATCCAGCCCATGATCTTCATCGCGAAGCCACGGCGGCGATTCTGTTCTATCTGGTGGTCTATTTATTCATGAATTTGGGTGCATTCTTTATCGTTGATCTGATCGAACGGAAGATCGGCACCGATTCATTAACGAAATACCGTGGTTTGGGCAAGACGCACGCGATCCCTGCGTTACTCTTGGCGGTATTTTTATTCAGTCTGACCGGATTGCCGCCGCTGGCGGGGTTTGTGGGAAAGTTTCTGCTATTTGCGGCATTAGTGAAGGCGAAGATGTTCGTATTGGCGATCATCGGTATTGCCAATACGGTCGTATCGCTCTACTACTATGTGCGCGTGATCCGGGAAATGTACCTGCAAGACGAGACGACTGAAGCAGGCGAAGCCACGGCGGTGAGCGCATTCCGCTGGGGGAGTTTAGCGGGAATTCTATCACTGCTAACACTGATCCCGACATTGGTTTTGGGTATCTGGTGGGGACCGCTGGCGGAATGGATCAGCGCGCGGATTTGGTGATATAATCCAGCCATTGCAAAGCGCCGACAGTTGATACTGTCGGCGCTTTTTTTTAGCGGGAACGTCTGGGAATCGAACCCAGCCATCCGCCGCGAGGCGGACGCAAACGGTTTTGAAGACCGTGAGGGCCACCAGTGCCCCATCCGTCCCCACAGCGAGTGAAGACTCGCCATGCAATCTATTCTATCAAAGAGGCGCTACACGCCGCACAAATTCGTGGGGGATGCCGTCGAAGCCGCCATTGCTCATGAAAACAACGACCGTCGGTTTCGCATCAAGACTTTTTATAAGATAATTCAGGATTTCGTGGTTGTCAAGATGCACAAAAGGAATATTTTGCGTGGCCAGATGCTCCTTAATCGCATCAGGGTTGATCCGCTGAGCTTCAGCAATGCGATCCTTGCGATGGATGGAGCCCATAACCACGAGATCGGCATAGTGAAGGGCATCGGGCATTTCCGATTGAAAGAGGTTGCGCACCATCGTATTGGAACGCGGTTCGAAGACCGCAATCAAGCGACGATCCGCAAAGGACTCCCGAAGGGCTTGCAAGGTTGCCTTGATCGCCGTGGGATGATGGGCGAAATCGTCGAAGACAATTAATTGTTCACTCCCATACAACCGTTCGAAGCGACGGCGCAGCCCTTTAAATGAGGCAGCAGCCTTTCCTGCCACATCAATCGGTACATCCAAAGAATGCGCGGCCGCGATCGCCATTAGTGCATTCTTACGGTTGTGCGATCCGGGAACGGCAAAAGGAAACCTACGCTCGCGGTGATCAGGACTGCGAAAGGCAAGAAGATCGCGGCTCGCATGAAGCTGCCAATCCGCATTCACATTATCGCCGACGGAGATGGTGCGACAGGGTGCGCAGCTTGCCAAGTCACAAGCGTTTGTGGAGTCGGCATCGAAAATCAATGTACCGGAAGACGGCAACAGATTCACAAGCCGTCGAAACGACAGCAGCATATCATCCAACGAAGCGAAGATATCAGCATGATCAAATTCCACCGGACCCAAGACCAGCGTATGCGGAAAGTAGTGCAGAAACTTGGAGCGTTTATCAAAGAAGGCGCTATCGTATTCGTCGCCTTCAACCACAAACGGTGAACCGGGATATCCGACGGCGGCTCCGGTCGGTGAATCAACGGGCAACGCGCCGATGAGATAACCCGGATTCATGCGCGCGTTTTTCAGCAGGTGAGCGATACAAGCGGTGGTGCTGCTTTTGCCGTGCGTACCCGCCACCACAATCGTATGACGTCCGGACAGCACAAAGCGGTGAAGAAACTCGGGAAACGAAAATAGGTCGGCACCGATATTCAGAGCGGCTTCGACTTCGACATGCCCCCGCGATTGCGCATTACCGATGATAATCGGCGTATCGTCACCGGGAATGTTTTCTTTCCGATAAGGGCTTTTTACGTCAATCTGCGATTCGCGGAGGATCGAAGCCGCAGGCTCATAGACATTGTCATCGGAACCAGAAACAATGAAACCGGCATCCTTAAGCAAAACCGCCATGTTTACCATGCCGATTCCGCCGATTCCGCACAAGTAGACTTTTTTATTCATGAGACGTTTGCTGATCTTTACTTAAATATTCTTCAGCGATAGAAATGAAATCCGATATACGAGGTTCAACCGGTGTTAAGCTGCGGCATTCATCTACGATCCGTCTCAGTTGTACGGTGTCGGCAACTCCCATCGCATATCGACCCTGAAGCATCGTTGACAATGCCGCTTGTTGGAGCAGAAATCGTTTCCGATCGTCGGCGAGGTTATCGGCGGAGATCAAAGATGTGATATTCAAGACCGGTTCAGAGGCAGGCGGCTCGGCAATCCTCAGGAAATAGGCGCCGGGGATTTGGGTGAAACCCGATCCGATTTTCGGATGTCCACTCGTTACCATATCACGCAAATAAACCGGATGACGGGCTATCTGGTTTCGTATAAGCGCATGGTGCATCGCTACAAAGGCATTTTCGATTACTGGTCCGTTGAAAGGTTTACCGCGTTCGAAAGGCTCGACCGCCCTCAGAAATACCGTCACTTCACGATCAGCCGTTTCAAACACTTGCGGATGACGGCGACGCTGCTGTTTGATGTACCATGACCGCTGCATCAGATTGATATCGAGCATGACGATATCCGGGCGATAATGTTCGACCTCCTGCAGATATATAAGCGGACTTTGGATATCCCAGTTGCCCTGAAAGACAACAGAATTATCCGGGAGCGGATCAACGATTGCTTTCACAAAGTCGGTCGCGAAGCGATCATGACGAGCCAGCGCTGAATTGCCGGCCGATACAGCGGACGAGATGACGAATACAACCGCAAGGGCCACGGGCGCAATCCTGACAAATAGGGATCGGCTGCTGCGTTGATTAATCTTCCGCAATATCGGCATAATTCCGTACAACGACAACACAAACAGCGGGCAATAGAAGATCAAGAAATAGGTGGAAATATCCGGGATATCGTAGTTCAGATTATAGGCCGTACCCAGCAGCCAAATCACCAACATTGTTATTCCCAATCCGATGCGCTTGAAGATTGAGTACACGATGCCGACCATTGCGAACAAGAAGATCGCCCAACCGATATCGGCAGGGATATTGATAAAGTAATTCACAATTTTTTCAACAAACGTTCCCAGATTTCCATTGAACATCCAGACGCGATATTGCCAAGCCGACAGATGTCGAATGAGATTTGATAGGGTCTGCGGGTCTCCCCAATCCAGAACCGGTTCCACGTTGCTTCGTACAGTTAAGAAGATATTGATAGATGCGCCTAATAGAAACAGCCCACCAGCGCCCCAAATATACTCTGTGAACGAACAATAACGCCGGGCCGTGACCACAATCAGCCAGAGGATCAACGGCGCATACCAGAGAATCGTCAAGTGATTACCAAAGCCGATTCCCCAGAGGAAAAAAATCAGAAGAACCGCGATGACGGGATGAAAGTCAGCATCCGTTGAATCAGAAAATCGAACGCATAGCCACAAGATAATCGAGACAATCAGCCACGTCAGCGGATAGACCTCCGTATAACTGATGCTTGTCCAGGCTGACTTCGTTAGGGCAAAACTCACGGCAAGGACGCCCGAAGCCGCTATTCGTGACAGCGCACCGAAATCACCGGCATTTCTGATAATAATACCGGCAAGCAGAGCGAATAATCCGCAAGCCAGCGCCCCCTGCAAGGCAGACAGCAGAACCATGCCGCGGTCGGGCGAACCGGGATAGATGCTCAGCCAAACACGCCCTAACAATGTGAACAGCGGATAGCCGGTCGGGTGCGCAATTCCGAGATTCCACGCGACGGCAGTCAGTTCACCACTATCCACCAAGCCGATGCCCGGCGCTGAACTCCAAGCATAGATTATGAAAACAACTACGGAAACGGCAATGAATAACGAAATATTGTAGGTTCGCATAGAATTATACGGATTGCGCTATCGCCGCATCAACCGTATTTCGCATAAGCATGGCAATCGTCATCGGCCCGACACCGCCGGGAACCGGAGTGATTTTCGATGCGATTTCTTTCACCGAATCGAAGTCCACATCACCGCACATCTTTTCGCTCTCATCGCGGGGCGGATGGCTGCCGACATCAATCACAACAGCACCGGGCTTGACCATATCGGCAGATACGAATTTGCGCCGACCGATGGCGACAACGAGGATATCGGCGCGGCGGCAAATCTCCTTAAGATGATCACTGCGGGAATGACAGACGGTAACCGTAGCGTCGCCATACGGCGCCTTCGAAGACAGTAAAGTGGAAATCGGTCGGCCAACCAGATTGGAACGACCCAGCACTACCACTTCACGTCCCGAGATCTTCACATTCGAACGCAGCAGCAATTCGCAGATTCCGAACGGAGTACAAGGAATAACCGACGGTTGACCGCTGGCCAATAATCCGGAATTGTACGGATGTAATCCGTCAACATCTTTGCGAGGATCAATGGCGTTAATGATGTGATGCGAATCAATGTGCTTAGGCAAAGGAAGCTGCACCAATATGCCGTGGACCTTGCGGTCGGTGTTTAGCCGGTTAATCACTTGCAGAACGTCGGTTTCGGACATTTCAGCGGGATAGGTTTCAACCCACGAATTCATCCCAATCTTGGCGCAGGTCCTCGCTTTCATAGATACATAGGTTCTGGAGGCAGGATCGTCTCCGACCAAAACAACTGCGAGACCGGGAGTAATACTCTTCTCGCTTATCAGTTTCTTGACATCGGCCTCAACTTCACTCTTGATCGCCGCTGAAATGGTGCGCCCATCAATAAGTTCTGCAGACATTCACACACCCCGTTCGTTGAGATAATCCATGAATCCTCGGGAATACTGCCGCAAGTGCAGATAGTCGAACAGCAGGCGCGGCAATTTATGGCGGCGTAAACAGACTCCGATCCAAAGGCACAAGCGATAAATCGGCGAAGTCATCAATAACCGCATGATCCACTGAGTAATACGATCATGGCGTGACCCATATCCTTGTAAGGTAAAGACGCGATCCAAGTTGAGTTCCGCAAATAGTTGAGGATGTTTTTCCAGCAGAAGCGGGATTCCATCGTGCCCATAGCGATAGATGTTGTTCATTAACGAACACAGATCACGAAAATGGTGATGGATGGCAAGCGCATGCGGTTCACCGTAAATCGGCACCCCGGTGGCCTGAAGGCGGATACCCAGATCAAGATCCTCCCCGCCCCAAGTGCTGAAGCGCTCGTCAAACAGACCGATTTGGAGTAGCAAATCGTGCGGAACCGAGCAATTGCGCGTCAAAAAGTAGCGACCGGGAAGCCGCGAGTTTTCCGGAAGTTTGGCGGCACCGCCATTATTCAAGTAGTGATTGATCGCCGTGTACTCAGGTTGTTCAGCGAAATCCGATTTCCCAACGATTATGCAACGCTCGGCTGCGTGACGACGGGCATGCACGGAAAGGAAATTCCGATCAATCGTATGATCACCATCCACCATCACAACAATATCGCCTTGTGCAATACGAATTCCCCGGTTACGCGATGCCGCTCGTCCACTGTCGCTGTCACCCAGCACCGGAATGACGCGATGATCATTCGATTGCTTCAACCACTCCCGTGATCCGTCCATCGAACCATCGTCAACCACAATTATTTCATAGCAATCGGAAGGATAATCCTGACTCAATAGCTGATCAACCAGCGTTTTCAACAATGCCAGTTGATTCCATGAGATAATGACAACACTTAACTTCAATCGCGGGACATCCATCCGACTTCCCGATAATAGCCGTATAATTGATCGGCAACCGTTTGAATGTCATGCCGCTGCTGCACCCATTCGCGGCCTTGCTGCACTAAAACAGCACACCGCGCCTCATTCTGAATCAGCTCCTCAAGAATTGGGGTAATGGTTTCGGTGGTTGCCTGAACGAAGGGATGCGCGCCGAGACGTCGCTGCATAATTTCCGGAATATTGGTAATTACCGGCAGTCCCATCGCCAACGCCTCGACTGAACTCATTCCGTAGCCCCACCCCCCGGCGTTAGTCAGCTGGTCAATGAAGATATCGCTTTCGTATTTTCTGTGCAAAGCCTCGTCGTGTGAAAGATCACGCAGTAGAACATACTCGATCGGATATTTCTTAGATAGTTCCTCGATTGCCCGCTCAACAAATGTCGTACCTTTATACTGATTGCGCGAAGCATGGCAGATGCGGATCGGCGAGTGAAACCGATACTTGCGCAGCGGATACGTTGCCGTCGGAAACGGCAAATAGAGATATTTAAGCCGCGGATCGAATTCCAGCAAGTCCCATTCGCTGGTCATACGTAATTCGGCAAGCTCATCAACCACCGGGATAACACCACGAGTGCGGAAATCCGATCCGTGATAGAAAGCCGAAATATGACAACCGCGACGAACCGCATCGTGCACAAACCGCGAATCACGCGTAAAATCCAGACCGCCGTCGAGTTGAACGATATCAAATGAACCAAGGTCATAGCGATGAATAGCCCGTTCAATCTGCGGCCAAAGGAAGCGATCACGTGCAGAAAACAGCAGCCGCTCCAGAAATCCGGGATTCCAATAGGGGATTTTTCCGACTACCGGTTGTGACGTGTTCACGCGCGTCGCACGAAGCAATTCCCGCAGCCGGCGTACCCAGGCTTTATCCGGCATTAGCGGAAGATTCAGGCAAATATCATCCGGGAAATCCCAACGGCTATGCCAAAACGTCACAAAACGGCAGGTATCACCGCGGCGCTCATGTTCTTCCTTGAGCAGCGAGAGCGTTCCTGACACATGTTCGGCGGAAATATAGAGGATTTTCATCGCCGGATCAGAGTTTTTCGGATATGATGCAACTCGCGCTCATCAAAGAAGCCGACTATATATAATGCAACCGGCAATATCAATAAAAGCACAAATCTGGGCAACGCGCCGTTAAGCACCGGTATATATCCCGCAGACAAAATTACAGCAATTACGACCGTCAATTTCAGCAACCGCAGCCATTCATAAGGAACAACGTAGGCATTGCGGACAACCAGCCACAGCAATGCGGCTTCAACAATAAACGCAAATAAAGTGATCCAAGCCGCCGCCATCATACCATAGTGCGGAATCAAAATCATGTTAAGTGCGATCGTCACGGCGGCGGCAGCTCCGGTAACCACCGGTAAACGACGCGTCATCTTTTTGAGATATACACCAACCATCAGATTGGCGTATACGCCGTCAAACACGTGAGCCAAAAGAATAATCGGAAAAACCGCCAAGCCCGGCCAATAAGCCGGCGCCAGCAGGGTGCCAATGCCCGGCCAGCGAGTTTTTACCAGCGCGTCAATGAAAAATGTTAATGCCAGAAACAGAAATCCGGTCACCAATAAATAATACGTCAGCACGCGGGCGAAGAGCCGCGGGGCATCTTCGCGATCCGCATGGGAGAGAAAAAACGGCTGCCACGCAAACCGAAACGCACCGGTAACCACCGCCATGAACATTCCCAACTTGTAGCCGGCGCTGTAGAGACCGGCTTCGTCCATTCCGCGATAGAGTTCCAGAAATTTGCGATCCGCCAATTCGATGACCATGACAAACAAATAGGTCGGAATATTGGGCAAGCCGAAACTAATCATCTCGCCCAGCAACGGACGGTCAATCTTCCAAATAATCCGGCGATAGTATACCGGCAACAGCAACAATGATGTAATGCCACTGGCGATGAGATTGGCATACAAGACGCCGGCAATTCCCCAATGAAGCGAACCAACGAACCAGATATTAAATCCGACGTTGAACGCGACGTTGAGGAGTTTGATTCCTGCAAAATGATACGGCCGCATCGTACCGCGCAAGAGCAGGAAGGGAAATGTGGAGAAGGTATCAAACAGCAAGATCCCGGCGCATATGCGAATCATCGTCGGAACCGCGGCGGGATCTGCGGGAAGGTGAACGACCAGTGATCCGATCGTTGGGGCGGTGACGAAAATCAGCAAAGCAAGAAGAAGCGACGTTACCAGCGAAACGATTAAGGTCGTACCGGTGATTACATGACGCTTATTCTCGTCTTTAGTCAGCGTGAAATAGCGAAGATAGGCGATATCCAAACCATAAACAAAGAAGGTCTGCGCCACCGCAACAAAGATGAAATAGAGCGTCAGTTCGCCGTACTCGGCGGGGGTTAACCGAAAGCTATAGTAGGGTAATAACAGAAATGTTATCAGACGAGTGGCAATGTGTCCGACACCATAGACCACAGAATCATGGGTCAAGCGCTTCAGTTGCTCAAGCACCGGATACTCCCACAGGAATGAAAAACAAGCAATACGGCAAGGACCATACTACTAATAATATCCATTGCTTTATTCGGTTAGTGATAGGCGAAGTAATCAATAATGCAATCACCGGCCATGCCGCATACAGATACCGTCCCTCGGCCTGATCATAGCGGCAATTCAGCCATAGATAGCCCAAAAGCACAACAATAAGGAGCATCAGCAACATGGGTATTTTTATATGTTCTACGGACGATTTGCGAGCAATTCCGATTATGAAATAGACCAGCGGGGGCAATATCAACAGGAGTCCTACCACACCTTTCCAAAACTCACTCCAGGGAAAGACAAAAGAGCGGACACCGTAGGTCAGAACGTCAACACCTAGCCAGTGCCAATGCGGCACTCCAAATCCCGCTGACAGCGGGAGAATACCTCCTAAATACTGAAGGTTTCGAAGCCAGATCGGGAGTGTAAGAACAATAACGGCCGATAGAATAAACACTCGAATCAGCATTTCGCGCATTTCTAACCGTTGCTTTCGCTCATATGCAAATAAGAGCGGAAGAAGAAGGAGACCGGTGAGTTTTATGTATAGTGTCAAGGCCATCGTAAGTACGACGAGGATGATAGTTTTGCGATCCGATTCTTCTCGATTCATCCGTAATAGAAATAAAACAACGATACCTCCGAAGAGCCAAAATAGCGGATCGTTGCCAAGTGATGAACCGAACCTAACCCATACTCCACCCAGTGAAATAAAAATCAAACCGGCACCAATAGCCAATGGAGCGATAGGCAAATAACTGCACAATCGTACATAAACCAGAACGATTCCGACAAGCAGAAGCAGATTTAGCAAACGACCAAGAATAACGATATGATTAAGCGACTTGCTATCGAATACGCCGGCAAGTACGGCGGTCATCATATAATATAAGGGCGGTTGATAATTTTCATAAACCGCCCTTTGCAAGGCACCGTCTTGCTGAATTGCCTCAATCTGAGTCGGCAGCGCATGATGTTCAAGCAAATACAACACATAATTGGCGTGTGCCAGTTCATCATTATACGACGACAGCTTACCGGGAACGCTGCTCCCTCCAATCGGAGTCGAAAAAACAAAAAAGAAACGAAGCGCAACTCCGCAAATCAGCGCGATGAGAACGGGCATTGTCCACAGCGAACGTTCCTTCCAGATTGATCCACTCACAGTTATCACCACTCAATTCCGATCAACGCGATCCCTTGATGCGAGCATTGCCTTCGCGAACCGTTATTTTTTGCGAGTCCAGATACTCAAGGAAGGGAACAACAAATTTTCGCGACGAATTCAGAAACTTGGCTGCATCGGAAACTGACAAACTATCAGTATGATTCAAGGCATCGCGGATTGTGGTCACAGCATTATCGAAAGCCCTAACATCGAAAAACAGGTCATTGCCAAGGCGGCGACATTTTCCCGTGCGCTCCAGCAGTACGAGCGCCCGTTCGATATCAGAACGCGACCTTTTCAAGGAATCAGCCAATGCCACCGACGAAGGGGGTGTGAATCCCGCGGACTGAAGTTGCCGATGAATCTGCTCCGTCAGATTCTTTTGATCGGGAGTTAATTGAATCTGCCGCTGCGGTTCACGGAGGAGCGCGCCGTGTTGCTCGATTATCCCTTGGTCCAGAAGAGTTTTAAACAGATAATCAGCGATCGAAGAAGGCAGTTTGGCAGCGATACCGGATAGAATCTCATTGCGAGCGAAGCCCGCATTGTCCGGACTCTTTTTGTGCAAGTCAGCAAGATTCGAATGCAATTCCTGCATTAGACCCCGGGCAATATTGTCGGCGATCAGGTAGTCGGCAACAACCATAACATCGGGATTCGCGGCAAGCAAATCACTGAATTCATCATCGGAAAGGGCGAAAATCCGTTTGACTTGGGAATGCCCGATACCATATGTGCCGCGCTGAAGAATATAGTGCTTGAATGCATCGTTAATCTCGAATGAATCCAGCTTGCGGGACAGTTCGGCCTCGGTCTCCATGTCGCGAGCACGCAAACGCGGAGCCTGCGGATCGAGAATGCGTCCCCCACCGAGGGTTTCCATCGGCGAATACCGGCGGAGAATGAAGCGATCACCCCATGCCGCAACTATCGGTTCTTCAAGCAGAATGTTGACAAAGGGACGACGTGCGTTCCCGGCACCAATAATCTGGACACGACCCAATACTTCCTGAGTTCCAATAAGGATTCGAACACGCTGGCGGTCTTTCAGCAGTTGACCCGATTCAAGACATTCTATAACTGCACGGACCAGCGTCGATTCAAGCAAGGAATCCGGGCGACAAAGCGTTTTTCCACGCGACAGTTGTTCGGTATCGCCGATCAGATTCAAAGCCGCACGTTGCCCCGCATGAAGCGACTCGGATTCTACGCCGTGCGTCTCAAGCCGTTTCACCCGTACATCGCGTCCACCCGGAAGGATGGCAAGGCGGGCATCACGCTCAACTCGACCGGAAACGATCGTTCCCGTAATCACCGTCCCCCGCCCTTTCATAGCAAAAACCCGATCAATGGGCAGACGAAACAGTCCTCGATCATTGCGGGCGGACAGCTTGGAAAGCCGGGCTTTCAAGGTTTCCCTGAATTCAGTAATACCGCGACCGGACAATGAATCCACGCGATGGACGGCAGCAGTTTCAAGAAAAGTGCCGCGTACCGTTTCGCGAACCTGTTCACAGATCATATCCAACCAGTCAGGTTCAACCTTATCGATCTTGGTAACGACAATCGCACCGAACTTCACACCCAGCAAACGGAGAATTTGCAGATGCTCGACCGTCTGCGGCATGATACCGTCGTCCGCCGCAACGATCAACAAAGCAAAATCTATGGTTGCCGCACCCGCCACCATGTTACGAACCAGCTTCTCGTGACCGGGAACATCAATAATCGCCGCCAGATCATCAAGAAACGCATAACCCAGATCGAGAGTAATCCCCCGCCGCTTCTCCTCGGGAAGGCGATCGGGATCCGTCCCCGTTAGAGCGCGTACTAAAGCGGATTTTCCGTGATCAATGTGTCCGGCAGTGCCGACAATCACATGCGCCATAGTCTCAGCGGCCGAAAATCGCGTTCATATCAAATTGATGGTATTCCGACATGCACCAGCGGCAACCGTTGTATTGCGGGCGATGATTGGTGTCAATCATACGTTTGACGGCGTCGAGGGTGAATACTTTTTTGCGTTTATCCTGCGGGATATTCTTGATCTGACATTCGTATTTGATGCACGACATATCATGGATGATGTGGTTTTCTTCATCAACCAAAAACATACGCACCTCCTAACCGGCGAAGTTAATCAATGGAAGAGTTACCTAAGTTGTCCGTCAGCAGTCGAACGCGGGATTCGTCAAGAATTTCGTATTTTCCAAGCGGGAGGGAACCTAAGTCCAGTGCGCCGATCCGGAGGCGGTGCAACGCAATAACGCGGGAACCAACGGCAGCAATCATGCGACGAATCAGACGATTGCGGCCTTCCGTAACTGTGATTTCGATTTGTGTTGTATTAATTCGTGCTACCTGTTCGGGGTGGGCCGGACCATCATCGAGATCCACACCGGCCTTTAAACGATGGATTTGCCGTTGGCTGAGCGGAGGATCCGTAACAACGCGATACACTTTCTTAATGGAATGACGGGGATGCATTAACCGATGGGCAAGTGTACCGTCATCGGTTAAAAGAAGAAGGCCTGAACTGTCACGGTCCAGGCGTCCTACATAGATATAGCGGCGATCCGAGGGTATCAACTCAAAAACCGTTGCACCCCGCTCCCGACTCTTCCGCTGAGTACACAAATAGCCGACCGGTTTATTCAGCATCAGAATTCGAGACGGCTTAAGGGGCGGAAGCGGCCGGTCGTCAATGAGAATCAGATCGGCTTCCGGATCAGCCTGTGTTCCCAGTGCAGTTACCGACCGGCCATTTACGGAGATTCGACCCTGCCGGATCATTAGCTCTGCATCACGACGGGAAGCCACTCCATGACGTGACAAGACTTTTTGGAGCCGTTCTTTCACGTCCGATAATTCAGTATTGGAAATTAATGAAGCGAGTGATCAGGAAACGGTCAGAACTTCAAGACGTTTTGCGCGTTCCTGCCATTGTTCGACCGGAACGATAGATTTGTCGCGGAGACGAAGCTTACGCTTGCTAAAAAACGATTCGATACGGAAAGTAATTTCGGCGACTTGTCCGTCCACCGCATTAATATGGATGTCATCCGAGAGATCACCGTAATTGATGCGTATCAGGCGTTTTCCGGAGAGCAAGTGGCCGAGCAAAGCGGCATCAAATGATTGCTGAGATCCGTCCAGCAGGAGTTCGTTATCGACATATATCCGAAGGCTGGTGGGATCGAATTTCTGCAGATCTTCACTGGGACGAACCGCGACATACGCATCACCGGCCAAACGAGTATATTCACCGTGAATGACAGCTGAGGATTGCTCCTCGGAAAGAATCGTCGTCATAACGGAAGGGGTTTTATAACCCGCGACATCGGCAAATTCGATGCGATGCGTTCCGTAATCCGTTTCAACGGTCACTTGGCCGATCCCTACGGGGCGTCCATCGAGCCGGATGCCGGCGGCGATGGGCTTGGTAGAAATCGTCAGTGTTGGATTCGGCAAAGACTGATTAGGCATCAGATTGAACGAGGCAAGTTCATTCTGATAGTCGTCAAGCAGCGAGACGGAGATGCTCTCGGGAACCGTCGAATAACCGTCGCGCCGGACACGGAAAGAATACATTCCCTGGTCCAGTCCGCGGAACGTGTAGGGAGTTACGCGAGTCGTGACTGCGCCATTAACCCAAATCTCCGCACCGATCGGCGAAGACGTGACCGTCACCTGGGTACCCTGCAGGCTTCCGGATTCCGCCGTACTAAAATTTCCGGCATCCGCCGTCACGTTCCGTGAGACATGTTGAGGTTCCGACGTCTCCCGGCGCTGGGCTTCACGGCGGATTTCCGGTCGCGAGAAGTCTACGAGACGACGTTCCGAACGAATTACGCCCGGAGGGATCGAATGCACCGGTTCACCCGTACTGAATACCTCTTGACGAACGTCCCGTAGCGGCGGGATCGAGTCATGCTGTTCGATATGACGAGGTTCATGCAGCACGAAGTTCAACGATTTTTGTTCATTCGCCTGAAATTCCACAACGGCAAACTCGGGATCGGAAACCAAACCGTCCTTGCGAACGGTAATGATACTACGTCCAAGCGGAACGGAAACAACCGTATCGGTTGTGAAACCGGTTTGGATGCCACCGATTAGAATATCCGCTCCGGGAACCGACGATGTAACATGGAGCGATCCCGTGGCGGCCGGTTCGTAGTTGATGAAAAGATATGCCGCTGCCGCAATGACAAGCACGGGTAAAAAGACCTTCAGCAGCCCGCCTAAAATGGCTACGGCTGATGCCGATCCGCGATGACCACTGCGTGAAATTCGCCTGCTTCGTTTCACTCCGCTACATTCCCTATTTAGTTACCCGATTCCTTCTTGTCATTCTTTTTCAGAATCGGCGCCAACAGATCAATCGGTACGGGGAAGATTGTGGTCGAATTATTCTCTGACGCCACTTCCACCAAGGTCTGCAAGAAGCGCAGTTGGATTGCGGTGGGATGCTGCTCAATTACCGCCGCAGCTTCCGTCAGTTTATCCGCCGCTTGACGTTCACCATCGGCGGCAATTATCTTTGCGCGCCGTTCCCGCTCCGCTTCCGCTTGCCGTGCCATCGCCCGTTTCATTTCCTGCGGCAGGTCCACGTGCTTCACTTCGACCAACGAAACTTTGATGCCCCACGGTTCGGTCGCCTGGTCAATGATGGTCTGCAATTCATCGTTGATCTTGTCACGCTTGGAAAGCAGATCATCCAAGTCCACCTGACCTAATACCGCCCGCAAGGTCGTTTGCGAAAGCTGGCTAGTGGCAAATAGATAGTTTTCGACTTCAATGACAGCTTTTTCGGGATCCATAACCCGAAAATACACAACCGCATTAACTTGCATCGAAACGTTGTCTCGGGTGATGATATCTTGAGTCGGGACATCAAACACAACGGTTCGCAGGCTAACTTTGACCATTCGGTCAACTATTGGAATCAATAGAATAAGACCGGGTCCCTTAACTCCTATGCAACGACCGAGCCGAAAAATCACACCGCGCTCGTATTCATTTAAAACACGGATAGCGGATGCGATGATGAAGATGAAGAAAACCAGCAGAAAAATGTAGAACGGCAACATGGTGTCTCCTTCTACGCTTATATCAGACTATTAATTAGCTATTTAGTGGTTCAACAATGAGTGTCATACCGTCAACACCAACCACCCGAACCTTAACACCGACTTGAACTTCCACATCACTAACGGCATCCCACCACTCCCCATGAACCGTTACCTTACCTCTTGGAGATAGGAGGGTCATGACCGTTCCGTGCTCTCCGATCAGTCCTTCTTTGCCTGTTTTAACCTTTTTATGTTGAGCACGAAGCCCCATCCCAACCACAAAGACAAAGAACAATGCCGTGACAATGGAAGCGGGGATAATCAGTTCCAAGCCCACACGCACCCCCGTTTTTACCGGTTCAAAGAGCATGAGTGATCCCAAAACCATGGAAATTACTCCACCGATGCTGAGTAGTCCATAGCTGGTGATCTTGATTTCAAGGAGAAATAAGATAATGGCCAATAAAATCAACAGTAAGCCCGCCCAATTCAGGGGCAATAACTGTAAGCTGAAAAAGGCCAAAATCAGTGATAAACTGCCTACAACGCCAGGGAGGATCGCACCGGGATTGTAGAGTTCAAAGAACAAACCGTAGATTCCTAAGAGCAAGAAGATGTAGGCAATGTTGGGATCAGCAATAAGACTGAGAATCTTCAACCGCAGACTGATCGGCGTCTCATGAACTTCGGCTCCGGCAGTATGAAGGGTGTCGGAGATGCCTTCAATCTGAACAATATGACCATCCAAACGCAACAGGAGGCTGTCCCGCGTGCTAACAATCATATCCACGATTCCCGAATCAAGCGCTTCAGTTTCAGTGGCCGAAACACTTTCTCGAACGGCTCGCTCCGCCCACTCCACGTTCTTGCCATTACGTTCAGCCAGAGTCCGGGCGAAGGCAGCAGCATCATTGGTGGCCTTGTCAGACATCACTTTCGACGTATCCGATCCCCCAAAACCACCGATTCCGACCGGATGCGCCGCCCCGATATTCGTACCGGGCGCCATAGCGGCAAGGTGTGCGGCGAGCGTAATAAAGACACCGGCTGATCCAGCACGCGCCCCCGATGGTGAAACATAGACCACCACCGGCACTTTCGCTGCCAATAAATCCTTGCAGATCAAGCGTGTAGTGGATAGGAGACCACCGGGGGTGTCCATCTCGATTACGAGCGCTTCGGACTTCGCCACCTCAGCACGATCCAAAGCCTCAGAGATCATCTTGTGGGCAACCGGTCCAATTGCACCATCTAAAGTCAACCATTCCACGGTGGCGGCAGGTGCAAGGGATACCAGTGAAAACAGCAATAATATCACAAATGTTTTTTGCATATGCGTTAACTCCCAAAGGCTTCGATAACGGAATTGATTAAATCCGGTTCATCTTGTTCGGAAATTGTGCGCATATCCAACCAAACCCGATCCTGTCGGACCGTGCCGACTACGGGAAGGGAAACTTGCCGGAGGCGGCGCGCCCATACCGTGGCCGTTAACGACTGCGGAAGCATACTCACGGCAATACTGGGCAATTGCACTGCCGGGAGCGTACCGGAACCGGCTTCAGACACGCTGGCTTCTACTGTAAGCACTTTCCACTGGGTTTTTGGTTCCAAAGCCCGGGTGATCCGGTTTGCCCGTTCCGTTAGCTTGTCTAACGGTGTGGTCAGCATATTCCAAACCGGGATCCGTTGAGCCGCGGCACGAGGATCGAGATAAATGCTCAGGGTAGCCGTTAAGGCAGCAATCGTCAATTTATCGGAACGAAGTACCCTCGCAAGGGGACTTTTTCTCAATCGCGAAATGAGTGACTTACGACCAACAATGATCCCGGCTTGTGGTCCGCCCAATACCTTATCACCCGAGAACAGGACTAAATCGGCGCCAGCGTTGAGACTGTCGCGAACATTCTCCTCAGCGGGCAATCCAAACTCGGACCAGTCCCAGAGTAGACCGTTGCCCAGATCCTCCACAACCGTCAGTTTCTTTTCTTGTCCCAATTTCGCCAGTTCGCCGATGGCAACGGATTCCGTGAAGCCAACGACGCGATAGTTGGATGGATGCGCACGCATCAAGAGCGCAGTGCGGGGCGTGATCGCTTCACGGTAATCGCCGATTCGCGTGCGGTTAGTGGTCCCGACTTCAACCAGTTTGGCATTCGACCGCTGCATGATATCGGGCAGGCGAAAGCTACCGCCGATTTCAATAAGTTGCCCCCGGGAGACGATCGCTTCCTTCCGATAGGCCAACGTATTCAGCACCAGATAGATCGCGGCCGCATTATTATTCACGACCATTGCCGCTTCAGCACCCGTGAGGATCTGCAGCAAGCGTTCGGCGTGATTCTGACGTTCCCCCCGCTCGCCGGAAACCATATCCAATTCCAAGTCACAATATCTGAAAGCAGCCGCCACGGATTGTTGAGCGGCATCGCTTAAGGGCGCGCGTCCCAAACCCGTGTGAAGAATCACCCCAGTGGCGTTGATGGCCCGGCGGGGACCAATTCTCTTTAAGTCGGCCAATTTGGAACACAACAACCGAACGACTTCTTCTTCCCCCGGAACGGATTTCTTCGATGCAATGGCGGATCTCGCTTCGGCAACCGCTTCGCGCGCCAGAATCGTCACGAAGGCGGGAGCTATCCCCTCCGCGGATCGAATTATTTCCGGGTTGGACAATAACGCATCAACCGCCGGAAGATTGCGGCGCGGGTCGTCGGCGCGGCTCACGGTTAGAACGTCGTCTCCAAGGTCATGCGCCACCCGGTAAACGGCTGTACTTGACGACAAACGCCGTTCGAGCACTTCAAGCCACCGCGTTCCCGTCCATAGAACAGGCTCAGGCGATGTTTGCCGCGACCTAACGTGGTGGCAGCTTCGACGGATGGCCAGCCATCGCCTTCGCGCTTCTTCAACTCTTCGTCATTGGAGAATTCGTACTGCAGCGAGAGTGAAAGCGAGCGGCCGTCGAACCAGCCCAAGCCAATCAATTGATCGGTATATTTTTTATCGTCACGTTTACGATCGGTGATCAGCAGGGTCTCGCTTTGAATTTCCAATTCTTGCGAAGAGCGAAACGGCGTCGTGAATTTCAACCATGCCCACTGTCGCTGCTGCCAAACAACAAAAGATTCTTCGTTTGCACCAAGCTCGAGATACAATGAGCGCGAGCCCGGCAAATCCTGTTCGGCGTTTACGAACATTTCCCAAAACGGAGAGTCTTCTTCTTGCAGCGTCGGCCGGGGAATCCCGCCCTGATGCTCCGCATGCGCACTGGACAAATTGTAATGCAGCGTAGCGAACGTAGAACCGGTGGCTTGACCGGATATTTCGACTTGATAACCCACTTCATCGGCCGGACGCAAGACATGGGGTTCGCGAGCCTGCAGCAAGCGCGGACCCAACTCCCGATAAGCCGTAGGCGGATTCTGGAACGGCGTAGCGATAATGTAGTCGTAATCCTTATATTCCATTAATAGCGACCATCCCCACTTGCTGACAACCCCCCCCAGATACATGGCATAGCCTTCCGTGGAACGCGGTTCCAGGACCACTTCGTTCCAGGCGCGCTCACCGTACACGGTGAAAATTCCCCGCGAGAGGCGCCAGTCTATACCAGAAACATGGGTTTCCGCGTATCCGCCGCTGTCGATATAAAGATAACTGAAGCCCAAGCCCTGACCGGCAAAGCGGAGGTTTACTCGGCCACCGCTTAACTCGGCTTTATTGACATAAATACCTTCACGGGACGTTCCGCGAATAGCGGTCATGAAGAGCGGTTCACTATTGAGCTTAATCTGTACGCCATCCAACTCGGAATCGAAATACAAATCGCGATTTTCAAAGGAATTAAAGGTCAAGCCGTGCGCCCACACGTCGCTAAAATCGCCGCCACGAATCGTCAGCGGGTAAATGGTCGCTTCAATATAGCGCTTATCTATTTTTGTCACTTCTTCGAGACCATCCCGATAGTTGTCCTCGGTGGAAGGACGGAAATACAGTAGACGACCGCCGACGCGAAGATTGCCACGATAAATATCCAAACGCAACCGATTCTCGATGAAATGGCGGGCAATCGTGTTATCGGGATAATCCAAATTCGACAGGCGAGAATCCACTTCATCGCCTTCGTCCCACCGCAGATAGTTCGATCCTTCAATCGTCGTCGCTTCTTCCTCTTGCGCCCATGCCGTTAGCGCACCGAAAGTCACCAGACACAAACACAGCAGGCCGATCAATTTATTCACCGTCGGCTCCCAATAGCTTGTCAATTTCAGCGGTTAAAACGTCGGTTTTTTTCAATTCGCCAAGTATCGTCTTAGCGGTAGCGCCATTCTGATCCAACAGCACCGTATAAGGCAAGAGCGTCGTTCCGCCATAGCGTTTCAAAACGGCCCCATCGGGATCGAGCAAGACCGGCCACTTATATTTTTTGGCTTCAATGAACGGCTTAACGCGCGCCTGAGTGCGAGAATTGTCTTCCGAAACCAGGATAACGTGCACGCCTTTCTTTACATAGTCATTCAATAAATCTTCATGTTTGGCGAATTCACGCTTGCACGGGATGCACCACGTCGCCCAGAACATCAGCAAGACGGGACCATCACCACGAACCGAAGCTAAACGGAACGTGTTGCCGTCCATGTCCAAGAGCGACCAATCCCGGCTATCAGCATACGCTTCACCACACAACGTTTGAAGCATGAATGCTGCGACTGCAATGAGGAGTAATCTTTTCATGCGATTCCTTATACGCGATTATCTACTTGTGAAGCGGGATTCAATACCAATCGTTTTCAGTCCGCCCGATCGCCCGCGAACGAACGGGCCGGCGGCAGGATCTTCCAACGTAAGACGGTAGGACACAATTTCCGTTGGATTATCCACCGGGTACACCGAAACGTCCATAATCTGATCGCCGACAATCGGCGATTCGACCGGGACGGGCGGTTCGCTTTGCCAATCCGTTACTACATTATAGACACTGAAACGAACGGCGGAATCCACCAGCATGGGCGAGTATTGCGACGTGACGCTCATCGAACCCGACGCCGGGCGATTGCACCAATCCTGTGCACAAATGCTGGTTTGCCGGCTGGTATCCGGGAAACCAATCGGATTCAATTCAAAAACAAAGGTACGCGGCGCCGCCAATTTGTTAGTGACCACGCCGTGGAACTCATAGGTGCTGTTGGGATCGGTGATCGGTACAACGGTTTGCAACATCGAGAAGGAAAAGGTCTCGGTGGTGGAGGTCCCGATCAGATTTTCGATCTGCTGCCGCAACTCCGGTTCGGATATACTGCCGCGGGCCATACGGACGCGTCCGCTTTGGTCAATGAGAAAGTTCGCGGGATTGGACGTTACGCCATAAGCCAGCCGCAACGTTTGGCTGCGATCATGTAAAAGCGGGAAAGTCAAGCCCAGCGACGGATGATCATCACGGAACTCCTTAAAGATCGAATAGGGATCAATATCATCCACTCCCAGGAATTGAAGCTTGCCGCGATAGGCAGGATCGCTATAGACTTCCTGGAAATGCGGGAATTCTTCGATACAAGCCGTGCAATTGGCGAAGAAGAAGGTCACTAAGACCACGCGACCGCGATAGTCCTGCAACCGATAAAGCGAGCTGTCCCAATCCGAAGGTAATTCAAATGTCGGAGCTAAATTGCCCGGAGCATAGCCATCGTTCAGCGGTGTGAAGACCGGCGAAATATCGACCGGATTGTTTTCGAGATTAATCGTCCACGGAGCGGGAAATTCAGTAGCGCTTCCCGGCAGATAGGCCGAGATACTGAAAGTACCTAATCCCAAACCCGTGAACAAGGTCGGCGGGATTTGATCCGTAGGAACCGTGCCGACCGGAATATTATTCATGAGCAGAACCGTGCCATTAGGAGCATCAACCAAATTAATAGATCCGGCATCGGCGATGATTGTCGTCAATTCGGCGGCAACAGTCTGATCGGTCACAATCGTCACCGTGGCACTGGTATCCAGATAGCCGGGTTTGAAGACAGAGATTCGATGCGCGCCCACCGGTATTCCAGCAATTCGCGCCGGAGTTATTCGCGCCGTTTCCTGATCGTCAATTCGAATCGCAGCCCCGATAATCGGATTCAGTGCATCATCAGCAAGAGTGACATTGACCGACCCGGTCTGCGGAGGGGTGGTCTCTTCGATCTCGCAACCGATTGCGAAGAGCAGCATACCGATCATCAGCACAATTGCGGTACTCCACCTTACATCAAACAGCGGAGCGCGTTGTTTACGGTTCTTGTAGTTCAATCTTTCGGCCTGCATGTTTGTAGATGAATTGACGATGAATATCGAAGGCAATGGGGGGCAGATCGGAAATATCGAAAAACCGAGCTTCATCCGCATCACCACCCGCCTTAAATGTTCCGGAAAGCTGTTCAACCGAATAGCCGATCACCAGCACATCACCGTAGAAACCGCCGAGATAAGTTTCGAGACCGATGATCTGACGAGGCCGACACATGAAACCGGTTTCCTCCCGGACCTCACGAACCACCGCCTGTTCGACCGTCTCGCCCGTTTCCATGAATCCCCCAGGCAAGCTCCACAGTCCCAGACCGGGTTCGATGTTCCGCTTTACAAGCAGAACGCGGCTTTCCCGAAAGAGAATAGCCGCGACCGAGGGAATAGGATTAACATAGGCAATGTGTCCGCAAGCGGAACACACGTGACGGAGGCGGCCGTCGCATTCCCGCTGATTCAACTCGTTACCGCATCGCGAGCAATACCGGGGTTCGGAGTTCATCCCGTCTCGAAGTTATTCATAGGGTCACATCAGCCCAATCAGTCCCCACCCTTTCCCGACACGTTGCCGGTCAGTTGGGGGAGGAGTCCCAGTTGCTGAGCCGTGCTGCAGGCGGCATCCTGTTCCGCCGCGCGTTTGGATCGCCCTTCGCCACGGCCATGGACCACGCCGTTAATAAGGACTTCCACGACAAATCGCTTTTCGTGATCCGGTCCCGTTTCTTCACGGAGAGCGTAGACCGGCGCGGACCATTGTTTGGATTGGACGTGTTCAAGGAGCAGACTTTTATAATTGACGAATTCCTTTTGACGAACGATATCCTTCCAGTTCCCCAGGAGATTCATCTCAATAAAGTCTCGCGCCGCATCCTTGCCGCCATCGAGATAGATTGCGCCGACGATGGCTTCAAAGGCATCTTCCAGAATTGAAGGACGATCACGCCCACCGGATCGTTCTTCATTAGGACTCATCAAGACAAATTGCCCCAATTCCATTTGCCGCGCCGCCCGTACCAAGACCGATCCGCTGGCAATCACCGAGCGGAGCTTAGTGAGTTCGCCTTCCGCCATATCGGGAAAGAGCTGATAGAAGTATTCGGCAATAATGAAATCCAGCACCGCATCCCCTAAGAACTCCAATCGTTCGTTGGATTGGGTGCGGTCTTCGTTGAATTGCGGCAATACCGAGCGATGCTTAAGCGCCGCCACCAAGAGAGTTTTGTCCCGAAACCGATATCCGACGGTGCGCTGCGCATCGCGAACCTGCTCCCACACTTCACGAGGGATAGCGCGATCCGAGCGCCCGAGGATTCGATTAATCCAAGACATCAGATTTGCATATCGCTACACACCGCGGAATTCCGGTTTCGCAATGAGCAACGATGAGTTATGTCCGCCAAAACCGAATGAATTGGACAGCGCAACGCGGACCGTTCGCGGTTCGGCTTTATTCGGCACATAATACAAGTCACAGTCCGGATCTTGGTTTTCGAGATTGATCGTCGGCGGCAGCAGGTCATTTTGTGTGGCCATTACCGAGGCAATCGCCTCAATCGCGCCAGCGGCACCGAGACAATGCCCGGTCATGGACTTGGTGGATGAAACGGCAAGCTTATCAGCATGGTCTTTAAAGACCTTACGAATCGCTTTCGTTTCGGCCGGATCACCGACATCGGTTGACGTCCCATGGGCATTAATATAGTCCACGTCCGCAGGGTTGATTTGGGCGTCACGCAGAGCAGCAAGCATGGCGTTGGCCGCACCATTGCCTTCCGGATGCGGGGCAGTGATGTGATGTCCATCGCCGCTGGCACCAATGCCGATCAATTCGGCGTGAATTTTCGCGCCGCGCTTACGGGCATGCTCCAATTCCTCAATCACGAAAATCCCCGCCCCTTCACCCAAGACAAATCCATCGCGGTCACGGTCAAAGGGACGACTGGCTCGCTCGGGATCATCATTACGGGTGGAAATCGCCTTCATTGCATTGAAACCGCCGACTCCCATATGATTAATGGGAGCCTCCGCCCCGCCGGTGACCATAATCTCCGCCTCACCCGATTGAATCAGGCGGGCAGCCACATGAATCGAGTGACCGGCAGTTGCACAAGCGGAAACAACACTGAAATTGGGACCGCGCAAACCAAACCGAATGGAGATATGTCCGGCGGCGATATCGGGAATCATCATCGGCACGAAGAACGGCGAAATGCGGCGCGGACCTTTGTCGAAGTAGTTCTTGCACTGTTCTTCGAATACCAACATCCCGCCGATTCCGCTGCCGACAATCACGCCGATTTCATCACCGGAAGTCGTGCCCGTCTCGGTAAGCAGACCGGCATCCTGCAACGCTTCATGGGCGGCGATCAGTCCGAACTGTGTGAAGCGCTCCATGCGCCGCGCCTCTTTCGGATCAATGACCGGGGAGGGTTCAAAGCCCTTGACTTCGCAGGCGAACGTCGTTGCGAAGTCAGCAGGATCGAAGAGCGTTATCGGTCCTGCACCACTCTTTCCCGCGATAATCGCCTCCCAGAAAGCGGAGACGCCGATCCCAACGGGAGAGACGATGCCCATTCCGGTAATTACGATTCGTCGTCTCATCTCGAAGGTTCCTTCTCGATTAGCCGTTTTCAGCGATTTTCTTATTCAAGTATTCGACAGCCGTGCCGACGGTCTTCATCGTTTCAGCGTCCTGATCGGGGATTTCCAGCTTGAATTCTTCCTCAAAAGCCATCACCAATTCGACGAGGTCAAGGGAGTCCGCGCCAAGATCTTCCACGAAGCTGGCATTGGTCGTTACGCTGGCTTCGTCAACCTGAAGGCGATCCGCGATGATCTTGCGAACTTTGCTCTCGAGTTCCATGTCTGCCATTGAAAAGTCTCCGGATAGTTTACTGATGAAATTCGGTGGGGACCGATTGCTTAGGTATGCATGCCCCCATCCACCAAAATGACTTGACCCGTAATATAATCCGATTCGGGTGCAATAAGGAAAGAACAAACACGGGCCACGTCTTCCGGTGTGCCCATCTGATTCAAAGGAATAGCTTTGAGATAAGCCTCCCGCACTTCGGGAGACAGCGTATGCGTCATCTCGGTTTCAATGAAACCGGGGGCAACCGCGTTTACCCGCACACCACGCGAACCCAATTCTTTCGCGACCGATTTGGTGAGACCGATCATTCCCGCTTTGGACGCCACATAGTTGGCCTGCCCGGCATTGCCCATGACACCGACGACCGAGGCTACATTAACGATTTTACCATAGCGGGCTTTCATCATCGGCTTGATGGCGGCTTTCGTACAGACAAAAGCGCCTTTCAAATTAATGTTCAGCACCCGATCCCAATCCTCTTCGCTCATGCGCATCAACAAGCCATCGCGGGTAATTCCGGCATTGTTGATCAGACCCAACAGACCGCCCAATTCCTTTGTACAGCGTTCGACAAACCGTTCCGCACCGCTCAAGTCTGTTACATCCAGCCGTTCGGTGATTACCTGAACAGAATAAGCCCTACGAAATTCTTCAGCAGCGGCAGCCAGTTCGGATTCGAGCACATCCGTCAATGCCAGATGGGCTCCGCGAACGGCTAATTCGGCGGCAATGGCTTTACCGATTCCGCGCGCGGCACCGGTAATCCAAACAGTTTTTCCTTCTAACGGTCGGGTCATGATTTCACTCATACCGTGGTCAGTTTTTCAAGATCGGCAATTGTGCCAATATTAGCAGCGGATGCTCCATTTACGGTGCGCTTCAACAAGCCGGATAAAACCGATCCGCTGCCGACTTCATACCAAGCTTCCGTTCCCAACGCAGCCAATTCAAGCAGGGTCTCCGTCCAGCGTACCGGGGACAGCAATTGATCCGCCAGTAAGTTGCGTATGTAGTCCACATCGGTGTGCGCCGTGGCCGTAACATTGGAAATCACCGGAATGCGCGGTACGTTAAACTGCGCCGATGCAAGGGCTTTTTTCAATGAATCAGCTGCCGGCTGCATCAGTGGTGAATGAAAGGCACCAGAAACCGGGAGTTCTTTTGCGAGTTTCGCGCCTTTGGGCTTGGCGATTTCCACGGCTTTCCGAACGGCTTCAACGCTGCCGGAAATCACCAACTGCCCCGGT
>CAYUIF010000024.1:0-45129 GCA_964444755.1 uncultured Alphaproteobacteria bacterium | reverse complement strand
TGCCGCGGCGTTGAACTTGCAGGAAAATGAAACCGTTCTGGAGATCGGACCCGGTCGCGGCATTCTGACAACGGAATTATTGAATTCCGGCGCACACACAATCGCCGTGGAGATTGACCGGCGATTACTCGATCCCTTGCAAGAAAAATTCGGTGACAATCCGAATTTTTCTTTGCATCACGAGGATTTCCTCGATACCAATCTTGCGTCGCTGCTTCCGCAAAGCCGCTGCAAGCTGGCGGGGAATCTTCCGTATCATCTGGTGGCGGAAGTCGTATTCAAGCTGCTGGATTACACACGACAAGCCCGAGGCAATCCGACTCTGCCGTGGATTGAGTGTGCGGTATTTATGATGCAGAAGGAAGTGGCTGAGCGCGTGGTTGCTCAACCCGGTACCAAGACGTACAGCCGAATATCCGTCTTTACTCAGCTCGAGGCGGATGCCTATTCGCTGTTCACGGTTCCGGCCGGAGCCTTTCGACCCGCACCTAAGGTTGACGGCGGAGTGGTGCGGATTGATTTCCTGCGAGTACCCGAATCCATTCCGCGCGATTTTGCGGTCTTAGAGCGAATTGTTCGCTTTACATTTCATCAGCGCCGGAAGATGCTGAAGTCTTCACTGTCAAGCATGCCGGGAATTCACCCCTTTTGGCAGCAGGCTGATATTGATTTTACGCGACGCCCCGAAACCCTATCCCCCTCCGAATGGGTTCGGCTGGCTGACGCGATTGTGCAAGCGCGTGATCGTACTTAGTTAATCTGAGTTTTATACGCCGTGTCATCGCTCGTTCAAGATAACGGATTGATTATCCGCGCGATTCGCCACGGCGAAACATCGCTCATCGTCACAGCCTTCACTCCAAAGACCGGGAAGATTGGATTGATCGCCAAGGGCGCTCGGGCTAAGACTCGCGCCGGAAGCTCCGGGGGATTGGAGCTATTCAACGAATTACAGCTGGTGTACTATCATAAGGCGGGGCGGGATCTGCAGTTGTTGAAGGAATGGTCGGTGATCGAACCGCATGTGGGTTTGCGCACTAATTTCGAGTGTATGACGATTGCCAGTGCCATAATTGAGCTGCTGAATCGCTGCTTGCATGACGATGATCCTCATGAGGATTTATTCGGCGCCGCCCGCGATACGCTAAGCGCATTGGACATGAATCCCAATGCGCCCTTGCCGATCCTTTGGTCCTTCGAAATGAGGCTCTTTCGTGAACTGGGATTCGGGCTTCGTTTGAGAGAATGTGCGTTTTCAAATCGTCCGTTGACTCCGCCCTATCGCGGCAATATCCGTTATCGTCTAAGTGACGGCGGATTCTACCATCCAGACGTTCCGGCAGCGCAATCGCGGGACGGTGAACTTTCGGGCGAAGCCTTCGCGTTATTATCCAATCTGGCTTCGGCAAGCTACGAATTCGCCGGTCGCATCCGAATAAGCCCGGCCACGCAGACTGAGCTTTTACAGTTTTTCGCGCGCTATTTGGAGACACATCTGCCGGTTCGTGGCAACCTGCGATCTCTCGAGGCGTTACGTTGGGGTAAACAAACCTAGATATTTAATCCGACCGACCATTCACCGATAATAGACTCAACATGGCAAAACAGAACCTCATGGACAAAGTCGTAAGCCTGTGCAAGCGGCGCGGCTTTGTATTTCAATCCTCCGAAATTTATGGCGGCCTTTCCTCGACGTGGGATTACGGTCCTCTGGGAATTGCGCTGAAGAATAATATCGCCGATTTCTGGTGGCGCGAGATGACGCAGCTCCACGAGAATGTGGTTGGAATTGACGCCGCCATTCTCATGCATCCGCGCGTCTGGGAAGCCTCCGGCCATGTTGCAGGTTTTGTGGATCCGCTGGTTGACTGCAAACAATGCAAAGCACGATTTAAAGCCCAGGACTTGGTGAAAAACTGGCGGAAGAAGAAAAAACTTGAAGCCCTCGGCGGAGCGGACATCTCAGAAGCCAACGAAGGCGATTTGGATCAGTTGCGTAGGATTCGCTGGCCTGAAGCGCTCTGCCCGACTTGCGGTTCACTCGGTTCGCTCACCGAACCCCGGTTATTCAACCTCATGCTGAAAACGTGGCTGGGTCCGGTGGAAGAAGCGGCGGCGTTGGTTTATCTCCGTCCCGAAACGGCACAGGGAATATACGTCAATTATCAGAATGTCGTCAACACTTCACGAGTGAAAATCCCCTTTGGAATTGCGCAAATCGGCAAAGCGTTTCGCAACGAAATCACTCCGGGAAATTTTATTTTCCGTACCCGTGAATTTGAGCAGATGGAAATGCAGTTCTTCGTCAAACCCGGTGAAAATCCGAAGTGGCTCGAGTATTGGCGCGACGAACGGTTCAATTACTATCTGAAACTGGGAATTAAAGCCGAGCATCTGCGGCTGCATCGCCATGCCCCGGAAGAACTGGCTCATTACGCCAACGATGCTTACGATATCGAATTCGAGTTCCCCTTCGGGTGGCAGGAATTGGAAGGCATCCACGATCGCACGAATTTCGATCTGTCCCGACACGTCGAGCATTCCGGCAAGGATTTATCCTATTTCGATGAAGAAACTCGAGAAAAATTCGTGCCCTACATCGTAGAAACGTCGGCCGGTCTGAATCGTACGCTGTTGGTTTGCTTGGTGGATGCCTATGACGAGGACGTGCAGGACGGTGAACCGCGTACGGTATTGCGGTTGGCACCGCATATCGCACCGATTAAAGTCGGCGTTTACTCCTTAGTAAAGAAGGATAATTTGCCGGAAGTCGCCGACCGTATTGCCGCCGATCTGCGCACTGTCTGCACTGTGTTCACCGATCATCAAGGTTCTATCGGCCGGCGTTACCGCCGGATGGACGAGATCGGTACTCCGTGGGGTATTACGGTGGATTACCAGACCCTGCAGGATCAGACCGTCACTCTCCGCGATCGCGATTCGCTGGAGCAAATCCGTATACCAGTGGATCACGTGAAGCCGGAAATCCGCCGCCGCTTGAACATATGATTTCCTTTCGTAGATTGGACTTTCATGCTGACGAATGAACTGCAAAAACAGGGCAATTGGTTATTCCGCTATCGCAGTTATGTCCCGCTGGTGCTGCTGCCGTTGGGTATCATTGCTCTGTATTTTCAAATTCGTTGTTGTACAGCTTTTTCTCTATCCGGGCGCTGGTTTGAACTCCTCTGCTTCCTTGTTGCGCTTTCGGGCTTGATCGTTCGGGGAATTGCGTTAGGCTATGCCCATTCGAGATCGTCCGGCCGTAATACTCGCGAGCAGATCGCCGATCAGTTGAACACTTCCGGTATCTATTCCATAGTACGTCATCCCCTATACTTGGGAAATATCCTGATTATTTTCGGCATTCTATTATATACTCAATCGCCGTTTTTCGTAATTGCCGGAGTATTGGGTTATATTCTCTTTTATGAGCGAATTATCGCAGCCGAAGAGCATTTTCTGAATGAGAAATTCGGCGATGAATACCGCCGATGGGCGAACGAAACTCCCGCCTTCCTACCCCGTTTTTCGCAATGGAACAAACCCGATGTGTCGTTTTCGCTGCGGACAGCGATCAAGGGGGAGTTTTACGGCTTTACGGCTTTGGTGGCAATTATGACGATTTTGAAGCATTTGGATGGTTTCTTCAGAACCAATCATTTTAAACCCGATCGGATTTGGTTGACCGCAGCCGGAGTCACATTGATCGGGTTTTTTGTGCTTCGCTTTATCCGCAAGCATACCCGCTTCTTCGAACGCGATCCATTATAAGCAACCTCTTGTCAATCGATAAAAAAAGCCCCCGATTCCTATCGGGGGCTTTCCATATGGTCGATTCGAAGACTTAGTTGGTCTTCACGACATCCAGTGTAACGGTTACAGTTACATCACGGTGCAGTCTGATCGGAACAACGAATTCGCCAAGGTGCTTGATCGGTTCCTCCAAATGGATTTTCCGACGATCCACTTCAATTCCGCGTTCCTTGATCAGTTCCGCAATATCGGCTGCTGTAACGGATCCAAACATCCGATCCTCTTCACCTACCTGAACCGCAGCAATCAGACGAAGACCCTGCAATTTGGCGCTCAGATCTCCGGCTTTGCGGCGCTCCCTCAAGTCGCGGATCGCCATGGCTTGTTGCTCATGCTCCAGCCGCTTTAAATTCGACTTGTTCACTGGATAGGCAATTCCGTTGGGAATCAGAAAGTTTCTCGCATAACCGGGTTTGACGGTAACGATTTGTCCCACTTTACCCAGTGCTTCATGTTCTCTTCGAAGGATAACCTGCATCTATGCCACCTTGTTCGATTGATTACACTTTTATGCCCCGATACCCGAACCCGAAATCCGTCTCCGATTTGACGGTTTGGTTCGGATCATCGTCGTTAGCTGCATGGTCGGAGTCGTGATCCGTGATTTCATGCTCATGGTCGTAAACATCGGAATCATCATGATGAGCATCTCGATAATTCAGGAACTGGATCCGGCGGGCTTTGATCTCCACGGTACTACGATTGAATCCGTCCTCAGTCTTCCAGCTCCGACTCTGTAATTCGCCTTCCACCAGTACGGCGCTGCCTTTCCGCAGGTTCTCGTAGCAGCTCTCCGCCAGCTTATACCATGCAACGACTCCGATAAAACAAACGTCCTCTTTGATTGTTCCGCTATTGTCTTTGAATTTTCGATTAGAGGCAATCGTGAAATTCGCGACGGGAACTCCGGTTGTGGTCGTCCGGAATGCGGGATCCTTAATCAAGTTGCCAACAATGGTTACACTGTTGATGTCCGGCATCCGCAGGTCAGCCATAGTTCTCTCCCTTGCTTATCCGGTACGCAAACATCTCATCGAATCATCGCTCAGTGCGGCTGATTCGATCGGTCTATTGTCATCAAGCTCTACTCGGTCAAATCAGTTTCGTTTGGATCCTCTTGAGATCCGGCACGCTCCAGAGTGGATTCGGTGCCACCCTCATTTGCCGCAGCGGTTTCTTCGTCGGCCGATGACGTTTGGGCGGCGGTTTCCGGTGCCGCACCAAGGGTTCGTATGGATTCCGGATCGGTTTCCGGCACTCGCTTCGGATCCACAACCGTAATCAGGTGGCGAATCACCGCGGCATTCAGTCGAATACTGCGATCAATGTCGGTTACGGCCAGTGAATCGGAATCGAACACCGCCAACACGTAGTATCCGTATTGCCGGCTGCCGATTTCATAGGCCAGCCGGCGTTTTCCCCAACGTTCCCACCGGCGCGGAGTGCCGTTGGCCGTCATCATGTCGTTCAGTTTTCGCAGATCCTGATCAATCTGCTCGACTTCGAGTGCCGGGTCGAAGACCAGCACTAATTCGTACGTCCGCATTCCCTATTTCTCTCCCTTTGGACTGGATTTGTCCGGCAAGCGGTCCTCGCCGGAAGGGTCGTCAGTTTCGTTTTCAATCCGCGACGTATTGAAACGATTCATTGCCGTTTCGATTCCGTCATTTATATAGCACTCTACGGCATCCGCCGCCCGTTCAGCCGCCTCGGCAAGAATGGTGCGCAGTGCAGTCGAAGGCTTGTTCAGTACATATTCACCGACATCAGCACCGGGCTGCCCGCCCCCGACTCCAATGCGCAGACGATGAAATTCTTCGGTTCCCAGATATTCGATAATTGAACGTAGACCTTTTTGCCCCCCCGAACCGCCTTTCAGTCTGAAACGAAGGTACCCCGGGGGCAAGTTAACATCATCGCAAACAACCAAGAGTTCGTCGGTTTTGAAATTATGCCAACGCAGTGCATCGGCTACCGGCGATCCTGACAGATTCATGAACGCCAATGGGCGGAATATCAGTATCGGCGGACTGCCCGCGCGTTTTGCTTCCTCGGCTTTTCCAACCCGCGATCTCTTGAATTGCAATCCCCAGCGTCGGGCCAGTCGTTCGATAACTTCAAAACCGATATTGTGCGGTGTCCCGCTATATTCTTTGCCGGGATTTCCCAATCCCACAATCAGCGGCATGTCTATGAAGCTACCGAATGTTTATTGGAATGCACGTAATATTCGTGCATTCGAGATTACTCTTCTTCCGACTTCCGTTCGCGAATCACTTCCGGTTCCGCAGCCTCCGCAGTCTCGGCTCCCGGAACGGGTTCGGTCGTTGTGCGCGGTGGAACGATGTGGACAATAATCGTATGCGGATCACCGAGTATGGCGACCTCTTCCAATTGAATCTCGCCAATTCGGAAACCGTCGTTTACTCCCAGATCCGTAACGTCCACATCAATATAGGACGGCAAACGGGACGGCAAGCATTCGACTTCCACCTCGCGAAGCACGAGATCCATGGTGCCGCCCTCTTTGATACCCTTGGCCGTTCCGACGATATGAATCGGTACGTGCGCCTTCATTTTCTGACCTTTGACTACGCCCATCAAATCAATATGGAGGACGTCGCGGCGGACGGGATGCCGTTGGACTTCGCGAATAACGCAAGACAGTTCTTCGCCATTCAGGTCAACATATAAGATGCCGATTTCATGACGCAGCAGATTCTGCAATTCGTTGCGTTCAAATTGCAAACAGCGAGTCTCTCCGGCACGGCTGTAATAGATTGCCGGAATGAAGCCCGAACGCCGTAATGCTTTCCCGGTCATAGCATTAGGATCGCGTGTCAGGGCGGTAATTCGATTCTCAGTCATGGGTTTTGTATCTTCTTTGTGTAGCGTTCAAAAAGTGGGCAGTCATCCGTCTCTTATTCGGAATCGGGTTTCACCAACATCGAGTCCTGCGATCCCTCTTTCGGTTTATCAAGAAACAAATCGCTGATGGATGCTTCACGATGGATTCTTAGAACAGCTTCGGCAAGCAATTTCCCGGTGGACAGCTTGCGAATTTTGTTGAAGAGGTGTTCCTTGGGCGTCGGCAACGTATCACAAACAACGAGCTGCTTGATTTCGCTGGCTTCGATGCGTTCGACGGCTTTCCCGGACAGAACCGGATGTGTGATCGCCGCATAAATATCCAGACCGCCGCGATCCTTGAGCATCGCCACGGTTGCGGCAAACGTTCCGCCGGTATCAACGATATCGTCAACGATCAAGCAGTTTTTTCCGCGCACATCGCCGACCAGATTGAGCGCCACCGCCTGATTGTGCCCGGTGCGATGCTTGTCTACGATGGCAAAATCACGATTCAGGAAATTCGCGTAGAAACGGGCTAAACGTGCCGAACCGACATCCGGCGCCACCACCACCAGATTATCAATGGGTTCACGACGCAGTAATTCGACAAACAGCCGCGATGCGTAAACGTGATCAAACGGAATATTGAAAAATCCCTGAATTTGCGGGGCGTGCAAATCCATCGTCAGGATTCGTTGAGCCCCCGCCGCTTCCAGCAAATCGGCCACCAGACGCGATGTAATCGCCACTCGCGGCGCGTCTTTGCGATCCTGCCGGGCATAGCCGTAATAGGGTATGACCGCAGTTATGCGTCGGGCCGATGCGCGTTTGGCGGCGTCAATCAGAATCAACAACTCCATCAGATTGTCCGCCGGAGCACAGGTCGGCTGAACGAGAAAAACATCCATCCCCCGAATGTTCTCCTCAAACTGTACTCCGATCTCACCGTCGGAAAATCGGGTAATCGAGACCTTTCCTAACTCAATCCCGAGCTGATGTGCAATACTCTCCCCAAGTGCGCGATGCGCGGTTCCTGAGAATACACGCAGTTCTTTCAGCGCAGAGGTATTTGCAGTCATTGATTCCTTCTTAGTAACGGCGAACCGCTATAATTTCGCGATGTGATGCGCCGTAAGATCCGGCTCGCTCCTACGGCGCACCGCGATGGCTGGGGCGGAAGGATTCGAACCTCCGCATGCCAGGACCAAAACCTGGTGCCTTACCAACTTGGCTACGCCCCAGGGAACCCGGAACCGGTACTCCCGATATTAACCCGCGACTCCGTGTCCCGGCGCATTCGGTAAGACCGCATCCGTCTCCATAATCCGGCGGTATTCAGCAAGAATTTGTTCTTCCAATTGCTGTCTGAATTCATTGCTGATGGGATGTGCGATGTCTTTGTAGGTTCCGTCTTCCAGCTTCCGGCTGGGCATACAAACGAATAATCCGTTTTTACCGGCGATGACCTTTAGACCGCGAACGACAAATACGTCATCGAATGTGATGTTGACAAACGCTTTCAGTTTGTCTTCGTCACGGAGGTTGATGTTGACCTCAGTAATATTCATGCGTGTCTCCTCCTGGTACCCGTTGTCCTGACTCCGTGAATGCACCGCAGTTAGGCTGCGGGCGAGTCGGTACGACGCCGACTTACCATCCGGCAAATCCGCGTTTGGAACGGACTCTCGAACTGCTGCGCGGCGTGCATCGCTCGAGAGTATTCCTGAAATAGACCAAAAACTGTTGACCCGCTTCCCGATAATGCAGCCGCCTCTGCACCCAAATCCAGTAAACGGCGGCGGATATCCAGCAAGTCTGGGTATTTATTTAAAACTATGTTTTCTAAATCGTTACAAATACGCCAAAATGGAGTTCCCGGCTCAAAATCCGAGTCAGGACAAAACTTAAAGATAGCATTTTTCTCATCATCTGTCAAGGGAAAGCCACCTTGTTCAAACACCCAGCCGGTACTAATCCCATATGGCGGAACAACCAGCAAGGCTAAGCCGGGGTGGCATCCGGGAAGTAAAGTCAGACGTTCGCCTCGCCCCATCCCTCGGGCCATACCGCCGTACAGAAAGAACGGACAATCGGAACCGATCTCCTCAGCTATTGGATGCAGTCGTTCAATCGGCCAATCCAATCCCCACAACCGTGACAGCCCAATCAGCGTAATCGCCCCGTTTGATGATCCACCCCCCAGCCCGCCGCCCATAGGTATGGATTTACGAAGAACAACCCTTGCCTTGCATGGCATTGTGGAATAATGACTTAACAGGAATGCCGCGCGGGTAACCAGGTTGCTCTCCCCGATATCCAATTCAAACCCACGTACCTCCAATGACCACTCGGTTGCCGGGTGAAAGTCAATCTGATCAGTCCACGAGATCTCCTGGAAGACCGTATCCAGCTCGTGATAGCCATCCGGTCGCCGTCCCATCACACGCAGACCAAGATTGATCTTGGCTGGAGAAAAGACCGAGACCCCCCCGTCATCCAGCGCGACAACATCAGGATATGACGCAGAGGTTTCCACGGAGATTCTGAGTTGAATTTACAAATTGGTGAGATAACGATCAACTACGCTGATAACAACGCAGTTGACGAAGAGCGTAGCAAGGATGAACGATGACACCCGCAGCGCACGCTGCGGGCGGAGAATCAAGTGACCTCTTGATACTCGGTCGGAACGCTGCGCTTCTTGGACTTCCGTTTGGAGGGTTCCGAACCGTAGTAGTAGTAGTACTGATAGTAATGGAAGTAGTAGTAGTACGAACCGTAAATCTTCTTGATGTCCAACGCATTCAGTACAACACCCATGATGCTCGATCGAACGTTTTTGAGTAACGTAATGGCACGCTGAACTTCGCGGCGGGAGACCGTTCCGGAGCTTACGACCAAGAGGATACCATCTACTCGAGTCGCTAAAATTGCAGCATCGGTTACGGCAATAACCGGCGGGCTGTCAAGAATGACAAAGTCATAACGTGATCTGGCTTCCTCGATCAACTTGCGCATATTCTCCGAGGCGACCAACTCCGCCGGATTAGGCGGCAGATCTCCCGATGTCATGACATCCAGATTTTCCACCTCGGTATGCTTGATCACTTCATCGAACGTCAGTGAACCGATCAGCACATTTGTGACGCCGTACGTTTTATCCATCGCAAAGAAATTGTGGAGCGACGGGCGACGCAAATCGCTTTCGATAACCAAAACGCGGGATCCCATTTGCGCAAGCGTAATCGCTAAATTCACCGTAGTCGTAGACTTGCCTTCTTTGGACGTAGTGGATGTCATCAGCAGCACGCGCTTCGGCTTATCCACATCCGCAAACTGGATGTTCGTTCGCAGGCTGCGATACGCTTCGCTGACCGGAGAACGCGGCGAAAAACGGGTGATCATCCGTGACTCCACCCGATGTAAATCCGCCGGAGTAAACTGCCGCCCTTCCTTTTTCAGACGACGGATAATATACTCGGTTCGAACCAGCGGTATCGTACCTAAAACGGAGAGATTCAACCGCTCAAGGTCTTCTCCGGTCTTGATAGTATCATCGAGATATTCCAATGTAAACGCAATGCCGACGCCAATGGCCAGACCAAACAGGATTCCCAGTAAGATATTCAGTTTCTTCTTGGGTCGTACCGGGAAATCCGGCGGTTTGGCCGTATCAATAATCTGAACACCGGCCGATTTCCCGGCTTCGGTAATCCGCGTCTCCTCATACTTTTCATTAAGCATGAGATAGAGATTCTCATTCAACTGGCGATCTCTCGTTAATCGCGCCAGTACCAATGTTGTCTGCGGGAGCTGTTCAAGATCCCGATCGATATTCTCCATCACTTGCCGGAGCGCTTCGGCCTTCGCCGTCAATGCCCGCACTTCCACTTCCGCATTGAGCAGCTGATTGAAGATTTCTTGCGATGACTGCAGAGGGTCAACCGCTCCATCGGTGGCGGTATCCGTCAATTTGCGCACTTCTTCGATCAGCCGCGCTTTCAGCGTTTCGACTTCCTTTTCGATTGCGGTGACAGTGACATCTGTGCCGGGCCCCGACATCGCTAAGAGTGATGCGATGCGAGTTTGTTTAGCGGCGATCTCGTTCTGGAGCGACGTGATCATCGGGCTGGTGGCATTCGTGAGATCCTGCACCATCGCCCCGCGAGTTTCCGCAAGCTGCTTGCGCAGATATTCCTGACGGCGAATTTGCGCATTGAGTTCGGTTTGCGTCGTATTGTACAATGCGTGAAATTCCGCCGATTGATTTACTAATTGCGTCGTCTCTTGATCCAATGCCGAGACGCCCTGCTTCTCTTTATAATTGCGTTCGACCTCTTCCGACTCGGAGAGCTGATCACGCACGACCTGTAATTGCTGTTCGAGAAACTGTCGCACGTCCGATATCTCGCCGCGCGATGCCTGCAACGAATAACGATAGTACTGTTCGGCGATTGCATTGGACAGGAACGCCGCTTCAAAAGGAGAATGGGCACTAACATTGATTTCAAGCACATCTGTATCTTTTACCAGTCGGATGCTCGTATTGCGGCGCAAAAGAGCGACTCGATCATCGAATGTAATCGGCTTCCCCTGTGTGTCTTCCGTTTGCATCAGCCCTAATTCGGTTCGATAAGGTGAGTCCGCTAATGACCGAACGACATCCTCGGCAATTCGGCGGCTTTGCAATATTTCAATCGCGTTTAAATTGCGTGATTTCGAGACCGGAACCGGTCGTTCATTTAAAACGGTCTGTTCGACTTGATCGCGGTCTTGGATGAGTATTTTACTGGCGGCGGAGTACACCGGAGTCATGCGATAGGTCAGAAAACTGACCGATCCGACGACCGCCAGAAATGAAACGACAATGATCCATCGTCCGCGAAACAGGATTCGAAGAAAATCCGATATGTGCTGCGATGTGTCTTTGGTATCCAAAAGCGCCTCGTACGTTACCGGTCAGTTCGGTTTAGGTCTCTGAATTGTTGATAGACGCAACGGGTTCTTGGGCAATTGGTCGATTTACCGATTCATTGGTTTCGTGAAACGTGAGACCCAGCCGCAAGAAATAGAACAAACCCAATGCGGTTAACGGAATATAATTCATGGCATGCAGCAGGATAGCAAATCCTGCGGCCTGATCACCCGGTACATTGAATAAACTCAATCCCAGAACCGCCACTCCATGGTACGTCCCGACCGCTCCGGGCGCACCGGGAATGACGAAACCAACCGTTGTAATAATCAGAATGACTAATACGGTACCTACGGGATTCCGGTCAATCAACTCGATACCGTTATTCACCAATCCCAGCGATAACATGACGGTGTAAACCATAGCCGCATATAATGCCCACATCGCCAAGGATGTCGTGATAATAGCGAACAAATGCTTTGAAGTCCGCAGTGATCCCAGCCCCGATGTAAATTGTTCGATGAAGCCGATGAGTGCCTGTGCGATCTTCTGCGGAAGAACACGAAGCACTCGCTTCACGATCGCCATCGCACGGATTTGATCTACAGCGACCCAGATGATAAACAGGGCGGCGACCAGTGCCGCTATGCTGATAATGATCCCCGACCGCCGCATGGCACCCGGCAGCGGTGTCAGCAGAAATCCCAACGCCATATAGGGAAGCATGAACAACAAATCGGTAACGCGTTCGAGCACAATGCTTCCGAAGGCCGCACTTCGTGACGTTCCTGAAATCTGATAAACGACTTGGGCGCGATACACTTCCCCCATACGAAACGGCAGAACATTGTTGGCCATATAACCGATGCACATCGCGCCGAAAACATTACCGAAACTCATCCGCGTGATCGATTCCAGCATGATTTGCCAGCGCCACGCCCGAATCAGCAGCGAAAGCACAAACAAAATCGCGGTCAGAATAATCGGCTGCCAATGCGCCGAAGTAATCGCTGCCCCTAATTGCGAAAGATCGAATCGCGGATAGCCGAACAGCGCCTGACCGGCCGCCATTTCACCGCGGAACAAGTCCCCGAGGTGCGGAACATAAAACGTCAAATAGAGAAAGAATATGCTAAGACCGAAACTGATCAGAATTTTCAGATAACGCACCGGAACTCCTGTTAATCCCTCTTTCCCGCGGAACGGAAATCAATCAAATTCTCTGCGGGAACTTCCGGCGGCTCGAATAAAGCAGTATCCGGATTGAGATCCTCGCTCCATTGCACAATTCGATAATACGAGTTCGCGCCGTCAGGCGAAATGAACGATACGGAAACCGGTTGGATTCCGTTTGGCGAAAACTCGATGATACCTTCACCCGGTACTGCCGGGTCTTTAGATCGCAATCTCACGATCCTGCGTCCGTCTTCATTCGCGGTTAACGATGAAGGCTCAAAACCGCTGCTGGCGCTGAAGAGAACCGTTTCCGGCAGCCATTCACTCTGTTCCGGCGCCGCTTCACGAATCAGTGTTTGTTGGTCCTTCAAGTAGCGCCATTGCTCACCGTTTGATTCGCATAAGGTCCAGGACGGCGTTTCGTGTAGAAACCGATCGGGTTTATCCCAGATAATACGGCCCACTACCGAATCCCCTTCGGTTCCGGCATCTTTTGCCAGATAGCGGATTTCCAGCGATTTCAATGATTGCAAATGCTGTTCCAGCTGATTACATAGTGATTCTGCTGTCGGTTCTGCACCAGCAACGGACACAAGAATCAAGAAAACAGCGATTAGATGTTCAGGCTTCATCATGGGTATCGAAATAGTGTTCATCCACTAAAACCGCCCGTGCTCGCGACCCATCAAACGGTCCGACCACCCCCGCCCGTTCCAATTGATCAATCAAGCGGGCAGCCCGGCTGTAACCGACTTTCAGGCGACGTTGCAAAATGGAAACACTGCCTTGACCGGTCCGCACGACAATCTTTGCCGCTTCCATGAACAACGGATCACGGCTATCGCCGTCCAAGAGCGGTGAGCCCGCCGATCCCGCTTCTTCCGGTTCCACCGGCAAGGTGAGCTTTTCACGCGGCGGCTGTTGCCGGCAAATATGCGAAATCAATTTGGAAATTTCCGAACCGGTTAACAGTGCGCCCTGTACGCGGATCGGAGCCGGTTCTTCGGGGTGCTGGAAAAGCATATCCCCCTGTCCCAGCAGCATCTCCGCGCCGTTCGTATCGAGAATCGTGCGCGAATCCACCTTCATCGCGACGCGGAAGGCAATGCGCGCCGGAAAGTTCGCCTTGATAACGCCGGTAATCACGTCCACCGAAGGCCGCTGCGTCGCCACCACTAAGTGGATTCCAACGGCGCGCGCCAATTGCGCCAACCGCGCAATCGGTTCTTCCACTTCCCGCTGCGCCGTCACCATCAAATCAGCCAATTCATCAATAACGACGACGATATAGGGCAGCGGCTTCTCAACTTGGTCGCCATCCTCGTTGCGCACCGCTTCGTTGTATTCAGCCAGATTGCGCGAACCCCGCTCCGCCAGCAAATCGTACCGTCGTTCCATCTCGGTCAGACAACTACGCAATACTTTCACCGCTTCGTCCGGCTTGGTGATGACGTATTCGGAAAGGTCAGGACGATGCGTCACATGATGTCTTCGCAATTCGTTATAGGCGGATAATTCGAGCTTCTTGGGATCAATCAATACGAACTGCACATCATCCGGAGTCGTACGCAACAAGATCGAGGCGATGATCGTATTCACGCAGACCGATTTTCCGCTGCCGGTCGTCCCCGCAATTAGCAAATGCGGCAGTGATCCCAAATCCGAAACAAAAATATCCCCGGACACCGTGCGTCCCAACGCAATCGTCAGTTTAGATGCTGAGGACTGATAATTCGGCGACTCCACCACTTCACGAAACGTGACTGTCGCCGGTCGAATGTTCGCCATTTCCACACCGACCGCCGCCACTCCGGGAATGGGGGCGAGAATCCGCAACCCGCGTGCGCGCAGCGCCAGCGCGATATCATCCGCCAATGATTCGATCCGCGACACTTTCACACCGGGTGCCGGTTCCAAATCAAAACGCGTGATCACGGGTCCCGGATTAACCCGTACAACTTTCGCTTGAACGCCGAACGTCGCGAGTGTTTTTTCCAGCAATTCCGAATTGCGCTTCTGCTCGTCCGGCGACATCCCCGATTCTTGATCGTCACGCGGCGGATTGAACAAATCGAGCGGCGGATAAACATAACCGCTGCGATCTTCGATCTGAATGGCTAATTGGGATTCCTTCGTCGGACGTGCTTTGCGGGATGGCGGAGCCTGTGCCAGATCGCGCGGTTCCTTTCCCGCCTTTCCATTACCGCCCGAATCTACTGCGCCATTGGTTTCGGCAAGGAGAATGTCATCCGGCTCTTCGATGAATTCAGGTTGACTTTTTCTCCAAGTGAAGTTCGGGAGGGATATTTTCGGAATGCGTGCCTGAGCCGCGCGGTCAATTGAGGAGTTGATGCTGTTCTGAAACCAACCGGCGAACTTTACGAACGTGATTGCCAACCCCCCGATCAGCACCAGCAGCATGACAATGATTGTGCCCGTATAGTTAAGAAATCCTATCAGGGCAAGCGCAGTTAACCGACCAAAATCCCCGCTATGATTAATCATTTTGGTCTGACTCAATTCACCAATCACTCCCAGGGTCACCGAAATCCAAACCGTAGAAACCATTGTTATCGCGCTGAGAATAAAAGCGCGCTGCCAACCTTTCTTCCGAATCAGCGACCATCCCCAAATCCCGATAATCAATGGAATACCGAACGCCGCCCAACGACCAAACAGCAGGAAACCGAAACCAAATGCAATAGCCGCTCCCGGCTTCCCGATCCAATTCTCGGCATGTAGTTTCGAACCGTATGGAGATAGCTCGGAATATGTCTCGCAATCGCGTACGGAATAGCTCACCAGTGAGAGAAACACCACTCCTGCAATCGCAAGAATGGCGAATCCCCACCAAAACGATGCCGTTGAGGCCGAACTACGCCGTGTTGACGACCGGTTCGCTGATCGGGCTGCCATCGGGCTTATACCCTCGCAATTTCCCTTCGATGAAAACGGGCACGACCGGATGCGTATCCAGTCGGGAACAGAAATCTATATCTTCCTCATATCCCAAAGATATCAGGAATTTGCCGTGATTACTGGACCGCAGCAGGTTGTTGATGCTGCCATCGAAATGACGATGCAGCAATGCGGCAGCGCGCGCCCCGTCGTTTAACAATACATCCCGTTTCAAACGGGTTTCCAGATAATTGATGAACTTGCCGCCACAGACGAAGTCTTCAATTGAGAAATGCTCGAATTTGCCGGCGCATAAAATGACGACCGGTTTGCGATCCTCCGCGACCCGCTTCGCCACCGCCGCGAAATTATTATAGCCACCGACGTATACATGATCGGCCGCTTTCGCTCGCAGCACCGCCCCCGCGCCGTTGGTGGAAGAGAAAATCAGAATCCGCCCGCCAATCCGTTCATTGGTGTATTCCGAAGGCGAGTTTCCCAGATCGAAGCCGTCAATTTTCCGTCCTTCCCGTTCACCGCACAGCAAGCTTTGCTTGCGACCCGACCGGGAAACGAGTTCGCCCGCTTCGGCAGGTGTCAGTACCGGAATAATTTCACGCGCGCCGTTTAGCAAAGCCGTAGCAACGGTCGAGGATGAACGTAATACATCCACCACGACTGTCGTACAGCCGCGCAGATCGTCATCCGTAACGTTGCGCGGACTGATGAACAGGTTGATGGAAATCGGTTCGGTCGCGTTATGGGGTTTGTCGTTGGTCATTAACTAATACGGACGTTGGTAGAATGGAGTTTTCACGACCCGCGCGGTAAACATCCGACCGCGGCAATCCATTTGCAGTTCGGTTCCGATGGAACTCAAATTGACGGGTACATAGCCCAACGCGATTCCTTTATTCAAGCTCGGCGACACGGTTCCCGAAGTCACGTGACCAATGATGGTCGAATGGTCTCCGGCGGTATACAGCGGATAGCCATGACGCGGAAACCCCGCGCCTTCTACTTCAATACCCACCAGTTTGCGCTTCATTCCGGCTTGCTTGAATTCAATAAGCTTGTCGCGGCCGATGAAATCTCCGGCATCCAACTTGGTGATCCAGCCTAAGCCCGCTTCTAAGGGATGGGTAGTTTCGTCAATATCGTTGCCGTAGAGGCACATTTTCATTTCCAAACGCAACGAATCGCGAGCGCCCAAGCCGATCGGTTCGATCTCGAATTTTTTGCCGCTGTCGAATAGCGCATTCCAAATCGTCACGGCGTCCTTATTGGCGAAGTAAAGCTCAAAGCCGTCCTCGCCGGTATAGCCGGTCCGCGAGATAATCGCCGGAACACCCGCTACTTTGCCCTCCATAAACCAATAATACTTGATATCGGACAACTTGGTTTCCGTCAGCGGCTGAACCACCTCCGCGGCATTGCGGCCTTGAATGGCCAGCAACGTGATCTCCTCCGTACGATCTTCGAGCTGCACATTGCCGGATTTGTTGCTAACGGCCCAGTCCCAATCCTTCTTGACATTAGCCCCATTGACCACCATCATGATTTTATCGGGAAAACGATAAACCAGCAGATCGTCTACGATACCGCCGTGCGGCAGGCACATCGCCGAATATTGAACCTGTCCGACTGACAACGCCTTCACGTTGTTCACGGTTAAGCGGTCTACAAACGCTTCACGATCCGATCCGGTAACGAAAAACTCCCCCATGTGCGAAACATCAAACACGCCGACGGTGGCCCGCACCCGCAAGTGCTCGTTACGAATGGAGACATACTGAATCGGCATCTCATATCCGGCGAATTCCACCATTTTTGCGCCCAGTGCCCGGTGGGTATCTGTAAGGGCGGTCTTCTTCACGATTTATGCTCCTAAAAATGTGCTTTGGTATGAACTTAAGTATAGCAATTTCCGCGCAAATCAGCAAGTTAACTTTGATGAATGATTGCATGCGCATATATACTTGATATATATGTAATTATATTATATTCTCGGGTAGCGATTAAGAAAAGCGGAACCCCTCGGTTCCGCCAGGTAGAAACGTATGGCTAATTGCTGCTATTTCATCTTCACCACCCGCACCGGAACCGAGGCGGGGCGGTATTTCAAGGCGTCCATAATCCGCCGCTGACCGAGATTGCCCACGGCAAAGGTCAGATATCCGGCCGCTACATCCATTTTATTGTGAGTAGTCACATAGGTAATATCCAAACGGAAGGGATAAGAGACTTCATCCAGAATTGTCTTGACGTTGGGCCGGACTTGTTCTTCACCGCGTTGGAACCAGAGCGCCTTATAAGGGAGTTCGATGATCGGTTTCGAATAGAGCAGCAAGGCTCCGTCATCCCCACGCGCGGAATCCAGCATGGCGGACATCGTCGAACAAATCGCGGCCGCTTGCAGGGAATCCAACACTCCGTAAAAATCCACCAGGCTCTGCATGGCGCCTTCCCCCGGCAGCGGTAAATATACATTGATGGGAAGATCCGCTCCGCCCAGTTCCCGCCAATTCGTGATCTTCCCGGTCAGTACTCCCCGCAGATGGGCGCTGTCAATCACCGACACCGGATTCGTCATATCCACAATCCAGTAAACGGGGTAATACGCGATCGGATAGGAATAACGTTTTAATCCGGCATTGTCCAACGCCAGCGTTTCGGCGGGTGTCAACGCACGATCGAGAAAGACCTCTTCGGATTCCTTGTTCAGCAGCGAATTGACGAGATTCTGATCGGTATCGCGAAAGATGTCAATAAACGCCGCTTGATTGCCGGCCTGGAATTCCCGCGAGAGAAACCACGCCACCTCAAACACCGCATCCGCTGCGCCGATACGCGCATGACCGGCCGTCATGCTTTCCTGCGGCTTTTTCTTACCGCATCCGGCCAGCACCATCGTGATCAACAGTATAGCCACCAGAGTTCGTTTCATGATTGATCCTCCCACGGTTTTTGCCGTTCTCCGCCGTAGGGCCTGCGATCTGACTTCTTCATCGAACGCGCCGCGACAAACCGATGTACGCCCATCAGAATAACCACTATTCCCAAAATCGGACGCAGTCCGGTATCCGCCGGAATCGTCCGCAGAATCATGCCCGATAAAATGGCAATGCCGATCCCCGCGAAGGCGATCGGCAGTACCCAACGACTTAAAATACTCATTGAAATCGTTTCAGCCCGCAAGCGAGCCGCCAGTTCATTTCACTTTGAACTTAAACGGAACCATCACCCATACTCCGACGGCATTGCCGCCTTGAATCGCCGGAGTGAACTTCCACTTGGGAATGACCTTCTCTACTTCCTCCTCAAATCCCAAGCCGAGCGGCGAGCAATGCATGATCTTCCACTGCTTCACATCGCCCCATTGGTCAACAAAGACCTTGACATACACCGTGCCTGGCATTTTCGAAACCAGTGCCATTTCCGGGTATTGCGGCGGCGGATTGCCTTCCAGTTCTTGCGGAAGAACCTCCACCGCGATGAAAGAATCAATAGACGGTATCGGATCAACCCCGAGAAACGCTTCAATCATCGAGTCGGAGATGAATCCACCGATATCACCATCCTCATCATTGCCGGTATCCGGAGCATAGTACTTCCGCAAATCATCCGTCGAGGGAGGCAATATCGAGTCCTCCGCGACCTCCGTTTCGCTGGGAATCGGGATCGTGATCACCGGTTTTTCCGGGCGCGGTACGCTTAGAGTGATTTGCTCTCGTACATCCTGAGTGAAAGATTTCAACGGCGGCAGTTCGAGAGTGATGACCACCGGAGGTTCATCCACGACCGGCGCCCGTTTACCCTTCAGCAGTTCAAAGATCATAGGTGATGCGGCCACCACCCCGTGCAGCATAACTGCTGCAACGAATCCGCGAATCAGATTCGGCCCGACCAAATCCTTCAGTTCAAACGATCCATACCGACCTTTTCCCACCGTGTTGCGGCTGCTCATGGTAACCTCCCTGGTCAAGGGTGGAACTACCGGATCTGCGGCACATGGAAAAAGTGCTGGTGGCGACCTCCGTTCCTACGGACTACTTTTTATACTTGAAGTTGAACGGAACGGCCACCCAAACGCCTACAGGATTACCCTGCTGAATCGCCGGAGTGAACTTCCACTTGGTGATAACCTTCTCGACTTCCTCTTCAAAACCAAGACCCTTCGGATCAGCCTTGGCGATTTTCCATTTCTTCACATCGCCTTTTTTGTCCACATAAACCTGGACAATCACTTTTCCGGCGACACCCGCCGTACGCGCCAATTCCGGGAAGTCCGGCTGCGGGCTGAAATCCGGCAACGGCTGCGGCGGGACTTCAAACGGAATAAATACTCCGGCATCGGGGATGTCGTCCGCGCTGGCGTCTTCCTTGATCACGATTTCCGCGCCTTCCGGAATGTCAATATCGCCCTGTTCGGCGGCTTGATCATCGAAATATTGCGCGATATCGGCCTGGGAAGCGATCAACTCCGGTTCTTCGGTGATTTCGTCCTGCTCGACGGCGATCGGAATCGCCGCTTTGGGCGGTGCGATCTTCGGCCGGGCAATACGGACTTGTTCAACCGTGTCGTCCCGCTGCCGACGCAGCTTCGGTTGGACCTGTGACGGGTCAATCACGAAGATTTTATCCAGCGGCGGCTCGTCGCCTTTGAAAAGCTGGATAATAACCGGCGATGCCGCCACCACGCCATGTATGAGCGTCGCTACGATGAATCCCTTGATGAGATTCGGTCCGACGAGCGATTTCAACTCGAACGAACCGTAGCGGCCTTGGGCAAGTTGTTCAAAAAAATTCACGGGAACCTCGAATGGGTAATGTCCTATTCGCGGCTGTCAGTTCATCAAATGCTTCGCCGATCACCGCGGATTCTCCGCGATTCACAACGAAACGGATGTTCTCAGGCCGACGTCCTATTCTTCCTCTTCGGCGGCTTCACCCCATAGCGGTTCGGGAAGCCCTTCGGGACCGGACGTTTGAATTCCAACCATGCGGAGGAGTGAATCCTCCCACGTCGTGTATTTATCAATCGAAAAACGCGTTATACCGATCACATTGAACTCGTCCACGACGTTGACCATCGCTTCGAATCGCGCTTTGCGGTGGATTTTCGCCATCACGACCACGCTGTCGCCATAGAGATCCTTGCGTTCCAGCAGGTTGGCGCGCAGGCTGTCCCACGGCAGTGGACGGAATGGATTATCGCCGATGGCATAAGCCAGCGAATCGTTTTCCATGACCACCACCGTTACCAGTTTCTGTTTAAAAACCTTCGTAGTCGTCGGCTGATCCTGGGCTTCCGGCAGCAGCATTTCCATCGCCTGCGGAAGTCGGAAGACCGTCGTCACCATGAAGAAGATCAACAGCAAGAAGGCGATATCCACCATCGGCGTCATATCAATGCGAATGGACACCCGCGGTCGTTTCCAACTGGGACCGCCGGCCGATTTTTTCGCGCCGCCTACATCAACTGCACCCATACTCGTTATTCCTTGCTTGCAAGGTCGCCGTCTTCACGGGTCGCTTGCATCTGGTTAGACGCGCCGGGGCGCTCCGGCTTCGCTCCTGAATCCTTGTATTCCTCTTCCAAATCGGTCACGAAATTCAGGATGTTCAGTTGGTTTTTCTGGAGCGTTTCCATTACCGATTCGATCACGCCGTATTCCGCGTCGCGGTCGGCCTTGATCACCACACGATCCACCAAGCGGCGCAGCATCAGCCGGTTGATGATCGGCGGCAATTCCTCGGGCTTGAAACGCTTATGCACGATCTTCCGGCCCTCTTGCTCCGAGAGACCGACGTCATAATCGAGCGCCGCGTTCTCCAGGGTCATCAGAATATAATTATCCTTGGGAACGGTGATCACGATCATTCCGGTTTCGGGCAAGGTAAAGGTGGAGTGCGACAACGGCGGACGCACTTCCACCTCCTCCGGTTTCTTGAACACGGTGGTGGACATGAAGAAGATCAAGAGCAAAAAGGCGATATCCACCATCGGTGTCATATCGATACTGACCGGGATTCGCCGTTTTTTCGGTGCTGCCATGACTGTTTCCGTCGTTAATGATTACGAGTGTGCTGAATCAGCATATGCACACTCGACGGACCGGGATTAGGCGGCCTCTTTCTCTTTGAGGATTTCCACCATGAGGTACGCGGCTTCATCAATCGAATAGTTGAACTGGTCAACCTTGTTGACGAAGAAGTTGTACGCGACAATGCCGACAATCGCGGCGAACAGACCGAGCGCGGTGTTGACGAGCGCTTCGGAAATACCGCGAGCCAATTCAGCGGCGTTGGGCGCGCCCTGTGTGGACATGGCGGCGAACGCGCGAATCATACCGATCGTCGTTCCCAACAGACCGACCATGGTGGCGATCGAGGCGATCGTGGACAGTGCGATCAGATTGCGCTCCAGGAACGGAACTTCCAGTAAGCGCGCTTCATTGATGGCACGTTGAGTTTCGCTGATGCGTTTCTCCGTGCTCATACTTTTATCGTCCTTGGTACGCAGATACTGATCCGTTGCGGCTTTCAACACGGCCGCCGCCGATCCCCGCTGCTTGTCGCACAGAGTGCTGGCTTCCTGATACTTGGCGTCGCGAACCGCCTTCGTGAAATGCGAGAAAAACGTGGACAACGGAGCCGAGCCGCGCGCCTTATTCAACGTGAAAATGCGCTCGGCAATGAACGTGAGCAGCATCAGCGTCAACGTCAACAGAATGGGCACAACGGGTCCCGCCAGCGAAATCTGGTGAATCAGCGGGGTCTCTTCCACGCCTTTGTCCATCACGGGAAGGATGGCCCAATAGAATATCGCCGAGAGCACCAAAGCGGCGACCAGCGTAATAATCGTAAAGGTGCCTTGTTTCATTCCAGAATCCTCAAATGCTTATGGTAAACTGTGTTTGTCGTCTATATCAGCGGAGCGTTTTCAGCAGCTCCGTAATCTGTTCTTTTTTCTCGCAGCCGTCGCGGCTGCCCAATTCACAAGCCCGCGTGTAAGCATCTTTCGCCTGCTTCACCGTGTCTTTCTTCTTGGGATCAGAAAAGTACAGGCAGTCGCCCAGATACACCCACATATTCGCGTCTTTCGGACAGGCTTGCACCCCCGCCCGCAACGCCGGAATCGCTTCCGCATAGCGTTCACGCTTCAAATCAACATAGGCATTGAGTTGATGCGCGTCGCAGTTGGTCGGATCGCGCTCGATAATCTGTCCGATGGTTTTACGGGCTTCGCCGTAATTATTCGTTTCGATCTGCGCGTTAGCTAGAATCATTCCGTATTTGTTGAAATATCCCGTATCTTCCATGACCGGCTGCAGCAAAGCAATTAAATCACTTTGCCGGTTCATCCGTTGATTCAGATTGACCAATCGCGCAAACTCCGTGCGGTCGTCGGGCGATTGCTGCATTTGAATCTGGGAATAAACTACGGCGGAATCCAACAGGCCCATTTTATCGAATATCCGCGAAATCTGACTGTTACCGTTAGGCTGATCGGGATTCAGCACCAACGCTTCTTTGGTTTTCGTCAGCGCGGAATCGAAAAATGCCGGTGCCAGTCCGGTTGTATCGGCCGCACCTTGCAGATAAAACATGCGGCCTTGCTGGGCTTTCGCATCAGCCAGCAATAACGTCACGTCTTCCCGATCCGGCTTCAGACCGTGCGCTTTTTCCAGCCAGTTGCAGGCTTGACCGTAGAAATTGATCTTCTCCTGCTTGGACAGTTCCATGTAGCTGCGGCCCAACAACAGGATAGATAAGAAGTGATCCGGACGTTTTTCCACCGCGGTTTCGAACTGCTTGGCGGCTTCAGCATAGCGCCCGGCGGCGAAATAAAGCCGACCGACCAGATAATCCACCGTCTTGTTGTTCGGGTCCTTTTCCTGCACAACCTTGAATAGATCCAATGCTTCTTTATAGCGCTTCTGCGCCTGCAGCACTACCCCATATTCGAACGCAATGCTCGGATTGCCTTCATCCAGCGCCCACGCATCCGCGTAATATTTTTCAGCCAAGTCATAGACCTGCTTCCCGGCATAGATCCTTGCCAGTATCTGCGGATAGAGCGGATTCTTGGGATTCTTAGCCGTCGCGCTCATCAATACCTTCGTCGCTTCCGCCATATTGCCGGAATTGGCAAAGATCATCCCGCGGGCGACTTTGATTTCATCATAGCGGCCCTTTTTATCCTTCTCTTCCGCACTCGCGACAACCTGTTCGGCATCGTTAATACGGTTGGCATCAAGGTAGAACCGCGTCAGAGATAGAACCGCACTGGGCAGTTTCGCATTCAGACTTAAAGCCTTTTCCCAACTGCTGACGGCGGATGAGCTGTCGCCCAGTCCCATCTGGGTGTCGCCCAGAACCGACCATGCATCTTCATTCTTCGGTTCCTGTTCCACTGCCTGCTGGGCGAATTGCGCCGCTTGTTCCCATTCTTCTTGTCGCGCCGCCTCACGAGCCTTATTCAGGAACTCGTTCTTCGCAGCTGCGGCGGAGAGCGCCAGAACGCTCACCGCGAAAATCAGAAGAAGTGACGTTGGTATTCGTTTGAACATATCCAAAATGCGATATCTCTCTATGAATCCGTTGGAATTGCTTTATTGTGCAAGGTTTGAGCGGGGAGACTGCAGTGTTGTTTTAGATCAGAAAATATAGAAAATGGTCTTTAAAAGAGCAAGGAAAATCCTTGTTTACTCCTAAAGTTTGGCACTTTTTTCACATTATCCTGATCCAAATACCACCCGGTTCATCCCTTTCAAACCTAATGCATTTCAACGCCTTGGAAGAGTCGATACAGTTATTGGCGCTTCTCTGGCAGTGTATGTGCACTTTCGGCCAGTTGCTCGGCCTCAGGGAAGAGGGTTAATGCCGTGTTAATCTGGGGATCGGTGGCGATCCTGACAAGATGGTACAGATTGCGATCATTGAACAACACACTGGCCAGTTCAGCCTTCAAGTTGTCTTTGGTGAAATCCAGGTCTTTATCCCACTCGTCTTCCTTGATCTCTACCTTTCGTTCTTCCGCCAGCTTTCGCAGATCACTCAACATATCATCGGTGGCTTCGAAATTCTTGTAGAAGGAATCGAAGTTCTTGCCAAGATCAGGATGCTTTGTGGCATAATCCGCCGCCCACTCAAAGTATAACCGATTGCCTAATAAACGGGCTGTCGTGGCCGTGCCGCGCTGCGAAGCAATCGTACTATCCGGGGTAATACCGCCGCCGCCATAGACGGTTCGGCCGCCGTCGGTACGGAAGGTCTCACGCGGTGTGGTATCAGCCGGAGCGCCCTCTTCGCCGTCTTCTTCACCGTTATCCCCGGCCCCCATGATGTATTCGGCAATGCCTTTATCATAGGGACGCTGAATCAACCGTCCGGTTGGAGTATAGTAGCGCGCGGTGGTCAAGCGAACGGCCGAACCGTCCGGTAACGGATAGGGCGTTTGCACCAAACCTTTTCCGAAACTCACTTCGCCGATTACCAGGCCGCGATCATGATCCTGAACCGCACCGGAAACGATTTCCGAGGCCGATGCGCTGCCGTGATTGATCGCAACGATTAACGGGAAATTATATTTTGCGCCGCGCCCGGTGGAGTAAAACTCCTGATTGGAGCGCGCCACTCGTCCCTTGGTATAAACGATCATCATATTGTCACGCGGCAGGAACAAGTCCGCCACTTTCCACGCCTGATCTAAATACCCGCCCGGATTGGATCGCAAATCCAGCAACAGTTGCTTCATGCCCTGTCCGATCAGGCTGTCTAAAGCCTGTTGGACTTCACCATCCGTCGTCTGCGTGAACTGGTTGATGCGAATATAGCCGGTTTCCTTGTCGGGCAACAGGAACGATGCTCCTACCGAATAGATCGGAATGGCATCGCGGACAATTGTAAAATCCAGCGGATCATTTACACCGGGACGGGAAATGGTCACGTCTACCGTGGTTCCTTTCGGCCCGCGCAGTTTCTCGAACACTTCGTCGTTGCTGATTCCGTAGGCCGAAATATTGTTGATCTTAATAATCCGGTCGCCCGCGCGAATCCCCAGCCGGTCGGCCGGAGTGCCGGGAATCGGTGAAACGACCGTCAACCATTTATTCTGAATGCTGAAACTGATCCCGATACCTTCGAATTCTCCGCGGAAGGTCTCGCTGATTCGTTTCTGATCTTCGGCCGGAATATATACGGAGTGCGGATCAAGCTCCGAGAGCATGCCGCGAATCGCGCCCTCCAGCATCTTCGACGCATCCGGATCTTCGACATAGTTATCCCGTGCCACGCGTAGAATGTAATTCAGCTTGGCCAGCTGCATATTCACCGATTCATTGTCGGCCCACAACCGGGAGCCCCACAATAGGAAGGTGCCGACAACAACTCCCGCTAAAACCACACTGACTATTACGCGTCTCTTTTTCACGATGTCCTCATTCATTTAACCGAATCGGTATAATGGCGCCTAAGAAGTTGTTCCTCGGCTTCCGATAGTTCTTGTTCCCGCCGTTCCATGGCAAAACGTGCTGCCGCAATCGTACGATCAAACGACCCCGCCGTCATTCCTTCCGCCCCGCCCCACATGAAACTGGAGATATACCGCGGAGGATAACCCGCCCCGTACACATTTGCGCCCACACCGACCACGGTTCCGGTATTAAACATGGTATTAATACCGGTCTTGGTATGATCTCCCCCCATCAATCCGATGAATCGTTCCCTGGTGTCAATCAGCTTGTCGCCAACCTGCACCTTGACCGGAGCGTAGTCATTGCGTAGATTCGAAGTGCGAGTATCAGCCCCCAGATTGATCCATTGCCCCAAATGGCTATTGCCCAAAAACCCTTCGTGTTGCTTATTGACAAATCCTTGCAGAATCGAAGCGGATATCTCGCCGGCGACTCGGCAGTGCGGGCCAAGACTGCAGCCATTGTAAAACCGGGTTCCCGCCTTAATTCGGCAGTTCGGACCGATATAAAGTGGACCCTCCAGATAGGTATTGGGTTCAATATCGGTCTGCGGTCCGATCCAAATCGGTCCGGCCTGATTCCCGAAAGTAACACCCGGCATCAGTCGTACACCCTGTCCAACGTAGACCACATGCCCGGCTCCGCGCTCGCCGAATCCGACTCCTGAAGGGACTTCACGCAGCGCATGCGCTCCCATCAGTTCAGCAGTGGCCCGTCCGGTCTGCGTCAACTGACGATCCAGGATTTCGCGATTCGCCAGCATGAAATCCCAGATATGGCGGGCATACAAGATCCGCCATCCCTCCGGCAATTGACCCCCTTCTACCTCTTGAACGAGCCGCCGCATAATTTCGTTTCCGGTCAACGGAAGCAAATCTTCCGCCCGCCGGATATCCCGACGTGCCAGGAGCAGGCGGCCGTCCTGATCTACCAGCGTATCCGGCAGATCTTCTGCCAATTCATCGGTCTGCCACAATCCTAATACCCGACCGTTCACAAACAGCAAGTCGGCATCAGGATCAAGATCCTCATCTACCTTACGACCGGCCAACCGCACTGCCATTGTGTTCATCTCAACGCGCGGTCGTAACAATACCGGCAAACCCGGTCCGGCGATCGAATCAATCCATTGCCGGGTCGTCCCGGCGCCGACGCGAATTTCCCATGACGGACGGAGCACTGCCAGCGGAAACAACTCGACGTCCGTGCCATCGTCTTCGAATAAAACGATGTTGCTGTTGCCGAATACCGACTCTTCGAAGAGCCGCTTGGCGATGTCATGATCTGACAAAGTACTTCCCCGGAAGTTGTTTTATTGCGCCTTTTAATTCCAGAAGCAAGAGCTGGCCCAGCGCTTCCCCGACCGGAATCCCCACTCGCTCGGCAATTGTGTCTATATGAAGCGCTTCGGTCGCGTCAAGAACTCCCAATAGATTCGATTCAGGTGCAGTCAATTCCAAATGGACTTGCGGTGCCGCATCAGTCGCTGAAGCTGGCTTGGGCATTTCGAGGAGTTGTAATATATCAGACGGCTTTTCCACCAATGCCGCCCCGGTTTTTATCAATGCATGGTTCCCGGCAGTTTTCGGATTGGTAATCGCCCCCGGAATCGCCATGACTTCGCGACCGTATTCCGCCGCCAGCATCGCCGTTATCAGTGCCCCCGATTTATCCCCCGCTTCCACGACCAATGTTCCCGCCGCCAGCCCGGCAATAATCCGGTTGCGCTGAGGGAAATGATGGCGATCCGGCCCGACCCCCAACGGAAATTCCGAAACTAATGCTCCTCCAGCCGCCAGAATACGATGGGCCAATGCCGTATGGGCGGGCGGATAAATGCGATCCACTCCGCAGCCGAAAACCGCTTCGGTGGGCAATCCCACTTCCAAAGCAGCTTCGTGGGCACAGCCGTCGATTCCCGATGCCAAACCCGAAACGATGTGCATTCCGCTGGCGCGCAGGCCGAGAATCAGATCGCGCACTACTCGTCGGCCATAAGCGGTTGCGCTCCGCGTTCCCACCACGGCCAAGCGACGCGTTTCCGCCGGCAGGTTCCCGCGAATAAAAAGCACCGCCGGAGCGTCAGTTTCCAGTTCACGCAGTCGAACGGGATAGTTCGCATCCCAATAGGAGCGAATCTCGACACCCTGCTTGTCGGCTGATTCAAGTTGCGTCTTGCCGAAATCTCCATCGGCATGTGCCGCTTTTAATCGCACAATCACAGATCGGGTGACTCTCGGCACCATGAGGAGTCGTGATTCCGGTTGATCAAATACGGCTGCCGCCGAGCCGCAGTGTTCAACCAAGCGAATCGCCGTTCCCGATCCGATTCCCTCAACGGCCAATAAATTTAATAATGCAATTCGTTCGGAGATGTTCGTAATGATATCACTCATTATTCTTCAGGATCTTCGATCATCAGTTCCGGCTCGGAGGGCGGTCGGAATACTTGCGGTATCGGCGCCGTCGCGAGCATTTTATAGAGCTTTTCTACCAAGGGTTCCAAGCCCTCGCCGGTTGCGGAAGAAATTTTCATCTTCCACGGTCCCTTCGGGGGCGGACCATCTAATAAGTCACATTTCGATAACACCACCAAGTTCGGTCGCTTCGCCAAATCGGGATTCCACTGCCTCAGCTCGGACTTAAGTATTTTAAGATCGGCGGCTGGGTGCTCACTGGTGGAGTCAATCAGATAAACGATCACTCGGGTTCGTTCAACGTGCCGCAAAAACTCGTGTCCCAGTCCTTTGCCTTCCGATGCTCCTTCGATCAATCCCGGCAAGTCCGCCAATACGAAACTGGAATATTCGTTGACCCGGACAATACCCAGATTCGGATGAAGCGTTGTAAACGGATAAGCGGCGATTTTCGGTCGGGCCGCGGTCAGCACCGATAAGAGAGTGGATTTCCCCGCATTAGGATGACCGACCAAGCCGACATCCGCCATCAATTTCAATTCCAAGAGCAGCATTCGCTCGTCGCCGGGCTTGCCGCCGGTTGATTTGCGTGGTGCGCGATTGGTCGGCGTCGCGAACTCCGCGTTGCCCAATCCCCCTTTGCCGCCTTGGGCGATCACGTGACGTTGTCCCGCTTCGACCAAATCAACGACCAGCTCATCACCATCATAGATTCGCGTTCCGACCGGGACTTTAATCATCAAATCTTTACCCGCACGACCGCTGCATTTCGCACCGGAGCCGTGTTTGCCGCGCTCCGCGGCAAAGCGCGAACGATAGTGGAAATCGAAGAGCGTGTGCAATTGGGGATCGGCTTCGGCAATCACCGAACCGCCTTCACCGCCGTTGCCGCCATCCGGCCCGCCGCGGGGAATGAATGCCTCACGCCGGAAGGAAACCACGCCGTTTCCCCCATCACCCGCCTTCACGTGAATCTTAACTCGGTCAACAAACACAGGCAATCAGTTTCTTTGGAATGAAATCGCAACCAAAAACACATCTGTAAACCGGAAGGGCCAGGTGCCATCTCTACACACCTGGCCCTTCGGGCACGAAACAAGAAGTGATAGGTCGAAAACCGACCGAATTACTTCATAAGAACCATCTTCATAGAGGCGGAAACGCCGTCCGCTTCAATGCGATAGACGTAGATGCCGCTGGCGAGATTCGACGCATCGAATTCAACTGTGCGCACACCGGCATTCAGCATTTGACCGTCGTACAGAGTGGCCACCGCTTGACCCATAACATTGAAGACCTTCAGGGTCACGCGCGCATCCCGCACCAAGTCGAATTGAATATTGGTGGTCGGGTTGAACGGGTTCGGGTAGTTCTGATAAAGCTTGAACGACTCCGGACGCAAGGCGCTGTAGTGCTCGTTAACAGCGTTAACACCGCACGGGGCGATGCCTTCCGGATCCAGCGCTACGACACTGCCGGGGAAACCGGTGGAGTCGCAGTGGATCGGGAGGAACGGATCGTGTAATTCCCACGTGAGATCGTCAACCGGAATCCGGCGGAAGAATAACGGGTTGTTGGTCGCTGCGCCTTCTTCCTGAACAATCGAACCGGCATCCAGATCAAGCAGATAGAAGACGTCCAAATAGCCCACCCCGCCTTGATAGGTAATGAACTCGCTGGCGGTGATGTCTTTCTCCGATAGGCTGGCGCCTTGCGGAGCTGCCACGCCACCATCGGTCGAGGTCACGTTGATGCCTTCGCTCCACGAACGACCGCAATTGCGGGAGAAGGTCACATAGATATCACCCTGCGGCCAACCGGCTTCGCTGGTTTGGAACGGATCATAATAATGGTACGAGCAGTACAGATAGCCCGTCTGACGATCCAACGTCAAGCAAGGACGTTGAACGTGACGCTGCCAGGCACCGGCATCCAGTGGTTGCGAGGTCCAAACGGTGGAATCGAATTCACCGTAGACCATATTGGAAAACTCTTCATAGCGTTCGTCCCAATGCCAGATCTGAGCCCACGTCGCGCTGATATATCCTTCCAAACTCCAATAATACGGAGTTGTGAAGGCAACGTGCAGCACGTCTTCCAGGTCAAAAATACCCGCAACGTCCGTATAGAGACGGAAAGTGTCCTTATCGCAGACGACCGTATCCTGGGAAGCGCAGTCTTCGTCAGGATAAATGAACGATGTGATGTTCCGCTCCGGCGCCCAGTTGTGGCCGCCGTCTTCCGACATCAACATATACAGATCGTTGTTGTACTGGGTCGGACCGGGATCTATTTCAGTCAGATCATCACGGCTTTTGCTCCACAGAATCGCCACACGATCGGAGACCTTGGACGTAACAATCAGCGGGGCGATCACCATCACGGTGTCGATTTCCAAGTATTGGTTATTGCCGTCAACGTTGTCCCATTCAATGCCAAAACCGAATCCGTCCTGATCCCAGGTCGGATAACCGCGGGAGTAATAAATACGCTGCGGATCACCGGCTGTACCCTGATAGGGATTCTCGCAAGATACCACATGCAACGCGCTGTCACGTCCGATGGCAATCTTGGGCCAAATCGCTTCCAGCAAATAGCCCGGTCCCTGCAACGGAGTCGGGCCGCTGGTCGAGAACGCGCCCAATCCCGGTGAATAATCAATACCGGCAGTGACATGGGCATTAGGATCGCTTCCGGCGATTTCATGGAAAACCGGGAAAATCCAGCCATCCGGTAAACCTGCCAACGAAGTGTAGCCGGCGCGGGTGTGAACATCGACCAGCGATCCCACCGGTTCACCACCGGTACGAATGCCGAATTGACCTTCCTGGGGATCCCAGTAGTTATAATAAATGTGCCGTGCGCCGGTAAGAGATGGGGTCAGTCCACGCATCCAGACTACGTGAACGATACCGTTGGCGTCCGTGTAAATCATCCGACCGGCAGTACCATTATGTTGGTACTCGTAATACGTATAACCGGCCAAGTAACGAGTCCCGACGGAGTCGAGGGATGAATTCCAGATCGCGCCCCGATCCGGAGCTACTTGCGGTACAAACACCGGATCATTGGAACCGCCGCGCACCGGTAAATTTCGAATCGAAACCTTGTCTACGGCTGCGAATGCTGTTATTGTCGCCATCAGCATAATGACGACAACAAACCAGATACCTCTCTGCATGTTGTCTCCTTGAACCTTGTGGCCCGTCGCAAAATCGCCGGACCTATACGATGATGAAAGTGTCGAATCCAATAACTACGTTAACTTAAGATTCGTCTCGCTAAAAGTCAAGCTTTTATCCACCTAAAAGACCTATGTACCAATTGATGATATTTGGGCCTAAAAAGAGGCTAATTACCAAAGCGATTGATAAGAATGGCCCGAAGGGAATCGCCCGTCCGCTGATATTCTTTCCCAACAGCAACAAAGGTAATGTGACCAACGTACCCAGGAAGGATGCCACAAATATCATAAAAATAACAAGTTTCCACCCGAGAAATGCGCCCGCCATAATCCCGAATACGACATCACCTCCGCCCAACGCCTCCCGCTTAAAAAGCGCCTTTCCCCCAATAAGAAGAATCATAAATATTCCAAAACCTACCAACATACCAAGCAAAGTGTCTGCCAACGGCCTCATATGGAAGACCAAAGACCCTATAAATCCAATAATTGCAAGAGGTATTGTGATAGAAAAAGGTAGTAGCCAATGTTCCAGATCAATAATTACAAGGGCAAGTAGTGCAATAAAAAGCATTCCATGCGCAAAACCTGCATATGTGAATCCGAAAATCTTGACGGCGAGTACTGCTAATATTGCAGAAGCAAGTTCAATCGCCGGGTACCGCAAAGAAATCCACACCTTACAGCCGGAACATCGTCCCCGCAGGATAATCCAGCTTAATACCGGAATATTCTCCCACGGGCGGATTGGTCGGCCGCATGAAGGACAACGCGATGATGGCCGGATTAATGATTCCTCGCGCGGCAACCGATAGATCAAAACATTGGCAAAACTGCCCACGGACAATCCAAGGATTATTGTAATTAAATAACCCATCCACTGCGGCAATAATCCCCATGGACTATCAATCATGGCAATCCTCTCGTCGGTATCTACACGAAAGCGCCGTGGTCGGTTGCCCACCGACCACGGCGAAAGATCACTCGATTAATTCTGAATCCCGTTGCTGAACATCAGGCTCCGGATTGAACAGCCCGTCCAAGCATAAAGACCGGCAGGTAAATCGAAATCAGAATAATGCCGATAACACCGCCGATCATAATGATGAGCAACGGTTCAATCAGCGCCGTCAACCGTCCGATCGTTGCATCCACCTGCTTGGAGTAGAACTCCGCGACTTTCTCCAGCAGACGATTAATTTCGCCGGTTTCCTCACCGGTGGCTACTAATTGCACAACGATCGGAGGTATCACACCCGATTTACGCAAGGCAACCGAGATGGCGAATCCGTCCTTGATCAGGGTTCCCGCCTGCCGCAGTCCGTTGGCGATTACCCGGTTCTCAACGACGCGAACGGAATGGTTTAACGCTTCCAGAACCGGGACACCGGAGCCGACCAGAATACCGAAGGTGCGGGCGAATTTATCCATCAACGCACTGAGCAGCAAACCGCCGAAAATCGGGAATCGCAGTTTCAACGTATCCCATGTCAACCCGCCGCGGCGGGTTTTCGTCAGAATCCACAGCGATGCCAATCCCGCAATCAATACCAGAAAAGCGGCAACGGCATTATGAACGATGATTTGCGAGATATTCATCATCACCCGGGTCGCGAAGGGCAATTGCGCACCGAATTTGTCGTACACATCCTTGAACATCGGTACCACCACCACCATCAGAAAGGTGACGACCAAGGTCAAGAAGATCAATGAGAATACCGGATAACTCATCGCGGAAATAATCTTGCGCTGCGTGTCCGCCATCGCTTCCAAATAGTCGGAAAGCTGCTGCAGAATCACGTGAAGATTTCCCGATACTTCACCGGCATGAACCAAGGCGACATACAAATTGGAGAACACACCGGGGTGCTTGGCTAAGGCTTCCGACAGCGAATAGCCTTTTTTCAGATCCGTGGAAACCTGCACCAGAATCTTCTTGAAGCGGTAGTTCCGTTCTTCAGCCAGCAGGTTGCTGATGGATTTCTCAATCGTCAAACCGGCGGAAAACATCGTGGAAAGCTGGCGGGTGAAGAAAACCAGAGTTCCCAGCGGAACGCGAGTCCGGAAGCGGTAAATCGCCAGACCGATCTGTTCCCCCACCGTCATCTCATCCACGGCCAAACCGCCGCGGATTTCCCGTACCGATACGATTTGGGAGGCGCCGCGCTTCCGCAGCGCTTCCACCGCCGCTTCGTAACTGGAGGCTCGGATGTTATCTTCGTGACGCGCTCCGTCGGCGTCTTTAATCACGTAGGCGTAGTTCGGCATTATGGTTTACCGGTCTCTTTTTTCAATCGGGTATTATGCGGTTCCGGTTGCGGACGCATCACGTCCTTGATTAGTACTCCTGGACGGTCACACGCAGCAATTCGTGCGACGTGGTGACCCCTTTGAAAATCTTGCGGAACGCTGCTTCGCGCAGCGGAATCATGCCATTGGCGGCCGCTGCGGCGCGCAAATCCTCTTCGTTGGCGTTGTCGAATACCAGACGGCGAACATTCTGCTTCATTTCGAGCATTTCAAAAATACCGGTTCGTCCGTAATATCCGGTATTGCGGCAGTGAGCACAACCCCGACCGCGATAAAGTTTTCTTCCATCCAAGAACTCGCGGGTAATTCCCAACACTGCCAGTTCGGCGTCATCCGGATCATAGGCGGTCCGGCAATGCTCGCAGATTTTACGAACCAACCGCTGCGCCATTACCAAGTTCAAGACCGATCCCGCCAAAAACGGCGGCACGCCGATGTCCAACAAACGGGTAATCGTCGACGGCGCGTCGTTGGCGTGGACGGTCGAGAAGACCAAGTGACCGGTCAAAGCGAACTTTACAGCGATGTCAGCGGTTTCTTCGTCTCGAATTTCACCGATCAGCAGCTTGTCCGGGTCTTGCCGCAGAATCGAACGCAGCGTGCTGGCAAACGTCAATCCGATCATCGCTTTGGTCTGAACCTGATTGACGCCGGGAATGTGGTACTCGACGGGGTCTTCGACCGTCGTGATATTGTCTTCTTCGCTCTTGACTTCCTGAATGGCCGCGAATAGGGTCGTGCTTTTTCCCGATCCGGTCGGACCGGAAATAATGATCATTCCGTAGGGCTGACGAATCCAGCGGCGGAAGACCATTAACGATTCATCGTCGAAGCCCAGCGTGGTCAGACTATAGGCGAATCCCGATTTGTCGAGCAGACGCATCACAATTTTTTCGCCGGCAACGGTCGGCAATACCGACACACGAACGTCCAGTTCTTTCTCGGCGGTCTTGATCGTAAAACGACCGTCTTGCGGCAAGCGTTTTTCGGCAATATTAAGTTTCGAAAGAATTTTAATGCGCGAGACGATACCGGCGTGCGATGCTTTCGGCGGCTTCATGATTTCTTGCAATACGCCGTCAATACGGAAACGGATTACCAGTCCTTCATCGAAGATTTCCACGTGAATATCGGTGGCACGCTCTTTAATGGCATCGGCAATCATCAGGTTGACGAGCTTGACCACCGGGGCATCCTCGATACCCACGGTGCGCGTCATGTCAACTAAACCTTCTTCGTCTTCGTCCGATTCGGCGAAGAACTGCAGATCCCCTAACGCCTCACCGACTTCCGCGGTTTTGCGAATCTTCGCATACAGATTCTCGATTGCCGCCAAAATCGCCTTCGGAGCGCCGAGTTTTACCTCCACATCTTTACGGCAAAGCTTCTGGAGCTGATCAATCACCACGATATCATCTGGATCAGCCATCGCAACGATTAATGTTGTTGCGTTCAGATGGAGCGGCACCACCAAATTCTCGCGGGCAAAAACCTCGGGAATCAGTTGCAGGGCTTCCTTTTCCGCATCAATCATACTATCGGCGGGAACGAAATCCACCTGCCACTGTTCCGCCAGCGCGGCATAGACCCGGTCTTCAGTCGAATGCCCAAGGGAGATTAGCGTTTCTCCGATCCGCTTGCGGGTGTCCTTTTGGCGAGCCAGGGCATCGTTGAGCTGCTGGGTGTTAATGTGGCCTTGCCGGATTAGGATTTCGCCAAGTTTCTCACGCATTGTAGAATCGTCTCATTTCTCGTCCGTGAGGACGTCGCTCAAAATTTCGTTCAATCGGCGCATAATGCTTCGGGCTTATGCGCAAAAACTCCACGGCACTTGCAGCAAGGCCGGAACCGAGAGATCATCCCGGCTCCGGCCCCGTGCATGGTTGTTATCTCTTCATCAGCGGCGAAACGCAGTGTTTAGTTGTCTTGGGCTGGCTGAATGGGACCGCGATCCGTCAAGCCCTGACCGCGCCGGAAGTTGATGATCTGAGTGTCAATCGCTTCCGGATATCCTTCGACTTCCACCTGAATATCACCGGTGATTTCCGGGGCATCCGGGGTCGGGAAGATATAAGTCGCCTGCTCTTTCAGACACAGCATGGTCTTGCCGTTTTCGAAGCCGCGAATGTGACCTGTATAATTATAAGTGGTCGGATTCGTGGTTTGGTTGCAATCCAGATAGAGCCGTCCGCGCTGAGCGTTATAGATGACCTTGGAACCGTTGATCAGCACATTGTGACCATCACGAAGAATCGCCCAGCATTCGATCCGGCACGGATCCCCCTGCGCACCGAAGTGCCAGGATACCGGCTGCGGATACAGTGAAATCGTCGGATCCTGCAGCGGCAGGAGATAGTCCACGGTTTCCGTCACGCCATCGTCTCCCGCCGTACGGCCGGTAATCTGGACCATCTCATTGGTTGCGGCCGACAAGTAGCGGAGCGTTGTGTAGCAGACACCCGGCCGATGCGGGCCGTTTCCGGTGAACGCCGTATCCGACAGAATCGTTGCGGTATCGGGGAAGATACTGAAGAATACTGCGATGCTGTCGCGCACCGGATTGCTATAGGAGTCATAGACCAACGCTGTAACAACAACATCCCACGCCGCACCTTCGGCATCCGTACCGACATCCGACGCTTGGATATCAATATGCGCCGGCGGACCGGAAACCACTGTGATGTTCGAGGCTGTAGCCGTAATCACTTGACCGTTGGTAAACGCGCGCGCCTGAATCAGCACCGGTCCCGGGGTTGTCCCCGAATTAAATGTAGCAGTCGCCAATCCGGCGGAAGTCTGCGCCGAGTCAAGTGTGCCACGGCCGTTGATATTAGCGCCGCCGCCGGGGGATGACATGATTTCGAAAGTTACCCAGACGCCGTCAGGAGCCGGATTACCGTTGATATCCTTCACACGAGCCAGAAGCTGTGTCCAATCCTGACCGCCGGTTCCGCGAACCTGCGGGCTGGGATAGCTGACTCCCAATGAGATCGTGGCGGCACCGCCGGATTGGATCGTAATCAGCGTCGAATCTACAATTGCACCGGCGGCAATGCTGGCCTTTATGATGGACGGACCGGCCGCCGTGCCGGGTGTCAATGTGCAGCGTGCAAACCCATCAGTCTCCGTTTGGACGGGAGATTCGGGCGATAAGGTCCCGAGAGTACTGGAAAACATCACCGGAACACCGGAACTCACCGGATTATTAAACGAGTCCGTGATGGCTGCCCAAACATCCATTTGTTCGTTGATTGGAATCCGTTCGCTGGATGTTCCGATTACCACGCGACGCGCCGGACCGGGGACGACATAGAAGCTCAGTGTATCTGAATAAGCCAGAGGGACTGCAGATCCACTGCCAGTTACTGTAGCCCATACCAATGCATCAGTGCTTGTAGCCACATTGCAGTACTTGTAGTAAACCGCTGTATCGGCTATTCCGTTGGTTAAATTCCGATAGACGGGAATTCCGCCACAAGTTGTATAGTAATTGATCTTCAAACCGGAGACTCGCTGACCATCCTCATAGAGCACCGTCGTATTGATCGGGGTAGAGTCTACTCCTGCAATTCCGGTAAGGATGCCTGCCCGGAGTGCGAATGCTGGAATCTGCGCCGGCGGCTCGATGAAAATTCGAACGGTATCCGCCAGTTGCCAATCTAAATAACGGGCAATGACCAAGGCGGAATCAAACGGATTCTCCGAGGGAATCGAGCCACCCGAAAAATAGGTGACCGCAGTTCCGGTAGAATCTGTTATCACATCCGCTTCAATGGTACCTTTCCCGGGCGCGGCAAAGTAAATGGTTGCCTCTTTAACCGCAACACCGAGTTGGTTTTTTAATGTCGCGGTAATTCTGGCTGTCGATACACCATCATCTGCTCTCACCCATAAATGACTCGTAGTCAACAACAAGGTTCCCTGCGTGGGCTGCTCCGTTACCGTAATCTGAGCAGTTCGGGTCAGTCCACCGGCGCGGACGCTGATTTCAAAAACTCCTTCTTCATTGCTGAAATACCACCATGTGCTGGTGCGCCCCGCGTCATCGGTTGGCGGAAGCGGCGCAATAGTACCACCGGTTGCCTGCAGTCGAAGCGAGATCCCGGAAATACCGATGCGGGCCGAATCCGAGATCGTCACCGAGACTTGAACGGAATCTTGAAGTCCGGTAGGAATTTCCAGTTGATTCCGGGACAGATTGATGGCCAGGAAGGCCACGACTTCCGGCGCCGCCTGAACCACCAATTGCCATTGGGCCGATTTTCCGCCCGCGGCGGCCGTAATCGTTTGCACACCGGTTTGCTGATAGGAACGGAAGCGGAAGTACACGCGACCGATTTCGTTAGTCGTGTCCCGCAATGCGGCATCAACAAACTCAATGGATCCAAAACCGGCCGATAAGGTAAGACTGACCTTCACACCCGGAACGACATTGCCTTCATTGTTGGTTACGGCAACCCAGCCCTCAACAATCGCTGAATCGCCGGGTAAAAACTTTAGGGTGTCCGAAGGCATCCAAATTTGTACGGCGGCGATCCCGGTTACAGTACCGCCTCCTCCGCTACTCTTTTCCGAGCAACCGATTCCCAGCATCATCACCAAAATCAGTAGTGACGTCGCCAAGATCCACGGCGTTTTCTTCATTCTTGACTCCATACTCCCTCCCAAGGAATTTGTATTGGACCGATCGAAAACCTCCAACCACAAGTCGAAAATCTTCGATTGATCGGGAACCGCGCAATGGTGGTTATTTATTCAAATTCTGAACTATGAGAACGACAGTCGCCACTTGGGCGGTTACTGCCACAAAGTCTTTGACCAAAGTCCAAGTTGTCGTTTGGGGTTTGGACGGCACGAAAATCACATCGCCCGGATCCAGCGATAACGACGACTGATAGCGAATCTGCGATCCGTTACGGGCTTTGATGACCATGGTCATGCCCTTCCAACCGCCCCGGTTCAATCCGCCAGCTTCGGCAAGGTAGTAATTAAGCTTCTTGCCGGGCTGCCAGCCGACTTCGCCCGCGTTGTTCACACCGCCCAGCACTCGCACACCCATCGGCGTTTTCGGGACGTCAAGTACATCGCCGTCTTGCAGAATGAGCCGGGCGGCCGGGCTGTCATCCTGCATCGCGTCCGTTAAATCGAGGACCACGGTTCCGTAGGCCCAACGGGAAAGCACGGCGGCCAATTCCGGGTCTGATTTGTAGGCAGGCGTCGCCGAATTAAAGTTTAAACTTGCCGCCAATACCCGATCCCGTTCCGGTTCGATGAAATCGTCGGTGTTCTGACGGATCAATCGCGCCGAATTGGACGCCGCTGACGGCAGTAATCCCCCTGCTTCACGCAGGATGTCTTGTAACGACGTCTGGCCGAGTATAATCGGATAGCCGCCCGGAACGGCGACTTCGCCGCTCAGCGTAACGGAGCCGATCCGGCTGGTATCCGGGAAACCCGCCACATGAATTCGATCACCCGGTTGAATCACATGGGTGAGAAATTCATCATGGTTCGGCCGACTAAGATCGGCCCGAAACACTTCACCGTTGCGGCTGACAACTCGGATATCGGCCGAATTAGCGGAAGTGGTTAATCCTCCGGCTAACGCCAGCACCGTGGCCAGTTGATCCCCGTCGGCGTATTCGTGCAGTCCGCCGAAATTGACTTCTCCGAAAATCCCGATCTGGTAATTCGCTCCGGCGGCTTTGGGCACCACGATCGTTTGACCGTCGCGAAGTATTGGATTCGCTCGCAAGAGACCGCTGCGATTGAACAACTGCAGATCGGCAAAGCCCAGTGATTCACCGCCGCGCGAACGCAACTCAATCCGCCGCTCCGAGGACAGCGGCACGAACGTCGTATCCGCCGACGAAATGATCCACTTGTACTTCAGACCACCCGCGAGCAGAATCGCATCGGTCACGCGGCCGGTGGCCGGAACCACATAGGTTCCCGGTTTTTCCACCATTCCCACTACATGAACCCGGAATTGCCGCGGTTCCATCAGCGAAACCGTCACTTTTCCGATCCGCAAGGTTCGTGCGACCGTCGTCTCGATTAAAGTTTTCGCATCGCGGAGGGTCAGATCGGCAACATGAACAACGCCCACGTAAGGAATGATGATGTCCCCGTCACCGTTGACGGTCACCGGATACTCGGAATACGTCGGTTGCCAGAATACCAAATCCAGGATATCGCCCGGACCGACGAGATATTCATCGGGGTCAACTGCGCCTTCAAAGAACACTTTCCCGGTTGGGGTCGTCGGCAATTTCGTGCCGAAGAGCTTCGCTAAAACGTCTTCCTTGCCCACCAAATCCTTGGCGGTAGGAAGGGTTTGTGCATATCCACTAAGGTGTCCGGCAATCAGTGCAAGTCCGCAAAACCACACCCCGAAGCGAATGACGCTGCGGAATCGTTGAATCACAGCGGACAATTACTCCTCGTCATCAGTTGCGGAATCTTCATCGCCCTTATCGGAATCATTGGTATTCGGCATGAACCGATCTTCCACTTCCGTAACGCGCGGGGGCATCGGAATCGAATAGCCGGTCCCGAGAATGTGCGGCGTCACTTGGATAATCAGATCCGTCTTGCGCGTCAGATCGGCCGTATGACGGAACAGCGATCCGATAAACGGCAGGTCGCCGAGGAACGGCAGCCGATGCACCGTCTTGCTGGATTCGATGCCCAGCAATCCGCCGATGATCACCGTTTCGCCGTCTTTAATGCGGATCGTCGTATGCGAAATCCGGCGCTTCACCCACGGCAATTGGGTATCTTGCGACTCGATAAATTGGAAAATGGACGACAATTCGGGAATAATATCGGTCGTGATGTAACCGTCGCTGTTGATCTTGGGACGCACCATCAGACGAACACCAACCGTCGTTTGCTCGATCTGGACCTGACCGCCGACGCCGCCGCTGCGGGCGATGTACGGAATCTCGTCCACCACCTGAATTGCCGCTTCCTTATTGTTCAATGTGGCAATCGAAGAATTCGCCAGGACTTCCGCGCGACCGCGTTTCAGCAGCAGATCCAAGGCAATTTCGAACGCGGACACCTGCTTGGACCAATAGCCCAGGCGGCGGCTTTCCAACGGATAATACGGCATGGTCGTCGGTACACGGCCGCGTTGGGACGGATCAATACCCGTTAAGCTCAGCGCGCCTTCCGAATTCAAACGGTTGCCGTTGGCATCCACCGGAGATTCGGAAACCACGGTTGAAAGCTGTGACAAGCGGTTCCAGTCCAATCCCAATTGCTGCTCGTCATCCACCGCGACTTCGATCATCCGGCATTCCAAAACAATCTGCAACGCCGGACGGTCCACCTGCTCGATGACTTTCTGGACGTCCGAAATGACTTTCGGGCTGGTGATCAGCAGAATCTTGTTGCCCGTCGTATCGATCGAAATCGCCGCGTTGAAAGTGCTGAGCATTTTCGAAACGGTCGGTGCATCCGTATACTTCAGATCAATGACATAGGATGTCAATCCGGCTTGTTCTTTGAGCTGCTTCGACGGTGCCACCAGGAAGGAGTTGCCGACGATCTCATAGGACAATCCCGCCGCCCGGACCACCAGATTCATGGCCTGTTCGATGGGAACATCCTTAAGATGAACCGATACTCGCTCTTCCTTGTTCACGCCGGGACCGGTTACGATATTGAAGCCGCTTTTCTCGGCCAGGATGGACAGTACGGATGGAAGGAATGCATCATCCGCGTCAATGGAGACTTTAATTCCCAAGCCTTCACTGGCGGCGAACGATGCGGAAGTTTGGGCTATCGCCGACCCTTGCAGCATGGGCATCGCCGCTCCCAGGAGCACTATCATGCATGCCGCGGCCACTATGATGCGGGCCGGAGATCGTTTGCCTCGAACGAGGAGGCGCGGGGGGAATTGCTTTGCAAGGCTCAACAGAAATGTACCTCAGAAGCAAGTGGTTGGATTATTTCAATTCTTATTTTTGAGACTGCGGGGAACTAATAGTTGCCGTCCCCGGATACCGAAGTGCGGCTGACGCCGCTCTCGGTGTATTCGCCTTCCGGCGCCGCTTCATTCACCAGCACCAGGCGCGATCCGCCTTTGGCCATGATCACTTGGGCTTTGCCGATCTCTTCGACCCGGAAGCCGTTGAGAACGTCGCCCACATAAACGACATGGCTGCGGCCCATAAATTTGATGATGGCGGCCGGATTGTCTCCGATAACAGTGCACGAAAGCCGCATGCGGCCCTGCTGTTCCAGCGTCTCACGCATGCCCAGACTGGCGAGAAACGATTTGGATTGGATCACGCGGGTGAGATCCAACGGATCCACTTCGACATGAGTCTGATACGCCAGCCGATCCACCAGATTCTTCTCCAGCGTATTGACCGTTTCCTCAAGCTGCTGGTCGGTACCAAGCGTGATTTTTTGCTGGCGAAGATGTTCGACCTCTTTGGACATCCGGTAGTTGACAAAGCCGATCCAGACCATGCAGGCGACCAGCAGAGTGACTACGATGCCCCATAACACATTGACGCGCTGTCCCATGAGCGATATTATCCTCGCTATTTATGCTTGAGCAGAGTCAGCGTCGATAACGTGATTGTCATCGGACGCTTGTCAAGTTTTCCCTGCTTGGCCAGAGCCTGCACTCGTTTGACCGTGCTGGCCAGTTCGAGCCGGTCGACGGTCACCAGGCGGTTGTTTTTTTCTACGTCATTCAGGAAATTTACCAGCGATTTATAGCTGGTGTGGACGTCCATCGAATAGGGAATGCGGATATAATCCGCGAAATTCCGGCGAGCGCCGGGCTGAATCGTGACCAAATCAATTTCGTACGCGCGCAGAATATCCGTCACTTGATTCATGAACGGAAGCGATGCATCCTCGGCGAGGGAATCCCGGGCCGACTGTGCCAAGTTCCCTTCGATGAGTCGCGTCACGTGCTGCAACTCGCCCGCGATGATTTGGGCGGCAATCAGCTTTTCGTTTTCTTGCTGGATCGTGCGGTCCAATTCCCGAACCTTCGCCGGCTTGAGGCGATACACTCGGGTCTGGTAATAATAGAAACTGATGGCCACCAGCGCCAGCAGAACCAATCCGACTAATACTTTTCTCATTTCGCTTGGATCTCCTCCGGTTGTTCACCGACAGCAACAGCCGTGCTATCCGGCGCGGCGGGTGGTTGATTTGCGTTCGGGATCTGCCGTCAAGCAGTCCACCGAAAAGATAAGCACATCCTGATCCTCAACCACCTTGCGCAGCGATTGATCGAATCGGATCTCAAACAGCCCCTGCCGGAATTCCGGAGCGGACTTCAACAGTTCAATGAATTTCGAAATAATCTCGAATTCCTTTTGGCTGGAATCCACTTGGGCAATGGCGCCGATCGTGAAGACCTTGTTCTGGTATTCCAGGTTGGTGATCGCCATTCCCGCCGGCAGGATTTCCGCCAGTTTTTCCAAGCGCCGCGCCCACAGAAAACGCTCGTTTTCGAGGCGGGCCAACGCCATCACGTCGTCCTTCGAGACCTTTGTGCCCTCGCGTTTCAGGCTGTCCAGTTCGAAGCGGATCCGCTCAAGCTTCTGCTGACGCTGCTTAACCACGTCATTAATGGCCTGATTCTGGGCCCACGTGATTCCGCCGAGCACGGCGAAGACAAGGATGAACAAGCCCAGGACCAAGGATGACCGCCGTTCTTGACGGCGATTCCGCAGAACCTGTTCGCCTTCACCCTTATTCAGATTGATCGTGAATTGCTTTACCATGAGGCAATGTTCTCGCGTTAGATACCCTGAGCCCGCTGCGCCAAACCGACGGCGGCGGCGAATTGCGGCCGCTGCCGCACATCCTGCACGCCTTCGACGAACATGAAGGGATCGTATGCCCGGACTTCGATATTGAATTTATTGGCTAACGATTCCGCAATCTCTCCGCTCTCGGCAGTGCCGCCAACCAGTTCGATGCGGTTGAAGAAGCTCTGGCCGGTTTCTTTTACATAATAGCGAAGCGACCGGTTGACTTCATCAATGAGCTTATCCATCGGGCTTTTTTCCGCCAACGCAAAGGCTCCGGCGTCATCCTGCCCGCCGACCGTTTTCACCCCCATGCCTTTGGAGCGCTTGATGTCTTCGGCTTCGCTGAATTTCACGTTCATCTTCTTCATGATGTCTTCCGTGAACGAATAGCCGCCCACCGGCAAATCTCGGCTGAAGAACATGTCTTTACGGCTGATAATCAGCAGGTTCGTTCGGCGCGCGCCGATATTCAGGAAAACGACCACGCCGTCATCGGGCAATTCCACGTGCCCCAGATACGAATTGACCGCCGCCAGTGGCTCCAGATCAATCACGCCGGGCTTGAGTTCGGCCTCGCGCAGCATATCCACATGCGCGTCGAACATGCGCTTCGTGGTGGCCGCCACCAGCACCCGCAATTTATCGGCTTCGCGGGGATCTTCGCCCATGATCTGATAATCCACGACCGATTCGCTGCCGTCCAGCGGCACGTGCTTGCGCGCTTCCTGAAGAATCGACGACGCCATTTCATCATCGGAAAGCTGCAAGGTTCGAATCTCCTTGGCCGCTTGATTGCTGCCGCCGATGCAGCTTCCCAGATGGGCAACGCGCCTCGGACGCACGCCGACCTCCTGGAACATCTCCAGCAAGAGCGGCACGACCTGCGCCTTCTTCGGACCGTCCAAGTCGAACTTATCCTGACCTTGGTAGATATCCCGCGACAGCGCTTTGATCAGTCGGAGCTTGCCATGGCCGCCCTTTTCCGCAACGACCATCTTGATCGCGTGGGAGCCGATATCCAGCCCAACGCGTAGATTGGATTTTAGTCCGAACACAATGACTCCTCTATACCGGGGAATTCATCAAACGGGACTCGAAACACGGTTGCATTCCAAGCCGTAGATGGGAAAGTGGATGGGAATAAGCCTCACCGCGTATGCTTAGCAATTTGGAGAGCGAATGTTTTCAAGAGCGGTCGCTTGCCGCTCGCAGATCCGATCACGTCCGGTTTGCCGCATACCCGCCGGGTATTGCCCCCACTTTCCGCCGGAGCCGGCGGCGAAACTGCGCT
>CAYUIF010000023.1:0-48022 GCA_964444755.1 uncultured Alphaproteobacteria bacterium | reverse complement strand
GATCGGCGCGAGATACAGCAGCGGCAGCAGCACTTCCAGCTTGAGCGCGCCCAGTGCCGCGAATGTCCCCGCCGCGAACAGCAGCGAGTCCCCCGGCAGAAACGGCGTCACCACCAGCCCCGTTTCGCAGTAGAGAATCAAAAACAAGATGAAATACGTGAGCGTTCCGTAATCGCTGATCACCTGACCAAGATGCTTGTCCAGATGCAAAAAAATGTCAATAAACGTGCTGATGATTTCCAAAGGCCACGCTCACAGTTAATGAATGAGAGTTACTTCCCTCCATTTCATGGGGGGAATACAAAGGGGGTAAATTCCGGGCGCGTGACACACCCGCCACGGCGAAATGATACACAACAGCCGCCCCGAAGGGCGGCTGACATGCTTGTCGGGGCGACTGGATTTGAACCAGCGACCCCTTGGTCCCGAACCAAGTGCGCTACCGGACTGCGCTACGCCCCGAACAATGTTTAATAGAAACTGGTGCCCGACCAGCCTTCCCTTCCGATGAGCGGAACGAATGACACCTGTCCCATTTCCGTCGTCATCGCTTCGTCGCCCTGCCGCTCCACGAGCATCAGAACTTGCGTCCGCTTCTCCCCCATGGGAAAGATCATTTTCCCGCCGTCCTTCAACTGATTGAAGAGCGTCTTGGGAAAACTTGGACTGGCCGCTGTAATAATAATCTTATCGAATGGCGCATACTGCGCCCAACCAATCGTCCCGTCACCCGCTTTGAGCACGACGTTGCTGTAGCCTTGCTCTTCCAGCGCCCGCCGCGCCTTCTGCATCAGCGCCATGTGCCGTTCGATGCTGTAAACTTTGTGCGCCAGCTCCGCGAGCACCGCCGCCTGATAGCCTGACCCGGTTCCCACTTCCAGAATCTTGTCGGTGGGCTGAATCTCCAGCAGGCTGGTCATCCGCGCCACAACATAGGGCTGACTGATGGTCTGGCCTTCGTCAATCGGCAGCGGCGTATCGTCATAGGAACGGTCCCGAAACGCCGGTTCCACGAAGTGATGCCGCTTCACCCGCCGCATCGCTTCCAATACCCGTGCGTCCTTAATCCCCCGTCGTTCCAGTTGCGTCAAAACCATCTCTTCGCGCGACAGTCTATAGTTCAGCACGGTTGGGCTCCGTCATGGGCATTTGTCGCGGCTATTCTCCATCAATCGAGAAAAAGAAATATAGGGAGGAACATTAAAAAAGTCAAGCGAATAAATGCACGAAATCATAAAAAGTATCAGGGCATGTGAACAGCATCACATGCCCTGATTGAAAGTTGGTTTTGGTTTTATTGGCACTTTACGTAATAAAATCTGGCTGTTCCACCGCCCCCACTCACCGGGTCGGTTATGGTCGTATCGGCCGTAACTCCTACTATGTCCGGGAATGGGGTTGCCAGATCGGCAGCGGTGCGATAAACCGTGTACTCGACTGCATTACATACCGGCTGCCAATAGAGACGGACATCGCTGCCTTGCTGCTGAATTGTTAGTTCCGCGGGCGCATCGGGGATCTCTGGAGCCGTTACGTTAATGGTGCCGGTCATTAGTGAAGGATGTTGCTCACAAAGATAGGGGTAAGTACTCGCCGGCAGATTAAAAACGAAGCTATAGGTCCACGGTGCATTGGCGATTGCGTTTCCGAACAGCGAAGGACTTCCGGTATGATGGACATTGTGAAATCCCTGGATGTTTGTCCAGACGACCGTATCCCCTTGAGTAATAGTTAGTGCATTCGGAGAGAATGAAAAATTCTTAACCGCAACATCCCACCGTCCTCGTTGACCAACGATGATAGTGCCCGTCATTGCACTCGGGTGGATGTCGCAGATATACGGATAATTTCCTACCGGTACATTGAAGATGAATCGATATGTCCATGGAGCTTCACTTGGCTCATTAGCAAACTGGCTCGGATCGCAAATATGTCGGACATTATGAAAACCCCCACTATTAATCCAGTCCACGGTATCGCCTTGGAGAATATTAAGGAGTGATGGAGTAAACTGGAAATTCGCGACATCTACTGTCCATACATTTGCATTTGCTGATGTTAGGATCACAAGCACAAACAAGAAAGTCATCCCTGATTTCATGGCATCTCCGCTTCAAAATAATATGACTCAGATTGTCTTTATATAAGATACTATTAATCTGGACAAGTTGTTCCAGAATGAAAAAAACCGCAGATAAATCTGCGGTTTGTCGGGGCGACTGGATTTGAACCAGCGACCCCCTGACCCCCAGTCAGGTGCGCTACCGGGCTGCGCCACGCCCCGAATTATCTTCTAAAATATCCAGTATTTCTTTGAGACCGCTACGGATTTCGTCGAGCAGATTAGGCTCTGCCCCATTCTCATCCGGTTCGCGATAGCTCTTGAGTTCTGACCTGGCTCCGGCAATGGTAAAGCGGCGTTCGTAGAGCAATTCGCGGATCCGCTGAACCATTTCGATATCTTTGGGCTGGTACATTCGGTTGCCCGAACGCCCCTTCTTCGGTCGAAGCTGCGGAAACTCGCTTTCCCAGTATCGCAGCACGTGCGGCGGGACGTTCGTCATCTGGGAAACTTCGCTGATCGAATAATACAGCTTCCGGATGGCGGGTCCGCTTCGTTCCGTATGGCCTCCTCAGACTTCAGTCGGTCTTTGGGCAAATATACGGAGAATTCACACTTATCGCAAGTCTTCGCCCCACGGGATGTGAGGCAATCAGGCTTCAACTTCTACCTGTACTTCCGAACCCCCGGTTGCCCCGGTCACTGGGCGCCAACTCCGGGACTTCCTGCCACTGGCAGCGAGCGACCGGAGCGATCACTAACTGCGCCACCCGTTCACCCGGTTCCACTGTAACCGGTTCGCCGGAGCAGTTCATCACCAGAACCTTAACCTCTCCGCGATAGTCCGAATCAATGGTTCCCGGCGAATTTGGTAATACGAAACCTGTTCGCAATGCAAAGCCGGAACGTAAACGAATCTGGCCTTCAAAACCAGATGGGATTGCTATGCTGAATCCCGTCGGCAACAGCACTCGTTCCGATGGGGCGATAGTGACAGCTTCTCCGGCATGTCGGAGGTCCATCCCCGCCGCATCCAGCGTGGCATATTCCGGTAAGCCCGCCGGTGCATGCGGCAGTCGTTTGATTTGAACCGTGACCGATTGCGCGCTCATGAAACGGCAGCAGACTTGCGCGGCTTGCGCTTGGCCGGAGCCGCTTCCGGTTCGACAATCGTCGTTACCAGTTGCTTCTCATCCAGAATCAGTTGAGCAATCTCTTGAATCTTGCGGGAGGTGACCGCATCAATGCGCTTGATCAGATCGTCCAGCGTCGAGTATTTGCCGAGGTAGATTTCCATGCGACCCAAGCGCATCATCCGGCTGGATACACTTTCGAGTCCCAGCATGATATTGCCCTTGAGCTGGGATTTAATACCGTCCAGTTCATCTTTGGGGATTGCCTGATCGCGCACTGCCGCCAATTCGTTCAAAACCAGATCACGGGCGCGGTCCACGCGTTCACGATCCGTGGCGAGGTAAACACCCCACACTCCGGTATCGCGCAGCATTTCCGCGAATGAGTAAATCGCATAGCAAACGCCGTGTTTCTCGCGGATATTCTGAAACAGCCGCGATGACATGCCGCCGCCTAATAGCGTATTCAAGACGGACAACGCGAAACGATCACGGTGGGCATAGGGCAGAGCACGATTACCCAGAATCAGATGCGCCTGTTGAATCGGCCGCTGATGCCGTTCAATCGCGGGAGTTAACTTCGAGATCTTTTCATCACGGGGTTTTGGCGAACGTTTTTTGAAATCCAGCGATTTCTCGATCTGCTTAACCAACCGATTGTGATTAATGTTGCCCGCCGCTGCCACGACAATACGACCGGGATTATAATGCGAGTCAATGAACTGAATCACACCATTGCGAGTAAAACCGCGCACGTTCTTAGGCGGACCGAGAATCGGCCGGGCCAGCGCATGCGTTCCGAATAATTGCTTGACGAAGAACTCATGAGCCACGTCATCGGGCATGTCCTCATGATCTCGGATCTCGTCAAGAATGACCTGTTTTTCCTTCTCCATTTCCGCCGGATCGTACACTGAATCGCGCAGAATATCGGAGAGGATTCCGATCGCTTCCGGCAAGCGTTCATCGAGAACGTGTACATAGAAGCAGGTAACTTCCTTGCTGGTGAAGGCATTGATCATGCCTCCGCCCCGCTCCACCGTGCGGGCGATATCCAAGGCGGTTCGCGTTTGCGTGCCCTTGAACGCCATGTGCTCGATGAAGTGCGAGATGCCGTTTTCGACGGCGGACTCGTGGCGGGAGCCAACCGTAACCCAGATCCCGAAAGCCGCCGAGCGCACTCCGGGAATGCGCTCGCTAACGACTCTCATGCCGCTGGGTAAAACAGTTTTATGATAGAGGGATTGCCGGGATTCGCTCACTCGTCCACTTTCGATGGTTTACGATGATGTCCGCCCGGACGTCCGCCATGCCCGCCGTGTCCGCCTTTCTTATCGCCGGAATGATCCGGACGACGACGCGGCGGCGATTCGGTCATGCCTTCGGGCAACGGCAGCAGCACTTTACGGGACAGATCGAGCTTGCCCATGGAATCCACACCCACCAGCTTGACATCCACCTCATCACCCAATTGCAAATGATCGCTCACTTTGGCAATGCGATGATGTTCGATCTCGCTGATATGCAGCAATCCTTCGCGTCCAGGCAGAATCTCGACGAATGCGCCGAAATCGGTAATCTTCTTTACTTTACCGTGATAGACTTTTCCGACTTCGGGAGATTCGACCATACCGCGAATGATGTCGGCAGCGGCTTCCACCTTGAACAAATCAGTGGAGGAAATACACACCGTGCCGTCATCTTCGATGTCAATGTTGGCTTCGGTACGGGCGATAATATCGCGAATCGTCTTGCCGCCCGGCCCAATGATCGCGCCGATTTTCTCCGGCTCGATCTTGAGGAACAGAATGCGCGGAGCATGCGGCGAGATTTCAGCGCGCGGTTCGACGATGGTTTCCGCCATCTTGCCGAGAATGAAGCGGATACCTTCGCGAGCCTGCTGAATTGCCGTACGCATCAGTGCCAGCGAGATGCCCTTGATTTTGATATCCATCTGGCAGGCGGTAATGCCGTCAGGCGTTCCGGTGACTTTGAAATCCATATCACCGAGGTGATCCTCATCTCCCAGGATATCGGATAAGATCGCCACCCGCTCGCCTTCCAGAATCAAGCCCATGGCAATCCCGGCGATCGGTTTCTTGATGGGAACACCCGCGGCCATTAAGGCTAAACAGCCGGAACAAACCGTGGCCATGGACGATGAACCATTAGATTCGAGAACTTCCGAAACGACGCGAATCGTGTAGGGGAATTCTTCCCAATCGGGAACCGCCGAATGCAGCGCGCGCCACGCCAAATTACCGTGACCGACTTCGCGCCGCGATTGGCCCAAGAATTTGCGGATTTCACCGACGCTGAATGGTGGGAAATTATAATGTAGCAGATAGGGACGGGTATATTGTCCGTCCAAACCGTCAATGCGCTGCTCGTCGAATTTCGCGCCGAGCGTGACCGACGCCAACGCTTGAGTTTGTCCGCGCGTGAACAGTGCGCTGCCGTGAGTGCGCGGCAGGATATCCAGTTCCGAACTGATCGGACGAATATCCTTGAAGCCGCGACCGTCTAAACGCTTGCCGTCGAGGGTATTGTTGCGGACCACTACCTGCGACCGGTCATGCACCCAATGCTTGACGTAGCGTTCGGTATCGGGATACTGCTCCATCGTGGCTTCGATGGCCGCGAGTTCGATCAGTTTCCATGCATCGCGCCGCTTCTGCTTATCCTGAATGTCGCAGGACTTGACGATCTGCCCGCCGAATTGGCGTTCCAGTTCGGCGTCCAGTTCAGTATTGCGCTCCGGTTCGGGATATTCACGCTTGGGTTGACCGGCTTCGGCTACCAGCTCGTTCTGCAGCGCAACGATACGTTTGATCTCGGCATGGGCATGGGCAATACCTTCCAAGAACACATCTTCCGAAACTTCGCGCGCTTCGCCTTCGATCATGATGATCGAATCGTCCGTTCCGGCCACCACCAGGTCCAGCAGCGATTCTTCCAGCTGTTTATTCGTGGGATTGACCACGTATTCGCCGTTCACGAAGCCGATGCGCACGGCACCGACCGGACCGAGGAACGGAATCTCCGAAATACTTAACGCGGCGGACGCCGCAATCGTGCCCAGTACGTCGGGATCATGTTCGCCGTCCGACGAGAGCACACTGATCATCACCTGCACTTCCTGATGGAAGTTGTCGGGAAACAGCGGCCGCAACGGGCGATCCGTTAAGCGCGCTGAGAGAATTTCCTTTTCCGAAGGCCGACCTTCGCGTTTGAAAAAGCCGCCGGGAATACGCCCCACGGCATACAGTTTTTCGCGGAAGTCCACGCTTAAGGGCAAGAAATCCAGATCGGTTTCCGCATCCAGATTCGCCACCACCGTGGCGAGAATAACCGTGTCGCCGTAGGTGAGCCAACAGGAACCGTCCGCTTGCTTTGCGACTTTTCCCGTTTCCAATCCCAGGGTAATGCCGCCGACTTCACATGTCTTTTTAACGACCATTCTTTACTCCATTGTGCGTCAGCGACGCAGTTCGAGGGCTTCGATGAGACGGCGATACCGTTCGATATCCTTGCGCGCAAGGTAGGTAAGCAGACGGCGGCGTTGACCGACCAACAGTAGCAAACCACGCCGTGAGTGCGTATCCTTTTTGTGTTCTTTCAGATGTTCCGTGAGATGATTGATTCGCTGAGTTAAGAGCGCCACTTGGACTTCCGGACTTCCGGTATCTCCCGCACTCCGGGCGAATTTTTCAACGGTTGCCTTGCGATCGGCAGCGGTGATTGTCATTTCTTCCTCTTCCAGTCTTATCGTATATGTTGTTGTTGTCGGTTCGTCAGCCGGCGATGCGCCGCACCAGTCCGCGCGCCGCGATCATATCGCGGGCAATGCGGACGTCTTCCGCGATTTGCGCGCTGAGTTCGGCTTCGCCGGAAAATTTCTTTTCGTTGCGGATCCAATCCACAAATTCAATTTCAATCTCTTCGTCGTAGATATCGCGATCGAAATCGAGCAGATGGGCTTCCACGGAATGCTTGGCTTCGGCAAAAGTCGGATTGTTGCCCGACGAAATCGCGGCGGGATGCGTTTCCCCCTGAACGTGAGCAAGTCCGACGTAAATACCGTCTCGCGGACAAAGCTTGCCGGGCTCGATCAATCCCAGATTCGCCGTGGGGAAATTGAGCCGGCGGCCGCGTCCAAAACCGCGCACGACCGTGCCCTTTACCGCATGATAACGTCCTAAACCCGCAGCGGCATCGGCGACCCGTCCTTCCTGCAGCGCTTCGCGAATCGCCGTAGACGAGATGATTTTGTCGTTGACACGGGTCGGATTGATGACGTCCACAACGAAGCCAAGATTTTTGGACAACGCAATGAGCGTTTCGCGGTCGCCAAGACGTTGTTTGCCGAAGCCGTGATTAAAACCGATGGCGATCCGCCGCATGCCGATCCGACCCTTGAGCACGATCTGAATAAAATCGGCGGCGGACATCTGCGACATGCCGTGATCGAAATGAATCACCAGCGTTTGCTGAATTCCGGCGGCGGCAATTAATTTCAGTTTCTCATCGAGCGTGGTCAACAGACCGGGCGGTTCGGGAGCATCCTTCAATACGCCACGGGGATGCGTATCGAACGTAAGGACAACACTGCGCAGCCCTTGCGAAGATGCGGATTCGACGACACTTTCCAGAATCTGGCGGTGTCCCAGATGGACACCGTCAAAGAATCCGACCGTGACGACCGAATCCCGGACATCCGTAAAGTTCGACCATGAACCGCGAAAAATATCCATAGCTTATAAGGGCGCGAATTCCGATGAACGTTCGATTACTTCAGAAATTGACAGTGAATTTTCGACCCGATAAGGTCCGACTGCAGTGCGCGTCAATGCCGATAACGCACCACCCCATCCCAACTGAGCTCCCAAATCCCGCGCAATGGAACGAATATAGGTACCACGGGAGCAAAGAATCCTTACTATAATTTCGGGCGCTTCCACCATCAGCAACTCACAGCGATAAATCATAATCCGACGCGGTGACAGTTCCGGCGCTTTGCCCGAACGCGCCAATGCGTAACTGCGTCGCCCTTTTACCTTAACGGCAGATACCACCGGGGGTATTTGTTCGATTTCGCCGGTGAACTTGGCCAATTCGTTCCGAATATTCTCTTCCGACCAATCCGCGATTTCGGTTTCCGAAACCGGTTCGCCGGCCAAGTCATCGGTAGTGGTCGTGATTCCGAAGCGAATGCGCGCCCGGTATTCCTTGGGCAACGTCATGAACTCTTCGGTGCGACGGGTGGCATTCCCGCAGAGAATGATCAGCACACCGTCTGCCGGAGGATCCAAGGTTCCGGCATGACCGACCGATTTCCAACGCAGCGCGCCGCGGAGCTTGGCAACGACATCGAAGGACGTCCAGCCAACCGGCTTATTCACGGACAGAATTAGTCCGTCCGCAATCACACTTGTTCAGGCTCGGTTGATGACGGACGATCATTCAGCGCCGCCATGAGTTCGGGAAGCAGCCGTTCGCGCACCGATTCCAGCGTCCCCTTCATGCGAAAGCCGGCCGCGCGCTCGTGGCCGCCGCCGCCGAATTTTTCGGCAATGCGAGCGACGTTGACCGTATCACGGGAGCGCAGCGAAACGCGAATCTTTTCCTCGAACGTTTCGCTGAGCAGCGCCGCCGTACGAACGCCGCGCACAGAAAGCGCCAGATCGACGATGGTGTCGGGATCTTCCACCAACTGCTCGCGTTTGACGAACATGGTGCTGATTTGCCCCCCGGCAAACAGTTCCAGGGTCGAATAGATCACGCTCATGGACCGGATATCCGCTTCGGGGATATCGAAGTATAATCCATTGGTGATGCGCGTCACATCCGCGCCCGCCGCCGCCAACTCCGATGCAATATGCAGTGTACGGGTGGTCGTGTTCGAATAACGGAAGCGTCCGGTATCAGTCAGTAATCCTGCAAACAGATTGGCGGCTATTTCCGGATCTATCACAAGATCAAGTTCGCGACACAGTAAATAGAGCAACTCCGCCGTGGCGGCACAATCTAAACTGACAAAGTTGATCGAGCCAAAACGATCGTTGGAAAGATGGTGATCAATGTTGATCAGTCGGGCGTTCACGGCAAGCAGTTCTTCAACTTGACCGATGCGCGACAGCCCCCCGGCATCCACGATCACCGCTACATCAAAACGCTGCGCCACCGGTGACGCCGGATAGGAAATAATCGTTTCCGCGCCCGGCAGAAACCGACAGCGTTCGGGAACCTTGTCTTCAAGCACAATCGTCGGCAATCCGCCCAAGCGCTTCACGATCTCGGCGGCGGCCAGAGCCGAACCGATGGCATCGGGATCGGGATGGATGTGCGTCGAAACCAGAACTGACGCACCGTCACCGACAACGTTCTTGAATATATCCAAATCGGCAGGCGGAAACGTCACGCGGAATCCTCGCCGATTTCCGGATTATCCCCCGCATTTCCGTCACGAATCTCCCGCAGCAACTGTTCAATGCGCGCGGCGCGTACCGGAGTCGGATCATAGATAAATTTGAGGTCCGGGTGCTGACGCATGACCATACGCTGGGCGATTTCGTGGCGAACCGTACCCTTGTGCGCATTCAACAAATGGGATACGCGCGAAACCTGCTTTTCATCCGGCTCGCCTAAAATCGTGAAATAGATTTTAGCGAAGCTTAGATCGTCCGATACCGTAACGTCGGCAATACTCACGAACAGATTATCGGGTAACTCGACATGCTTGCGGATGATCTCGGGAATTTCCCGCAGGATTTCCGCCGCAACCCGCAACGGACGGCGGCCTTTTATGCTATTCGAACGCTGCATTATTCGTAAAAGCGCAGTTCAGGCGTAATAGCCATAACGCGCGGATCGTTTTCGATGAATTGCGCCACGGCGCGAAGCGTTTCTTCAGCTACACTCGGCGCGGCACCGGCACAGGATATGATCAATCCCCCGCGCTGCCATTTGTCGCCGAAATCCGCTTCGGCAACCGAAATATTGAAGCGCTGCCGCAGCCGCTCCTTCAAGGAACCGATAATCCGACGGCGATCTTTCAGGGAATGGCTGTCATCCAGAAAAAGTTCGACCGTCAACAAACCGAGGCAATGCTTCATGACGAAGCGGGCGCGAGTTTCCGCTTGATCTCAACGATTTCGTAGGCTTCCAGCGTATCGCCGACCTGCGCGTCGATGTTGCCGTCCAGCCCGATGCCGCAATCGAATCCCGCCCGAACTTCCTTTGCGTCATCTTTAAAACGGCGCAAAGACGACACCTTGCCGCGCCAGATTTCCCGACCGTCGCGCAGAATGCGAATCAAGCTGGAACGAGACACTTTGCCGGATACAACAAAACTGCCCAGTACAACGCCGACCTTCGGAATTTGGAACAGCTCGCGAACTTCGACCAAACCAACGACGTCTTCGCGAGTATCCGGCGCCAGCATTCCTTCCAGCGCGTTGCGTACATCGTCTTCCATTTCGTAGATCACGCGATAGACGCGAATATCCACGTGTTCGCGAATGGCGAGTTCACGTGCTTTAATGTTCGGATGAACGTGGAAGCCGAGGATAATCGAACCGGTGGCGGACGCCAAGAGCACGTCGCTTTCGGAAATCGCGCCGACGCCTTTGTGCGCGATGCGCACTCCGACTTCGGGCGTAGACAACCGCTGCAACGTGTCACAAATCGCCTCCACCGAACCGTCGGCATCGCCTTTAATGACCAACGACAGTTCACGAATGCCGCCTTCACGAATGCGCGCGGAAATCTGGTCGAGGCTCATCGTGCGAATCTGGCGGAAGGTCTGTTCACGCTGCAAGAGCTGCCGGCGCATGGCAATTTCGCGGACTTCACGTTCGCTGTCGAAGACGACGAACGTATCGCCCGCCTGCGGAGCGCCGGAAAATCCAACCACCTGAACCGGATCGCCGGGCAACGCTTCCGTCACGCTTTCGTTGAACTCATTAAGCAGGTTGCGAACTTTGCCGGACTGCTGACCGGCCACAAAGTTATCACCAACCTTGAGAGTCCCATTGGTAATCAACAGCGTTGCCAGAATACCGCGTCCCTTATCCAGACGGCTTTCCAGAACCGTGCCGCGAGCGCGAGTATCGGGATTGGCTTTCAATTCCAGCAAGTCGGCGGCCAGCAGGACTTCTTCCAACAGCGTGTCAATGTTGGTTCCGTGCTTGGCGGAGATTTCCGCTGACTGAATCTTGCCGCCCCACTGTTCGACCAGAATATTTTGTTCGGCCAGCTGCTGGCGAACTCGTTCGGGATCGGCGCCGGGTTTGTCAATCTTGTTGATGGCAACCACAATCGGCACACCGGCGGATTGCGCATGATTGATCGCTTCAATCGTCTGCGGACGCACTTGGTCGTCAGCCGCGACAACCAAGATCACGATATCGGTGATCTGCGCGCCGCGCGCACGCATCGCGGTAAAAGCCTCGTGACCCGGTGTATCGAGAAACGTGATTTTCCGTCCCTTGTACAGCAGCGAATAGGCGCCGATATGCTGAGTAATGCCGCCGCTTTCGCCGGAGATGACCGACGTATGGCGAAGATAGTCCAGCAATGACGTTTTACCGTGATCTACGTGCCCCATGACCGTAACCACCGGCGGACGCGGAACCAGCGCTTCGGGAGCTGTTTCTTCGGGAATCTCTTCAACTTCCTCTTCTTCGGCAGATACAAATTCCACCGAGAAACCGAACTCGTCGGCCACCAATTCAATCAGATCCTTATCCAATCGCTGATTGATGGAGACCAGTTTGCCCATACTTAGGAATTTTGCAATAACCTCATTGACTTCCACTCCCATGAGATTCGCCAATTCCTGATTGGTCACGAACTCGGTCAGCCGCAGGACATTGCTTTCATCCTGTGCGGTCTCCGCATCACGTTCGCGGCGGCGATGGCGCTTTTTGCCGGCATCCATCGAAGCCAAGGTCTGCTTGATCGTGGCCTGGACTTCCTTCTGATCCACCCGTCGGCGACGCTGCTTGCGGCGCGCTGCGGGAGCCGTATCGGTTTGAACGACTTGCTTGCGATATTTTTCGGTTTTTTGCGCGGCCAGCAGTTTTTTCTGCTTTTCCAGCGCCTCAATATCTTCCCGCGTTACCCGCGGCTTGCGGGCCGGTTCTTTGGGCTTGGCGGGAGCTTTCGCCGACGCGGCAGCCGGTTGTTGCGCCGGTGCCGGCGCGGGCTTCTTTGGCTTGCGAGGTTCACCTTCCGCCGGTTTCGGACGCGGCCTACGTTCCGGAGGAGCGCCTTTAACCCCTTCTTTCTTGGCCTTGTCGGCGGCCACCTTCGCTTCTTTGCGCTCGGTAGCCTTCTTTTCAGCGGCGATGCGCTCGGCTTCGCGCCGTTCTTTCTCTTCCGCTTCTTTACGAACTTTTTCTTCTTCGTCCGCTTTACGCTGTTCTTCCGCCAGACGTTCGGCTTCCGCCTGATCCGCCTGTTCCTGCGCTTTGCGGGCACGTTCGTCTTTTTGCTCTTGAACCTGCCGAATCAGCGTTTCCGCCGCTTCCGATGCCTTATGCGCGATTTCGTCCAGAATCTTCAGTGATTGTTCGGCACGCGCCCGTTCGGCTTCCGCCCGACGAGCATCATCGAGAACGCGGGTTTCTTCCTCAAGCTGACGCTGCCACCGCGCCGGATCGAATTTCTTGATGACCTCGGCATACATGTCTTCCGTCAAGGGAGACATATGCTTTTTAGGCACGTCAAAACCGGCATCTTCGAGGAACTCGACGATGGCGGGAGTGGCGACGTTCAGTTCTTTGGCTACTTGATAAATTTTCTTCAGCTTTTCAGCCACGAAGTCTATCCTCGCTGTTCCTCTGATTCCGACGGATCGGACGGTTCATCGGCAGTGTTAGGCTCGGGTTCAACCGGACGGTCATCATCGGCGGCAGGCGGTGTTTCTGCTGCTTCTTCCGCTTCCGAATAATAGCTCTCGATCACTTCCATGATGCGGCGGGCCTGGTCTTCGTCCAGGTTTTCGATCTCACACAGACGTTCGATCCCGGCATCTAAAATAGAATCGGCCGTTTCGAATCCCGCCGCTTTCAGACGAGATTTCGTCTCATCATCCAATTCACTGATTTCATCCGTCAACAACTCTTCAGGAGCCAGATACTCCGATTCCTTGATCGGTTCGATCTGGTATCCGGTCAATTGCGATGCCAAGCGAATATTCTGTCCGCGACGACCGATGGCAAACTGAATTTGATCATCCGGGACCACGGCGGTAGCCGAGCGGTTCTCGTCGTCCACCATCACCAGCAGCGGAGTCACCGGCGCCATGGCGCGTTTGATGAACAACTCCGGATCGGGACTCCAGTGAACGATATCAATCTTCTCGTTATTGAGTTCGCGCACGACGGCCTGAATGCGAACGCCCTTCATGCCCACGCAGGCGCCGACCGGATCAATGCGCTTATCATGGCTAAGCACCGTGATCTTGGTCCGGTCGCCGGGTTCGCGGGAAATGCCCTTGATCTCAATGATGTTGTCGAAGATTTCCGGAACTTCCAATTCGAACAAGCGGCGCACAAAGGTCGCATCCGCACGGGATAGAACGATTTCGGGTTCCTTGGTCGTGCGGTTGACTTCCTTGATGATCGCCCGAATCGTTTTGCCGCGAATGTATTTTTCGTTGTAGATCTGTTCCGCTTTCGGCAGTATGGCATCGTGCTTGTCAATATGCACGCGAATTTCGCGGCGATTGATCTGATGGATCTCGCCGGAAATCACTTCGCCGATACGGCTGGAGAACTCGGAATAGATATTCTCCTTTTCGATCTCTTTAATCTTCTGCGTGAGATTCTGCCGGGCAGATGTAACCAAGCGGCGGCCGAAATCATTCACCGGGACCAGTTCCGCATAGGTATCGCCGATATCCAGATCATCGTCAATCGTCAGCGCACGGGAGATGGCGATCTGGGTCACAGGGTCTTCCAGATCGTCGTCATCTACGACGACTTTCTCGCAGAAGATTTCGATATCGCCTTTTTCCAGATTAAAAATCACATCGAAGTTGTCGGCCGAGCCGTATTTCTTCTTGATCATGGACAAGAAGACATTCTCGATGATCTCCTGAAAGACATCTTTGTCAATATTCTTGTCGCGAAGAATCTGGCCGACGGCCTCAACGATGGGAGTGTTCATTCCTACGACTCCGAACGTGGTGGTTTAAACTCCGGCAACACCCGGACTGAAATCAGATCCGCGAAACGCGGCGTCCACTCGGTCTTGTCCGATTTAAGAGTGATGCCGTTCGTGTTCACGGATGTAAGTCGCCCGCTGATTTCTTTCGGTCCCCGTTCGCCGGGAACAGTCGCTTTCAGGAGCCGACCCAAATTTTTTTGAAACTGCCAATTCTCCCGCAGCGGATATTCCAATCCGGGGGAACTGACTTCGAGACGATAATCTTCAGCCAACAACCGTTTTTCACCGATGACATGCTGGATTTCGCGGGTTAAGCGAACGCAATCGTCGATGGTCAGAAATCCTTCGCGACGGTCGCCGATCACCCGCACTTGCGGACGATTGGCACGACCGGAAACGTTGAGTTCCAGCAGCTCAACGCCTTCATCTTCGAATAATTTTCGGATTTCCGCTTCGAGGGTATTCGTCACAGGGCAGAATTCGTCTGAAAAGTTATACAAACAAAAAGTGGGCGTGGCCCACTTTTATCACGCAAATATAGCAAATTTTCAGAAGAAATGCAAATTCTACCGGAGGTTATTCGAAAGACGCCAGCTTTTGCTTGGCCTGTGAGGCAACCGAAGATTTGGCATATTTATCCTGAATGTTCTTCAGGACATCAATAGCCTTATCCTTTTGATTCGTCTTAAGATACAGTCGTGATGCTTCCATGAGCGCCTGTGGGCTAAAGGCATTCTCCGGGTACTTCTGCACGATCTTAAGATACTGTTCGATTGCTTCATCGGGCTTGCTCTGGATCTCCAAGGTGGCCGCCAAACCGCTTATAGCGGCGACGTCCAATGCCTCATTTCCAGCGAAATCCTTCAAATATTCCGAAAATTGGGTCTCGGCCTGCGGATAATCCCCTTGTTCAAAGGCTACCCGGCCTAAAAAGTACTTTGCTTCGGCGGCAGAAGCGCCTCCGGAGGTATTGACCACTTTCTGGAAACCTTCCCGCGCTTCATCCATCCGGCCTGATCCATAGCTCATTTTCGCCATAGTGAGTTGGTAGCTGCGCTCAAGACGGCTACTTTCATTAATTCGGCGGAAAAGCGTAATTCCGACCACGATTGCTACAACCACTATCGCTGCACCGATAACCCATTGTTGGTGCTGACGATAGAAAGCCTCGATCTGGTAAGCGTACTGGACCAACTTGTCCTGTTTAAGCTCTTTTTTGGTGAGCCTGCCGCGAGTTTTCGCTGAAGATACTTTGCTCATCGGGTTACCTGAAAATGGATCGGAACATGAAACGTGCTTAGGGGAAGGCTTTACATGAAAACGTCTTCATAGCAACCTCCCGGTTGTACCCCCGAGAGGACTCGAACCTCCGACGCAGAGTTTAGGAAACTCTCGCTCTATCCATCTGAGCTACGGGGGCGCAAGACGCAAACATTTAAAATACAGTATTCACTTTTGAAAATCAAGTCTTGAAATGGTGGATTTTAATCTATATCAGGCAAGAGTTTAGATGGGTTGAAAAGACCGTACGGGTCAAGGGCATTCTTCAATTTGCGTTGGAAGTGGATTTCGGCGGCGGTTTGGGCGATGGAGAGGTATTGCCGCTGAGAGTGACCAATACCGTGTTCCCCGGAAATCGAACCGCCTAAGCCGACCGTAAGTTGAAAGATTTCTGTAATAGCCTTCGGGAGCTCGCCCTCCCATTTGTCATCCGACAGCCCCGCTTTGAGAATATTGCAGTGAATATTTCCATCTCCCGCATGGCCGTAGCAGATAACTCGTAATCCCCAACGGTCACAGATTTCGTGTACTCCCGCCACCAACTCCGGCAGTCGCGAACGCGGCACAACGGTGTCCTCTTCCTTGTAGGGACAGATGGACTTGACCGCTTCACCGGCCGAGCGACGAATGTCCCAAATCTCGTTTTGCTGAGCGCTGCTTTCGGCCAAAAAGCAATCCAGCGCGTGATGCTGCTCGAGAATTTCGGCAATCAATTCCATCTCGGAATCCAAGACCGGCTCGTGATTGCCGTCGAGCTCGATTAGCAACACTGCTGCGCTGTCGGAGAATCGGACGGGGCTGCCGCGATGATTTTCAATAGCCTTCAAGCAGTCCCGTTCCATGAATTCCAGAACGGATGGAACGACGCCCTTGGACATGATGGCGGGAACCGCCGCCGCGGCATTGGACAGACTATCAAATGGCGCGAGCATGGTCCGGCGATAGCGCGGCAACGGGATGAGCTTGAGAGTAATCTCGGTAACGATACCCAGGGTGCCTTCGCTGCCGAGGAATAGCTGCACCATGTTGTAGCCGGCGACATCTTTCAGCAATTTGCCGCCGAATTTAACGACATCCCCCCCGGCAACCACCGCTTTCAGTCCGTGGACATAGTCTTTCGTTACGCCGTATTTTAATGCGCGTGGTCCGCCTGCGTTTTCGGCAATGTTACCGCCGATAGTGCAGGAACCGCGGCTGGCCGGATCGGGCGGATAAAACAACTCTTTTTCTTCTACCGCTTCGTGCAGATGTTGAGTGATTACCCCCGGTTCAACCACGGCAAAGAAATTACTCTCGTCAATCTCGATGATGCGATTCATGCGTTCGAGGCTGAGCACGATTCCGCCCTGTGTCGCCAACGCACCCCCCGACAATCCCGTGCCCCCGCCGCGTGGCACAATGGCCATGTGTTCCGCTTCGGCTAAGCGAACAATCTCCTGAATTTCTTCGGTCGTTTGAGGACGAACGACAACTTGCGGCGGAAAGCGGAGATCCTCGGTTTCGTCCTGCTCGTATTTGGAAAAGTCGTCGTGGTCGGGCAGCAGACAATGATTGGCGCCGACGATTTCCGTTAGCCGATTAATCCACGGGGGAGCTAAGGTCACGAGCGCACCCGGAATTCAGTGTAACGATTCTGGAACGGTTCTTCGGTAATCACCACGCCCGTGACATGAGCCATGCGCGGACCGACTTTCATGGCATCCAACAGACGATTGACCGCGGCGCGATCTCCCTCGATTTCCGCTTCGACGCGGCCATCGGGGAGATTTCTCACCCAGCCATTCACGCCGATTTGCAGGGCATTTTCCCAGACGAAAGCCCGATAACAAACCCCCTGCACAACACCGGAGGCATATGCATGAACGCAGACTGATTCCATGAGTCTACCTCAGGGTTTGAGACGCGAAATCATGCGCGGGAAGGGAATAGTTTCGCGAATGTGGGGCAATCCGCAAATCCACGCGACGGTGCGTTCTAAGCCGAGTCCGAAGCCCGCGTGGGGAACACTGCCAAAGCGGCGCAAATCAAGAAACCACTCATAGGCGTCCATCGGCAGCTTCTCTTCATGAATGCGTTCGATCAGATAGTCGAGATTATCCTCACGCTGTCCGCCGCCGATGATCTCGCCTTTGCCTTCGGACGCCAGCATATCGAACCCGAGCGCGAGCTTGGGATCACGGGGATCGCGCTTCATATAGAAAGCTTTAATGGCGGCCGGAAAATGATGCATCATCACGGGGCGGTCGAACTGTTCGGAAATCGTGGTCTCTTCGTCGCCGCCGATATCTCCGCCCCACTCGATATCGTGACCTTTCTGTTTGAGTAATTCGATGGCGTCGGTATAGGTAATACGCGGGAACGGTTTCTGGATTTTCTCCAAAATCGAGATATCGCGTTCGATTGTCTGCAATTCTTCGCGGCGAGATTCCAGAACGCGCGAAACGATGAAGACAATCATGTCTTCGGCGAGTTCCATATCGCCTTCCAGATCAAGATAAGCGACTTCCGGTTCGATCATCCAGAATTCCGTAAGATGACGGCGGGTCTTGGATTTTTCGGCACGGAACGTCGGCCCGAACGTATAAATCTTGCCGAAAGCCATCGCTCCCGCTTCGCCGTAGAGTTGACCGGATTGCGTCAAATAGGCTTTTTCGCCGAAGTACTCCGTTTCGAACAGCGTGGACGTGCCTTCCACCGCCGCTGGAGAGAAGATCGGCGCATCGAACTGGATGAACTTCCGGCTATCAAAAAAATCGTGGATCGCTTTAATGATCGTATGGCGAATACGGAGAATCGCATGCTGCCGCTTGCTGCGAATCCACAGGTGGCGATGATCCATGAGGAACGCCGTGCCGTGCTCCTTGGGCGTAATCGGATACTCTTCGGCCAGAGCGACCGGTTCGAGGGATGACATTTCCAATTCGTAGCCGCCGGGGGCGCGCTTGTCGGCACGGACCTTGCCGGAGACGATCAGCGATGATTCCTGAGTCAACTGATCAATTGCCGCAAAGGCTTGCTCGCCGATATCAGCCAGGGACGCCACGCATTGCAGCAGCCCAGTGCCGTCACGCATGACCACAAAACGAATTTTACCCGACGACCGCTTATGATAGAGCCAACCCTTGATCGTGACAGTCTGGCCTTCGTAGCCGCCGATATCTTCAATATAAACGTGAGGTGTTGTTGACATCATTCGTTCCGAGTGTGGAATGGTTCGAATTGTTTAGTCTTCCGCTTTAAGATCGCGGTTCATGAGTTCGTTCACGGCGGCGCGGGGATTCTTGCCGCCCAGTATGCCGCAGACGGCTTCGGTGATGGGCATGTTGATTTGATGTTTCTGCGCCAAATCCCAAGCGGCACGCGCGGTCCACACGCCTTCGGCAACCATCACCATACCGGCTAAAACATCAGCAGGCGACTGACCGCGCCCGATGGCTTCACCGACCCGGCGATTGCGGCTGGCGGGCGACGTACAGGTCGTGACTAAATCACCCAAGCCCGAAAGACCGCTAAACGTTTGCCGACTTCCGCCCAGAGTTTCACCAAGACGTATGATCTCGGCCAGGCCACGGGTAATCAACGCGCCCTTAGTGTTGACTCCCAATTCCATTCCGTCGCAGACCCCCGCCGCCAATGCGATCACGTTTTTCAATGCCCCCGCGAGTTCAGCACCCACAACATCCGTCGAGGAGTAGAGACGCATGGCACTGCTGGAAAACGCCGCTTGCAGAGTTTCCGCCGTGGCTTGCGAAGCGGAGGCAACCACCGCCGAGGTCGGTAATCCGGCGGCCACTTCCGGTGCAATCGTGGGGCCGGATAATATGGCATATTGCGCTTCGGAGAAATCATGCAGTTCTTCCGCGCAGATTTCCGATTCGCGCCGCAATGTCCCTTGCTCGATTCCTTTCATCAGGCTGAGAATCAAGGTTCCGCGCTTGAGCTTACCGATCTTTCGCAATACGCTGCGACTGGTTTGGAAGGGAACCGCCAGCAAACATACTTCGGCATCTGCGACGGCGTTCCGAAGATCGTTAGTGATCTGAATTCCTTCAGGCAGCGCAAAACCGGGAAGAAATTTTTTATTTTCGCGATCGCGCTCCATAGCCGCCACTTGCAAGGGATCAAATTCCCAGAAAAGCACATTATGCCCGATCCGATGCAGGGATAGCCCCATCGTCGTTCCCCAATTCCCGGCACCTAAGATCGAAATTCGCATAATCGGTTATTCAGAAAAGACGTTTTTCTTCGTGACGGAGGATACGGCTGATATTCGCGCGATGCGCGTAGATAATCAAGAGAGCCAAAGCACCGCCGGCAACCAGATAAGCGATCGGGCGCTCGCCCAGTACGATCATGATAATCGGAAAGGCAATCGCGGCAATGATCGAAGCCAGAGAAACATATCGAAAAGGCAGAAAAGCCAACAGCCAAACGACTAATGCCAGACTGGTGGCGCGGGGATCCAGAGCGATCAAGCCGCCGGCGGATGCCGCAACACCCTTGCCGCCGCGAAATCCCGCGTAAGGCGTCCAAATATGTCCTATTGCAACAGAAACCGCCATCGCCGCCGCGGCGGCGGGCAAGCATTCATTGTTTGCAAGGGCCGGAGCCAGAAAGCGAACCGGTAGATAGCCCTTCAGTCCGTCCAGCACGAGTACCACTAAGGCCCACTTTTTTCCCAAAACTCGCGAGACATTCGTGGCACCGCTGCTGCCGGAACCGATAGTGCGGGGATCAACGCCCTTGATAGCGCGGCACAGGAGAATTCCCGTGGGAATACCACCGATGAGAAAACCGATCAGAATTGAAAGGAGAATCGTCACCCGACAACCCGACCAATGCGATAGGCGGTTTCGCCGTCAGCCTGCAATTGTCGTTCGATGGCATCGGCTTGATCTTTATCCACGATCAAGACAACGCCAATGCCGTTGTTAAACACACGGCGCATTTCCGGTTCGGCCACTCCGCCGATTTCTTGCAGAAGGGTAAACAACTCCGGTCGCGGCCAGCTCTGCCAGTCAATGTCCAACCTCATGCTTTTAGGCACGACACGGAGTGTGTTTTCTTCCAGACCGCCGCCGGTAATGTGCGACATTGCGTGCAACGCGGGATTATCTAACAAAGGACTAAGCAATTTTAAATAGCAGCGATGCGGTTCCAGTAAGGCGCGCGCGACGGTCCGACCGTTTTTCAATGTGCGACCAACTAGTTCAGGATGTTCGACGATGATCTTGCGAGCTAATGAATAGCCATTAGTATGCAGGCCATTGGAAGCAATGCCTAACATGACATCACCGGCTTTCACGCGCGTACCGTCGAGAATGCGATCACGACGTACTGAGCCGACAATAGTTCCGGCCAAGTCGAAATGATCCGGCGCATATAGATCCGGCATCTCCGCCGTCTCGCCACCGATCAGGGCTACGCCATGATCGCGACACGCCGCCGCCAGACTCTCCGCCACGGTTCCGGCAACGTCCGGATTCAGCTTTCCGAAGGCCATGTAATCCAGAAAGAATAGCGGTCGCGCTCCACACATCAAGATATCATTGATACAGTGCTGGACCAAGTCGCGTCCCAGTCCGTCCAGAATGCCAAACTGAACTCCCAAGAGGAGCTTGGTACCGACGCCGTCGGCGGAAGCAACCAGCACTTCCGAATCGTCGTTCTCGCTAAGCGCGAAAAAACCGCCGAAGTGTCCGACGTCAGTCAGAACTTGCGGACCGAAGGTGGTGCGGGCTGCGGCAGCAATACGAGCCTTGGCGGCCGCCGCCCGGCTCAAACTAACACCAGAAGATTCGTAGTCTGTCATAACTTATAAGTTTAGCAATTTCACGCTCGAAAGTCAAGTGCATGAGATGACAACAATGAATGTGGGTCGGCTTGCTTTTGTGAACAAAATCACCGAAATTCAAGCCATACTTGCGAGGAGACTATGCTTATATATCCACAGTGGAATTTCCCGTTGGCCGGTGGGGCGATGGTTATCGCCGCGATTTCGATTTTTCATGTGGTAATTGCCCATTTTGCGGTGGGCGCCGGTATCTACAATGCCCTGACGGAAGCCCGCGCCCGCCGTCACAACGACTCCACCCTTCTCGGTTTTGTTCGTGATAATTCGATATTTCTAATTTACTTGTCGTTCGTGGCGGGGGCCGTGTCCGGGGTGGGGATTTGGTTTACCATCGGCGTTGTTGCTCCGGAAGCAACAACGTTTTTGATCCGGTTATTTGTCTGGTTTTGGGCCATTGAATGGGTATTTTTCGCCATCGAGTTAGCCTCCGGGTACATCTATTATTATACATGGGATAGAATAACGCCCCGACTTCACCTGTTAGTTGGCTGGGTATATGCGATCGCGGCGTTCATGTCGCTGGTGATCATCAATGGTATTCTGACTTTCATGTTAACGCCCGGCGCCTGGAGTTCGACGCACAGCGTTTGGGATGCATGGTTAAATCCCTCCGCCCTGCCCTCGCTGCTGATTCGAACGGTTTCCTCGCTGGCGCTGGCGGGAATCTTCTCAGCCATCGTGGCCGCCGGTCGCCGCAAGAAATATGATACAGAGGCACGGGGGACCATAATTTCGTGGGGCGCGCGGTTTTTGATTCCATTGGCGCTGATGCCGGTTCTGGCCTTATGGTATTTCGGAGCGATTCCCGATTCCGCGAGGTCACTGGCGATGGGCGGGGCGATTGCCATGACTTTCTTTCTCATGTTTGGAATCGTGCTGTCGTTTCTGTTGGGACTCTATGCCCTGTTCGGGATGCTGCGAAAGTCGCGGGCGCGAGATATCAATCTGGAAACGGCGTTACTCATGGCGGCCATTGCGTTCTTGGCCACGGGTTCAATGGAATTCGTTCGCGAGGGCATTCGCAAACCCTACGTGATTATGAACACCATGTACTCGCACGGGGTGCTATTGAACGACGTTGAACAACTCAATCAAGAGGGAATCTTGCCGAACTCACCGTGGATCGAGCCGGATACCGTTCGTTATCATGGTCAGGTTGCCATCGGCGAAGCGGTTTATCGAGCGGAGTGTTTGCGATGCCATGAAGTCAACGGGTATAACGCGATAGTTCCGCTGATCTATAGCTGGAATAAACCGCTGATTCTTTCCGCGCTCGATCAACTGGATCGGATCAAGACGTTCATGCCGCCGTTTATCGGTACTGAGGAAGAGAAAGCCGCGTTAGGCGAATACCTTTGGTCATTGACCAAAGACGGACAACTCGGGGAACCATCAGGAATACCGGAGGATGTCAAAAGTCCGGACTCCATATCCTATCAAATGCCGGAAGGAGGTGTCCAATGATGTCGTCCTTCCCACCGATTCCCGCATCCCCGATGATCTTTGCGCACTTGCTGGGGCTGGTCTTCGTTATTCATATTCTCTTTTTCAATTTCGTACTGGCCAGCCCGATCATAGCCGCGTGGTCACTATGGTTCAAACCGGATCAAGGGAAGTTGTTCGCCAAGTGGCTGACGGCTCCACTTCCGGCGGCATTTACGTTCACGATCAATTTCGGAGTGGCGTGCCTGCTCTTCGTACAAGTTCTATATCCCGATCGTTTCTATACGGCGAATATCATCTTGGGTAAAGCGTGGCTGTCGATCATCATCGTACTGATGGCGGCGTTCTATCTCTGCTATATTCTGTTGCGGTCATTGTCGCGAAACGAACGAAATTCCGCATGGGCAGGAACCATCGGGGTTATTATTTCAGTATTCACGCTGTACATCGCGGGATTGATGGTAAGCAACTACTTCCTAACGACCGATAAAACCCACTGGAATTTGCTGCTCGACCGGCCGTGGCTGGTGGTGAATAATCTCACGTTTATTCCCCGGTTTCTACATTATATTATCGGTTCGTTTGCGGTGACCGGATTCTGGATGGTGTGGATTTCATGGTGGCGGCAGGACCGTGGCGGCCCCATTGCCGAGCTTACGGAATTTCGAAAAATGGGACTGCATATTGCCGCCGGCGCCACCGGACTGCAGATCATTGTCGGTGTTTGGTTCCTGATTTGGCTGCCCAGCGAGGTGTTGGATAGATTATTCAGCGGGACATTTCCCAGTTTGGTCTGGATCTGCGGAGTGGCGTGCGGCTTGGTGTTGATGGGACTATTGATTGTTGCCTTGGCTAATCCTGAGAAGAAAATCTGGCAGCGAGTAACAACTATTTTGTTGATTGCTACGATTGGCGGAATGGATGCCGGTCGAGATGTTGTGCGGCATGCCTCATTCGGACCGGACTTCCATGTGGCTAATCTCCCCAGCCAAACCCAAGGCGGACCGCTGACAATGTTCCTGCTGTTGCTGATTGGCGGTGTCCTGGTCGGATTGGTACTCCTCCGCCTTATCTGGCGATTGCCAGGAGTATCTAAAGCCGATAGCTAAATCAATGATTTAAAAGCAAACAGCCTCACAATCGTGAGGCTGTTCTATGAGGCTGTGCCGAGGGCCGGAATCGAACCGGCACGGGGCGTAAGCCCCGGCAGATTTTGAGTCTGCTGCGTCTACCAGTTCCACCACCCCGGCAAGGGCCTACAAAACAAAGCTACCACCGGCCAAGCGGAGCTTGGTAATCGTGGGGGGCCAATTATCATAGCTACAACGCGGCCGGTGGTAAACCTGCCATTCCCCGGCAGTAACTTTTCTTATGCTAATATAAGACCAAATGCCATCAAATGCAACCTCTTCGAAATACTTCATGGGCAATCAAGCGCAGGTTTCGGCCATTAATTTCTCAGGTAAATGATGAAAATCCGGTTGAAGTTTCCTATATTGCCAAAGATCGGGCGATGATCTGGTCACGCCCAAGTTATTATCAGGAGTCATGTTATGTCTTTGGTGGTGCGATTGGCCGGGTATAATCTGGACGCGGATTTGGTCGAAGCGGTGCTCGGAATTCTCCGCGATTTGGATCACGTAAGTTCGGCCGCCGCTTTCGGCAATCTGACAGCCAACGATTATAAAGAACTACTGGAATCAGTTGCAGGCAAGGTTCGGAGCAATATCAATCCAGAGGCATTTACGCCGGAGACCATTTCAGCCGCTTATGCCCGCATCAGCCGCGATCCTAAGGCAGTAACCGAGTTGCGCAAAGCGGCACGATTTGCCGTAACTCGTGCACGCAAGTCAAATGAAAATATAATATTTGGATTGGGTCATGCCTCGGTCGCCGAACATGCGTGTTTCAATTTCGATATCCTTGGGTTGTCTCGATTAGCCTCTGAAGAGCTGCAATCGCATCGGCTGGTAAGTTTCACCGAGAAGTCACAGCGGTATATTTCCTTAACCACAGACTATGTTATACCGCCGGAATTGCTGGGTACTCCGTGGGAAGAACGACTGAATCAATTGATCCCGAAGCTGTTTGCGGGCTATCAGGAGCTCTCCAAAAATCTTCAAAATAGATATCTTGAAGAATTGGGGCATGAGCCGAACAAGGACGAAATGAGGGATATCGAAAACCGGGCTAAGGAAGATGCCCGGTATCTGCTTCCGTTAGCTTGCTCGACGCAAATGGGTGTAACGATGAACGCCCGGAATATCGAGCATATCACCTGCGATCTTTCGGATCATCCGTTACAAGAACTGCGCGATCTTGGACAAGGGATCGTTAAGGCGGTGGGAGGATTAGCGCCGTCACTCATCAAGTACACGACCCGCGGGAGTTATCCGCGCGGCAATCGGGAGCAGCTAAGGGCTACTGAAATCTCGCGTGATTTGAGGTTTCGGACACATCCCCAAGTGCGGCTGATAGACCGGACACCCGACGGTGAAGACAGAGTGTTAAATGCTTTAGCTTATACTTCAGGAAGAAAAGAACTTAGAAACGATGTTAATACTTGGCGTGAGATATACAGAGATATGTCCCCGCACGATGGCGTATTACGAGAATTTGAAGTGGCCCAAATGACATTTGAAGGGGAGATCAGCGCGTCCTGCTTTGCGCAACTGAAACGACATCGAATGATGACCCTATTGCATCAGCCCTATTGTGTCGAGGATGCGGTGATGGTTCCGCCAAGTGTTGAAGAAGCAGGGCTTGCTCATGTGTTTAAGAATACGATCACTTCGGTTCTGGAGGCGGCAAGAGGTCTATTGAAAGAATCACCGCTCCTTGCTCCCTATTTGTTAACCAATGCTCATATCAAGCACGTTCGAATTCAAATCAACGCGAGAGAATTGTACCATTTTGCCCGATTGCGTTCCGACCACCATGCCCAATGGGAAGCGCGGGAGCTATCCGATCAGATGCTGGCATTAGCGCGCGAACATTGGCCCAATCTGCTGGCATTAGCCGTCGGAAAGCACCAATTTGAGGAAAAGTATCGGGAATATATGGGGTGATTTAGTGACACAAAAAAAAAGCCGCCCGGTGAGCATCGGGCGGCTTTTTTTGCATAAACACGTTTACTCGATCGGATCGAAGACCTTAAAACTGGCAAAAGCAGTAGCCAGAGTATCAGTATCGCCCTGGGCAATTGACAGCGCCCAACTGCGAACCACCTCCCGACCATCCACTCCGCCGGAACCCCAATAGATCAAGGCCGGATTCGCACCCCACGGTACAGCAGCCGTATCAGATCGCGATTGTATTTGGGGTGAAACACTATCCACGCTGACATCACATTTGGAGTAGATTCGCACGCCTGATGCGAGGATTCCCTCCTCATTATAGAGCCTCACGGTAATCGTGTCATTCTCGACATGGCCACCGGGGAGATCTCGAAACATTGAGGGCGGCGCACTCAGAACTAATGTCCAATGCCCAGGCTGAGGTCCATCCGGCGGACCAACCGGATTGTCCTTACTGCGACAACCGCTAAGCGGTAAAACGGAAACCACGAGGAACAGCACCACCACCAGAACCGGTAGAAGTGAGTTTCGCAAACCGTGCAGAACGCTGCTATTCATAGCTACCTCGACAACTTGGGCCTTATATCATCAGAACAGAAAGACACGCACCAAAATACCGATAATAATCCAGAGCGGGATCGAAAGCAACAAAGCCAGATTGACGCCCCTCAGGGTGGTCAGTTGAGTACGTAATTCGACCGTAGACAACGCACGCGTCATGACCGCCGCCAACTGATTAATATCCACAGGTTTTACGAGAAAGTCAAAGGCTCCCGCCTTCATGGATTCGGTAGCCATATCCACGGAAGGATAGCCCGTTACCATAATAAAAAGTACTTTAGAATTAATACTTTTCAATTCCTTCAGGAGTTCCAAGCCCGTCTTGTTAGGCATCATAAAGTCTGAAATGACGAGATCTACCTTCTCCTGCATGAAGATTTTCAATCCTTCCGCGGCGTCTTCCGCCTCCCAAACGGTATGTCCCTTTTCTTCGACGAAACTGCGCAGAATCATGCGATAGTTCTCGTCGTCGTCAATTACGAGTATCCGTGCCATAGGACCTCACAACATGTATTAAAGGGGAATATTCCCATGCTTTTTGCGCGGGTTGGCATCCACTTTGGTCCGCAATAATTCCAGACCGCCGATCAACCGCGAACGGGTATCAGCCGGATTGATGACTTCATCGACGTAGCCGCGCGCCGCAGCGATATAGGGATTCGCGAACTGCGCGGTGTATTCGTTGACCAATTTCGTCTTCAATTGATCCGGCTCCGCAGCCGAGGCGATTTCTTTGGCGTTGATGATCTCCACCGCGCCCTGCGCACCCATAACCGCGATTTCGGCGGACGGCCACGCGAAATTCAAATCGCCGCGAATATGTTTGGAACTCATGACATCATACGCGCCGCCGTAGGCTTTGCGGAGAATCACTGCAATCTTCGGAACAGTCGCCTCACAGTAAGCATAGAGCAGTTTTGCGCCATTAACGATTATCCCACCCCACTCCTGATCGGTTCCCGGCAGGAATCCCGGCACATCCACGAAGGTAATGATCGGAATGTTGAAGGCATCGCAAAACCGTACGAATCGCCCGCCTTTACGGGATGAGTTTATGTCCAATACTCCCGCCAGCACCGCCGGTTGATTGGCCACAATCCCGACCGAATGTCCGCCGATCCGGGCAAAGCCGACGACGATATTCTGCGCCCAGTCTTTATGCACTTCCAGAAAACTCTCCCGATCTACAACCCGCTCGATGACATCCTTAACATCATAAGGCTTATTGGGGGTATCGGGAATGACATCGGCAAGACTTTCGTCGGTTAACGGCTGAGCGGATTCCCTCGTAATACGCGGCGGATCCTCAAGATTGTTCTGGGGCATATAGGACAATAACCGACGAATCGTGAGCAGGCACTCCGCTTCGTTCTCGCTGGAGAAATGCGCCACACCCGATTTCATAGCATGGGCATCGGCACCGCCCAGATCTTCGCTGGAGACGTCTTCATGCGTGACGGTCTTCACGACTTTCGGTCCGGTCACGAACATATAACTGGTGCGCTGCACCATGAGAGTGAAATCGGTCATGGCGGGACTATAGACCGCACCGCCGGCACACGGTCCTAAGATCGCCGAAATCTGCGGAACAACTCCCGATGCCAGCACATTTCTGAGAAAGATTTCAGCATAGGCGCCCAATGACACGACGCCTTCCTGAACCCGCGCTCCGCCGGAATCGTTGAGTCCGATCACCGGGACACCGATTTTCATAGCCATGTCGAGAATCTTGCAGATCTTCGCGCCATGGGCTTCGGAGAGTGAACCGCCATAAGCCGTGAAGTCTTGCGAAAAAACCAAAACGGGCCGACCGTCAATTTGGCCGTGACCCGTTACTACACCGTCACCATAAATGTGCTGACCGGAATCGCCGTTAGCAGCGGTACAAGGCAGTACCAATGCATCAATCTCGACGAATGATCCGGGATCGAGCAAAATATTCAAACGTTCCCGGGCCGTTAGTTTCCCTTTAGTGTGCTGGGCTTCGATACGATCGGCACCACCCCCCAACTGCGATTGCTCGGTAAGCGCTTTTAAACGGTCGAGTTTATCTTGCATGGGACCCTTTCCTACAGCATGCCGCTGCGTTTGCGAATCATCCACTCGGCCGATAAAAGAATGATAATCGCCCAAATCATGATCCCGCGGTTCCACAATGTCGCTTCGCGCCGCTGAGTAATTTCACGGGGCGCCAAATCCAGCAATTGAAGCAGCGAATCCGCATCGCCGATGGGAGCAAACGCCCCACCCGACACCGTACTGATTTGGCGAAGGATATCAAAGCGGGCGTGCGTCTCCAGCAGCTCGATATTGAAGGCTTCGACGGCGAACATTCCGCGGTCGGAACCCAACGTATCATCATGAGCGACGGCGCGCCCGACGAACCGATATTCGCCTTCCGTCCACGGAATCAGTTCGCCCTCATAACGGCCATTGCCGCGAATATGCAGCGCCACCGTTTCGGTGCGTGAGTCCGATGAAATCCGGACTTCGATGGAAGCATCGTCGCGCGGAGCAAGGTCGGCTCCGTACACCTCGCCTAAAAACCGAATGGTCTCGCCGCCGGAGTACAATTTTTTAGTGGTCCGAATCCTTACGGGCTGTTCCTCAATCGGAGCCACTAACCACGCGCGAATGCGCTGTATGAGATCCGTGTAGAAGTCGGAACCCGCAGATGACTCCGCCAACTGCATCTGCCATTTGGAGGTTCCCCAAGCCAGCAACGCAGCACCCCGTCGTGACGAGACCTCCCAAAACAACAAACCGGGTTCATCCTCGCTAATGCCCAATTCCTCGCGCGAGAGTTTCACTGCAACTTGCGCAACCGCATCCGCCGAGAAATTACCTATTCCGCCGAAGACCGGCGGCAAGGCCGGCCATTCCAAGGGCAACGGATTAGCGGTTGCCAGGGCCGGATGCGCCGCACCCGCCCGCGCGATCACACGCTGTTCAAGAGGCGCCGGTTTTAAAATTCGAAACGGCAAGACATCTTTTAATAGACCCAAGGATGAACTCTGGATATCGGGTCCGGCTAAGAAAAGAATGGGGATTCGACCTTCTTCGATGATTCTTGCCAATCGTTCGACAAGCGCCGCCGGGGTTGAACGAGTCGGAAAATCCACCAGCACGATGAGATTGGCTTTACCGAGATCCTCAGGATTGGGGATCGTACGATCGTAGAGCATTCCGCCGCCGCGATTCTCGACAAATGCCGTCACCTCCAGGGTCGTGTCTTTATCCAAGGTTTGGCGAAGAATCGTCACGTCGGCGCTGGGAGGTCCGGCAAAAAGATAGACACTTGATTTGCGATCGAGTACGCGAACAATTATCGAGCGGCGATTATTCTCGAAAATGGACTCACCCGGTATCGAATCCAGCCGTGCGGAGATTCGCAGATCACCCGCTTCCGTCGCTTCGAAACTCAGGTCCACGGAAATCTCCACGTTGTCACCGTCAAAGCGGACACTGCGGCTGCCGACTTCAACTCCGTTTCGACCGAACACACGCAATGTTGAAGCTTTTCCATTTAATCCGACACCACGAACACGAATCGCGAGCGGAACTTGACTCCCTTTGTAGGTCACTTCGTTCGTCAGCAAATCCGAAATTAAGGCATCCGCCATGACCGTGGTATCTCCCACTCCGAGGCAGTAGATGGGAACGGTGGACGCCGCGGCAATCCGCATCGGATTCTCACCGGCGTTGTACGCGCCATCGGACAGCATTACGATGGCGGCAAGATTCACGGTTGAAAGCTTGCGTTCTGCGCGGGTCCAAGCGCCGGCCAGGTCGGTGCCGACTCCCGTATAGGATAACTCGGACAAGGAATCAAGCGGCACAACGATCAGCGAATCGGCAAACGTGAAGGAGTGGATGTCCGCTCGATGCTCCAGACTGCGCAACGCGGGTGAATGGAGGAAAGCAGCCACACCATCAGAGCGCGCATTTCCGTTACGAACGACAGCCATGGAAGCTGAATGATCTACCAATAACGCAACCGCCGGTGGCTGCCGCTTTTGGAAAAAATAAGATATGACCGGCTCAAATAGGAGAAAAACCAGCAGCATCAAGGCCAGACCGCGCAGAATCCAGAGCGCGGATTTACGCAATCGCGATACGGGCGGCAATGTGAAGCGATAAATCAGCCAGGCAAAGGCAATCACGCCAATTGCCGACAGAATATACCAGCCGATGCCGGTTGACAGCGTCAACCGAGCATCCATGAGCATCAGACTGCTAAACGTTGCAATAAGCATTATGAAAAGGATCCGGCCGGTTGGATGAGTGATTCAATCGGCCAGCGCGGTCGAACCGGCCAGTCGGCGGGATCGGTAATTCCGGATTGTTCCAGCTTCCAAGCCAAATAACCGATCATTCCGGCATTATCCATGCACAGTTTCCTGGAGGGGAAATGGCTCGCGATATGAAATTCATTGGCAAGATCAGTCAGCATAAATCGCAATCGAGAGTTCGCGGCGACGCCGCCCGCGGCAACAATGGCCTTTGGTTCTTCAGATCGGATTGCACGGCGGACTTTATTGACGACGGAATCCAACGCCGTTGCCTGAAATGATGCAAGCAAGTCGGATGCATCATTCTGTACCACATCCAAAGGCAGCGCTTTGATGCGATACAAGTACGCGGTTTTCAAACCCGAAAAGCTGAAATTTAGAGAACCATCATCCATGGCGCGCGGAAAGTCATAGGCACGGGGATTTCCGGAAGACGCCAGACGATCCACTTCACCACCGGCGGGAAACGCCAATCCGGCCAGTTTGCCGACCTTGTCATAGGCTTCACCCAAAGCATCATCCAAGGTTCTGCCCAATACGGTATACCGGCGCAAGCCATCTACACGAAGCAGCAACGTGTGTCCCCCACTCACCAGCAAGACGAGAAACGGCAGCGGCAGTTTGCCGGCTTCTAATTCGGCTGACCATAGGTGGGCTTCCACGTGATGGACGGCGCGAAACGGCTTATCCAAAGCGATCGCCAAACCACGGGCATAGTTTGCACCAACCAATAACGAACCGACCAATCCCGGCCCAACCGTTCCGGCAAACAGCTCGATATCAGACAGATTAACGCCCGCTTCGTTGAGTGCCTTCACCGCAAGTCGATCAACCAGTTCCAAATGGGAACGTCCGGCAAGTTCCGGAACCACTCCACCGTACTCCCGATGAACCGTCTGTGTAAGCGTACAGTCCGAAGCCAGCTTTCCGTCTTTAACAACAGCTACGGAACATTCATCGCAACTTGATTCAATAGAGAGGATAAGCACGATAGATCGTTTACTTCAAAGGAGACTGTAATCGTGTAACTTGCTCGGAAGATAACGGAACACCGCCGCCCACAATTTCACTTTGTATATGTATACGCGCAAGAAATTCCGCGCGTTCCATGCGATGCAAGGCTTCAGTGATATCCCGGCCGACGGTAACTACGCCATGGTTAGCCAGCAGGTATACCGCGGCCGGCGCATTACTCTCTGTTAACACGTGACCCAACTCGCGAGATCCCGGCACTTGATACGGCACGAACCTTATCTTGCCCAGCACACTTTCACATTCAGCCAACAAGGCAGTATTCGGAATTGCATGGGTGACGGCGAATGTCGTCAGATAGGGCGCATGGGTATGGAGGATGCAATGAATATCGGAGTATTTCCGATACATCATACGATGCATATTCCATTCGCTGGATACTCCGACCGGCATCTCAACCGCTAATGAAACCTCATTAAAGGAGGCATCAGTGAGTTGCCGTTTCTCGATACCGGAACAGGTAATCACGACGTTATCACCCAGTCGAACCGAGAAATTGCCGTCGGTAGCGGTCAGACAACCGATTCGATCGAGAACCTCGGAAGCCCGAATAAGTCCGCGAATGGCTTCGGTTTTCGCGGTTTCCGCCACCCTATTGTACTCCATTAGGTGTAATCAGTCCAAAGCCCGTATATTTTTTCAACGCCGGCGGTACTTGGAAGGAACCGTCATCCTGCTGATATGTTTCCAGCAACGCTACCAAAATGCGCGGAGTGGCCAAACCGGAGCCGTTCAGCGTATGCACGAACTCCGGTTTTCCGGTATCGGTTCGGCGGAAGCGTATATTCGCCCGGCGGGCTTGAAACGCTTCGAAGTTCGAGCATGACGAAACTTCAAGCCAACGCTGCTCAACCGGTGCCCAGACTTCAATGTCGTAGCATTTCGCGGCACTAAAGGATAAATCTCCGGTGCAGAGTTCAATCACGCGATAGCGAAGCTCCAGCGCTTCGAGAAGCGATGTGGCGTCGCGTACCAAGGATTCCAGCTCGTCATAGGACGTTTCCGGCGTGACGAACTTCACCATTTCGACTTTATCGAATTGATGCACTCGCAAAAACCCGCGCGTCTCTTTTCCATAAGAGCCCGCTTCCCTGCGGAAACAGGGCGAATATCCGCAATAGTATATCGGTAAATCTTTTTCCAGCAGCAATTCATCGCGATGGTAATTCGTGATCGGCACTTCTGCGGTAGGGATTAGAAACAAATCGTCCACGTCGCACCGATACAGATCATCCTCGAATTTCGGCAGTTGGCCGGTTCCGAGAAGTGAAGCCCGATTCACAACGAACGGCGTAGAAATCTCAACATATTTCCCCGATTCTCGATGCTTGTCCAGCATAAAATTGATCAAGGCACGCTCAAACACCGCACCCGCCGCTTTGTAAACCGGAAAGCCCGACCCGGTAATCTTCGTACCGCGGGGGAAATCCAAAATTCCCAGCGACTCGGCAAGCGCCAAATGGTCTTTGGCCACGAAGTCAAAAGTTGCGGACTGGCCCCATTCACGGATGACAATATTCTCTTCCGCCGATTTTCCAACCGGAACGTTTTCATGCGGTGCATTCGGTAAACGCAACAGCATTTCATTCAACTGCGATTCCACATCGCGCAATCGCTCATCGCTGCGAGCGATTTCTTCTCCGATTCCGCGACTTTCGTCCTTTAAATCGTCGCAATTCTGTTTGTGCTTGGATTTTTGGGCGATTTCCTTGCTGATTGCATTGCGGCGTGCCTTCATGCCATCGGCGCGTTCGATCAACGACCGGCGCTGACTATCGAGCTGAAGCAGTTCTTCAATGCCGGCGTGTTCACCTTTACGCGACAATAATTCCCGGACTCGTTCGGGATTGTCGCGAATTTGTCGAATATCTAACATGGGGGAAGTTGAAGTTTAAATGCCTTCGCCGCGAAGAACCACAAACATCGTCATGAAGACGATCTTTAAATCCAGCGGCAGCGACATGTTTTCGATATAGTAAAAATCGTGCTGTAATTTGATGTCTATCTGGTCGGCTTTGCTGTCGTATTTCAAATGCACCTGCGACCAGCCGGTCAACCCGGGTTTGACATTCAAGCGCCGTTCATATAGCGGAATTTCCTTGACGAACTTCTCAACAAACTCCGCGCGTTCCGGACGCGGTCCGACAATGCTCATCTGACCGATCAGAACATTAAGCAACTGCGGCAATTCATCAATTCGGGTCCGACGGATAAATCGGCCGATTTTCGTCACCCGCGGATCGTTTTCCTGTGTCAGCACAGGACCGGTCAACCGTTCGGCATCATGATACATCGAGCGGAATTTTAAGAGCGTGAACGGATGGCCGTTCAAACCTACACGGCGTTGTTTATAGAAGATCGGTCCGGCGGACGTCAGCGGTATCAGAAAGAAAAGCAGAGTCCACAACGGCGCGGTCAATACAAGGATCACCACACTGAATAGAACGTCGGTTAGACGTTTAAAAATCCGCTCGACGAGTGATAGCAACTCCGGTCTAACATCCACTAAAGGATGACCGGGGATTCGGGTGGGTTTAACCTCACCGATCAGCAGCCGATATTGATCGGCGGGGATAAACGTGCGAACACGAGCCTCGCGCAGCAGCCTGACCAATCTTGGCAGCAGGTGTTCTTCGAAAGTATCAACCGATAGCAGAACAATCGAATAACTGTCATTACGAAGAACCCGACGCAGAGCGGAATATTTTCCTACGCACGGTATACCGATCTCCGCGTGCGGATCGTTTCTGATAGCGGAGGACAACGCTGCGGAAACGTCGAAACCCAAACCCGGATGGGAGGAAATATATCTCAATAACGTTTTGGCGCGACTCCCGGCACCCACCAGTAAAACCCGAAACCGCCCGATTCCGTGCAATCTCAACTGTCGCAGCAGCGTCAATAGTACAATACGATTTCCACCGACAATAACAAAGAGCGCAACACCGTATGTGGCAAGTATGATTCTGGTGCTGGGTAACGGCTGTTGGGGGTCAAAAGTCAAGATGAAGAGTATCAACACTCCGACCGCCACCGCCTTGAACGATTGCGCGGCAACCACTGCCCGTGACTGCAACGGATCAAAGCGATAAAGACCGAACCAGGACAGCAGAATAAGCCAGAAGAAAGTTACAACGATACTGGGAAACAGAATTTCTTGAATAGTGAAGAAAACAGGATTGGCAAAAATCCCGGTCTGAAAGCGCCAGTAATAAGCAAGAAAGAATAGTGATTCAAGCAGAATCACGTCCGACAGCAGTAATAGAGCCCGAAGATACCGATTTCGTGAGACCACGATACTCAAAGATATTAAACGCGTTCGCTTACAACTGTTTAGCGATCATATGCGAGGTCGGTTCCCGATAATCCGTTACAAGTGGTCGTACACTTAATAGAGTAAAAAACAACCAATATGCCGGAAATCCGATAACATCTTCGAAGGCCATTGCTATCACAACCGCCAGAAGTGTAGCAAAATAAGTTATTCGGATGGATTTTTGGGAAGATGTTTCATCAATTCCGTAAGCACTCTGCCTTGTAGTAATAAACAATGAATAGAATGTGCCGATTAGAAGAAGGATTCCAATTAATCCAGTATCAATCACAGTTGACACATATGAATTATGCGTTCCAATTGCCGATATACGATGTACAACATAATCCGTTTGTCGGCTTAAAAACGTTCCCGCGCCAAAACCGAAGGGAAAGGAATCATCTATCATTTCGATTCCGCCGATCAAAAATAATGAACGCTCGTTAATCGAAGAATCAGTGCCACCAGAGTTCAGGTCTGAAAATCGAGAAAAGACGTCTGTCGGAAAGATAATTGTAGTTAGCACGAAAGCTGCAGCGATTGATGTAATGATTAGCCAGCGATGAGATGTTCTAAATACCAGAATGACCATAATCAGAATCGTGCACAGTAAAGCACCGCGTGTCAGAGATACAAGAATAGAAATAATCCCCGCAACCGCGGCAACTATCGAGATAATTCGCTTCCATAGACTCTTCTCGTGAGAAAACAGCATCCCTACAGATAACGCCAGGAACGGCATTAACGAATATGCAAGAGCATTCGAATTGTCCCAGAAACCATAGAAACGCATTTTTTCAAGATGGGTACCACTTTCAGCCATTTGATTGACCTCACCACCCATATAGAGATTTAATAATCCGACAATTATTGAACCGAATGTAATTACTATTCCAATACCTGAAGCATAGATCATGAGATGTAAATCATTCTCATCTCTGATTATTTCCGAAAATACAATCATAATTAGAAAAGCATTGATATGAAAACCAAAACTGATGAAATCATAATCACTTTTCCAGATAATCGTGGTCACTTTCCATAGAAAAAAAAGTGAACACCAGATTATAAAGGGAGTGATTCTCCATGTATAATCCCTGGCAATGAGCTTTCGGATAATCAACACACCCAAGACAAGCAAGAGACCAAGACTAAGAGGAGTTGAGTATAACTGTGTCGGCGCTGACAAAATGAAGCAGGCAATCATTGCAGTAATAATTTTCGGAAATGAAAATGCAATGCATAAAGCAATCACAACTCCCATACCAATGGCGGCAAGCGGCGCCCGATCCCAGTATGTCCAGATGATCCATAGAATAATTGTTACAATGCCTGAGAATAATCCCAATAAGTATTGGGATATTCGAATGCCATTGCTTTTAGAGAAGAAATGCATCAATAACAATCCGAATCAACGATTTTCCCAACTCCGGCGGATTTTCTGCAAACGACCATATTGCGGATCTTCCGGATTACTGGACACATCTCTAAAAAATTCAAATAATGAAGCAAGCACTACAGCAAGTACAAATACCGCCATACAAACGATAATAACCAGCAATCCGCGCCGCGGCCACACCCGCTTGTTCGGAATTATCGGCGGATCGAGCCGCATAACCGTAGGCGTGTTGCGCAATTCGGTAATTTTAGCCTGCTCATATTGCTGCAGCAGAAAACCGACCAATAAATTCCCCACTTCAATATCACGCTTTAGCCGCAGATAACTCAGTCCTTGAGTAGGCGCGTCATCGAAATGCAGCAGCAGATCGGGGACTCGATCCCGATTGCTTCTAATGAGCGATTCCAGGCTTGAATCAATACTCGCTAACCGCAGTTGGAGATACGAATTCTCGGGATTAGTTTTTCCCATCATCATTTCGTTGAATTCTAATTTGGTCTGAGTTGCCAGACGTTCCGCCTGTAAAAGTGCCGCTGCTTGAATCGTAGCTTTCACTTGTTCTTCCGGATCCACGATTCCGCTTGACAGTTGGAATTGAGCGAAGCTGTCTTCCAACGCAATCAACCGATTTCGTTCTTCTTCAAGACGCTGGCCGATAAACTCCTTCTCCTTACGAGCAGACATTGACTGCAGATCTTGGTTCCGTTTGTCTAATTCTTCTATAAAAAATTCTGCCATATTCTTCGCAAGCACGGGACTCCGATCATCAACCTTTATTACGATATGCAACGTCTCATTGTCCAGATAAAAACTTGTTCGCGAATTGAGAGCTTTAACCAGCTCATCCATTGTTGCATCCGGCATCTTATAAACAGAACGTAAATCAAAATGCTCGATAACTCGTTCGCTCATCCAACGACTTTTGAGGATCGAGACAAATGTTTGTTCCGGAACATCCCCCAATGAAGGCGCAAATTGGCTCGCAAGACCACCTAAAGCGCCTAATTTCGATGAAATCAGCGCGCCGATACTCGGTCCCGCTGATGCCTGAGATCGAATCACAGCCGTGCTGCGAAATTTCTGCGGAATGACGAATACAATCACGGTAGCGGCAACACCGCCGACAAGTACTGTTGTTATCAAGAATTTCCGCCAACGGATTAAAAAGGCCAAGAAGTCCAGTAGATTCACTTGGTGTTGCGAATTCTCAGACATGAGTCATCCTACGGATGAATTGATTGAATAAACGGGAAGGGCACATCGTTAAACACAGCACAGCGCGGCTCATGCGGGAGTGAAAACGAGCCGCGCTGTAAACATCAAGGAATGAATCGCCAGAACGGCTTAATAGTCGGTATAGTACAGGTAGCGTTTATCCTGAACACCTACGTCCTCCTTCGCTTCCGCCAGCCAATCCGTATAGGTGTTGTTCTGTTTGGTCGTACGCAAACGATTGACCAGTTCTTGTTTCTGCGCTTCGAAAACAGTTTTATCCGCATCGGTTTTGTTCAGCAATAGAGCGATGTAGGCACCTCGGGCATTACTCAAAGGTTGTGAGATCTGCCCCGGTTCCAACGCAAAAACCGCCTTACCGATTTCTTCATCGGTACCCCATGCCCGGATGTAGTCGCGCAGTGCATGGTCACCGGTCGTATCCACCTTCAATCCACGATTGGCAGCGACCGCCATAAAGCTGGATTCATCACTGACCTGATTGCGGAATTGTGCGGCGGCCTGTTTCGCCATTTCGGTTTGCTTTTGACGGATCAATATCGAGCGAATTCCGCTTTCAACGTCCGTCAATGGCGCCACCGATTCAGGCATTAATTCGCGGACCTGGAAAACGGAATACACATCTTGTCCGCGGACTTTGGTCTTATACACATAGCTGATCGCGCCCGGCTTGGAGGCAAACGCGAAATCCATGACCGGCAGTAATGAGCCGAATCCGGGGATATTTCCGGAAGGATTTCGCTGGAATGCTTCAGTCTCCTGGATTTCAAGTCCCATTTGGTCAGCGGCTGCTTTCCAACTGTCGCTCTTGGCGGCATCGGTGAAATCCTTGGCCCGCTGGGCAACGCGCTCTTCGGTTTCTGCTCCGACATTCCATTTCAGTAGAATATGGCTGGCGCGGACGGAATCGCCTTCGGCGCCCGCCTTGCGGTCCACCACCTTGATGATGTGGATACCAAACCTCGTAAAGACCGGATCGGCAATAGTTCCGGGAGCCGTGGCGAAAGCCGTCGAGTCGAATTCCTTCACCATCCGGCCCGATGTGAAATAACCCAGGTCGCCGCCGCGCTGCGCCGACCCTTCATCTTCCGAAAATTCCGTTGCCAATTCAGCGAAATCTTCATTATTGCGGGCTTGCCGGAGAATTTCTTGTGCAGATTCCAAAATGCGGTTGGAATCTTCTTTTGTCATTATTACCGGGAAACTGACATAAGCCAACTTGCACTGCTCGGGACGTTGATAATCGTTGCGATGATCCGTATAGTAAGTGCGGATATCGTCTTCAGTAATCGTCGTTGAATCAACCTGGAAGTCGCGATTCGAGAATGATACAACCAGCGCGTTAAACTTACGGTTCGTCGCGATAAAATCATCCCATGCTTCATCGGGAGTGACAAATACCGGCGCAATCACACGATCGATGACCTTCTGATATCCAATACTGGCTCGATAATCTTTCTCAATGGCGACCAGAATATCCGCCGAGCGCGGATCACGCAGAAAATCCTCATAGATCGAGGGATCGAATTGACCGTCCTTTTGGAAGTTCTCGTTGCTGCGAATCCAACTGGGAGGGCTATTGCGAACCGCCCAGGCGACTTCTTCATCAGAGGTCACCAATCCCCACTTTTCCGCATAGATATCCATAATTTCATTTCGAACGAGTTCATCCCACACATCTTTGCGGAGCTGCCGAATTTGTGCGTCTGTAATTTGGATTTTCTCATCCTTTTGGCGCTGCTGGGCAACGCGATCCTGGACCATTCGATTATACTGGTCATACATGATTTCACGATTGCCAACCTTCCCAACGACACCGTCCAATTGGCCACCGGAGTCAAATCCTCCCATGCCCCAGGAAAACACAATCGTCGCGAGAAAAGCACCCACCAGAATCCACATAATGAGGGGCATATTCTCGCGCATTGCGGTCATCATAGCCCGATCTCCCTTCATCCTCTTGATTTTGCAAAGGCATAAATATAGTAAAATGGAGGTTTAAATGCAAGCATCTTTCCGATCACCTCTTTAATAGTGGTAATTTTTGAAATTTATAATATGTTGATTATTAATATAATATGTGTTCATTATTTCTGCCGTGAGGCTTGCAATTTTGGCAGACATCCTGTAAATTGGGAACATGCGAGATTTTCAACTGCTCTCCGACCTCCAACCACAAGGTGACCAAGGCAAGGCCATTGCTGAATTGGTGGACGGAATCAATCGCGGCAACCGGTTCCAAACTCTGCTGGGGATAACCGGTTCCGGAAAGACATTCACGATAGCAAATGTCATCGCGCAAGTCCGTAAACCGACGTTGGTGATGTCGCACAACAAGACTCTTGCGGCTCAGCTGTTTGGGGAGTTTCGCAGTTTCTTTCCGAACAATGCGGTCGAGTTTTTTATCTCGTATTATGACTATTATCAGCCGGAAGCGTACATTCCGACAACCGATACGTATATCGAGAAAGAGACCGAGGTCAACGAGGAGATTGACCGGCTGCGTCTAAAAGCAACGACGGCACTCATCGAACGGCGGGATGTGGTGATCGTCGCTTCGGTTTCCAGTATCTACGGTCTGGGATCACCTCAGAATTTCCGCGATCTGTTGTTGATTCTGAATATTAATCAAGAATATGACCGGCGGGAATTGCTGCGACATTTGGTGGAAATGCACTATACCCGCAATGATATGGATCTGCCACGAGGGACCTTCCGAGTACGCGGCGATGTTGTGGAGGTTCACCCCGCTTACGAAGAAACGGCGTTTCGGCTGGAGTTTTTTGGGGACAAGCTGGAAACAATCAAACATATTCAGATTCTAACCGGTGACATTATAGACACGCGGGACACCTTGGCGATCTATCCGGCCAAGCATTTCATAACCACGCCGCCTAATCTGGAACGAGCGATGGGCGCGATCAAAAATGAGCTTGAAGAACGTTTGCTGGAGTTGCGGTCGCAGAATAAACTGTTGGAAGCTCAGCGACTGGAACAACGGACGCGCTATGATATGGAAATGCTGCGGGAAGTCGGTTATTGTACGGGCATCGAAAATTATTCGCGGCATTTGGCGGGGCGACGCGCCGGCGAACGGCCGGAGAATCTGTTCGATTATTTTCCAGAAGATTTTCTACTGATCGTGGACGAATCGCATGTGACGGTACCACAGATTCGCGCGATGTACCGCGGCGACCGGGCGCGCAAGGAAAGCTTGGTGGAATACGGGTTCCGACTCCCTTCCGCGTTGGATAATCGTCCGATGTTTTTCGAGGAATGGGAATCCATGGCGCGGCAATGTATCTTCGTCAGCGCCACTCCCGGCGATTACGAAATGGAAAAGAGCAAGGGTGTGTTGGTCGAGCAAATCATCCGCCCCACCGGGTTGATGGATCCCGAAGTGGAAGTTCGTCCGATTAGGGGACAGATTGACGATCTGCTGGACGAAATAAAGACGATTGTCGAGCGGAAAGAGCGCGCACTGGTACTCACGCTGACCAAGCGCATGGCGGAGAATCTGGCGGAATATCTTGAAAACATGAATATTCGCGTGCGCTATCTGCATAGCGAAATCGAGGCATTGGATCGGGTGGCGATCCTGCGGGAATTGCGTTTGGCGCAATTCGACGTGCTGGTAGGTATAAACCTGCTGCGCGAGGGCCTGGATCTGCCGGAAGTATCGCTGGTGGCGATTCTGGACGCCGATAAAGAAGGATTTCTGCGCAGCGAACGCAGCTTGATGCAGATTGCCGGTCGCGCCGCCCGCAACGTTCGCGGTAAGGTAATCTTTTATGCCGACAAAATCACTGACTCAATGCGGAAGGTCATTGATGAAACGGAACGGCGGCGCTCCATCCAGCGTCAGTATAATGAAGAACACGGAATCACTCCCAAAACAATCGTAAAATCTATTGAAGAGGTCCTGTTAGCCACCAAAGTAGCGGATTCCAAAATCCGTGAAATTGTAAATGACGTACTGGCGGATCAGATGACGGTGGCGATGATGGAAGACCTCATCGAACGGCTGGAAAAGGAAATGCGGCTGATGGCTCGCAAGCAGGAATACGAAAAGGCGGCGCAGCTTCGCGACGAAATCAATCGGATTAAGGAGCAGCTCAAGTGAACGACAGCGGCATGCCGGCACATCCGGTACAACGGTCTTGCTTCGCCATTGGGGTACTGATTCTAACGCTGATGATCGGATGTAAAACATCCCCGACTAATTCAATTCCGGCCGAAACCGCGATCCTGGCCGGAACTTATGTGGGATCGGGTAATCCCGGCAACGGACTAACCAATATCCTGATGGAGTTCAACGAATCGGACAGCACAAATTATTTTACAGGCGCGATTCGATATCAATCGGAAATCACCAGTTTCGAATACATTCAGGTGGATTCCTCATTAGATACCGTCCGGTTTCGTTACTATCGCAATAACGTTCTTCACAGCGCCTGGGGACTGATTGAAGCCTATGGCATACCGCTGCATTTTACCGAACCATCGGGGATTTCCGAATTTCGTCTGAATCGTGAACTCCAAGGCTTTAATATGAGCGGACAATGGGCCGGTTTAATCACCAGTCAATATTCGGTCGAACCCATGGATATCACCATGTCCATGGATCAGCAGGGACAATTATTCTTCGGCACGATCAGTGCCGCCATCCCATATAATGCGGCATTCACATTCAGTTCGGGCGTGGCCAACGAATCAACCTTCCAGCTGGTCGGCACGGTGTATATCTCGCCCTATACGATACCCGTGTATTGGAACGGCAGTTATCTGGCACCCGACACAATTACCGGGTCATGGCAAGCCGACGACAATCCGGCTTATGACTACGGTCAATTCCTGCTCTACCGACCCTTTGAATAATTCGGCAGGTCAAACGTGAAAATCGCTGTTATCGGATCCGGCGGTCGCGAACACGCCATATTGTGGAGATTATCCCGCGATAATGATCGCCGGGAACTCTATGCCTTGCCCGGCAATGGCGGAACACATAAGCTCGCTACTTCCGTCTCCGTCAACACCGCGGATACTCGTCAACTAATAATTACCGTTCGTAATCTATCCCCTGACCTGGTCGTTGTCGGACCGGAAAATCCGCTCGCCGACGGTATTGTAGATCATTTGCAGGAATTTCGTATTCCGTGTTTCGGTCCAATGAAAGCGGCGGCGCGACTTGAATCCTCCAAAGCGTTTGCCAAGAAGTTCATGCAGGAATGCGATTTTCCGACAGCGGACTTCGAGATTTTCACGGATTTCGAAAATTTACGAAAGTTCATGGACGGTCGGGATCAGCAAGAAAAATGGGTGGTCAAAGCCGACGGTCTGGCGGCGGGGAAAGGTGCATTTGTTTGTTCAAGTCACGAAGAGGTATTGCGGTATTCGCACGCGTTATTGATCGATGGTTCGTTAGGTTCAGCCGGGCGAATCGTTGTATTGGAGAAACGACTGGAAGGCCGTGAAGTCTCCGCGCTATTTTGGTGTGACGGCGAACGCTTTCTGCCATTCCCCCCCGCTCAGGACTATAAACGGGCACTGGATAACGATCAGGGAGCGAATACGGGCGGCATGGGTTCCTATTGCCCGGCTCCGCATCTGACCGCGGAACTTCAGGATGACGTTTCACAGCGAATCGTTGCCCCGCTCGTGCGCAGACTGGCGGAACTCGGTACGCCGTATACGGGTGTACTCTATGTTGGACTAATGCTGACGGCATCCGGCCCGCAGGTTATCGAATTCAACTGCCGGTTCGGCGATCCGGAAACTCAAGTGATTTTGCCGGTTTGGGGAGGAAACTTCGCGGAGACAATGCTGGCGTGCAGCGAAGGACGATTGTCACAGGTTCAATCTACTGTACCACCGTTAACAACGGCGGCGGTTTGCGTTGTTCTGGCGGCGGAAGGATATCCGGATCCCTACAAAAAAGAGATTCCGCTGCATGACATTGCCGATACGGACTATTCGGTTACCTTCCATGCCGGGACGAAACAAGACGGTTCGCAATTGCTTAGCTCCGGCGGCCGGGTGTTGAATGCCGTTGGCTTCGGTTTGGACCTGTCGCAGGCGCGCAGCCGCGCCTATGAACGAGCGGAGCAGTTGAAGGTCGCGGGATTAAGGTATCGTTCCGATATCGCGGTGAAGATATAATGGCAGTCCATACATCGAAACTACTTTTAGGCAACAGCGATGCCATGCGGACGCTGCGGAACTTAATTTCGCAGGTGGCGCCCACGGACATCTCCGTTTTGATTCACGGCGAGAGCGGTACCGGCAAGGAATTGGTTGCCAAGGCCATTCATGAATTATCGCCCCGCCGCAGCCGTTCGCTGCTGTTCGTCAATTGCGGAGCAATTCCGCAGGGCATATTCGAAAGCGAGATCTTCGGTCACGAACGCGGCAGCTACACCGGGGCCGACCGTCAGCGCCTGGGCTACTTCGAACAGGCGGACGGCGGGACACTGGTACTGGACGAAATCGGCGAAATGCCGCTGCCGGTTCAAGTCAAGCTGCTGCGGGTCCTGGAGCAAGGCGAGGTCATGCGGGTCGGATCCAGCCGGCCGATTCGCGTCAACGTTCGCATTATCGCCGCGACTCACGTTGATCTGGAGGCGGCCGTAGGGCGCGGGGAATTCCGGCAGGATTTATATTATCGCCTGAAATCCGTGACCATCTATGTTCCGCCGCTGCGGGAACGATTGGACGATATTCCGTTATTGGCGGAGCATTTCATTCAGCTGTTTTGTCAGCGAAATCAGGTTCCGATTCCGGTGCTCTCACCTGATGCAATCCAGCTGCTCAAAGATCAATATTGGAGCGGCAATGTGCGTGAGCTGCGCAACGTAATCGAGACCGTACTCACGCTTTCAGGCGGCGCGAATATCCTCAAGGTGGATCACTTCCGGCCGCATTTAACCAGCGGTGTCAATGCTACGAATCTGCCGGTGTTGATCAATCGCGCTCCGGAAGCCTTAGATCGCGAACTCATGCTGCGAACGTTGTTGGACTTGCGGCGCGAAGTCAGTGAAGTGAAATCACTGCTCATCGCCGCGATCAGTCAGGTTCAGAACGGCATGACAGCATCGGAAACCACCCGGCTGCGGGATTTAGAGCGCGATCAGATATTGCGTGTGCTGGAAGAGAACAACGGAAACCGGCGCAAGACAGCGCGGGATCTGGGAATCGGCGAACGAACTCTGTATCGAAAGCTGAAGGAATATGAAATACTTTAGCCTGTTAATTGCCGCCGTATTGCTGTGCGGATGCACCTATTCCTTTCGCGGTCAAACCGCCGGAAATATCAAGACGATCTCGATTCCGACTTTCGAAAACGAAACGGCGGAGTTCGGCATCGCCGAACGCGTTACCGACGAACTCGTGCGCGGCTTCCAACGCGACGGAACTTTACGCATTACGACTTCCGATCAAGCGGACGCGGTATTAGTCGGACGAATTACCCGCATTGAAGACCTACCCTACACGGCACGCGGCGGCGAGGCGGTGACGGTCGAAGAATATCGTTTTGCGATCAGCTGCGCGATTGATCTGGTAAACAGCCAAACTCAGGAACCAATCTGGTCGCAAGGCTTTTCCTCATGGTCTATCTATGCTTACGACGGCAATCCCGAAAATCGGGATCTGGCGATTGAAGATGCGGTAGGGAAACTCCAGCAGGATTTGTTGAATCGAATCGTGGGGAGTTGGTAAATGATGCACATTGTACTGACGAAGGATAATTTCAACGAAGCGGTCAAGACAGCAGTTGCCGCAGCCCGGGAAGGCGCGCTGATGCTGTTTCCCACCGATACCGTCTATGGCTTGGGCGGGCGCGCTTTCAGCAAGCAGGTCATGGAAAAGCTGCGCCGCGTTAAGCCGGAACGTGGCGCTAAACCAACCGCAGTCTTGATTGACAGCATCATTCGTATGAGTCAAATTGCGGGAGATGTTCCGAATCGTCGAATCGTCGCGCTCACCGAAACCTATTGGCCGGGCGCGTTGACGCTAATTTGGAAGACGTCCAATGCAATTCCCGAAGAGTTCCAGACACCGGATCACTCGCTGGGATATCGCATACCCAATCATCCGTTTCTATTGGAAGTTTTGAAGCAGCTTGAAACACCGATGTGGGCGACCAGCGCTAATCCGCCCGGTCATCCGGCACCTTGCCTCTACGGTGAGATTAAAGAGCAAATCATCAATGCGTGTGATCTGGTGATTGAAGCGCATGATCTCCCGACCGGGAAATCCTCAGCACTGGTGGATGTGCGCGGGCGTGAGCCGGTGGTGCTGCGCGAATCATCGATAAAAGCAGAAGACATCAAACAAGTTTGGAAGAGCGCTTGAGATCAATTCCATCTTTTCATTGCCGTGGATTCACATCTATTCCCCACGGTCTGATTCTTTTTCTTGCTGTGATTGCGATTGCAGCCATCGGAACGGTGTTGGCCATGCAGGAATCGGCGATGGATTCCGCGGCGGTTGATTCGCTGTTTGCCACCGTTGATGATACAACTGCGTTGCTATCGGATTCAGTGGTAATCCCGCAACCTACCTTCATCCCATGGGCTGGCGAGCAGATAGATTATTATGTAGCCTTGGGAATCATTCCGGCGGGCAAGGCGCGTTTGCAGGTATTGGACACTGTATCGATCGACGGTCATTTGACGATACATGCGATGTCTACGGCGCGTTCCGCTAAAGCGTATGATTACATTTTTAAAGTGCGCGATACGGTCGAAACATGGTTTGATGCCGATTCGATTTATGCCGTTCGCAATCGAAAACGCTTGCAGGAAGGCGGCTACCGCGACGAAAAATATGTCGAATTCGACCTCGCCGACAGTTTAGTGCGGTGGTGGGATGACGGAGTGCGTAAACCCGATATTCAGGTAGAACCACGCGTGCAGGACGTGCTCTCGGCCGGTTACCTGGCGCGCTTGCTACCGCTGGAGGTCGGGGATACCTTATCCATTAAAACGCATGACGTCAATAAGACCTACGATCTGCTGGCGATTGTTCATGCCCGCGAAACGGTACAAACCTTGGCGGGAACCTTCGACACCTACAAAGTCGAGCCTGTTCTACGAAGCGGGGGATTATTTAAGAAAGAAAAGGGGGCGCGCGTGTTCGTCTGGGTAACGGCGGACGACCGCCGGATTCTGGTTAAAATGGAATCTCGCGTTTCCTTCGGCATCATCACTGCCGAGATGGATTCCTATACTCCACCCCGCTCACAGCAATAACATCTCATCGTAAGGAATTATTGCGATGACACGATATAAAACGATTGACCTTACCCGCGTCAAGACCTATCCGGTGCAGGATCGTGCGTCGAAGGTTAATCGCAGTTTATTCGCCGAACCGGCTGCGAAGAACGAATCCTTCAAGAAATTTTGGGATGGTTTACCGGACGTACTGGCCGTCCACGAACTCCGCGAGTTTGTCGGTCATCTGCTGAATGCCCGCGGCCGCAAACCGATCATGTGGATGATGGGCGCCCATCCGCTGAAGGTCGGACTCTCGCCAATATTTATCGATCTGCTGCAGCAGGGTTATATATCGTCCATCTCTTCACATGGCGCATTTACCGTTCACGATTGCGAGATTGCGTTATTCGGGAAGACTTCGGAGGACGTGGCGGACTCTATTCGCGACGGCCGGTTCGGGATGGCCCGCGAAACCGGCGAATTCTATGTGAACGCTATTGCCCAAGCCAAGCAGAAGAATCTGGGATTGGGTGAGGCGTTGGGCGAGGCGTTGATCCGAGAAAACGCACCCAATGCCAAGGACTCGATCTTAGTTCAATGTTTGGAAGCGAATGTGCCCGTAACCGTGCATGTGGCTATCGGCACGGATATCGTTCATGAACACTCTGGATTATCCGGTGAGGTATTAGGTGACGCCTCCTATCGGGATTTTCTGATTCTGTGCGACGTGGCATCTGGTCTCGGTGACGGCGGAGTCGTGCTGAATATCGGCAGCGCTGTCATTATGCCGGAAGTTTTCCTCAAAGCCGTTTCAATTGTCCGGAATCTCGGTTATCCGTGTCATAATTTCTATACGGCTAATTTCGACATGCTGCAGCACTATCGCCCGACTCAAAACATTGTGAGGCGTCCGACCCTGACCGGCGGCAAAGGGTATAGCTTCACCGGTCAT
>CAYUIF010000022.1:23440-52425 GCA_964444755.1 uncultured Alphaproteobacteria bacterium | reverse complement strand
CATAGAGGATGTTTTCGGCCGTCGAGCGCTTGCCACGCTTTAAAAGACCGTTAATGAAGGCGGCGACATCGGCTGACCCGTATTTAGGGTCAAGCGGTTGTTCGCGACGGACAACGCGTTTTCTTCTGGACATGTTTCGAAATTACCTGGAACGACGATAGGAAAAGAAGGTATCCGAATACCGACTTAGCGCCCTTTACCGGCGGCTGCCGCTTTGCGCTTCGTCCCGTATTTGGAACGGCCCTTCTTGCGGCCGTCGACACCGGCTGCGTCGAGGATACCACGGATAATGTGGTAGCGAACGCCCGGGAGGTCTTTGACACGACCGCCTCGAATCATTACAATGGAGTGTTCCTGCAGGTTGTGGCCTTCACCGGGGATATACGCCGTGACCACAATCCCGTTGGTCAGTTTAACACGAGCCACCTTACGCAACGCCGAATTGGGCTTCTTGGGGGTGGTCGTGTAAACACGAGTACATACACCACGGCGCTGGGGGCATCGGGAAAGCGCCGGTGCAGAGGTCTTGTATTTCTTGGACTCACGCCGAGTCCGAATCAATTGTTGAACAGTTGGCAAAAACGAGCTCCCAATTGGGCTTAGACTTACTAATTAAGTAAACTGATTCCTTATTGTCAAGGCCTTCTTTTTGAAGAGAATGCACTTAAAATACCCGCATCTCCATTAAAAAGAAGGCCTGACATTATGTTTTTTGTGGACTTTCACCGTACGATCGGGTTACGCGCCCATTTGGTCTTCCCTCTTAGGTTCAGGAACACCCTCTCCAATCGCTGGCTCTTCAAGTCCTTCCAAAGGCTCTTCCGTGACTTTCGGCATTGTGATCCGGAAGTCCTTGGCCAGTTCTTCTTCCTCTTCAACGGGTCGCTTAACCTTAAGCTTGCCGTAAGGAATTATCCCCGTTCCGGCCGGGATCAGATGGCCCATAATTACGTTTTCTTTCAGACCGGACAGCCCGTCAACCTTCTTGGAAATTGCGGCATCCGTCAGAACGCGAGTGGTTTCCTGGAAGCTGGCTGCCGAAATGAAGCTTTCGGTGGACAAGCTGGCTTGGGTGATTCCCAGCAGAACCGGCGTTGAAGTAGCCGGACGTGCCGGACGGGACTTGCCTTCTGCACCACCCGCAGCACGAACCTTGCGATTCTCGCGATTAAACTCCATTCTTTCAAGCATTTGCCCGTCTCGGAAGGGAGTATCTCCGCGTTCTTCAACAATCACCTTATTCAGCATTTTCTCATTCGAACGGATGAACTTCAGACCGTCTACATGATCGCCTTCAAGGTAATCGGTATCGCCCGGATCTTCAATCCGCACCTTTTGCAGCATTTGCCGAACAATGACTTCAATATGTTTGTCATTGATGCGAACACCTTGCGAGCGGTAGACTTCCTGAATTTCCTTGACCAGATATTCTTGAACCTTCCAAGCACCTTGGATGGCCAGAATATCCTGCGGCACAACTGAGCCTTCGGTGATTTTTTCACCCGCTGACACGCGATCGTGGTCGTGAACGAGAATATGCTTACCGTAGGGTACGGCATACTTGCGTTCGATTTGACCATCCAGCGAAGTCACCGAAACCATACGCACACCGCGCTTCAGACCACCAAACCTTACCACACCGTCAATCTCCGCGACAATCGCGGGATCCTTCGGCTTGCGGGCTTCGAAGAGTTCCGTAACGCGCGGCAGACCACCGGTAATATCGCGGATACTGCTGGATTTCCGCGGCATCTTAGCCAGCGGTTCACCGATCTTGATAGATTGACCGTCCGTCACCAGCAAGTGTGCGCCAATGGGCAGAATGTGATTGGCTAAACGTTCGCCGTTTTCGTCCGCGATAACGACATGAGGATTGAGCTTGCGGTCCTTGGATTCCATGATGACCTTGTGCTTCATTCCCGTCGTTTCATCCACCATGTGATGGAAGGTCTGGTCTTCCTTGATGTCCACATAGTGAATCACGCCGCCGACTGAAGCCAGAATCGAATCGGAATAGGGATCCCACTCGAACAGCAATTCCCCTTCCTTGACCATCTGACCTTCATCGGCGTAGACTTCCGCGCCGTAGGGCAACTTGTAACGAGCGACTTGGCGGTTATTCTCGTCCAGAATTTTAATCAGACCGGAACGGCGCAGCGAGATCTTCTTACCATCTTCGCGGTGAATAAAGTCGGCGTTCTCGAACACCACGTAACCGCTTTTCTTAGCGATACGGCGGGACTCAGCCACGTCGCGCGACGCCGCACCACCGATGTGGAACGTTCGAAGCGTGAGCTGGGTACCCGGCTCACCAACCGACTGCGCCGCCATCACACCAACGGCTTCACCGTTGTCCACAATGCGGCCGTTGGCAAGGTTGGTACCGTAGCACATGGCACACACACCACGCGCCGATTCACAGGTCAGCACCGAGCGAATCTTGATCTTGGTGACTCCGGCCTTCGCAATGATCTCCGCCTCCGGTTCCGTCACCAGCGTATTAGCGTCGAGGATTTTTTCACCGGTGACCGGATCGAAAATCGGTTCGGACAGCACGCGGCCCATAACCCGTTCGTGAAGTTGTTCGGTAACCTCTTCGCCTTCTTGCGCTTCTTCGAGGAAAATGCCGCGTAAGGTTCCGCAGTCCATCTCGCGAATAATCACATCCTGCGCCACGTCCACGAGACGGCGGGTGAGATAGCCGGCATCCGCAGTTTTCAAGGCGGTATCAGCCAGACCTTTACGAGCGCCGTGGGTCGAAATAAAGTACTCGAGAACGCTCAGACCTTCCTTGAAGTTCGCGGTAATCGGGCTCTCGATAATTTCGCCCTTTTGACCGGTCATGGTTTTCTGCGGTTTCGCCATTAAACCACGCATTCCGGCCAACTGGCGAATTTGTTCTTTCGAACCACGAGCACCGGAATCGGCCATCATGAAGATCGGATTGAATCCGGACACACTTTCGCGAAGCTGCGTGAACATCACCTCGGCCACATCGGTACTAGCGTGAGTCCAGATATCAATGATCTTGTTGTAGCGCTCGCCGTCGGTGATGATACCTTCTTCGTATTGGCCGGAAACCTCTTCCACCTTTCGATAGGCATCCTCGATAATGCGATCCTTTTCCGGCGGGATTTCGACATCGGCCAAACCGATGGAAATTCCCGCAACCGTCGCGCTACCGAAGCCGAGATCTTTGAGACGGTCGAGGAACTCTGCCGTTTTACCGATTCCCGTGGTGAGAATGCAGTAATAGATAATCTCTTCAATGCGCTTCTTGGCCAGCATTTCATTGAAGAAACGCGTCTGCTGGGTTTCCGGCGCAAGAATGCGATTGAAGATCACCCGGCCAACCGTGGTCTCGATCAGCTTGCCGCGGATGCGAACCCGAATGCGGGTATGGAGCCCGATCTTTTTATCGTTGTAAGCGATAATGATCTCTTCGGGATCCGAGAAGGCTTTCCATTCGAACGGCTCACCGACTTTGCGCTTGGTCAGATAATACAAACCGAGCACCATGTCCTGCGACGGGACGGCAATCGGTCGGCCGTGCGCCGGATGCAGAATGTTATGGTTGGCCATCATCAAGAGCCGGGCTTCCACCTGCGCTTCGTAGGAGAGCGGCACGTGAACGGCCATTTGGTCGCCGTCGAAGTCGGCATTGAAGGCGGCACAAACCAACGGGTGAAGCCGAATCGCTTTACCCTCGATGAGCAGCGGTTGGAACGCTTGAATACCCAAACGGTGCAGCGTCGGCGCACGGTTGAGCAATACCGGATGATCCTGAATGATCTCTTCCAATATTGCCCACACTTCGTCGGTCTTGCGTTCGACGAGCCGCTTGGCCGATTTCACCGTCTTTGTGTGTTCGTATTCGATCAGCTTGCGGATAATGAACGGTTTGAACAACTCCACCGCCATATCTTTGGGCAAACCGCATTCATGCAAACGCAATTCAGGACCGACTACGATTACGCTGCGGCCCGAATAGTCCACCCGCTTGCCCAGGAGGTTCTGACGGAAGCGCCCCTGTTTGCCTTTCAAGTTATCAGACAAGCTCTTCAGCGGACGATTACCGTCGGAGCGCACGGCTACCGACTTCCGTCCGTTGTCGAACAGGGAATCCACCGCCTCCTGCAGCATGCGTTTTTCATTCCGTAAAATCACCTCGGGGGCGCGAATTTCGATCAAGCGCTTCAGACGATTATTGCGGATAATCGTCCGGCGATAGAGATCGTTCAAATCCGAGGTCGCGAAGCGCCCGCCTTCGAGAGGTACCAAGGGACGCAGATCGGGTGGGACAACCGGGACTACCGACATCACCATCCACTCGGGATGATTCGTGAAGCCCTCGCTGTTGTCCTTGAACGCTTCCACAACCCGCAGCTTCTTAATCGCGTCGTGTTTACGCTGGGCGCTGGATTCGGTTTTAATCTGCGCGCGCAATTCCAAGGCCAGATCATGGATCGGTTCGGCGGCCAGCAAATCGCGAATCGCCTCGCCGCCCATTTTCGCCACGAAGCGTTCCTCGTAGGGAACTTCATCCTGCGGACCGATCTCCGCCATTACGTCCAGATATTCCGCTTCGGAAAGCAAGTCCTTGCGGCGCAGTGTGCTTTTACCGGGCTGAATCACCGCGAAAGATTCGTAGTAAATCACCCGTTCCAGATCACGTGTGCTCATGTTGAGCACTAAGCTGATCTTGGACGGCAGACTGCGGAAATACCAAATGTGGACTACCGGCACTGCCAGACTGATATGGCCCATGCGCTTGCGGCGGACGTCCTTTTTCGTGACTTCAACACCGCAGCGATCGCAGACGATGCCTTTATAGCGAATGCCGCGGTACTTGCCGCAGTGGCATTCCCAATCCTTCACCGGTCCGAAGATCTTTTCGCAGAAAAGACCGTCTTTTTCCGGCTTGTAGCTTCGATAATTTATCGTTTCCGGCTTGGTCACTTCACCATGCGACCACGACAGAATGGTATCGGGTGATGCCAGACTGATCGAGATTTTGGAGAAGTTCCCCGTTTCCGCTTCATCTGCTGTGTATAACGGCAGCATTCATGTCTCCTTGAATGGGTTGCTACGATTGAGCTTGCGCCGGATGTGACGCGGCGCAACGCAAACACTCGACTATTCGAGCAGTTTTACATCGAGACCCAATCCTCGCAATTCATTGATGAACACATGGAAGGATTCGGGGATGCCGGGGGTGGGCAGATTCTCCCCTTTGACAATCGCTTCATAGGTGCGGGCACGGCCGTTGACGTCATCAGACTTAACCGTGAGAATTTCCTGCAAGATATTTCCGGCACCATACGCTTCCAACGCCCAGACTTCCATTTCACCGAAGCGCTGACCGCCGAACTGCGCCTTACCGCCCAACGGCTGTTGGGTAATCAAACTGTACGGCCCAATGGAGCGTGCGTGAATTTTATCGTCCACCAAGTGCGACAGCTTCATCATGTAGATATAGCCGACGGTGGTTTCCTGTTCGAAGCGCTCGCCGGTCTTGCCGTTGAACAAGTAGGTCTTGCCGTGCAGCGGCAACTCAGCGCGCGTCAGCCATTGCTCGACATCGGACATTTTCGCTCCGTCGAATACCGGCGTGGCGAAATAGACACCAAGCCGATGCGCCGCCCAACCGAGTGTGGTTTCGAAGATCTGACCGATATTCATACGCGACGGAACGCTGAGCGGATTCAGAATCAGATCCACCGGCGTACCGTCCGACAAGAACGGCATGTCTTCGATCGGAACGACCTTTCCGACGACGCCCTTGTTGCCGTGCCGACCGGCCATCTTATCGCCAACCGTAATTTTGCGCTTTTGCGCGACGTAGACGCGAACGAGCTGCACGATACCGGGCGGCAATTCATCGCCGACCTGAATGCGGTATTTCTCGTTCTTATGCTCGTTGGCGGTCACGAAAACGCGATCGCGATACTTCTCGAAAGCCTGTTCGACTTGTTCGTTGACGGCTTCGTTATCGGTCCATGTGTAGCGGGCTTCGACTTCATCGAAATCCAGTGCCTTAAGTGCTGCTTCCGTAAACGGCGCGCCTTCGGGAATCAGAACATGATTGAGACTCTTATCGCGGATTTCCCTGGCTTTGTGACCGCGCAGGATCGTATAAAGCTCTTCGGCCAGCGTCCGTTTGAGGGCGGAATTACGCTGCTGGAAGCGCAGGTCGAGTTCTTCAATCGCCTTCTTATCTTCGCGGCGGGTTTTGGCGTCCTTTTTCTTGCGGCTGAACAGTTTAGTGTTGATCACGATACCGTACATACCGGTATGCGCTTTCAAACTCGCGTCCTTCACGTCGCCGGCCTTATCGCCGAAGATCGCCTTCAACAGCTTGTCTTCGGGAGTCAGATCGGTTTCGCCTTTGGGCGTTACTTTACCGACCAGAATATCGCCCGGCCGCACGGTCGCGCCGACCCGAATAATACCGACTTCGTCCAAATCCTTCACCGCGTCTTCCGACACGTTGGGGATTTCGCGAGTCAGCTCTTCTTCACCGCGCTTCGTTTCGCGAACCTGAAGCTCCAACTCCTCGATGTTGATCGAAGTGAAGATATCATCGTAGACGATACGCTCGGAAACGATAATCGAGTCTTCGAAATTGTACCCGTTCCACGGCATGAACGCCGCCAGCACATTGCGCCCCAATGCCAAATCACCCTTTTCAGTAGCGCAACCGTCGGCCAGTACTTGACCGCGCTTGACTTGCTCGCCTTCCGATACGATGGGACGTTGGTTGATACAGGTATCCTGATTGGTTCGATAGAACTTCTTCAGTTTGTAGGTGAGGGAATCCGGCTGCGTTTCGCCTTCTTCCCCGCCGTCACCATCCACCGGTTTGGTGCGCGGACGGAACACGATGCGATTGGAATCCACATACTCGATAATTCCGTCATCAGGCGCGACGATCAGCGTGCGCGAGTCTTCGGCGGCTTTGCGTTCCATGCCGGTTCCGACATACGGAGCCTGCGGCAACAGCAGGGGCACCGCTTGACGCTGCATATTCGAACCCATCAGCGCGCGGTTGGCGTCATCGTGTTCAAGGAAGGGAATCAATGCGGCGGCGATGGAGACGATCTGCGACGGCGCCACGTCCATGTAATCAATTCCGTCGTGTCCCAACACCGGGAAATCACTTCGTTGACGGCATTTGATGCGTTCGGTCTGGAATTCACCACGTGGATTGATGGGCGTGTTCGCTTGCGCAATAGCTACGCGATCTTCTTCGTCCGCCGATAAATATTCGATCTGCTTCGAGACCTTGCCGTTCTTCACGACCCGGTACGGCGTTTCCACGAAGCCCATCTCGTTGATCTTGGCAAATGTGCACAACGATGAGATCAAACCGATATTCGGACCTTCCGGCGTCTCGATCGGACACAACCGGCCATAGTGCGTGTAATGAACGTCACGCACCTCGAAACCGGCGCGTTCACGGGTTAGACCACCCGGTCCCAACGCGGAAAGACGGCGTTTGTGAGTCAGCTCGGTCAACGGATTGACTTGATCCAAGAACTGCGATAGCTGGTTAGTGCCGAAAAACGTATTCACCACCGAGGAGATCGTACGAACGTTTATGAGATCCTGCGGCGTCAACGAATCGCTGTCCCGCAGGTTCATGCGTTCCTTGATCGTCCGCGCCATGCGCGATAACGCCACACTGAATTGATTGGCCAACTGTTCGCCAACCGTTCGCACGCGGCGGTTGCCGAGGTGGTCAATATCGTCCGGTGCCTGCTTGCCGATGCGCAATTTGAGCACGTGCTTCAGAATCGCCACCATGTCCTCTTCGGTGAGGACCGTGGTTTCCACCGGCACGTTCAAATCCAGCTTGTTGTTGATGCGGTAGCGGCCGACGGCGCCCAAATCGTAGCGTTTCTCATCGAAGAACAGCCGATGCAGGAACTTCTTGGCGGTGTCAATATCCGGCGGCTCTCCGCTGCGCAATTCGCGATAAATCACTTCCAGAGCTCGGTCTGGGCTGGTGGACTTGTCCTTGTTCAGCGTGTTGCGCAGAATATCATAGACCACATCACGCTTCTTGATTCGCAGCAGCTCCACGGTTTTAGCTTTCGCCGCGGTCAGCGCCTGCGCAAGTTCGTCCGTGAACTCCGCTCCCCCCTGCGCCAGGACTTCACCGGTCGCTTCATTGACGATATCCGCCGCCAGCGGTCGCCCGTATTCCTTCTGGAGATCCTTGCGGTTCAGCGGCACTTCTTCGACGTAGTCGAACAGATTCAGGATATCGCGGTCGTTGGCGTAACCCAAAGCGCGCAGCAAGGTCGTGGCGGGGAATTTCTTACGGCGATCAATGTAAACATAAAGCACGTCGTTGATATCGGTCGTGAATTCGATCCACGAACCGCGGAACGGAATGATGCGCGCCGTAAAAATTTTCTTGCCGTTGGGATGAATATCATCGCTGAACGACACACCGGGGCTGCGGTGGAGCTGCGATACGATAACTCGCTCGGCACCGTTGATGATGAACGTTCCCGAAGTGGTCATCAGCGGCAGATTGCCGAGATAGACATCACTTTCGATGGTGTTGTCGAAACTGCCGGTCTCGCTCGCTTCATCGCGCGACGAGAGCCGCAGTTTCGCTTTCAACGCCGCTTGAAACGTCACGCCGCGTTCGCGGCACTCGTCTTCGTCGTATTTGGGTTCTTCGACATAGTATTCGACGAATTCCAGGATATGCGTTTCGCGGTTATCAATGATCGGGAAGATATTCTGAAAAACCGCATGCAGTCCCTGCATTTTTCGCTTCGACGGATTGCCGTCCCGCTGGAGGAATTCGTCAAAGCTCTTCAGCTGAACTTCGAGCATGTCGGGCAGGTCCAACACCTCGGGAATTTTCGAGAAATTGACTCGCTGAATGGATTTTCGCGTGTCGCGCAACGCTGATCTCCCTCAGTTGAACAAATGCCGGTCGGTCATTTGGACCGCGGCGCGGCCTTTTTCGGGCCTAAAACAGCGCCAAAATCAGCCGTTAATAAACGCAAGATTGCCAAGTCCGTTCCGCGACTTCGCGGTCAGACTCGGCAACCTTGATGTTCTGCTCAATAAATCGGATGTATGGAAGGACACTCACGACCTCGATCACTTGATCTCGACCGTGGCTCCTTGTTCTTCCAACTTCGCCTTGATCTTCTCGGCTTCATCCTTGGGCATGCCCTCTTTGACCGGCTTCGGTGCGCCGTCTACGAGGTCTTTCGCTTCTTTCAGACCCAGACCGGTCAATTCGCGGACGACTTTAATCACCTGAATTTTCTTCTCGCCGGCGGCGGCCAGGATCACGTCGAACTCGGTCTTTTCTTCCACAGCGGCGGCCGGGGCGGCGCCCATGGCGGGCATGGCGCCCATCATCATCGGGGCGGCGGCGGTCACGCCAAACTTGTCCTCGAGAGCTTTCTTCAGCTCCACGAGTTCCATCACCGTCATCTTCTCGATGGCTTCAATAATCTGGTTCACGGTTTGCTCCGTTTATCTTGTTTGTGCTTCTTATTGCAGTTGAACAATCGGCTCAGGCGGCTTTTTTCTTCTCGATGATTTGATCAATCACCGATACGAAATCGCGCAGAACACCCGAGACCACGTTATGAAATCCTTGCACCGGCCCGAAGACCGCGCCGATCAACATGGCAAGGGCGACTTCCCGGCTGGGCAACTCCTTGATGGTCTTGATATCCTTATCGCCGATCGCCTTGCCTTCAAAAATCCCGCCCTTGATCACAAGCTTTTCGTTCTTAGAGGCAAAGTCCGAAAGAATCTTGGCAGGAACGACGGGATCGTCGTAACCGAAGGCAATCGCCGTCGGTCCGTCCAGATGCGGCAACGCCGCATCGTATCCGTGCTGGCGCAATACCATCCGCGAGAAGGTATTCTTACAGACGAGGTATTCGACATTGCTTTCGTGGCATTGCCGGCGCAACGCGGTTATTTCCGATACCGTGAGCCCGCGATAATCGGTGAAATAAATGCCGCGCGCCCGCGCGACCTTCTCGTTCAACATCTGAACGGTTTCGATTTTCTTGGGCTTCGGTTCGCGTTTAATGATTTCGGTTTCCATGATTTCTGCTGGTTTCTCGATGTGATCGCCGATTCTACTTCGCGCCTTCAACCACCGACCGGGTCAACCGGATACCGGGACCCATGGTGGACGTAAGGAAAACGCTCTTCACATATTGACCTTTGGCCGTCGCCGGCTTCAAGCGCATGACCATGCGAAAGAACTCCGTCATATTCTCCTGAAGCTGCGCCGCGTTGAACGACAACCGGCCGACTCCCAAATGGAGAATACCGAATTTGTCGACACGGAACTCGACCTTGCCGGCCTTGATTTCCTGAATGGCCTGTCCGATGTTCGGCGTTACGGTGCCGGTCTTGGGATTGGGCATCAAACCGCGCGGGCCGAGAATTTTACCCAGCTTGCCGATTTCCGCCATCGCCTCCGGTGTCGCAACGATCACATCAATATCCGTCCAACCGCCTTTGATCTTCTCGATCACATCCTCAAAGCCGACCACGTCGGCTCCGGCGGCCTCCGCCTCAGCATGCTTGGTCTTGGTGACGGCCAGCACGCGGACTTTTTTCCCGGTACCGTGAGGCAGAGCGACAGTACCGCGAACCACTTGATCGGCTTTCTTCGGATCCACACCGAGTCGAATCGAAACTTCCACCGTTTCGTCGAACTTGGCGGACTTGGTGTTTTTGAGCACCGAAATCCCTTCTTCAAGGGTGTGCTCTTTGCGCCGATCTACCAACGACTTGTTGGTACGAATGCGCTTGGATGATTTCAATACGTTTCCTCCATGCTGGTCCAGGCGGCTAAATAGCCTCCCAGCAATGCAGTTAGATTAATCCTGAATGACAATTCCCATGGAGCGGGCGGTGCCTTCTACCATGCGCATCGCCATATCCACGTCGTAGGCATTCAGATCCTTCATTTTAACTTCCGCGATCTGGCGGACTTGAGCCTTGGTTACGGTTCCGACCTTCGTACGGTTGGGCACACCGGAACCCTTGTCAACGGCCGCCGCCTTGACCAACAACACGGACGCCGGCGGACTCTTGGTGACAAACGAAAAACTCTTGTCCTGATAGACCGTAATCACGACCGGAATGATCATGCCCGCTTCTTTTTCCGTTCGCGCGTTGAACTGCTTGCAGAAATCCATGATGTTGACCTGCTTTTGTCCCAAAGCAGGACCGACCGGCGGCGCGGGTGTTGCCTTGCCGGCGGGAAGCTGCAGCTTGATGAAACCGGTAATCTTCTTTGCCATAATCTATTCGAGTCGTGATGAGTGAGTTTCTGTCTGTGTCCGATTCGGTCGAATTACGTCGTCAAATCGGTGGATACCTGTAAAAAGTCCAATTCTATGGGAGTCGAACGTCCGAAAATTGAGACCATCACCTTGACTTTGCGCTTTTCGACGTTGATATCCCGCACGAGACCCGTGAAATCCTTGAACGGGCCGTCAATCACCTTGAGGCTGTCTCCGATTTCAAAGGGAACTTCCACCACCTGCGCGCCGCTGGCGCGATCCACATGGCCGAGAATCCGATCCACTTCGTGCTTGCGCAACGGTTGCGGGCGATTCTTCGGACCTACAAAGTTGATCACCTGCGGCGTATTGAGAATCAGGTGTTCGGTGGCCTTGTTCAGCTCCATCTCCACCAGCATGTAACCGGGAAAGAAAACGCGGGTTTTGGTTTTCTTCTTGCCGTCACGCATTTCCACGACGTCTTCCTTGGGGATCAGCACTTGCGTGACCTGTTCCTCCAATTTCAGACGCTTCACTTCTTCCATGAGGAACGATTTGATTTTTTCCTCTTGGCCGGTGAAGACGTGGATCACATACCAGGCTAATCCGCCGCCGGTTATCGTGGTGTCCGCAGTCGAAGTCACGATATCTATGTGTTACCTCTTATGTGCGATATACAATTCGGATGAGCCTTCGCCGCCGCAAATCCCGCGGATAAAACTCAGAAAGCCTTGCCATCCGGCTCGCCCGAAGCGAACGATCCCGCCGGACTCGGACAGCAAACTGTGATAGAACGCGTCGAACGCCACCGCTCCGGCGCGCCGTGCTTCGAAGCCGGATTGTTCCAACAGTTTCAGCATCACCGGCGGCTCGAAATGATACAGATGCCGCGGGGTGTCCCAAGCCACCCATTTCGCCTGGTAATGCCGGGCATCACCGGAACACGGATTGGGCACGGCGATAGCCAACCGGCCGCCCGGCATGAGCAGACTGTACAATCGCGACAGATTCTGCTGCAGATCGGGCACGTGTTCCAGGACATGCCAAAGAGTAATCAGATCGAACGGCCCGGCATCATCCGGTACATCATGAATCGTTCCCGTCCAAACTTGCAGCCCGTGCGTCGTTCGCGAAAACTCCGCCGAACGCGGATCGGGTTCCACACCGCGAACTTCAAAACCGCGGCGATGCAGTTCCACTAAAAACTCGCCGGTGGCACAGCCGATATCCAGACAAAGAGCATTCTGTTTCAATCCGCCGCTCACGCGGGCCGCCTTGCGGCGGATGGTGAAGCGGCGTACAAACCGATACAAGCCGGTCAGCAGGTTAGCATTATCGCGGCGGCTGACGAACGGATCGTATCCTTCCGCGCTATAGAACACGCCCAGGGAGGTGCTATCCGGTCGCGGATTAAGATACAGCAATTGACACTGATTGCAGCGGACAATCGTATAAATCTGTCCGGGAATCGTATCGAAACGATCCCGCACATCCCGTTCCTTGTGGTACTCCATAGAGCCGCAGACCGGACAGGAAATCGTTTCGAACTGCACCGGCCGATCGGACTGCACTACAGCAGTTTCTCCAGAGCGTAAGATAGGACGCGGTCCACGATAAACACCGCCGCTGCGATGATGAACGACAGAACAAGAATAATTCGGGTAGATTCCATCATCTCCGCACGGGTCGGCCACGTGACCTTTGCCATTTCAGTGCGGACAAGACCTAAATAGTTGATCAGCTTCTTGAACATGTGCGTTCCTAAAAAACGGATTTATAGCACGGCCGGAGGGACTCGAACCCCCAACAACCGGTTTTGGAGACCGGGACTCTACCAATTGAGCTACGGCCGTCCGACCCGGACTTGTCCGGGCCACATCTTATTCAAGACCGGCAAACGCGCAGAAGCGCAGGACCGGAATTACTCGAGAATCTTCGCCACAGCGCCGGCGCCGACGGTGCGGCCGCCTTCACGAATCGCGAAGCGCAGACCTTCATCCATGGCGACGTCGGTAATCAGCTCGACGGTCATAATAATATTATCGCCGGGCATCACCATCTCGACTCCATCAGGGAGCTTGATGGAACCGGTCACGTCAGTCGTGCGGAAGAAGAACTGCGGACGGTAGTTGTTGAAGAACGGAGTATGACGGCCGCCTTCATCCTTGGACAGCACATACACCTGAGCTTCGAACTTGGTATGCGGCTTAATCGAACCGGGAGCCACTACCACCTGTCCGCGCTCGAGGTCAGTCTTGTCCACTCCGCGCAGCAGCAAGCCGACGTTATCGCCCGCTTGACCTTCGTCCAACAGCTTGCGGAACATTTCCACACCCGTGACAACGGTCTTCTTGTGCTGGCCGAGACCGACGACTTCGACTTCCTGACCGACCTTGATCTGACCGCGTTCAATACGACCCGTACCCACGGTACCGCGACCGGTAATCGAGAACACGTCTTCGACGGGCATCAGGAACGGCTTATCCTTGTCGCGAATGGGTTCGGGAATATAGTTGTCCACGGCGTTCATGAGTTCGACGATGCTCTTGGTCTTCTCGGCATCCGTCGGAGCGGATAACGCTTCCAGAGCCGAACCGCGAATCACGGGAATATCGTCGCCGGGGAAGTTGTACTTATTCAGAAGATCGCGAACTTCGACTTCGACGAGTTCGAGCAATTCGGGATCGTCCACCTGATCCACCTTATTGAGGTACACGACCAATGCCGGAACGTTCACCTGACGCGCCAGCAGTACGTGCTCGCGAGTCTGGGGCATGGGGCCGTCGGCGGCGGACACGACCAGAATCGCGCCGTCCATCTGGGCGGCACCGGTAACCATGTTCTTAATGTAGTCGGCGTGACCCGGGCAGTCGACGTGAGCATAGTGACGCTTGTCCGTTTCGTACTCAGCGTGGTGGACGTTAATCGTAACGCCACGCGCTTTTTCTTCGGGAGCGTTGTCAATTTCTTCGAACTTTCTTGCCTGAGCCAACCCTTTCAGTGACAGCACCTGAGTGATTGCCGCGGTGAGGGTGGTCTTACCGTGGTCCACGTGGCCAATCGTACCGATGTTCACGTGCGGCTTCGTGCGCTCAAACTTGGACTTGGCCATCCTTGATAGTCCTCCTCGAAAAGTAGCGTTGAACTATAGATTGTTTGTTGAAGTGCGATAGAAAACCAGCTGTACTTAGTGAATCGTGGTTGCGGATTCACTCCACCTTCCGAATCGAGCATTTCCGATCCGTAACCGGAAAGTCATCAAAGCTGTACAGCGGGGAAGTTACGATACCGACAGACCGAAGGCGGGCAATATGCCGGGCCGGTTTGGAGCTCGTGAGCGGGATTGAACCGCTGACCTCGTCCTTACCAAGGACGCGCTCTACCATCTGAGCTACACGAGCGAAATCCCCTACTTCCGGCGGAAACAGCGATTTAGCTATTTCCATAACCTTCTTAACTATTCAAAGTGTTGAGCGGGCGACGAGACTCGAACCCGCGACCCTCAGCTTGGAAGGCTGATGCTCTACCAACTGAGCTACGCCCGCATGAAAAAGCGCGAAAAAGAGCCCCCTTTGATGACTCAGCGGTCTGCAAAATCATCATAAGGCTCTGAATGTCAGTAACTTTGCATCCTTTCGGAACTGAATTCTCGTGGTGGCGGATGGATTCGAACCACCGTAGGCGTCTGCCAGCAGATTTACAGTCTGCCCCCTTTAGCCACTCGGGCACGCCACCGTATGCCTCTTGGAGGAGGCTGCACTATCCGCCTATGGAAGACTCAGAGCTGGCGACAGGACTTGAACCCGCAACCTGTTGATTACAAATCAACTGCTCTACCAGTTGAGCTACGCCAGCGGCGAGTATACACCTCGGAAAAACCAAGACTCTAAGTTAAAAACATCCTCCAATCTTGTCAAGGGGCACGCGGCTGTTTTCTTTGTTTATATGCATCAATTTTCGCCGCTCGCCTCCTTAATCTTTAAAAGCCTCGGCTATTTCCTCCGCCAGACGGTACCCCCGGCCCGGTCCTCGATCACTATATTCCGTTCAGACAAGAGATTACGAATGCGATCTGCCTCCGCCCAGTTCTTGGTACGGCGCGCCTCGTTGCGGGCCTCGACCAAGGCATCAATCTCGGTATCGGTCTCTTGCTCGCGGTCGACGTCCAGGAATCCTAAAACCGAGTCAAACCGCCGCAGGACGGTCAATATTGTTTCCGCTTCGGTCGGTCCCACCAAACCTTGCGCACACAGGATATTGACTTCCCGAACCAGATTGTAAACCGCGGCCAATGCCTCCGAGAAGTTAAAATCGTCGTCCAACGCGGCGATGAAATCGGCTTCGGTCTTTTCCAGCAACGGCGCAATGGCTCCGGTTTCGTCCTGCCCCTCGGAGTGATGCAGGTTATTTAGACAGCAATCCAAGCGTTCCAGCGCGCCGCGGGCTTGCTCCAGCAGCGAGTAAGTGAAGTTGAGTTGTTGGCGGTAATGCGCGCTCATCAAGGCAAAGCGAATCTCCCGTGGCGACCAGCCCTGTGCCAGAACGTCGCCCAGCGTGTAGAAGTTCCCCAGCGACTTACTCATCTTGTCGCTTTCGATCATCAGGAACTCGGAGTGCATCCAGTAGCGCGCCAGCCGGTGGCCGGTAGCGCCTTCAGTTTGGGCGATTTCGTTCTGATGATGGGGGAAGATCAGGTCCACGCCGCCGAGATGGATATCGAAATCCTCGCCGAGATATTTCAGCGACATGGCCGAACATTCCAAATGCCAGCCGGGACGGCCTTTGCCCAGTTCATTGTCCCAATAGACGTCGCCGTCCACCGCTTCCCACGCTTTCCATAGCGCGAAATCGCGGGGATCCTGTTTTTGATAGGCGTCGCCCGCCACCCGCTCGACTTGCCGCATCCCTTCGGTATCCAGCCGCGCCAGTTCACCGTAGTGGGGGAATGCCGTCACGCGATAGTACCACGAGCCGTCCGCTTCGTAGGCGATATCTTTTTCCTTCAGCCGCTTGACGATATCCACCATTTCGGGAATGTGCTGGGTGGCTTTGGGAATGACGTCGGGCGGCGCGATGCGCAGCGTGGCGCAATCTTCGAAAAAGATTTTCGTATAGCGCTCGGTGAATTCCGCCATGGGAATTCCCTCTTTCTGCGCGCCGGTGATGGTGCGGTCGTCAATATCGGTGATGTTCATCACCGACGTCACCTGATAGCCGCGATAGCGGAAATAGCGGCGCACCAAATCGGAAAACAGAAACGTGCGGAAATTGCCGATGTGCGCGCGATTGTACACCGTCGGTCCGCAGGTGTACATCGCCACTTTCCCCGCGTCGCGGGGCACGAAATCATCAACTTGTCGCGTCAGAGTGTTGTAAATGCGAAGGGACATGGAATAGGTTCAGTATTGAAAGGTTCAGGGCACATGAGATCACGCGCCGCGATAATATTCTACAAGTCAGCTTTGACCAGTGACGAATCGCTATGCGCGTCTTGCGCGAGGACTTTCCGAAAGCGATGGAAATATACGCCGCCCGAGAGCAACAGCAACGCCACCGTCAGCCACATGAGCATTTCCGGCCGCAGCCACGGGAGCCACGACGGAGTCCAGTAAATCGTATACGAAATCAGGGTAACGGCGGCGAAAACCATCGCGATTTTACCCGCCCAATTGGATTTCATCACGACGCCCGTGCGGCGGAAGGCGTAGATCGCGCACAGCACGATGGCTCCATCCCGCACCAACACCAGCGCCAAGAACATCCACGACAGCGGATGTTCCCGCCACGGCATCGCCAGAAACAGCGCGAGAAATCCGATCCACACCTTATCGGCCACCGGATCCAATATTTTCCCCCACTCCGACTCCTGATTCAGCGCCCGCGCCAGCATTCCGTCGAGCAGATCAGACAGCAGGGCTACGCCCATAATGACCAGCGCCCAGTGGTTGCCGTCGTCCCGCTCCCCTTCCCGCAAAAAATAATAGAGCGGGAACAGCAGCAGCAGGCGGCCGATGCTGAGCAAGTTGGGAATGGTGAAAAATGGTCGTGAGGGAAACATCGCGGTTGGTCGCAATGATTATGAAACTATGAATACGGAAATCGCGCGGTACGGATCAGTCTAAAGAACGGAGCACGCGTTCCAACTCGTGGCGCGCCCATTCTTTGTTGCTGTATTGGAACAGCTCTTGACTCTCTTCTTCCGGCAGGGGAATGGGATAGTTACCCGTGAAGCAGGCCGTGCAATAGTGGCCGGGATCGTCGTAGGTCGCCGCCAGCATGCCTTCTACGGAAATGTACTTCAGCGAATCCACTCCCAAATACTCGCGGATTTGTTCGGGCGTATTCCACGCGGCGATCAGTTCCTTGCGGGTGGGGAAGTCCATGCCGTAGAAGCAGGGAAATTGAATCGGCGGCGATGCCACACGGATATGGATTTCCTTAACGCCCGCGCGGCGTAGCAGCGCCACCAGCTTTTTAAGCGTCGTGCCGCGCACAATGGAATCTTCCACGATCACCACCCGTTTATCCTTGAGCACGCCGGGCACGGGATTGTATTTCACGCGCGCATTGAACGAGCGCATGAACGGCGAGGGATTGATGAACGTGCGCCCGATATAGTGATTGCGAATGAGTCCCAGCTCGAACTTGAGTCCGCTCTGCCGCGCATAACCCAGCGCCGAGGTGTTGGAGGAGTCGGGCACCGAGATGACGATATCGGCGTCGGCTGGGGCTTCCTGTGCCAAAATCTTGCCCAGCTTGCGGCGCGACCGATCCACCGGACTGCCGAAAATGCGGCTGTCGGGACGGGCGAAGTAAATTAGCTCAAAAACGCACATATGCAATGATGGTGCGCCAACGGTCATGGATTCTAAACCAGTCGCACTGATCGTGATGACTTCGCCCGGTTCCACATCGCGAACGTAGGTTGCTTCGGTCAAATCGAGCGCGCAGGTTTCTGAGGCGGCGATGACCGCATCCCCTTTACCACCCAGACAAAGCGGCCGGAATCCGTGCGGATCGCGCGCTACGACCATTTCATCCCGGCTCAAGAAGATCAGCGAATACGCGCCCTGTACGTAACTCATGGCTTCCGCCACGCGCTTGGCCAGCGTCGCTTCACGGGATCGCGAAATCAAGTGAACAAACAGCTCGCTATCCGAATCGGTCTGGAAAATTGCTCCTTCGTTTTCCAGCTTCGTTCGTAAGTTACGGGCATTGACCAAATTACCATTATGAGCCACGGCCAACGGACCGTCCTTGGTCTTTACCAAAAGCGGCTGAATGTTCGCTGCGGTGGAACCGCCCGCCGTGGAATAACGCACGTGACCAATCGCCCGGTTACCCGAAAGCTGATTGAACTTGGTGTGATCGTTGAACACATCGGACACCAAGCCCATGCCCCGGACATTGAACATCGCCGCGCCATCGGTGGAGACGATTCCGGCGGATTCCTGCCCGCGGTGCTGGAGTGCAAACAAGCCCAAATAGGTCAATTCCGAAGCATGAGGATGTCCGAAAACACCCATAATGCCGCAGTGGTCGTGGGGGCGGTCAGACGAAAAAATCGGCGGATCTCCTGTATTATGATGCAAACTTTAATATACACCCCTGATTATTCTTTGTCAACGAGATCGTGAAATCTCTCGGATCGGCAGGTTACACTCTTGCAAGTTCACTGTGGTATTGGTATCTTTACTGTTTGCAACGTAGATAAATCGCAAAGGATCAATCGGATTATTGCTGGCAACGATCTTATCACACAAGGTGATAAAAGTTAAGCGGTTAAACAAATACTTGATCGCTTTAGCTCATCAGCATTACAAACTACATCAAGATATCATCCGGGCCGTTTCGAAATTCTTAGAGAGCAACGGATGACCGGACTTCTTCTCTGGAGGTAAACGATTGAAGGTTCTCATTACCGGCGGCGCGGGATTTCTCGGGCTGCACACCGCACTTTGGTTCCATCAAAAGGGTTGGAACCTGATTGTAACGGATATCGCACCGTTCGAAGAATCGGAATATCCCGCCGGAACCGTCTTCATCCAGCATGATGTGCGGGACCGGGAAGGCATGTCAAAAATACTAAAAGAACATAAGCCGGACGTAATCGTTCACGGCGCCGCGGCGCTGCCGCTGTGGAAGCCGGCTGATATTTTCGCGATTAATGTGGCGGGTACGCAGAACGTTCTGGATGCCGCTTTAGAGGCGGGAATCAATCGCGTTGTGTTCGTTTCATCCACCGCTGTTTACGGAATTCCCGACCACCATCCGCTGTTCGAGCATGATCAATTGCAGGGCGTCGGTCCCTATGGCGAAAGCAAAATACAGGCGGAACAGATCTGCGAACGCTATCGCAGCGAGAAATTCTGCGTTCCGGTCATCCGACCGAAAACTTTCATCGGTACTCATCGTTTAGGTGTTTTCCAGATTCTCTATGATTGGGTGGAAAGCGGTAAACGTATTCCTATGATCGGCAACGGCAAGAACCGCTATCAATTGCTCGAAGTAGATGATCTGGCCGATGCGATTTATTTGGCCTCTACGGCTGAATCGAAAATCGCCAACGATACATTTAACGTCGGCGCAGCCAAGTTCAATACGGTCCGCGAGGACATGAAGGAAATGTGCGATTTCGCCGGAAACGGCGCGCGCCCGTGGGGAACTCCGGCCGGTCCCGTGAAATTCCTGCTGAAACTCTTTGAAGCGTTGGGGCTCTCCCCGCTTTACAAATGGGTGTACGGAACGGCTGATCAAGACAGTTTCGTATCCATCGAAAAAGCCCAGAAGGTTCTGGGTTGGCAGCCCCAGTATTCCAACGCCGATGCCTTGATTCGCAGCTACAAATGGTACCTGGAACACAAGCACGAAATCGCTCAGGGTACGGGCATCACCCACCGCATCGCCTGGAATCAAGGAATTCTGAAGCTGTTCAAAAAGATGATGTAATTCACGTACAGATCATCTTCAAATACATTTTTCGGAGAGGGTTATGGTTGGCACCGCCGCCAAGATGAAATACGCTTTCTTAATGCTTGCCGTCTGTTGCTGGTGGTATGCGCCGGTTACCTATGCCACACCCTATCTGACGCCTGACGAGATCGCTGCGGAGTTCGACCGCAGTGGCGCCGCGGTTCAGCCGCAATTCGAATTGCCGCGCGATTATTCAGGATCACGGACGTTGGACGAAATCGCCTATTTCAGCCATTACCGGATGTTGTGCGATTTCCTGGTTTCCTTACAGAATATGGAAGCCGGCGCCGAGTACGGTGGGATGATCGAAGGCGAAAGCGGGAGCGACGCGGGGATCATCCAGACCGATAATACGCAGGAAGCGATCCGCGTCTGGTCACAATATGCCATCTGGACCGGAGATACCGCCGCTTACAGTCACAATATCCGATTAGCGCAAGGCTATTGCCGAAGATTTCCGGCGTGGCGCGAAGGTGCAGGGTATTACTCGATCCATAATTGCGGCTGGGGTTTCGAGGCTGAGCGCATCTACCGGCAAGCCTATAGTGATACGTCATGGACCTGGTATGCCGACAGCTGTGCCCTATGGGTGGTAGCTAACCCTCTGGATTATAATCCGAACAGCACCGATCTTGGTCAACTGAATCCCTGCGCCGAAGGCTTGGGGATCGGCGGGATGTACCCCCATGCCCTTTATCGTCAACGATCCGACTGGCAGCAATTCGCTTTACAGGAAGCGCGTCGCTTGCGGCAGTGGTTCGAATCTAATCCCAATCGTTTGAATGCCAACGAAACGTGGGCGCTCTGCGGCGGCACAGCCCTGTGGGGAATCTGCGAAAGTTTGTTTGCCGCATACCCCGACAGCGGTCAAACCTGGCTTGCGCAATACGGCCCCCTGCTTGACGTCTGGCAGTCCACCGGACAATGGAACCACTCGTTCAACACGTGGTATTGTAACGCACAGCATGTGTGTTTCGAGATCACCGGGGATTCTGCCTATTGGCGAAATGCCGTATTCATTACGGATTCCCTAATCGGTTTGGATACGGACGACGACGGTGGAATTCCCCCCGGCCGCACGTTTCCCGTTACCAACGATCATTCATGGGTGAGCGCGTACATGGGCTGGATGGGAATGGAGCGCATCATTAATTCCCGTCCGTTCAACGATGTGGTAGCCGTAGGTTTTGTTTCGCCGCGATCCGACGTCCCCTATCTGGCGGGCGATTCTCTGGTCGTGATTGCGCATCTTGTGAATGCGGGAATGACCGCCACCAATGTTCATGTTTCAATCAGCGGCCAAGCCTATGCGGAGACATTGAGTTTCGCGATAGATACGGGAGTAGATACGCTTCTAACATTGGGACGATCTTGGGTATTACCCGATGATCAGACGCTGCCCGAGACATCGCCGCTGACTCTGCTAATAACAGCGGAACATGATGAAGACCCCCAAAACGACTCGATAACATCCAACATTGACGTACGGCGGGGTGTGGAAATAGTCGGCGTGATCAACACGGAACAAATTCGGCCACCCTTTCCAGTGCGGATCGAGTTTTTCCATGAGGGATATCCGGACAGCATCTGGACCGTCATCGAACAGAGTACCGACAGTCAATATACCAGCGGTTCACGGAAACTCATGGCGGGGATGAATACCATTCGCGTGCAGCCACCGATTCAGATGATGGTAACCGATTCGACGGTCAATGTAACACCGGGACCGGAACCGCAACGAGTGGACATCATCTTGCCCATGACGGACATCGCTATAGTGGACGACGACAACGGTGCTGCCTATGAAGCATACTTCATTGTATCGTTGGACAGCATCGCACGCCGGATTCGTTTATGGGATAAAGCGAGATTGGGAATACCGTCGCTGAGCGAAGTCCCGACCGTAGTGTGGTTCACTGGAGACGATTCGGCTACCGCTTTAACCGTTGATGAACAAACCGAACTAACCGCATATTTGGATGATGGCGGCAATCTTCTGTTGACCGGCCAGAATATCACCGATGCCATTGGAACGTCTTCGCAATTCCTGACAACTGTTCTGCACTGTTCGTCGCGCACCAACACGACGAATCTCCGCCGGGTGTATGGCGTGCAAGACAATCCAATTTCTGCGGGAATGGATATTTACCTGCTGGGTTCGCAGGGCGCTCAAAATCAAAGCAGCACTTCCTCCATCTACGTATTGGACGGTTCAACCGAAGTAATGCATTATTCGACGGGCGACAATCCGGAGACTTGCGGAGTTTCCGGTGAGTATGGGCAAGGCAAGTATGTATTCTTAAGTTTCGGATTGGAGGGAGTTTCGGGAATCAACAATACGACTAATCGTACTAATATCCTCACGCGATGCTTTGCGTGGTTTGGCGACGATTTGATGTCGGATTATCCTTCCCCATTTGTGCCCAACCGAATTGAGTTGGCACAGAATTATCCGAATCCATTTAATCCCAGCACGACAATACGATTTTCTGTTTCAGCCGGAGCCGGTACTGTCCGGTTGACGCTGTTTAATCTGCTGGGGCAGGAAATACGTACGTTGTATTGTGGATCTTCCCCAGCTGGAATGATAACGTTGCAATGGGATGGCACGACCGACGCAGGCATGCCGGTTCCCAGCGGTACGTATATCTACCGCCTGACCGCGGTGGAGACCTCACTCGCCCGAACGCTTCAGTTAGTGCGGTAACGGGTGCGAGATCTCTTTAAATTTCGACGAAGTAATCCCGGTCAGGTCTGGGCATGGGCAACTTATGATTTCGCCAATTCGGCCTTTGCCACGACCATCTTGGCGGTTATCTTCAACGCCTACTATGCAGGGGTAGTAGCGGGGGGAAGCAACGGGGTAATCCTTTTCGGAACCCGCGTGCCGGGTACGACCATGTTTACGCTGTTTGTAGCGGCCAGCATGGTGGTAATTGCATTATCGTCACCGGTACTGGCGGCGCTCAGCGATCTGTCCGGACTGAAGAAGCGTATGCTGGCGCTGCATCTGGGATTGGGGGTTGTTTCCACGGCGTTGCTCTATACTGTGGACAAGGGTGAGTGGCTGTGGGGCGGGATCCTGTTTGTCATTGCCCAGATCGGCTTTGCCGGCGGCAATGTATTCTACAATGCTATGTTGTATGACATTGCCGATCCGGAAGACTTCGGCAAGGTTTCCGGTTTGGGTTGGGCATGGGGATATCTCGGCGGCGGTGCGCTGTTAGCTTTGAATCTGGTCATGCTTCGCTATCCGCAGATGATCGGCTTTCCGGAAGGTTTCTTTACAGTTCGACATTGTTTTGTCTCGGTGGCAATCTGGTGGCTGGTTTTTGCGATTCCGATTTTCCGTTATATACCCGCCTCACCGGGCGTAGCTGGCAGCACCTTCGGGCGCAGTCTGCGATCCGCTTTTCATTCATTGGGAGAGATTCTGCGACGATTGCGTGATTTGCCGAATTTCATGCGTTTTTTCATCGCCTTCCTTTTATACAACGATGGCATTGAAACGGTGATCGTGATGGCGGCAATTTTCGGCAATCAGGAACTTGGCTTTTCCAATGCCGATTTGATTATATTCTTTCTGATGGTGCAATTCGTCGGATTCTTCGGCGCGCTCTTTTTTGGTTGGTTGGTGGATCGCTTAGGCGGACGCAATACGATTCTGGCGAGCTTGATCGGTTGGCTGATCGTGGTGGTATGGGGCTGGCAATTGGGTATCTTCGGCAATGCCGTTCGGGAATTTTGGATTCTGGGTGTGATTACGGGAATCGTGATGGGCGGATCACAAGCCGCTTCCCGCTCGCTACAAGCGGTTCTAATCCCCGCCGAGCGATCCGCCGAGTTTTTCAGCTTTTTCGGAATTTCCGGGAAATTTGCCGGAGCAGTCGGACCGCTGCTGTTCGGTTTGGCGGTATTTCTGACCGGCAGCCTGCGGCAAGGTATCTTGTCGCTGTTGGTGCTCTTTGGGAGCGGCTTAATAGTGCTGCTCACCGTAAGCGAAGCCAATGGCCGCGCGGAAGCGCTTCAATTCGAGCGATCTCTATCAGATCGGCTCCGTTCTGATAACCGATGATTAGGTTGGTGCAACGGAGGAGAGTCTATGATCCGATTTCTAATTACTGTTTTGTCCGCATGTACACTGGCGGGAATCGGTTTTTCCCGCGCTATCGCTGATCCGACCGATATCCCCGAGCTGTCCTCGATACTATCGCTATTCACGGCTCAGGCGACATCGCAGGAGGGTGTCCGGATCAACTGGACTCTCGATCGGCAATCGCCGACCATTACCAAGTTCCGTATCTATCGCGGCTATGAAGAAGTGGGTAATTTCGCCGTACTCGTGGAAATCTCTTCACATTCGGCTGCGAACGACGTGGACTACAGCTACAAGGACACAACCGCGCTGCGGGGTGTAAGCTACTATTACAAGCTGGCGGCGGTCGGACAATCCAGCGAGTCTGTATTTCCGGTGGTGATAACGGCTACGCCGCTTCCCTCCGGAGTGGCGCACGACATGCAAAACATGGCACCGGCGTCGATTCTTCCGGGCAATCGCATCGCCTTATATGTACGCGAACCTGGACGGATTCGTTTGGATGTTGTTTCGCCTCCATCGAAGGCTCTGGTTGACGACGAACTGCGACCGGGAATCTATGAATTCGATCCACCCGCGACCGGCCAAGGTGAAGTGACCTTGCGGATCAGGCACGATACCGATTTCTCGGAAGACATCCAATGGCCGATTCACTGAACGAACTTCCCCCTTTCAAACGAGAAACCATCTGTAATACAGATGGTTTCTAATTTTTGACCGATCGGATTGTCGGCTAATCCGGTCGGATGATTTCGTCGGATAAGCCCGCGGAACGCGCCTCTTGAATAACCTCCAATAGTACCGCATGCATAGCGGGTTTCGCACCGAGGATATCCCCGCGTTGAATGAATTCCCGATTTCCACCGAAGTCGGAGCAGACCCCACCCGCCTCCTCGACGATAATCGTCCCGGCGGCGATATCCCAGGGGGATAAGCGGTGTTCCCAGAAGGCATCGAAAATCCCTTGCGCTGTCCAACACAAATCCAATGCCGCCGCTCCGGCACGCCGCACCGCCCGACATCGTCGAAAAATCGCGTCGAATTCCCGCAAGTAAGACGGCAATTCGTCATGATAACGACGCGGGAAGCCGGTGGCGATCACCGCATCACTCAGCTTCGATTTGGATGAACCGGCAAGCCGCCGGCGCTTATAGTAGCTGCCTTTGCCGTGGACTCCATAGTACAGATCCTCAGTAACCGGATTGTACACGACACCGCAGACAATGTCATTTCCGGATGTGCCGGGCGCTTTGGTGAGTGCGATACTCACCGCAAATACGGGAAACTGCTGCACGAAATTCGTAGTACCGTCCAGCGGATCAATATACCAGATGAAATCGCTTCCGGGGTGTTCTGTTCCCTCCTCCGAGACAATCGCTGACTGTGGCGTCTCTTTGGCTAAAAAGGAAGTAATCGCTTCTTCGGCGGCGATGTCCGCCGCCGTAACCAAATCTCCTTTGCCCTTTTCGCGAATCTGCGGACTTTGCAGCCGCTGCCAATAGGAACGAAGGATTTCTCCGCCGCGACGGGCTGCTTCCAGCGTCAATTCCATTTCCACCGATAGCGACCGGCCATGAGCCAGAAACTCGGAATCCATAATCCCTCGAACGGAATATGATTTTCTCAACAGAGATTACCTAAACGCAGTCGAGACCCGCAGGTCTCGACTGATCAATCTCACGAACTAATCTACATATTCCAGCGCTGGAAATCAAGCCTATGATCGGGGACAGATCAAACAAACCTGGCTAACACCTTGTTCCATACTGGACCGAATCGTCCACCCCGCTTCTTCCAGACTTCTGAAATATGCACCAGTTGTTACGTCTGCTTGGTCGGAATCCGCCAGCGGGGCAAACCGCGTGGTAATCGTTACTCCCGGGGTATCGCTATGCGATTCCGTAACGAAATCCATTTCCATGACCCCGGTCTCATAGTTATGCAAGGTCATCACAGCAGTTACATACTCGTCAATTGCTCCGGCCACTTGACTGTAAACGCAACGGGCTGCCGGAAGATCCGTTGCTAAGACCAGTTGCTTTTTCACTTTGTGTTTGAAGGTCAGATTTGCTTCAAGAAATCGAACCTCATTTTGAACCAAATCGTTGATCGAATAGAACTCCCGCGACGGTGAAGCACCGCGATTTAGCCGTTGGACCAGAACTTGGAGAATGTCCGCCAAATGGCGGGCATTTCTTGCCAGGATATCTACGCTGGCCCGGCTTCGGTCAAACTGTGTTCGCAGTTCGTCACGCTGCGATTCTTCGAGGATTTCCAGGCTATTGATGATATCCGCTAACGTCGCGTTGCGGTTTTCAATCAATTGAGTTGCCCCCAGCACACCGGACATGGGGGTTGCTAAATTATGGACAATTCCAGGTACCAACGAACCTAAGAATGACAGGTCAATCGGTTGATAATCCTTATCTTGCACCGATTCATTGGTTGTTTCTCGGGATCTTACAGATTCCTGTCCTTGCGAGTTCATTTTGATCATCTTACCTGCCTCCTTGCCATATTCTCCCACGCTCACTTGAGGTAAGACTTTGGATAGTCTTGATTTTGCTGAGCATTTTGGTTAAGTTATACGGCACTTGGTACAACATCCGGTATCGGGGCATTCGTATCCGTTCAACAACACTCTGACTTCGTCCCTTACCGTTAAAGCAAAATGGAGACCGGATTCAGCGGTCAATTCACCACCTTTCGGTGGTCGTCCTACTGCAACATCGAACTGCCGAATTGATAATCGGCTCTGCGATATCAAGAATTCGCCGCTCATGGTCATCCGCCGACGCGAATGTTACGTCATATCGGATGGCGAAATTCGTATGCCAATTCTCCGAAGCGCCTTAGAAATGGGGATTTTCTTGAACACTGACGGCTTCAATCCCGTTCGGCATTATATCAGGAATGTATCGCTTATAGAATCACATCACAATTATGATCAGGCAAGGATTACATGCAAATCGCAAGAGACTCGCAATCGTGGGTTGTTGGTTGCGGTTTCTCAAATCAGGCTGATTATGCCGAGCGTGTGACAAAGAATGCAATTTTGATTATGCACAGTATTGCGGTTGCGCAATGACCCTCTGAATTCTGACTTAAGATATTCGCTTGCTAAGAGGTGGACTTCCGTGGTCACGACATCCAAGCGGTTCAGCATAGGTCTGTTATTCTATCGCTATCGCGGATGGAGTTTGGTTCCGCTGCTGGCGATAGGACTCTTGGTAAATACCCGCTTCCTGCCGGCCAACAGCGGGAACTTCATGATGGTTTTGGGGGCAATAGGAATTCTTTTCGGCAGCCTGCTCCGCATCGTCTGCTCGACGTTTATCTCGCATAAAGAAATGCACGATCCGCTACATGTAAAGCAGCTGATTGTAGACGGACCGTACGCCATATCCCGCAATCCCGGGTATTTGGGGGAAGGCGCTATTGCCTTAGGCATTGCCATGATGTCACGGATGCCGTGGTTTATTCTGACCACGCTGGTGGCGGGATTAATTATTGTGGCGGTGGTGATTGATTGGGAGGAGAAGATGCTGAGCATGCGTTTCGGAAAAATCTACGACAATTATTGCCGAACGGTTCCGCGCTGGTTTTCGTGGGGACGACTGGTTCATCCCGACAGTTACCTGAAAACGAAAGGTCGCATTAAATTTTTAACGGCAATCCGCGCCGAAAGCGGAACACTTCTGATCGCATTGTTATCCATCCTCGCATTTATCGCGAAGGCGGATCTTGAAATCTATCTTTTCGAACACATTTTCCCGTAGGAGGCAAGGTGGCAACGGCAGCAGAACAACTTGCGGAATTTACAGCCCAAGTGAAATATGAAGATCTTTCGGCAGAGGCAATTTACCAAGTCAAACGTTTTCTATGGGACTCCTTGGGTTGCGCATATGGAGGATTGGGAACCCGTGATGCGGGAATCATGCGCGAGTTCATGCGCGATCTGGGCGGTCCGGCTGAATCCACAGTGATCGGCAGTGGCGAACGGGCACCGGCGGCGCATACCAGCCTAGTGAATGCGCTGCTGATTCGGGCGCTGGATTATAACGACATCTACTGGAATCAGGATCCTTCGCATCCGTCCGATATTATTCCGGCTGCGACGAGCGTCGGGGAGGCACAGGGAAAATCCGGACAGGACTTAATTCTGGCCATTGCGCTGGCTTATGAATTCGAGATGCGGTTTTGTCAAGCGGCACTGCCCGGTATTCGCGAACGTAAGTGGCATCACGCGTCGCTGACCGCCTTTGTTTCGCCGCTGGTCGCCGGGAAAATGCTGGACCTGAACACCGAACAACTGACCCATGCCGTGGGTATTTCTTCATCTCATTCCATGACGCTGGGTTGTGTAACGGCCGGCAAACTGACGATGATGAAAAATACGGTGGATCCGATGGCTACCCAAGCCGGAGTGATCGCCGCGCTGCTGGCAAAAAAGGGCTATCACGGTCCGGCTCATGCCATCGACGGGAAAGAGGGATTGACGCAGTGTCTGGGACCGGATTGGGATTTGGGAAGATTAACCGATGGTTTGGGAAGCGACTGGCAGATACTACAATGCGGTATGAAAGCCTTCCCCACCGAAGCGCTCACCCATGCGCCGATTTCGG
>CAYUIF010000022.1:0-23430 GCA_964444755.1 uncultured Alphaproteobacteria bacterium | reverse complement strand
CCCGACGAAATTACTCAGGTGAGCATCGACACATTGGCAAAGGCAGCCGATATTTTATCCGATCCGTCGAAATACAATCCGACGACACGCGAGACGGCTGATCATTCCCTGCCTTACTGTTTGGCGGCGGCGATCGTTCTGCGGCGTTTAACGCCCGATGTATTCGACGAAGAGTACTTGTTCAATCCGAAGATTCGCGAAACCTTACCGAAAATCAAAGTCAAGGCGGAGCCGTCGTTCGAGAAACAGTTCCCGAAGATTCAGCCGTGCAACGTCACCATCACGTTGAAAAACGGAAAGACATATTCCCGGCATTTGGATTGGCCGAAAGGCGACCCCCGCTCACCGATGACGGATGACGAGATTGATCAAAAAGTTAAAGCGCTGACGGCCAATCGGCTGACCGATTCCAAGCGCCATGCGCTGCGTTCAAAGGTTTTCGGACTGGAGAAAGTTGAGAAGATCGCCGATCTGATGACGGCGACGATTTGCGATATCCATTGAAATTAGCGGATGATAAAAAGAAAAGCCGCCCGGTTATCCAGCCGAGCGGCTTTTCCAATCAAACCTATCGCTATTCCGCTTCGAGAGAAATTCGGAAACCGGAAGGCGACATTTTCAGGGCCGTCCCCCATGCCGCCAGCGCCGATTGTCGCGTGAGCAATATAACCTGCCGCGACATGCTTAACCGTTGAAGGGCATCTCGCACCTGCAGAAGATGCTCTTCATCCAACCGCCAGAATGGCTCGTCCCAAACTACCGGATTCGCATCATGGGCCTGGATGGTCTCTAATATGCCGATGCGAATCGCCAGCCACAAAAGATCTTGTGTTCCGTCCGACAGAATATCCAAACGGCGGCTCCCGCCGTCCGTCAGACCAACCGTCCACGTCCCGTTGTCATGCTGCACGGCCCGATAGCGATTGTTGGACAGTTCCCGAACCTGAAGGTTGATATTGGCTTCAAGAGTTGTTCCGGCGGACTGCTCCAGATCGTCAAGCTCAGAGCGAATAGATGCAATCAATTCACGGGTTGTCGTCAGATTCCGTTCGATCTCATCAACCCGGTTCTGCCGTTCAGCCATGACGCGGCGCAAGTCGTCGAGTGATGGTTCCTGCGACAGCGCTGCCAGATGACTATCGGTATTGATCGTCTCGATTTCCTGCTGGAGTTCGCACAGAACCCGGTCGCAGGATTCAGCGGTTTCACGCGCGGATTGCCGCTGGGCATGGTATTTCGCCGTATAATGTGCGGCATTACCCTGCAGCATATAGAGCGGATCGATGCTCGTCAGTTTGTGACGGACTTCCGCCGCTTCTTCACGAAGCAGCGTCTCGCGCGCCCGGAGTTCATCGTGAGTTTGATAGCCGGACAGACTGTTGCGGATCTCGCGAAGCTTGCTCTTCAGAGATTCCCGTTCGTGCCACTCATTCCGCAGGACTTCACCGTCAGTACGGGACAACATACCTTGGCAGAGCCGGTCCAGTTCACCGATGCGTTCTTGAACTTGCGACCGTTTGCTCTCAGCCTGCCGTTCGGTTTCCGGATCAATTATCTCATCGGCAAGGTTTGCAATCTGATTGGTTAAGTCCGCTTTCCGCGACTCGTAGGTTTGTCGCTGTTGCTCAGCGGATGAGGCCAATTCGGTTTGCCGTTGTTTCAGACGAGCTGCCGTATCCTCCAACTCGCGAATCCGCAGGGCGGTATCGCCGCCGTCAGTGTATTCGCTCCAGAGATTATCCAAATGTCGAACCTGCTTCTCCCGTTCCAGAAATCCTTCATATAATTTCTGAATCACCGTCAGCGGAGTCTCCGCAAGCTCCGCCGGCAAGTGAGCATGGATTTCGTTCAACGAATCCCGGGCCGTGCTCGTTGCCAGTGCACGATTCGCGGCATGATCGGCCAGCAGATTTTCCAATTCCCGCATATACTGCTGATAGTCGGCATAGCGGGACATTGCACCGTCCAAGGTCTTTAGCTGCGCCAGGGGACCGGCGGAGCTTTCCAATAATCGGATCCGGCTGAGAGCAGCGGTCAATTGCCCTTGCATCATCTCTTCCGCTTCCCGCACCGATTCGATTTCCGCATCCACCCGCCGCTGAAACAGCCTAAGGATTAACAGCGTCACTCCGCTTCCGGCTAAGGCCGTAAATAAACCGATATCCCAGCTGGCCAATATCATTCCGACGGCAAACGCCGCCACCCCGACGGGCAGACACCACAGCAATGCTCGCAGCGGATGCAGCTTGCGCTTCAATTCCACGCCGTTTTTATGCAAACTCTCGATATCGCCGGATTTCGTATTGGCGAGCTGCCGCAACTCAAATAATTCGCGAATCACTTCGGGAGTTCGCGGGGATAAATCATCGAAACCGGAGAACTTCTCGTGCAGGACACGCCGGATTTCGGCAATCCGGTTTTCGCGATTGGCATGGTCCGGCTCAACCGCCGGAGCCGGTGGAATCGTCAGCGATTTGGAATCCATCGTCAAGAGCTTATCCAGCGCATGCCGAGCCATGGGGTGGAGATCATTAAACTGTCCGAAATCCTGCTGCAATTTCTGCCGCGCCCCCTCGCGCTGACGAACCAGTTCGATCCTCCCGCGCAACAGCTCCGTCAACTCCGAATTGACGGTTGCCGATTCGCGATACAGGCTTTCCAATTCCTGAACATCCGCTTCCGGTGGCGGATTCATATTGTCCAGTTCACGCTGCAATTCTTCAAGACGATGCCGCGTGCCGGATCGCCGTTGCTGCATTGCAGACAGGTCTTCCGCAAGTTTCCGATCACTCTCCCGTAATGTTTCATACTCGTTCAGCAAATCGGGAAAATTATCGGATATTCCACGGAATTGTTCTTCCAGTACGTCCAACCGCGATTGATGAGCTGCATGCTGCTCGCGCAGGGCAATCACTTTGCGATTTTCCAGCTCGATTTCCTCAATCCATGTATCCAACCGCTGGGCTCGTTCCGCCAACGTGCATAACCGATCCAACTCCGTTATTTCCGCGGTGCTGACATCCCGTTCGCGCCGCGTTTGTGCGGTTTTATCTTCCAGGGTTTGCTTGCGCGCCAACGCAGTTTCATAATCGCGCCACAGTCCCTCAACCCGTTTCAACTCACGTTCCGAGTCATCGAGCTGAAGACGGGCAGCGCTCAGGCTTCCGATTTCATTGCCGTTCCCGGCGAGCGACTTTTCGCGTACTTCCCACTCTGCCAATTCCTTCTCGATGGGTGCGGACAGCACTCGGACAACGGTCTCACGAATGGTAGCGTAATCAGAAATATATGATTTTCCTGCAAGTAGAATATTTACACCCCTGAAGAGATGCTCAATACCGATCGGCTCACCGAAAAAACCGGTTTGCAATTCACCTTCGGGTGATGACTGCCATTGGGCTTTGTGGTTGCCGGAATCGGATCCCTGTGCCGCTTCCCATTCGATGGAAACCGTCGCATCATGGGTACCGCATTGGACATGCGCGATGCGTTCACCCACAATAAAGTCCAATTTGATCTGCTCAATTCCGGTGTCACGCAGGTCTTCACAACGGCGCGCACGGTCATCACCGGATGCAAAAAGGGCAAGCAATGCTGAAACCAGCAGTGACTTGCCCGAACCATTAGAACCTACAATCACTTGTGGAGAGATAACCGGGTACTCCCACGGCGGTGGAAGAACTATCGAAACCGACGGGGTTGGCCCCGCTGCCAATCTCAGAAGCCGCACAGGATTTCTCGCTTGTAAGTTGACCACAGACCTATTGCCAATCTCTGCAGATTATTGCATCCTTCTTGTTTTCATCAACTTAAGGAAAACGGAAACTTCAAGCAATAGTATATAAATATACATCATCAAACTGCTTTATACAAGCGTATATAAACAACTTATGAAACTCATTTGCAGGTCTATCAATTAATTGATGGGTCAACTGAAATTATAAAACGAAAAGGAATAGGTATCTGTACAAACTATTACGATTCTAAAATAATTTCCAAGAGGCACTTTCAGGAAAAGTACTCCGAAACCACAGCACGCTCGCACTTTATGACAAACTTTGCTAACTTGAGTTTTGACATGACAACCGCCCAAGGAGGGCTAATGACAAAACGACAAACACTCGTACTGGCAGCCGTCATACTTCTTGGTGTTACACTTTCGGCGCAGGGTGAAGACTATATCCGTTTAAAAAATGGAAATATCATCACTTGCGCGGTGCTACGACAGGATACGGCTACGATTACGACAACGAGTTGGGACCTGAGATCGCTATTTCAACCGCCACTACAAGTTTATACGCGTGATGAAGTGGAAAGCGTCTGGTTTTCCAAACCGAGACAAATGAGAGAACAACATGTTCCGTATGAACCGTTGCCCTCGCGAATTGAAGTGGGAGGCAGTGCATCATTCCAAATGTGGTCCGGTTCGGGATTATCGCGGCGCAGTCTAATGGTGTTTTCGGCAATTGGAGGGTATTCCATCATTCGTGAGGTCGGTTTGGAGCTTGACATGGACCTGACCATTCCGTTTGAAGGGAAATCGGATTCTCTATGGAAAGACTATGACGTCGGTTATCAGATTTCGATGAATGTGGTTGCCCACCCGGTTCAGTGGAAGGGACTGACTCCGTTTATCTTAGCCGGTGGCGGCACAGCCCGTGATGTTCCGCTGGGTGATGTCGTTCTAACCACGAACAATCAAGACTGGAACCTTCTGCACTTCGGACTGGGTATAAAATGGGGTCAGAGTGGTTTGGGCTATCGGGTGGAATGGCGATACGGCATCTATAGCTTCACTCCCGACGCGGAAGAAAACGGTGTTCGCGCCTCAGCGCAGGACCGTAATGCGAATTCCGTTCGCGCTTCGTTGTTCCTTTACTTCTAACGTACTGAAGGCAATTTTGTGATGCCTGACTTTTCGAACACAACCATAAATTGGCAACCCATGAACAAACGTAGATTCACATTCCGTTTTTTGCAAATTGCCTTCGTCATCGCTCTTTTGAATTCCCATAGCTATGCGCAAACCTGGCCAGCCGTGAATCAATTAGATGGACTTAGGTGCGTTTCTTCGGAATATCATCTGGATTCAAGCCCGTTTGCGGGGTGGACGATACTGGCCGGTTCAGTACTCCAATCACCGGTTATGGGCTTTGGTCAACCGATTGCCATAAGTGGTGATGCAGCATCGGCTCTAAATCTACTCATTTCAGTATTCGAGGTACAAGCTGATTTTCAGCCGCTACAGACTAATTCCTCTGCCCGGCTCTCCCGAACCATTTATCGCGAAATGCGCCACGGATTGCCGGTTATTGCCGGACGGGCGGATATCGTTCTGAATAGTCGTGGTGAACTCATGCGCTGGAATCTGCGAGTTCACGATGGTTGGCCAGCGCTGGATTACCATGCCATTAACCTGCCGACCGCTGCCGCGATCTTGGCCGACCAACAGCGTTACCCCAACTGGCATGTGGAGAGCGAACGGAGTTTTATGGCGTGGTTTCCTGATATCCGACAACACGTGCTGCGTCCCGTATATTGGATTCGCATCGCCGGAACGATGCCTCACGAACGCTGGGAAGGCATTATTGACGGCAGCACGGGCGAGATCATCCGGGACTGGTCAGGGATAAATAGTGAAACGATTCACGGCACGATTCAGATCCCATATTGGTACCCTTATGATTTCAGCGAACCGCAATTGGCACCCACGGTTCATGCCAGCGTTACGATCAACGGAACGACGGTCATTACGGATTCACAGGGCAATTTTTCCGGTGAAGGCGGTAACGCGGCGGAACTGGAAACCATTCTTCAAGGACCATATGTTTGGGCACAGAACGACGATGGCGCTGACGGCTTAATGGCCATGACGGTTGCGGCACCGTTCGCACCGGTTGAATGGGTATGGAATGCGGATGCTGCCGCAATACCGGAAATGAATCTTTTCTATCACACATCGTTCATTCACGATTGGTATAAAATCCTCGATCCGGATTATTCGGCGCTCGACTATCCTATGCCGGCCGTCGCCAACTATGGAACACACTACGACAACGCCTTCTGGAACGGATACGGAACGTACTACGGATCGGGCAGTCAATATCACAATTTCGCGATGTTCTGTGACATCATCTATCACGAATACACGCACGGCGTAACCGACGGAATATACCCGAACGGCATGCTCCCCTATACCGATCAACCGGGAGCCCTGAACGAAGCCTGGTCCGACTATTTCGGGTGCACAATCACGAACGATCACTATTGTGCGGAATGGATCGGGGGCGGTTTCAACAGTTGGTTTCGTAATCTCGATAACGATTTGGTCTATCCTGACAATTGGCGCGGTGAAGTGCACGACGACAGCCGGTTCGTGTCAGCGGCATTGTGGGAGATCCGCGAAGCCGCCGGCGCGGAAATCGCCGACAGCTTGGCGCACTTTGCCCGCTACGCATTGGCGGAGACTTTTCTGGACTATTTGATTGCGGTCTTGGAGACGGATGATGATGACGGTAATCTGGCGAATGGAACTCCGCATGCCAATTTAATCTACTATACATTCGGACGGCACGGTATCGGACCGGGACTTGATCCGCATTTCACGATTACCGATCTGAGCTATTACGTGGATGGAACCGGCGGTAGCAGTGGAGACGGTGACCGCTTCGTCGAAGCCGGTGAAACCGTGGAATGTGTCTTCACGCTCCATAATACCGCCGATCTTTTCCCGCCTCCCGCTGCGAATGTCCAAATCCAGGTACATTCCGATGATCCATCGGTCACGATTACCAATGGGAGCCAATCCACCTTAACCCTCAATCCCGGCGCAGCGTTTAACGTCACACCGGTGCAACTGCACTACGGCGCCGATGCCTCCGATCACTGGTCAATTATCGAAATCAACGTTAGTGCAAACGACGGGCTTTCGACCTATGCAACAAGCTTCGAATTCACGGTGGGAACGCCCCATGTGTTAATAGTGAAGGACGATCCCACCAGCGATGTCGAGCGATTTGTCGGCGCCGCGTTGCGGTCGCAGGATATCATTTTCGATCAAATAGACTTGGCGGAGAATCAATCCCTCGATGCATCTTATCCGCCGCTGTCGGGTATGATTATTTGGCTTTCCGGCAATGCCAGCGGGGAGATATTTACGGCTAACGATCGTCTATTGCTGCAAAACTTTCTTGCCAACGGCAATCGTCTGGTACTATCGGGACAAAACATTGCTGATCAACTGGTTCACACATCCTTTGGCCAGACCGTATTGCGGGTGGGAATCGCTTCCGAGAGCTTGATCAGTATGGCGGTGACAGCCACTGACACTCCCCTGCAGCCGGGTGAGTGGTTTCTGCTATCCGGATCATCCGGCGCTTCCAATCAAGTGGAAGAAACGTCGTTTATTCCGCAAGGAACGACGCGCCCTATCGCAACTTACGGACGATCACCCGGAACATCAATTGCCGCTGTGGAATTTGCGGAAGGCAAGGGGCTCTTATTCGGATTCGGAATCGAAGCGATTTCGGGAATGGCGGAAGGATCTACTGGTATCGCTGCTTTTATGGATCGGCTTTATGCATGGGCGGATGATGTCATTCCGACGGAGGCCCATTCCATTCCGGAAACCACGATTCCTCAGGAATGGCAGCTGGGACCGGCCTATCCCAATCCGTTCAATGGTCAGGTGAACATATCCTATGCGCTGCCGACGGCTTCCAACGCTACGCTGATTATCTACGATCTGATGGGCAGAGTCGTCGAATCGCGAGCACTATCCGGCACGCAGGGAACATATTCGTGGGCACCCCACTCCGCTTCGGGAATCTATTTTGCCCAATTAAAGTGGAATGACGGGCATAGTGAGCCAATCAAACTTCAATTCCTGAAATAGTATTTTCGTCTTCGTTGGATATAAGAAAGGCGAGACCTGTGGTCTCGCCTTTCTCGCTGCCCATACTATCATCGTCTTTTCTGACAATTTCTGCAATAGTAAGTAGAGCGTTGGGCTTGAACGATACGGATGATCGGTTGGCCGCAACGCAGACAGGGTTCGTCCACGCGGTCATAGACCCAGAATTCCCGTTGATAGTTGCCCGGCTTGCCGTCCGGACTGGCAAAATCCTTAAGTGTACTGCCCCCACGATCCACCGCTCGCCGCAATACCGACGGAACCGCTTCAATCAGCCGCTGCAACTGTGCCCGGTTCAAGCGGGCGGCACTCTGACGAGGGTCAATCTGCGCTTCCCAGAGTGCCTCCGAGGCATAGATATTTCCGATACCCGCCCAAACACTCTGGTCTAAAAGTAGCGGCTTGATGGCAATCGTGCGTCGCGACAAGACTTCTTTCAGCGCCGCGACCTCCACCGTTTCCGACAGCGGTTCCCATCCCAATTCATCAATCGGAGCGATGGTTTCATTCGGCTTGAAGAAGCGGATTACCCCCAGCGTTCGCGGATCGCGAAACGCCAGCAGTTCCTGTCCCTGATCCAATTCCAACCACGCGCGCTCGTATTGAAGAGCGACTCCATTATTGGTGCGCACGTAGAGCCGTCCGGTCATGCGCAGATGAATCAGCAGCGTGCCTCGTGACAAGTCCAGCAGGATATATTTACCGCGACGATTGACCTTCTTGATCCTCACACCACGGATTGCGGCCGCAATCCCACGCGGAGTCTGCGGAGCGAGTTGACGGGGTACTGCAAAACGGGCTTTGTGAATGACTCGGCCCTCCAAGCGCGGTCGGATAATGCGGACAACAGTTTCAACTTCAGGCAATTCCGGCACGTTTCCTCCACAACAGATAGTCACCCGCCAGATAGAATGAACCGGCCACTAATCCAAGATCCGTTCTTCCAGCCTTATGTAATCGCAAAAATGCCTCTTCCATGGAATCGGGACAAATGACATTCATTTCCAATTCAGTGGCAATCCCCGCTAAATCCGCCTGCTTATAGCTGCGCGGACTGTTCAGTTCGACGATGTAGAGATTTTGAACCAGTCCTTTCAACGAAGCGAGTGACGTGCGCGCATCTTTGTTCTTCATCATTCCAATTACGGCGTTGATCCGCCGATTCGCGAAGCGCGAACGCAAGGTGTCAGACAAGGCGCGAAACGAGATGGGATTGTGCGCCACGTCAACCAGCACTTCGGGAATTCCGGTCAGCAATTGCTGCCGTCCCGGAACCACACATTCCGCGAGGCGAGAGCGGATTCGATCAAAGGGGAAATCCCGGTCAACGCAAAACGCCGCATTGATGGCCACCGCCGCGTTGTCCCGTTGATGCGTTCCGGGTGATGCCAATCTCAGACGGGAAAGCGAATGGAGATGGTCTTCGTAACGAAAGGAATCTTTTTCTTCCGCAACCCAACGGAAATCGTCACCAAAAAATTGCACTTCCGCTGATTGTTTCTCTGCAATGTCCCGGTAGACCCGAATGACTTCTACCGTTTGACGGCCGACCACGACCCGTGCCTTCGGCTTGATGATCCCGCTTTTATCCGTGGCGATTTCGGTGAGCGTATTCCCCAGAACATCCGTATGATCATAGTCCACAGGAGTCAAAACCGCAATTGAGTTTTCAAGAACATTGGTCGCATCCCACTTGCCACCCAATCCCGCTTCCACAATCGGAACGGCTGGGCGCAATTCCCGCGCGATCCACAAGAAAGTGATCCACGTCATTTCGAAATAGGTCAATCCAATTGCCGGTTCACTGCCTAAAGATGGAACGATCTCCGAGAAGGCTTTGCACCACAATTCTTCCGACAGCGGTTTCCCATTCCAGCGGACTCGTTCGGTAAAGGACATTAAATGGGGACTGGTGAACGACAGCGTCGGCAGATCATCTCTAAAAATCGCTTCCAAGAAGGATACTACCGAACCTTTACCCTTAGTTCCGGCAATGTGAAGGCAATTCGGTAGGTTGAGTGATAGTCTCAATCGTTCTACGGCTCGATAGGTCGGTTCCAGTTTGGGACGATCACGAGCACCGCCTAACGGAAAGGCATGCTCGTAGTTGATCAGGGAGTTGAGGTACGTTTCGACCGAAGAAATATCGGGGAACTTCATGGGTGGGGCGACAGTGTTTAAGATAGAGTGATAAGATACTACTGTCGGGCGAAACCAGCAAGCATTTGCGCCGGGGCAAATCAACCAAAATCGTATCGGGAAATACACTCCGCAATCGGCTGCATGGCAGGCATGCAAAACCCTTGCGAGCCGCGAAAAGTCGCAAGGGTAAAACAAATCGGTTGACAAAAGAGAGGCTTAGAGAAGAGAAGAAGGCGCGTGTTTATGCGCAACCGACCCATCTGTTTGTGATAAGCCGAACAATTTCAAAATCGAGTGCCATAACAAGTTTAAGCCTTTATTCAAGTGGGGAGCACTTGTATTCCTTTGGCTTTCGGCTTGTGGGTTCGGAAAATAAGGCACGTGATTTTGATCGGTCCATTGATCGAATTCCGGCTCAACGTTTCTCATCGCAAAGCCTCCCGGCGGTGTTTGAATGCTCGACAAATCACTTGCGCAGCCGCAATAGGTTGAGTATATTTACTACGGTTCTTGTGCTGGTCTTGACGGCCAACTGCTTGAAAGCCAAATGGTTCAAATGCACCAAACGACTGTATGAATAGACAAGGAGTGACGCATGCCAAATTTTGAAGAGACTATGGAAAACAGTCGGATCTTCCTGACATACAGCTTGGCCATGACCATGCTTGGGAAATCCGCACAAATTCTGGCGGAACGTGGAGCCGACCCGAAAGCCATGAGCTTTATTACGACCGGTATCGAACTCTTAGCTAAGCAACTGCGCGACTACGCCGACTCGAAGGATATTGAAGACGGAGCCGAACAGGAATTGGAAAAGCTCTGCAAGATGCTTGACATCAAACGCGCCGACTAAAGCGTCTCACCCTAACGAAGGTTTAGGCCGGATCGGTTGATCCGGCCTTTTATATTCCGGACGTCCGATCAGACGTTTTTCATCTTGCGAAGTTTCTTTTCCAGAAGCAGCAGGACCTTCTGAGCCACTTTATTGGGGGTCGTGCGGCCGTTCTCCCAACGATTAACAGTGGCAAATGTCACGCCGATTTCGTGCGCAAAGCTTTCTTGGGTCATGTTCAGTTCTTGGCGCAAGCGACGAATGCGTTCATTATCGAACTCGTTTCGTTCCAATTGCGAGCGGCGAACGTAGGTCCGGGTGAGCGATGTAGCCATGATGGAGTACCTTATCTATTATCCTGTTGGTTGATTCCGTATAATCCGTGTTATATCGAATAGCAAGCAATATGCCACGGTGAGTTCCTAACATATGTTACAGGATTTTATTGAGAATTGTGTTTTATCTATATATAATTTATATATTTATTGTTATCTTGTTTCGACTTTTGAGATTTGGTTTAAGAAATCTCACAGGTAAAAAAATTCCCCTGTTGTTGCGACAGGGGAACATGAAAACGTGTTTTAGTTGCGATTCAGCGAAGTCGTTTTCGCTTGGTCAGGAACTGGATCAAGGCTTCGCCGTAGGCGGTCTGGGTGTTCAGAAGGTGATAATCAATACGGTGTTCGCGGCAGCCACGACGAAGCTTTTCAATGAATCCGCTCATAAGCTCCCGGTATTCTTTGCGTAGATGCCACGGCTGAGTAGGCATTTCTTCCTCAGTCTCAAGATCGCGGAAGCGCACGTCACCCGAATAGGCAAAGTCAATCTCACGGGGATCCAGGATATGGAAGACCAATACCTCGTGGCCTTCATGCCGGAAATGCTTCAAACCCGACAGAATCGCGTCCGGTTCGTCCAACAGGTCGGACAGGACAATAATCAAGCCGCGGCGGGATATGCGATCCGCCACGGCATGCAGGTTCTTGCCGATATTCGTGCGATTGGAGGGAACGGTCTTTTCAAGCTGGGATAGTAGGATATTGAGGTAGGTCCTTACTGAACGGGGCGGCAAGTAGGTGCGGACATCCGTATCATAGGTACACAGTCCCACCGCATCCCGTTGTTGGATCATCAGAAAGCTCAGTGCGGCGGCCAGATAAGAGGAATACTGAAACTTGGTGATCCCGGTTGTTCCGAAGCTCATGGAGTTGGAGACATCCAGCAATAGGTAGGATTTAAGATTCGTCTCCTCTTCGTACTGTTTCACGTAAAACCGGTCGGTCTTGGCGTAAACCTTCCAGTCCAGATCGCGCAGCGAATCTCCGGGCATATAGGGACGATGCTCGGCAAATTCCACCGAGAAGCCGTGGTAGGGCGACTTATGCAGCCCGACCATGAAACCCTCGACCACCAGCCGCGCCCGCAACTGCATGTTCTTCAGGCGCGAGACGAATTCGGGTTTAAGGAGTTCCGCTACTTCTGCGATGGGAGTGTCCTCTCGACTTCAGAGAATAAACTAAATTAGTTCTTCAGTTCTAATAAACGCCCAACTAAATCCTGCACTTTCACTCCGTCTGCCTCGGCGTTGAAGCTCAAGACCAGACGGTGGCGGAGGACCGGCAAAGCCACAGCGCGGACATCTTCGATTTCGGGGGTAGGACGGCCGTCCAAGGCGGCGCGGGTCTTAGCGCCCAGAATCAGATATTGCGAGGCACGGGGACCGCAACCCCAACTGACATAGTCTTTGATGAACTGCGGGGAATCGGGGGATGCGGGACGCGTGCGACGCACCAGCTTTACGGCGTATTCGATGACGTTATCCGCCACTGGAACGCGGCGTACCAGTCCTTGCAATTCGATAATCTGTTGGCCCGACAACACCTTCTTCACTTCCGAAACCGCCGCCGAGGTCGTCGTTTTAACGATCAATTGCTCTTCCTCAAAAGACGGATAATCCACCCAGAGATTAAACATGAAGCGGTCCAACTGCGCTTCGGGGAGCGGATAGGTGCCTTCCTGCTCGATGGGATTCTGCGTTGCCAGCACAAAGAAGGGTTCTTCGAGGGTATAGGTTTCACCCGCCGCCGATACTTCGTGTTCTTGCATCGCCTGCAGCAGTGCCGCCTGCGTTTTGGGGGGCGTGCGGTTGATTTCGTCGGCCAATACGATATTGGCGAACACCGGACCGCGGACGAACTTGAAGGTTCGCCGTCCGGTGGCGCGGTCTTCTTCGGCGATTTCCATACCGGTGATATCGGAAGGCATCAGATCAGGCGTGAATTGGATGCGGCTGAATTTCAGATCCAGCACCTGCGACAACGTGGAAATCAACAAGGTCTTGGCCAGTCCCGGCACTCCGACCAGCAGGCAATGACCGCGTGCCAATAGTGAGATCAACATCTCATTGATCGTCTGTTCCTGACCCACGATCACCTTTCCGATTTCCTTGCGCATCACATCCCGTGAATCACGCAACGCTTTCAATGCTTCCAAATCGCTCGCTGCTGCCATTCTATCTCCTTATTAGCCCGATTTGCGGATGAGCCAAGACCTTCGTATATTGCCTCAGCGGTGCGAAAGACCGCCATAACCGGCCATGAATACTGAAAAAACGTCACTTATCGGTTTAACGCGCGCTGAACTGGAAAGTTTCGCGACGGCGCTGGGCGAACAGCCCTATCGCGGCCGCCAGCTTCACCAGTGGCTTTACGCGCGCAAGGTGCGCTCGTTTGACGAGATGACCGATCTTCCGGTTGCACTGCGGAGACAACTTTCCGAGGTTACCGAAGTCGGCGAATTAGTTGAGGTTCGTCGTTCGCAATCGCCCGACGGATCACAGAAATTCTTATTCGAACTCAGCGACGGTCTGCGTGTTGAATCGGTCTATCTTCCGGAAAGTCCCGGCCAGACGGTCTGCATATCCAGTCAAGTGGGCTGCGCTATGGGCTGCACGTTTTGTGCAACCGGAAAGATGGGCTGGTTTCGGAATCTGACGTCGGGTGAGATCGTCGCACAAGTGCTGGAAATCGAACGGCGGATTCCGATCCACATCACGAATGTCGTTTTCATGGGAATGGGCGAGCCGCTGCACAATTACGACAATGTAATGAAAGCGCTCGCGCTGCTGATCGATAAAGACGGGATGGCGATTACGCCGTCACGGATTACGATTTCCACGGTGGGCATCGTGCCGATGATCGAACGCTGGATCGCCGAAAATCCACCTGCGAAACTGGCGATATCGCTACACGCAACCACCGACGAACGTCGCAATCGAATCGTTCCTATCGGTAAAGCCTATCCGCTGGAGATGCTGACAAAATCACTGCGGCGGCTGGCGCATGTCACACGGCATCACGTGACCTTCGAGTACATCATGATTGCCGGACTCAATGATCGCCGGGAAGACGCGGCGAATCTGAAGCATTTGCTGCGAAATATTCCCGTGCGCGTGAATCTGATCCGTCTCCACCCTACCGGCAATGATTTGATCCCCAGTTCCGACGACGCCATTGACCGCTTCATGGGCTGGCTGACCGAAGCGGGCATCACCTGCACATTGCGGGAAAGCCGCGGAGTCGAGGACAACGCGGCCTGCGGCATGTTGTACACTCAAGAACCGTTCCGCCCCACCAAAGCCCGCGCTTGGGAACGCGCGCCGGAAAATTAGCGTTCCGACTTCAATAGCTCCGCACTGATTTCGTACGGCGATTTACTTTTGTGAATCGCCGTTTCCAATAACTGACGGCGCGAGTCCGTCCAGAAGTCCGCAATCAGACTTTGTTCGACTAATCGCTGACAGCGGCGCCGAATGCGCACGGCGCGACGTTTTTCGAATTGCCCGGATTCCTTCAGAAAGGCGACATATTTTCCCACCTGTTCATGGAAGTCCGGCAATCCTTCGCCCTTCACCGCCACCGTTGATACTATGGGTGGTGTCCAGCCACCCCAATCCTTCAAATGCATCGCCGCCCGCAGATCGGACGCAAAACGATCCGCGCCTTCACGATCCGCTTTGTTGATCACGAAGATATCGGCAATCTCCATCAATCCAGCTTTCATTCCCTGAATGGAATCGCCGGATTCGGGCACGAGCACGACTACCGTACAGTCGGCATATTGGGCGATTTCCAGTTCTGATTGACCGACTCCCACCGTCTCGAAAATCACGGTTTGATATCCGGCCGCATCCAATACATCCGCCATATCTCCCGCCGCTCGCGCCAAACCGCCTAAATCCCCCCGGGTGGCCAAGGAACGGACAAAAACTTGTTCGTCAAGGGCAATGGCGTTCATGCGAATCCGGTCACCCAACAGCGCGCCGCCCGAAAACGGACTGGTGGGATCCACCGCCAGCACACCCACCTTCTGATTCAGATCGCGCAATAGCCGTACATAGGATGTTACCAGCGTGCTTTTACCGGCTCCCGGCGGTCCGGTGAAACCAATGCGCAGCGCCTGTCCCATACGCGGTGACAGCGCGCGCAGAAGTTCGTCCGTCGAACTGTTGCGATTTTCGACTCGCGACAACAGCCGCGACAAGGCAATTCGCGATCCGGCCAGCATGTCTTCAATCAGACGATCGGTCATGGCGGCCACTCAGGCATCGTCCTGATTATTTTCTTCGTGATCAGCAATCTGATATTTTTCGATAAAACCGCGAATCTCCGGCACTACATAGAGCGATTCAATATCCTCCGTAGCGAGAATTTTCGCCAATAAATCGGCGCGTTCCTCCATACTCATACGGCGATTGAGAATGATCAAGCGCTGGTCGGCAAACCAGCATTGACCGCCGCGAAAGTTGCCTTCCTCGGTGCGAACGGTGAATCCCGATTTCCGCGCCGCTTCCACGAGCAGCGGAACTAATTTATCTATTTTCATGCCGATTACAGATACTTCTCTTTACCCGATTTCTCCAGCTCGTCCACAATCGTTCGCACCCGCTGCGATTCTTCGCGCGGGCAAATAAGAATCGCATCACCCGCATCCACAACAATTAGATCTTTAACACCCACTAACGCGATCAGTCTATCCTTCGCCATGATCAGATTATTCTGCGACTCCGCGCTGATCACTTCTCCCTGCTTGGCATTGCCGTTCTTGTCATGGGGAATCAGCCGCCAGATTTCATCCCAACTGCCGACATCGCTCCATCCGAAATCACCACGAATCACCACCACCTGCGGTGCATGCTCCATGACACCGTAGTCAATGGAAATGCCTTTTAATCCGCTGAAAACATTTTTCGTAACTTCGTCTTCATCGGCGGTGCCGATGGCACCGGCGATTTCCTGGAGACCGCCATACCATTTGGGGAGATACTCGGCAATCTGCTTCATAATCGTATCCGCACGCCAAACGAAGATACCGCTGTTCCACACGAATTCACCGCTCTCCAGAAACAGCCTGGCGGTGGCGGCGTTGGGTTTTTCAGCGAAAGTCTTGACGCGAAATACATCCGGTACATTTATCGACGCACCTTGATCCACTTGAATGTAGCCGTAGCCGGTATCCGGGCGCGTCGGTTCAATACCGATGGTCGCCAGAGTATCGGACTTCTCGACCAGTTTAACCGCCGTTTCCAGACAATGGCGGAATTTCTCCACAGTGGCGATCCGATGATCAGCGGGCAGCACCGTCATAACAGCGTCGGGATCGCGATGCAACAGATGAACCGCGGATAGTCCGATCGCCGGGGCCGTGTTGCGACCCATCGGTTCGATAATAAACTGCCGGGGAAGAAACGACGGCACAACCTCACGGATCATGGTCGCCTGATCGCGATTGGTCACAATCCATTGCCGGTCGGGCGGTATCAGCGGTTCAATACGAGACAACGTTTGTTCGATCAGCGACCGTTCCCCTAACAGATCGAGCAGCTGTTTGGGTTTGCGTCGCCGGCTGATCGGCCAAAATCGCGCCCCGATTCCCCCCGCCATGATTACGGAATGCAGCATTCGTTCGCCTTTATGGATTATTCGGCCACTGAATCGTCGTTTCGTATTCCCAGCGGGCACGAATCATGATCGTATCGGGAGACAGCCAAAACGGTTCGGAAAACCGGAATGGACGCATCAAACCGTACGAGTATTTTCCATCGCCGTCGTCATCGCGAACCGCTTGTAATGTGTATTGGGTGGCGGGAAGCCGCTCGACGCGAAATTCATCATTCCCGCTAACTGTTGTAGTCACGATACTCTCCCCACGGCGAAGACCGGAGATATCCAATATGAAATTACCAGTCTCAGCTCCGGTTATTCGTCCGACCAATATCCCTAAGCTATCATCCGGCCAGATCGTGAAGCGAAACGTCACCGTGCTATCGTGATATGCATTTCCCGACATATCGTGAATATACTGTCCATTCACCTGCAGTCGATAGGATCTCGCTTGTTCAAACGATATAGCGGGTCGGATTTCAAGAATTCGCGATTGTGCAATTGCGGCATCACAAGCCACGGTATCCGTATCGGACGCCAGGAGATGAAACACTACCGTCCAGGCCGTATCCACCGAAATCGGCTCGTTGAAAGTAAGCTCTACCCGGTCCGGTACGATCCTCGATTTGGAATTATTAGCGGGATTCATCGAAAACAGCCGGGGGCGCGCCGTATCGGCGCGGGCTTTAACTTCACACGTATCCAGATCGTACCACGGGTTTTCGAAAATGTCCACACCGGATGCCCGAACCAACCAGTTCCCTTCGGTCAGAGCGCGGGGGGCAAAGGTGATCCATTGGTCCAGTCCCGCGGTATCGGGATAAGCGTTCAGCATGGCAAGTGTATCACCGCTCTCGGAAATATACTCTCCCGTGAGCGAAACAACGTCGCGATTGAGCCGAAGATCCATCTGAAAGGAGTTGACAGAGCGGGTCGTGCGGATTCTGGCCGATGTTGTGTCTTGTTGACTCAACTTGAACGACAGCCACGCGTCCGTCGTATCGAGTACATCCACGTCCCACGGTGGTATCCCGATGATTTCGCCGGGCGGCGTCCAGAGACCGTCGCGATTGCGATCCTGAATGGCGAAAACCCGATACCGTCCGGATTTCAGATAGTTCAGATCGAATCGCCCGTTTTCATCCGCTTGCACGATATAATCCGCCGCAGTTCGCAACGGGTCGCAAGCCGAATCCGCGCTTATATGATATGCCCACAGATAAATCGCTTGGGGCGTCTCAACATCACCGAGCCAGCCGCGGATATGACCGCGATCAATTTGCGGTCCGGTCGAGAAAGCAATCGTGTACGTTGTGCCGGACGGATTCCCGCGCAGGTCACGGGCTTGGCTGCCGACGCTGATAACGTAGGTTCGATCTTCCTCAAGGGAATCGAGATAGATCAGTTCGAGGGTGCGACCTTTCCAATGATAGCGCAGCCGCTGGCGCGGATCGGGGGACAGGAATAACGACGTTTCGACAGTGGTTCGATTGACCGGTTCCGAGAATTCGAGCCGCGCCGCCATCCGCCGCGATACGTTAACCGCGTCGAGTTCGGGATAATGGCTGATTAGGGCAGGGCCGGTCTTGTCTTCCGGACCGCCGGGCGGCGTTCCGATCTTCGCACACGATGTAATAAGGAACAGAACCAGCGGTGCAAACCAAACCCACCGATATCGCGAACTCCTTCCGTTCATCTATTTCCTGCCGATGCAGTAGTATTGGAATCCCGCGGCACGCATATCGGCCGGTTCGAACAGATTCCGTCCGTCGAAAATAAGCGGCGATTTCAAATGATGCTTGATCAACGTGAAATTGGGATCGCGAAATTCCTGCCATTCCGTCATAATCAATAATGCATCGGCTCCATCCAGCAAACTATATTCGCTGTCAAACAGCTCGATCTTGTCGCCCAGGACGCGTTTGGCTTCATTCATCGCCGCCGGATCGTATCCGCGCACTCGTGCGCCGCGCTTTGTCAGTTCATTGATCGTATAGATCGAAGGCGCCTCCCGCATGTCATCGGTACGCGGTTTAAACGCCAATCCCCAGAGGGCAAAGACACGACCGCTCAAATCCTCACCGAAGTGTTTTACCACTTTTTCGACGAGTTTTATCCGCTGCCGACTATTCACTTCCGTAACGGCTTGGAGAATTTTCAGCGGCGATTTCGCTTCATCTCCCATGTGCGATAAAGCCCACACGTCCTTCGGGAAGCAGGAGCCACCGTAGCCGACGCCGGGAAAGAGAAACTGCGATCCGATGCGCGGATCGGAACCGATTCCGAACCGCACCGAATTCACATCCGCCCCCAACTGCTCGCATAAATTGGCGACTTCGTTCATGAAGGATATTTTCGTGGCCAGCAGCGCGTTAGCCGCGTACTTGGTCATTTCAGCGCTGCGCACGTCCATCACGATTATCCGGTGACCGGTTCGATGAAACGGTGCGTAGAGATGACGCATCATCTCTTCCGCCTTCGGGCTGCTGACACCCAGCACGATTCGATCCGGCTTCATGAAATCGTTAATGGCGTCACCTTCCTTTAAAAATTCAGGATTGGAAACGACATCGAATTCATGTTTCGTGAATTGCTTGATTCGTTCACGAACCTTATCGCCGGAGCCGACGGGAACCGTAGACTTGTTCACAACGATTTTATAGCCGTTAAGATGTTTGCCGACGGTCTCTGCTACCGTCAAAACGTGGGATAAATCCGCTGATCCGTCTTCATTGGGGGGCGTGCCAACGGCAATCATCAGTATTTCAGCATCGGGGATCGCCGCCGGTAAGTCAGTCGTGAAGCGGATACGATTCTTAGCAATGTTGCGGGTCAGAATCTCTTCCAAGCCCGGTTCGTAGATGGGTACTTCGCCGCGCTTGAGCGCATCCACCTTAGCTTTGTCAATGTCAACACAGGTGACATCGTGGCCGGTATCCGCCAAGCAAGCTCCGGTCACCAGTCCAACATAACCGGTGCCGATTACTACAAGTTTCATAGTTTTGTGTTCGGTGTGTTGTGTGCAGGATTACCGGTGCAGATTATTGCCGATTTTGGGCAATAATCGCCCGCATATGTAGGCTGACAATGTGATCGAGAATCATGTGAAGGTCTTCAACGGGACCGTATTCATGGCACTGGACCAGAACCTTGTGATCTACCAGTGCCGCCAACTTGCCGCCGCCGAATCCGACAAAAGCCAGGGAAACGACTCCCATTTCACGAGCCGCTTTGGCTGCCTCAAGAATATTGGGCGAGTTGCCGGAGGCAGTAATCAACACGACCGCATCGCCCGCCTTGGCATAGGTGCGCAGCGGTTCTGCGAAGACTTGAGTATAATCCACGTCATTGGCATAAGCAGTCAGCATTGGTAGATTGTCATTCAGCCCGATCATCTTGAATCGCCGGGTGTGCGGGGCATTCGTGCCCTTCGAAAAATCGCAAACCCAATGGCTGGCGGTTGCCGCCGATCCGCCGTTGCCGCAGATAAATACCGTACCGTCCCGTTCGTAGACTTCCTCGAAAATCCGGAGAACATTCTCGATTTCGTCAATCGGGACTTCGTTCAGAACGTTTTGCAGTGTCTGCAAATAAGACCGAATGTGGTCGCGTCGTGGATTACTCATTTGAAAGGATAACGTTTCAGGTTGAAGATAATCTTGCTGCCGTCGCGCTCGGGCAAGAAGGTCAGCTCGAACAGGTCGGACAAAGCGCAACGGACTCGTTCCTGATGTTCCGGCGGAACGTAGAGCATTAAGAAACCGCCGCCGCCGGCACCAGCGATTTTTCCGCCCAGCGCGCCGGATTTCAACGCCCGATCATAGGCGTCATCTATTTGCTCATCGCTGATCTTCGATGCCATTTTGCGTTTGAGCATCCATCCCTCATGTAACGCATATCCGACATCATCGAATCGTCGCGATTGCAGCGCCTCGCGAATCTTCGCGACCAGCGGCAGCATGGCTTCGATCACTTTTCGCTTTTCGCGAGTCGCTTGCTTCTGCTCGGTCAGAATCTCCGAGGATCGCCGCGTACGATTGGTATAAAACAGCATCAGATTTGTGCCGAATTGCCACAACGAGCGGGCGGAGAGTTCGACATGTTCATTGGAAACGGTTTCGTCGGGATGGAACGTGAAGGTGCGCAATCCGCCGAACGCCGCGATATACTGATCTTGTTTACCAATCGGTTTACCGCAGCGGCCGATCTCGATCTCACACGCTTCCTCAGCCAGTTGTTCCGCCGTGACCTGCCGTCCCTGATACATATACATTGCATTCAGCAGTCCGACCAGCAGCGAAGACGACGATCCCAATCCGCTGCCTTCGGACGGAATATCCGCTAACGTGGAAATCTCGACACCGTTTCCCAGATTGGTCTTCAGCATCGCCTCGCGGATCAGTTCATGCTTGATTTGTGAGACGTCATCTACGATTTCCTTGCTGGAATAATTCAGGACAATACTGTTGTCAAATCGTTCTTTAATGATCACGAAAATATATTTGTCAATCGCCGTGGATATGACCTGACCGGCACCCTCGCGGTAGAACTCGCGCAAATCCGATCCGCCGCCGGCAAAACTGATTCTGAGAGGTGTTTGAGTGATGACCATGGATTAACCGTTGGTTTCGGCAAAGCGACATGCATTCGCATACGCTTCCGGAGTTCCGATATCCTGAATGTATTCGTCGGTAATGTAACCGTACATCCGACCGACTAAGCGCGGGAGCACATGAAAGCCCAAGTCCGCCGGAGTCCGGTCAGGCAAAAATTCCCGCAGCCTGCGGCCAGCAACATGAATTCCGGCATTGGCAAAATTACTACGGGGTTTCAGCGGCTTTTCCTCGAAGCTTACCACACGTTGAGTGTCATCCAATTCCAAAATCCCACAGCGCTGCGGTTCGTCCGTCGGATAGGCCATAACCGTTAAGATCGGCTGTCCCTGTGCTTGATGGAACTGCGCCAGCCGCCGTATATCCACTTTCGCGAAGTTGTCGGCATAAACAATGAAAAACGATTCGGAATCCCCCACGAATTCCCAAGCGTCGCGAATGGTTCCGGCGCTGCCCAGCAATTGCGATTCGTAAAACAACTCAACGTTCAGCGTCGTTCCGGAATGAGCGACATAATTGCGCACTTTATCCGCATGGTGATGCAGATTCAACAAAACGTCCGTCACTCCGGCGCGCGCAAGCGTGTCGAACCAGTGCTGCAGCAGCGGCTTTCCAGCAATCGGAAGCAGACACTTGGGAGTGTCCCGTGTCAAAACACCCAACCGAGTTCCCAGACCCGCCGCCAGCAGAAACGCCTTCATTGAAGCGCGGCAAGTTTCTGCCGATGCCATTCGACGGTTTGTTTCAAACCGTCTTCGAAAGAAACGGTCGGCTGCCAACCTAAGACCGCTTTGGCGCGGTCAGCATTGAGATAGACCTTATCAATCTCGCCGGGTCGTAACGGCTCATAATCCGGCGCTTTATTGAAACCGATGATCCGGCTTAAAGTCTCAAATATCGTCAATACCGAGGTTCCGACTCCCGATCCGATATTGAAGATCTGTCCTTCACCCTTCGTTAGAGCGCAGCGATTCGCCTGAGCGATGTCTGTGACGAACACATAATCGCGCAACTGTGTTCCCCCGCCAAAAATCGTCGGCGACTTATCTTCCAGCATTAAACCGATAAAAATTGCATTGACACCCGCTTCGCCATGGGGATTCTGACGCGGACCATATACATTGGGATAACGCAGGACGACATAGGGCAGACCCGCCAGAATTCGATATAGCTCAAGGTAGTGCTCGACCGTATGTTTTGATATACCATACGCGCATTCGGGATGAATCGGATGATCCTCGCCCACCGGCAGCGATTGCGGCTCTCCGTAGACCGCTCCGCCGGTGGAGGCGTAAATGATTCGCGCACCGCCGATCCGAACCGCTTCCAGAATGAGATTGATCGAACCGACGATGTTGCATTCGGCGTCGAACTGCGGATCATGGAGCGACTTGCGGACATCCATTTGCGCCGCATGATGGCTGATGGCCTCGGGCTTGAATTCATCAAACACGCGCCGCATGAATTCGCGATCGCGAATATCACCCTCATAGAATCGTGCCTGTTCCGGCACGTTCCGGCGGAATCCGGAAATCAGATTATCCAATACCGCCACATTATGCCCATCGCGGATAAAGCCGTCTGCCACATGGGAGCCGATGAAGCCCGCCCCGCCGGTAACCAGTATTCTCATATCAATTCGCCTTTTTTGCCGATCGTACCACGTTCAGGGAGCGCATATTCTCCTCGGCATAATCCATAATATCCTGAATATCCGTTTGCTCTTCAAGATATATTCGATATTCATGGACCGATTCAACCGGAGTATGCTGAGGACTCCATCCTAATTTTTTGAGCTTCGACACATCAGAAATGGAGTGGCGCGTATCGCCGAAACGATATTGTCCCGGAACACGGGGTTTCAATCCTTCGCGGTTGAATTCGCGGGCGACGATTTCACAGAATTCCGTGACCGTATACGCTTGACCGCCGCCGACATTGAACATTTCATAGTTGGCCCGATCGTCGTCTAATACGTGCAGATTCGCT
>CAYUIF010000021.1:0-56582 GCA_964444755.1 uncultured Alphaproteobacteria bacterium | reverse complement strand
TTCAGCAGCGAAAGAATGCGCGTATAGCCGCCGAACAGTTCATCGGCACCTTCGCCGGTTAGAACCGCCTTTACGTGCTGCGCCGCTTGTTTGGCCAGCAAATAGATCAGCACTTCGTTGGGATAGGATAGCGGCACTTGTCGAATCGAAATCAATTCCCGCATCCCGGCAAAAAATTCGGCGGAAGATACGATCAGTTCATGATGCCGGCATGACCAGCGGCGAGCCACTGCCCGGGCCGGAAGCAATTCTTCTTCATCCTCCTCCAGCGCCACCGTAAACGTGACTGGCGGTTCGGGACTCATCTGTGCCAGCAGACCGACCAAAATGGCGCTGTCAATTCCCCCGGAAAGGAATACGCCGACCGGAGCGTCGGCAAACATCTGACGGCCGACCGACAAATGGAGCAGATGACGCAATTGACCTCGCACGGTAGCTGCGTCAACCGATGAACTCGTGGGCTGCGCCACAGTCCGGTGCCAACGAGTTATTCGAATTCCGTCGCTATCAGCAATCAATTGCGAGCCCGGATCGAGGATCTTCAATTCTCGAAAGAGCGTCGTTCCGTCCAATGCGGGCTGAGCGTATCTTAGAAAATTCAGAATCCCTTGCGGATCGAGGGACGCTCTGCCTTCCGCCACATCCTCCCATGCGGAAATCTCGCTGCCGAATTCGACGCCCCGTTCCGTCAGGCTATAGAATAACGGTTTGATTCCCAAGGAATCGCGCACCAGATAAATGCGATCGTTCGCGGCATCGTATAACGCAAAGGCAAACATCCCATTGAGTCGTTCCCAAGCCCGCTCACCCCACGTGTCATAGGCAGCCAACAGCACTTCCGTATCGCTGCGGGTGCGGAACGTACACCCATAGGCCGTCAATTCGGCGCGGAGTTCGGTGCTGTTGTAGATCTCTCCATTATAGGACAGCACCGTTCCCTTGGCGCTTTGCATGGGCTGCAGGCCGTTTTCCGGATCAATCAGTTTCAGCCGAACGTGCGACAGCCCGACTCGCCGATCAAACCAGTTGCCGGCGGCGTCGGGGCCACGATGACTCAGCCGTGAAGCCCGGCGTTCGATGAGGTCGCAATTGACCTCCGACCGGGCTTCAAGAATATATTCACCGGTAAATCCGCACATGGTTAGTCAACTTGCCGCATCAAAGATTCCGCCTCGTTCGCGTGATATGCTGTAACCCGTTACCGCCATACGCTTCTGGAGAATTGCATCCATTCGATCGCCCGCCAGTTGCCGCTGTACGATCATCTGCCCCAACACATACCGCTCATGGGCTTGCAGCTTGCGCGAGATATCGGAGGCTTCCCGTAACGTCGCCGCCACTGCCGAATCCTTCGGGTAGGTCGTTGGATTGTTCAGATCCCACCCCATTTCCCTAAGACTATTAACAGCTTCTTGAAACTTGGTCAGCAGATCGGACTTCTCCGTCAGCAGCCCCTCCAAAGCCGAATAATCTTCACGATTCAGCGCATCACCCTGCCGGTTCGACAGATCAAATAGCATCTCCAACAGCTCGCGGGCCACGGATGCCTCCGATTGCCCCGAGCGGGCGGGGGTTGATGTGGTAGCCTTCATTCTAAGTGAATTTCGCATATGCTTCCGCCCGCTCTAACACTCGTTATCCCACCAATTGAGCCACAATGCTCGGAATCTGGTTCGCCGTAGACAGCATGTTTACGCCGGTCTGCATCAGAATCTGCGCCCGCGTGAAATTGGACATTTCCGCCGCGAAGTCGGCATCGCGAATCGTGGATTCGGAAGCGGTGGCGGTTTCCTGCTGGATTTTCAGATTCAGAATCGTGTTCTGCAGACGGGTTACCATCGAACCCAAAAACGTCCGGGTGACATCCTTGGAGTTGATCGCGGTGATGATCTGTTCCACCGCCGACTGGGCGCTGGCCGTGTTGGACACATCCAGATTTTCTATGGCCAGGGCGGATGCCGTCATCCCGGCTATATTAATGTAGTAGTAATCCTGCCCCACCGTATTGCTCTCACCGATGTGGAACTTGATCGAACCGGCATTAGCAGCGGTTGAGACGCTGTTGAAACCGAGGCCCAGCGTGCTGTCGGTGTTGATGCTCGGCGCGGAGCGACTGCCATCCAATAAATAGAAGCCGTTGTAATTGGCGGTACGCGCGATACGGTCAATTTCGCTCTTGATCTGCTGGAATTCGACATTGGCGACTTGACGATCCAAAGTGGTCAGCACGCCATTTGCGGCTTGGACAGCAATCGCTCGCATCCGAACCAGTTTTTCGTCAATTACGGCCAATGCGCCTTCCGCCGTCTGAAGCATGTTGACATCGTACGACGCATTCTTTTCGGCCTCGACCATGCCGCCGATGGATGCGCGCAGTCGTTCGGAAATGCCTAAGCCGGTCGGATCGTCCCAGGCGTAATTGATCCGCAGGCCGGACGACAGGCGCTGTACAGCCTTGTCGAGGTCCAGCTGGGTCGCCCAGATGGCCCGCTGACTGCCCATTGAGAGCAGATTGTGATTAATCCGTGTGCTCATGGGGTGATGAACTCCCTTTATCGTTGTTTTCTGTTATTCCTTGACCAGCTTTTTCATCAAGTACTGCGACATCGCACGCGCCAGTTCGGCAATCGGATCGGAGGGCGGCACTTCGCTGTGTTCGATCTTGCGGAGCAGGTCCAATTTCCGACGGGCACCTTCAATGGTATAGCCCTGCACTTTTACCAGGTAATTGATCTTTTCCAGATCGGAGATGGTTCCCTCGTCGTAGCGCCGTTGATTTCCGGTCGTGCGCAGCGGCTCAAGAAACCCCTCAAACTCTTTTTCCCAGTACCGAATCGTCGGCTTCGGAATACCCGTGATGGCATTGACTTGACCGATGGAATACAATTTCGGTGCGCTGGGTCCTCTTCCTCTTGTCATGGAGTCCTGCTCCTTTCGTTTCGCGATATCGGTAGTTGTTGATTTCTAATCCTTCCAACTATACTATCGGAAACCGGAAGCAGAAACTTTAATTTTCTTGCGAGCAAGGCGGAAGCCTTTCTTGCTTAATTCTCTAAGTTGTCATTTCTCTTGAGTCAGCGATTCCAAGGACTCCTGAACTTCTTCCAGCAGCGGAGCCCAACTGTTGAGCTGGTCGAAGAGATCGTATTCAATTTCATCCGCAATAGCGATATAATCGCCGGCGGCTTGAGCCTTGTAAATGCGATCAAGGGTCGGCAGTAATTGACCGACGCGTTCTAAAATCCGCTGGCGGGATGCCGAATCGTGCGCCGAATTGTCTGTGTCACGAGTCGTATGATCAAGACCCGCCAAAATCCATTTCAAATCATCAAGATATGCGGCAAGATCGTTGTTGGCTCCCACTTCATCACCGATGCGGAATTTGCGTCCGAGTGGCTTGCTTTGCTGTACCAGCCGATCCACCAACCGGGTAGCATCATAGACGGTTTGCCGCTTAAGACGAACCGGATCCTCAATGGTCAGATCAAGCTGAACGGCATCATCCGCTTTGGTAGCGAGAAGACGACCCCGCTGCCAATTGGAGGTGAGCATGCGACCGTCCAGTACGATTTGCGTGATAATTTTACCGCCACGGCGAATTTCATCCTTTAATTCATTCAAGATTTCGCCGACCGTTTGCTCGCCGTGAGCCGTGCGAGCCAGTTCAAGACCGTTTAGCGTGATCTTCATGGAAGTCCTCAGCAAACATATGTGAATATTGTTCGATTTCCGAAGTAATGGTGGAATCATGCAATCCGGACAACAATCGTGCGGTCCGATGATAGAGTTCCGCCGTTTCCGCCGCCTGCGATTCCAGAGTTTCGCCGTTCAGACTCCCACGGGCAATCGAAAGGTAAGTCAGAATAACGGACAGGATGTCGTTGCCGGAGAGGTTTCGATACAGGCGCTCCTCGTTTTCACGCAGCAGCAATCCTAAATTCTCGATCGTGCCATTGTATTTCCCGGAACGTCCGGCGCTCACCAGCTGACGCGCAATTCCGGATGCGATGCGCGCAGAGTTGGCAGCCTGTTCGACACGCTGCAGCAAACGTCGATTCAGATACACATTGGGCATTCGTACCTCTGATTGGAAATCCGAGAGGAATTCCAGCCACGGCAATCGTATAATATCATTTATCAAATCCCGTTCGGCAATTTCACGAGTAAATTCGCGTTTCAGGTTCAGCAGTCCGTCGTTCTGATCAACAACCGTACGATAAATTCGACTGCCGGTCATTGCGGACGGCCCGGTGGTTCGCCGCCCCAGCATCCACTCGGCCAATTCAGTAATCGTCTCGACCGAGATTCGCTCCGCGCATTCTGAGGCCGGACAGGGATGGCGCGGCGGACAGGGAAAACACGCGCTGTCCGGTTCGACGACCATATGTCCCGCTCCGTACGGAGCGGTTTCGGAAGCGAGTGCACTGCCCACGGTGATATCCAGCACGGGCGTACCGACGGCAGCAGCGATGTGCATGGGGCCTGAATCGTTGCTGATCAGCAAGCTACATTGCGAAAGTACACCTGCCAACTCCGCCGGTGTGGTTTTTCCGACCAGATTGATCAGATTTGAAACATCCGCAAACTGTCCGGCAATCTTTCGGTCCGCAGGACCGGCAATCAGCACGATATCGGTTCCCGGATGCGCTGCCAGCAGTTTGGCAACAGCGCGATACTTTTCCGTCGGCCACTGTTTGTCCTTCTGCGATGCTCCGGGATGAATGGCAACTCGCGTACGCTGTTCATCAAGCGGCAGTTGCACTCCAACATGCTGTGCATACACTTCCGGATCAATACGGATCGAACGGCCATAGTCCCATGGAACGCCATCCACGCAATTGGCGTAGATATCCACCAGATTGAATGAGCACCAGGGTCGTGCCAGATTCGTGGCGAAGAAATACGCCAGCCATGGCGAATTAACGCGCTGCAAGCCGTTGTGATCCAGAGTAACACCGTGACCCGATTTGTTCGCCAGTAAGTAGTTCATCACCATGGACGGCCGCGTATGAGTGAGATTCCAGACCTCGCTATACTTCGCCGCCTGCAAATCGGCGATGAGCCCGCGATAGTAAGCGGCGGCACGGGATATATTCCCCGTGCGATCGTGCGCCAAATCCGGCAATAGGTCTTCAAGGCGGACGGTAATAATCCTATCAATATTCGGAAGGAAACCGGCAACATCCGCAAAGCATTGCTCGACCAATACATGGATCTCCGCCGTTGGATTCTTTTTCCGCAAGCGACGAAAATACGGTATGGACTGCACGATGTCGCCCATCCTCGTCAAACTTAGCACTAATATTTTATGCGGCGCAGACATCGGCTTTCTTGATGCTGTTTTTATCGCGTTGATTGGGATCCATGAGCTTAACACCCTGCTCGAAGGCGCTGAGTATTCCCGCCATATCCGACAGATAGTATTCAAGATTGTCGCTATCAACCATGGATAATTTGACCAATAAATAGCGAATAAACGGTGACAATTGAGGGAACTTATTCATAAACGGATGAAGATCATTTTGCCATTGCGCTTGCATCCGCAGCATATCGGAAAGCGCCTTCGCATCGCGGGGACCTCTTCGATGTTGAAGATTCAGTTGCAGAAACGCATGTTGCGCTGTCTCCAAAAGGTGTCGCAACTCGAACAGTCCAGCCGGTTCGAGTGATGGCAGATGTGCAGAATTTATTTCCTCGGCTCTTGAATCACCATTATTTGGAGCCAATAATGTATTCCAGAAATTGCGGTAATAGTTCCGGTTTTCCGTTCGCATTCCCGTAGAACAGGAATTCAGTAGTATCAAGCTGAATTGACCGTCATGACCCACTTGCGTCCGATAAACTCGAATTCCTTGCATATTTCCGGCAACTTCATGGGACTCATTAGCCGTAGTCATAGCCAGCGAGAATATGTGCTCGACGGTAATTTGCTTGGCACAAGTAGGACAAGCGCAGCGATCATGATACCCACAGGGAGCGCAGGACAAGTCCGCTTCGACAATAAGGTGACCGTTGCCATAGGGCGCCGTGTCCTTGGCCGCGGCAGGACCGATGTAGATACCCACGGTCGGGGTTCCCACGGCGGCCGCCAGATGGATCGTGCCCGTATCATTGCTGATCAGCTTTTCCGCCCCCTCCAAAATTGCCGCCAGCACTCCCAACGGCGTCTCACCGGCCAACGATACGGCTTGCCTTCCCGACATCGCGGCAACTTCTTCGAGCAAGTGTGCCTCGCTTTGTGATCCGGTCAAGACAACTTGCCGTCCGCTGCTTGAAAGACGTTTCGACAGCGCGGCGAATTTTTCGGTTGGTCACTGCCGCGATGGACTACTGGCCCCGGCTTGCAAGACCACGTAGGGTTGCGAGGGAACCAGATTGTGCGCGGATAGCAGGCGTAATGCCGATTCGCGATCCGATGGGTACACGTCAAATTCAAGCCGTGTTCCGTAGCTATTCCGACTATAGAATTGCCGGTAGATTTCCACTAAATTGAACGGATTCCCGGTGCGATCCTGCATAATGCTGAACAGGTAGTTGAACCATTCACCGGTTACGCCGAGTCGTCCGTTCGACTTGCGATGTAGACCGATAATCTCGTTTGCCTCAATCATCCCGCAAAGCATCGCGGATTGCTTCGTATGCGAGAGATTGACTAATAGGTCACAATGGCTCAACCCGCTATCTTCAAGCCAGACTTGCGCCTGAACATAGGCATCGCTTATGTCCCCGCGCTGCGCATCCAATAATGGAACCCAATGATCCACATCGAAAGAGACTACTTTATCCACCATCGGCAGCCGACGCGCCGCATCGCGGAACAAGTCGAATACAATCAGTGTTATTCGTGCATCTTCGTGTGCGTGCTTGATCGCCCGAAGCAGCGGACCGCTTTGGATCAGGTCACCCATGCGGGTGAAACTTATGACCAGCACGTTCGTCATTTATTGAATTACGCCTTTTTCTCGTCCCCAATCCCTAAATTCTTTCATCAACAGAAACATGCCTTCCGGCTTGGAAAGGCGACCATTTCCGATCTTGATTCGGGAAACGATCTGGTCAAGGGTTACTTCTTCATCATCATCGAATTGCGATAGAAACTTCAGCAATTCGGCATCATCACCAGCGGCAGTCTTTAGCGACGAGATATAATTCGGTCCGCGCTTGCGATCCGACAATTTCGGATAGTTCGCTTCCAGGAATGATAACGCCGCCGCCATGCGATGTTCATACGTGTGCTCCCGCAGAACACGTTGACGCGCGCGTGCGGCAATTTCCTTGCGGTTTGTTTCATGAGCCAAATAATACTCAACCAGTTGCGGGATTTCACCGGCGTCACGAAATGCAACCATCTCTTCTGAATCGAACATCACCATAAGATCGGAGCGCATATCAACCAGCTGAAAACCGCCGCAGGCAGCGATTTCAAAGGTTCGCGGGTTGACGTAGTCACCGTTGGGATTCACCGCCTGATGATGAGGCGAACTGTGAAGATTCAAGTTGATCTTGGCCGCGCTGTAGATTTTCGCGGTTTCGGCAGCCGAGACCCGCCGCCCGTTTTCCTGAATCCGGCTTCGCACAGCACAATCATCCGGCCAATCATTTCCCCATATTTTAAAATCCGGCAAACCCAACTGGGCAAACAGAATCTGCCGATTACGATAACCTGCTCCGATGAACGACACATCGGAACCATAACGTTGATATTCATCGGTCGACAATTGAATTGGCTGATGAACCGCGGGATTGGCGGCACATGGCAGATACATTGTATGCGCAGCGCCCACTTGGCGCAATTCATTAAGGAATTGCCCTTGCTGAATCGTAAATACCGCATCGAAGTGCGAAGCCAATTCCCGCCAATAATTGAAGACCGAATAATCCTCCACAAACCAAAATGCGGTATGAATTCGCTCGTGCCGCATTTCCGCCAGACAGGCGGGTGTCAACGGAGTTTGGGCGACCGCCCATACCAAATCGGCCCGCCAATCCATCGCTCGCGCCGCAACCGTTTCCGCCAGGTAAGTCGTCAGCAATCCCTGTAAGGTTCGAACATGACGGGCATCCGCCGTAACTTTTTCAGCGGCTTGGTATAATGAGTAATACGACGACAGATCAAGAACTTCAACCTGGTGCCCCAGATTGCGAAAAGCATCCGCACAATGAAAGGCAATCGGTAATGAACCGCCGTAGAGCGGAGTCGGAACCAAAATCCGCAGCGGGCGCTCGGGAGCCGGACGTTCGATAAGCTGCGCAGCCATTCGATCGTACTCATCCTTGTTCAGCCGATATCCGGTCGTGTTACGAATAACGATAAGGTGTTTTCCGTTGATGCGACGTTCAATATCATGGGTTGACTCGTTGCCGACATACCAGCTTATCTTAAGGGGCGTAGGCTCCCAGACGTGCAAGGCCACGGCTTTTCGTGCGATTTCTGCATTCATTTCAACGCAGATAATGTGCAGATGCGACTGCCGAAACCTCGCATTAACCATGCGTTCCAAAGCATTTATCGCATAACCCAAGCCGGGGCCAAGGATAACGATATTTATTTCGGATTCGTTGCTCTTCGCGAGAATATCATCCAACTCGCCGCGCAAGCCCTCCAACTGTGTCTCAGCCTCCGCCAACGGATCTACCGTAGAATGTAAACGCATTCCTTTATGGTCCATCGTCGGCAAGCCGTTTCGGGCACGCATCGTCGGCAGATCGGCTGCACTTTGAACTGCAGTGATGCTGTAGTCGTCAGCGAAATATCGTAAATCAATTCTGTCAGACATGGCAGTACCTTTGATGCTGCATTTTTAGAAGATCGTCCGTGAATTGATCGGGCGTGACCTGCTGCGAACCCCGGAGTGTATTCCCGCTATCCAATACGTGGAAGATAACGCGATTATTACGGTTTGTCTCCGCCAGTAACGTTTCGAGTCCGGCACGCATGGAGGCGAACTTTGGCGGCGTTTTTACTGAATCATAATATTCTGTCTCACGCAACGCACCTTCGGCATAACGCCCGTTTTGATAGCCCAAATCCGCGCCGACTAAAGCAACATCACCTGTCGTTTGCTTCAGTGCAAAGTCCAGTGCCGGAATAAGTGAACTACCGCCCCGTGTTGTCAGTGAACCACCTGATGTATCGGTTGCACGGTAGAGGCGCACAGTTTTGAAACGCGTGAAGATCTCCGGATGTGTAGCCGGGAATACAATCAGATTTACATCATCCGGTAGCGCGGTCAAGTCACGAACAACCGCTTCTTTGGCTTCCAAGGCAACAACCCAATCGGGAATAATCCCGCGTTTTCTCAGCGACGGAACCGCGCCGCTTGCGGCTATCACGGTCAGATGATCACGGTGCGTTTGGATCGAATCGGCTACCTGTGACAGGCTTGGTCCGGCGCCGCACACAATCGTCAGTTTTTCGCTCGGCAACATTACATTATGAATTGATTTCAACTGCAATAGCGAATCGGCATTTTTGCGTTCATGCTCTAATATAAGGCTATTGTACACGGATCGTGAGGCAATCTCTGCTCTCAGAACTCTAACATAATCGGACAATGGTCCGGATTGAAGCCCCGCGATTTGTAAAAAGTAGGGCGATACGATTAAATGCGATATCATCGTACTATGTTTCAGATCCTTCGTCAGTGATCCGATGGTCGCCGCCGAAAGAAGATGAATGCGATTTAGCGCGGTATAGACGCCTTCCGGTCGATTATGATGAGACAACCTAATGAGAGCCATTTCCGGTTCAATGACCCAAATATCACCCTGTTTTCCGGTCATTTTAAATAAGGCTTCAGCGAGGTAACCCAATCCCCCGCCCAACAGGACAACAGCATCACCTGCACATACCGGATACTGTCCGGCAATCGTCTGCGCTTCGCGAACCGGATCAATCCGGCTATGGATGAGGCAACCGGATGGGATATGCATTGCGGTCGGCTGGCCCGATCGCGATTGCAAGATTCGATATTCCGCCAGTGAATCAATGCCCGAGCACATGGTTAACGACTCATCGCCACCGCATTTACTTTTGGATGATTTCGCACGGTTGGGAATATTGAGTGCAACAGTTTATCATATTCTTCTATTACATTGTTATTATCAATCAATTTCGTAACCTGTGTAAGTGCCTGACGTGATATGTTGTTTCGCAGCTCGTAATTCTTAACCAATACCGTAATTGCATTTACCCATTCATGTGTATTATCGTCCACCAGCAATCCGGTAATACCGTTCTGAACAGAGCTGACATAGGGTTCAATATTCGAAAATACCGCTGGAATACCCGCTAAAGCGTACTCGAAATATTTCAACGGTGTTTTGACGCGATTCACCGGCGCGTCCAGCAATGGAACGACGGCGATATCAAGGTCGAAACGGTGCAGACGGTCCAGATGAGTTTTATAATCCACGATAATCGGTCCACCCATGCGCACCTGAGGGTGCACCGCCAATGCGCCAGGATGGCATCCCCACCAATAGAATCGAGCCTGCGGATTTGCCTCCAATACGAGTTCAAGCGCCGGAATAATACTGCCCAAATCCAGCAGGTGTGACTGGCTCCCCATAAATCCGATTCGTATTTCACTATTGTGGTGATTATGCCGGCAATGCTCATTGAGCTGTGACATCCAAGGTTTCAGCGGCAAACAAACGGTCTCATAACCATTATTTCGAAGCTGCTGTGATAAATCTTCGGTACTGGCTGTAATGAGATCAGCATGATTCAGCAATTCACAGAATGCATTCTCGTACACACGGCGACTGCGGGCGCGTTGCGAGCTTGCATGAAAGCGATTAAGAACTAAGTCATCGGAATCGACAATAAGTGTACACTCTTCTTTTCTTCGCAAGATCGCACTTTGTACTGCTTGCGATGATAATGGTCTGAATACAATAACCGCGTTCGCTTGGTCAAGCAACTGCTCAAATTGTTCGATATCCGATTCCGCTTCGGCGGCGGTAATCCATAAATATTCCCGACCGACTTTCCACCCCAGTTCATTCAGCGGCCACCCCCAGCGCAACCGGCTTCCGGCGGCATCATGAGACTGGTTAGATATAATCAGAAGAGGGAAGATCTCTGATTTCACGGTATTTCTACGGAGTTCTCCGGTTCGTTTCAGCTTATCATGCCAACGGGATACGAATAGCCGCAGATTTTCTGATTCATGGTTATGCCGCCCCTCGGATGAGCCGCGAAAATGAATGACGCGCGACTCGAAGTCAATCCGTGATGAGATTCCCTTTTCTTCAGCACGCAGACAGAAATCCAAATCTTCGTAACCATTGACATAACGTTCATCGAATCCATTTAACTCTGTGAATATCTGACGTGGCATCAACATTGCTACGGCTGAAACGGCATCAACAATTCTGTTTGACCGAGCAGTCTCAATAAGTCCATGATCACACTCGGTAATTCGCTCATTACGAATTTCAACTCCGGTATTTTGGATCGTGCCGTCAGCATACAACAGCACCGGAGACGTGATGTGTTTACTGCCATTTCGCAGCAGCAGTTTTACAAGTTCGCCGGTGGGGATTTGTACATCATTATTGAGGAACAGTAGTCGCTCGTACAGTGCATGGTGTGCACCCAAGTTACACGCCGCCGCGAAGCTTAGATTGCTCTGTTCATGAAGACAGTCGATATTCCGTCCATCATGCGAATTAATATTCCTTCCGGCAGATGCCCCACTTAAAACAAGAATTATCTGATGTTCAACCTCACTCAGTTCGTTCGTGAGATTCAACAGCAGTTCATCCGTATAGTGCGATACCCCGCTCTCGGGAATAATGATCGTTACTGGTTGTTCAGGTCTCGTCATATGTTCCACTGCCGAATCCACCGTTACATCCACATCAACATATTGTTGCTCGAAATAATTAGCCCGCTCCGGATTCATACTTTCTGCATTTGATTCGGAATCTCCGCTTCGCAAGTAAAAGATACCGTAGCGATCCAATTTCGATTGAAAGAGGTTTTTAGAATATAACATCGCATAGCCATTGAGCACGGAGCGCACTATCAAGTCACATGTTGCGTCATCCCAATCCGGATCTTGAATTACAAGTGAGTTGGGTGCATAGGGACCGGTTTGAGCAGCACGAGCGCCACTAAAATACAGCCCGATGGTTGCCGTTCCCTGCATTGCCGCCAGATGCAACCCCCCCGTATCCGGTCCGATGGCAAGATCCAGTGCTGTCAATTCGTAACACAAGTCCGTAAGCGTTGTCATTCCGCGTTTGTCATCAAGCCATTCATTGTTTTGAGCAGTCAGTTGTGCCAACTTATCATCCGTGCTGCTTCGGTTTCCCAACAATGTTACTCGAACATGCCCGTGCTTTCGGAATTCAGTCAGTAAGCCACTGAGCCAATTTACCGGAATCATGCGATATGGTTCACCGGCATCGCAAAACACGCCGATGCGGATCACGTTGGGGTCGCGGTTCAATTGCTTACGCGACGGCAAGACAAGCTTCGGCAACCATGCTGCGGCGAGATCGCGACGCGTCAGGGAAGCCCAGATGTCGGCAATGTGGACCGGAAATTCATGCCCTGTGGTATATGCTTCTTCAATGTGGCGAACTCCGTCCGGGATGTGAATATCATTCCCTGAATGCCGATAGCCCAGCTGGTGAGCCGGATTCAGCATCTCGGCAAATACCAGCGCTGCCGACGAGCGCGTCAGCACATAGCACTCTTCAAATAGCTGGTTATCGCCATATGCTGAAAGCTGCCCGATCGTCTGAAGAAACTCACCATGTGATCCTCCATGCCTTGCCAAAGCCGCCAAAGCGGAAAGATCAATCGGCCAAAAATCGATCCGCTCTGGAAACCACCGGACCAATTCTGCATAATCCGCGTCGCCGACCAGAACAATTCTGGATTCCGGGTTAATGCTGCGCAACCGTGACAGTAGGACGCGCGTCTGCAGAATGTCACCCAGCCTCGCCCACTGTATAACAACCGAATCAGGCATGTTCGGTCAGCATATCTTCCAAGTGCTTCAATACATCCTTTGCGGCTTCGTGACTCGGATCTTTATCCAGCACGCTTTGACAAAGTTCCGCCGCACGCGCAATCTCGCCGGTTTTCCAATAAGCGCCACAGAGATTGAACAGGAAGTCGGTATCGTCGGGGTGCTTTTCCAGATACTTCTGCAACGGCTTAATAGCTACACGTGGATTGCCGCTCTCCATAGCCGACCGATACAGATAGAAAAGCACTTCCGTATTTTCCGGTTCCTGTTCCAGCACCTTATTGAAGCGGGCAATGGCTTGATCGTGCATCTTGCGCGCCGCCATCGACAGCCCGACGCCGAATTCTCCGCGCATTGTATGCGGATTCTTAGCCAACGCCGTCATGAAACCGTACATCGCCGCCTGCCAGTTTTCCTGCAGCATCGCTAAGGCACCAAGGCCCAAGTACGGTCGCTCGGACTGGCCATCGTACTCAATGGCTTTATGATAGGCTTGTTCGGCATCGTCATATTGACTCAGGCGTGTCAGGCAATTGCCCAGCATTTGCCAGGCTTCAAACGAATCCTGACCGGCTAAGGTCATCCGCTGCTCGACAATCGTCTTAAGAATCAAGGCGGCATTCTCAACTTCGCCTGACTGATATCGCTGACGCGCATTTTCAAGCGTCGCTTCACCGACCTCCAGTTGTTTCTGTGATTCGCGAGTTGTGGGAGTCGTCCGTTCGATGGTCTGGTATTTCCCACCGGTCGGTCCCCACGTAATGGTGTAACCGTGGCGTGCCAGCAATTCGGTTTCATCCGGCTCCAGCGAATCCCCCCAGATTTCCATGAATCGTTCGAGATTTTCGCGATCGTGATCCTTGCGACCGGCGGTTGATTCCTCGAAATGCGTAACAACGGCATCCGGACAGTAAACAATGCGATGACCGTTCTGACGAAGCCGCAGGCAGAAGTCCACGTCTTCAAATCCATTACGGTAGCCTTCATCGAATCCACCGTTCGCATCGAAGACATCCTTGGGAACCAGCATGCACGCCGCGGTTACGGCTTGCATATCGCGGGTTTCATTGACTGCCGGGTGATCGCCCTGAAATCTCTGGAAAACGTGATAGGGAACTCGCTTGACGCTGACGGCAAGTCCGGCGTGCTGGATATCGCCCGAAGGATACAATAGTTTAGCACCTACCGCACCGATGGCACCGTCGTCACGCGCGCATTTCACCATGGCATCCAGCCAGCCCGAATGAACCTGTGTGTCGTTATTCAAAAACACCAAGTATTCGCCGCTGGCTAACCGTGCTCCGCTATTGCAGGCTGAGGCAAAACCGCGATTTTCGGACTGCCGCAGGACCATCACATCGCCTTCGACAGCTTTGAGAACTTGCGGAGTATCATCCGTGGAATGATTATCCACAATGATGACTTCATACGATGCCGTGTCGGCTGCATTGGATAAGCTGTTTAGGCATTGCATGGTGAGGTGCGATTGATTGTGCACCGGAATGATAATTGACGCGGTAAAACGCGGTCTGGCTTTTTCGAGAGTTTGCATTGCGCTCTCCCCGATGGATTCTATTTTGTTCTTCGTTGATTTCGCTGAATGAATCGAAAGATGATTTGTACTCAATTTACGGCTTAAAACCGCCTCATATGCTTCCAGTGTTGCATCGGCAAAATTCTGCCACGTGTGTGATTCAGCAATGGCCTTCGCCGCCGGATTCGATCCCGCCGTGAATGCCGCTTCAATGGCCTCACGGATCGAATCCGGATCGTCCGGCTTGCAGTAATGCACGGTGCCATCCGGCATGTAGTCCCGGATCGCTCCCCAATCCGAAGCTACAACCGCCGTTCCCGCGCTGGCGGCTTCCAGTGTAACCAGACCGGGAAGTTCATACCAGCTGGGAAGCACATGAACGGACGCATGGGCCATAAGATGACGGAACAAAACCGGATCCAACCGCCCGTAGGTTTTTACGGGTCCTCGGCGCGGATAGGACATTGCCAACCGGGCATATTCCGGTTGATAACTGAAACCGCCTCCTGCAAACACTACCGGAACATCGCTATCCTCAAGCGCTTTGAGCAGCATCAATTGATTCTTGCGAGTCTCTAACCGCCCACAACAGAGTACGTAGCGGTCGAATCCCAACATTTTTTCCACAGCTTTCAAAGCATGATCAAAGAGCGGTTTAGGCTCAGGAATCCCGAATTTGACGATCCGAGTTCGTTCTTTAACGCCGGGATAAGCTTCGTTCAAACGATCAGCTTCCGATTCACCGCAGGCTAATAGCAGGGCGGCTTGTTGCGCCGCTTGATCGTTGCCGACGCGGACGCCGTCCCTTATTATCCGCAGGTTTTGAAGTCCCTGCCGAAATTCCCGTTCATTCTTTCCCTGTTCGAGATATTTCTTGAATAAATTCAGCGCGGCAAACGACCGCTCCATGTACAAAGGCCAATCTTCAAACAGCGTCGTGATGATATACGGAACATTCTGACTGCGTGCATTCTCTGACACTTGATTAGTGACCCGTCCCACGGTCAGGTTAACCAGGTGGACTAAATCGGTTTGACTCAGATCGACCGCACCAGCCGCAAATTGAACATCCACATCGCGATTGCGGAGCGTTCGGTAAAGTTGTTCCATGATGACCGTATCACCGCCAGGTGCATAAAATGCGTCTTCACGGTTTTGAACCAGCACTCGCATCCGGCGCGTTGGCGCTACGGCTTTCGGCTTCGGTCGGGCGATATCAATGAGTACATTCAGCGTTTTTGCTGCAACATCATCCCAAGTATAGAGTTTGGCTTGCCGCAAACCGCGCTGACGTAATTCTATGATTCGATCAGGGCTATTCAGAAGCGATTGCATCGCCGCGGCGATACTCGCGGCTGATTCGGGATCAACCAATAATCCCGCATCACCGACGATTTCCTTCAGCGATGTTCCATTCGATACAATCACCGGACATCCGCAGGCCATCGCTTCCAAAGCCGGAAGACCGAATCCCTCGTACAGAGATGGGAACACGAATGCCACGGCTCCCCCATAGAGTCCGCGTAATTCATCATCCGTAACATAACCCGGAAGAATCAGATTCGCGACTACATCGTTAAGCTGCGTGTGGGCTTGTAATTCATTTTTCCATTTCGGATTGAACTCGCCCGCCAACACAAGCTTGACATCCGTATTGGATTGCCGCCGCACTCGCGCGAATGCCTCGAGTAAGACGGGAATATTCTTTCGATAATCCGTTCCACCGGTATAGAAAAAATAGGGATGGTGAATATCGTATTTCTGCCGGGCTTCGGCGATCTCCTCATCATTTGCCGGTTTGGAAAACACCTCATCCAAACCGCCTAAGATCGGTATTACCCGGTCCGATTCGATGTCCAGACGCCGCTGAATATCCTGCGCAACATATTTCGAAATCGTCAATATCTTTGATACGGATTGTCGCATTTGGCGGAGATGCTCAGAGTATTCCAGATCCATCAAGGGATCGGGTTCGAGATAGATTTCCCGAAAAGCGAGCGGAATCAGATCATAGAAGATCGTAGCACAGGGCAGATCATCCACCGGGTATGCAAACAGCGGCCGCCCCGTAGCCATCGGTACGGGATCCGTCAACAAAAGTACATCCAACTCGCGGGAATAGGTATTCCAGAACGTCTCGTAGCGAACCGAACGCTCACCGATAAAAGCCGATAAATGCGGAACCTGCCATGGCACCTTTTCGCCCAGCAGAACATAGCGATGCTGCGGCGCAAGCCGGATCATCGCCTTAAGCAGGTTCATCACGTAACGGCCGATTCCCCGCCGCAACGAGGATTCCATTTCGAGACCGCGTACGTCAATACCGATTCGAAGATTTCGGCCGGTGCTATTCAACATTGCGGCATGTATCAGTTGGGTTGTATTTATGTCGCTTTCCATAGCCGACCGAGAGAAATTATTCGGCTTCAAAGTATGTCCTGTTCCGGATTAGCAAATTACATTCGGCACTCACCCTTATATCTGAATCGCGCGATTGGATGACTGAGGTGCAACAATTACTGGAGACAAATCCGTGCGCCGCGACTCGGTGCGCTCCATGGGAGGATAGTCGGAAGTGCCTTTTTGCAGATCGGCCAGATCTGCATCCACCATCATCGTTACGAGATCCCAGAACCGGACCTTCGGCTCCCAACCCAATACTGCCTTGGCTTTGGAGGCATCACCGACCAATAAATCCACTTCAGCAGGACGCACGTATTGCGGATTGATTCTTACAAAATCACGATAGTCCAATCCCAAATGAGAAAATGCCAGATTGCAGAATTCCTGAACCGAATGCGTTTCGCCCGTGGCGATGACAAAATCCTCGGGCTGATCATGCTGCAGCATTCGCCACATAGCTTCCACATAATCGCCGGCGAACCCCCAATCACGACGAGCGTCCAAGTTCCCCAATTCCAAATGATCCGTCAATCCCAGCCGGATAGCCGCCGCCGTGCGGGTGATCTTGCGGGTTACGAATTCCTTCCCGCGCCGCGGTGACTCATGATTGAACAGAATACCCGACGAGGCGAACAATCCGTAGCTCTCACGGGCATTGATGGTGATATAATGTCCGTAAACCTTGGAGACACCGTAAGGACTGCGGGGATAGAACGGCGTGCTCTCGCGCTGCGGAACTTCCCGAACTTTGCCGAACATTTCGGAGGACGACGCTTGATAGAAACGAATATTGCGGTCCACCGCACGGATCGCTTCCAGCAACCGCGTCACGCCCAGCGCCGTGAATTCACCGGTCAGAATCGGCTGCTCCCACGAAGTGGGCACGAAGCTCTGTGCCGCCAGATTGTAGACTTCATGCGGTCGGGAATCGCGCAGAATCTTTTCAAGTGAATTGGCATCCAGTAAATCGCCTTGCAGCACGCGAATACGGGTGCGCAGATGCTCGATCCGTCCCAGGTTATCCTGGCTTGACCGGCGAACCATTCCGGTCACTTCGTAACCTTTCGATAGTAGCAACTCAGCCAAGTAGCTGCCGTCTTGTCCGGTGATGCCGGTTATAAGTGCGCGCATGATGTCCTCTATCGCAAATAATCAATGAGTGATTTTTGTAACAGTTGTGTGCCCATCGCCGCCAAGGCGTTGTAGGCGCCTTCCTCAACCGCTGAGCGGCTGACCAAATCCGTCAAATCCACGCCCTGCGCTTGTTCCAGCGTATCCGTCAGTTGAATCTCGCGTTCCTTCAGCCGCGCCATACTGCTTTCCAAACGCTGCCCGATGCTTCCAAGATAACTCTGTTGCTCCGTAATACGGTCCCGAATGTCCGCCAGTTGCTCTCTAAGATGGTTATTGGATCGAGTTTCTTCAAAACCTTCAGGCGGTGTGTTATTGTTAGCGATGGTGTTGCGCAACGTGGATACGACATAAAACAAATCCGAATCGGTGCCGGTCTCGCCCACCGGTTGAAAGAGTTGCGACCCGGACACGTTGATTTGAATATCTTCATCGCGACCGATACGGCGATAGATCCGCCCGGCAATCGTATCTTCATTTGCCGTGGCTCCGATAATTTTACCGTTTTCATCCCGTACAGCGGTAAACGGGGCTGCGGTGGTTCCATGTCCGCCGAACAAATAGCGGTCTCCACTCTGGCCATTAACCAGTTGCAGCAGTTCTTCCATTTTCTGATCAAGCTGTACCGCCGTGTTACGGCGATCATCCGCATTTTGCGAACTATTGTCCGCCGCCAGCGCCAATGAATCCACCTCGCTGATCAAATCAATGATGGCTTGCAGTTTGGAATCCGCGCCGGCTACCCAGACTTGGCCATTCTCGATATTGCGCATATACTGCGCTTCGGCGGCAATGGCATCTTCGGTTGATAGCGCCGTGCCGGCTTTACGAATGTTCTCCGAAGGAGTAAACAAACTCCGCCCCGTACCCAGCTCTTCCTGAATGCGATTCATATTGACCAATCGCTGTTGGATGTTCTGGATAAACGAGTTATGCCGCTGCTGTTCGGAAATACGCATAATCAACTGCCTCTATTAAGATGCCCCGCCCAACGACAGGACGGTCTGCATCATTTCATCCACGGTATTGATCATCTTCGCCGCCGCTTCGTAAGCTTGCTGCACCTGAATCAGGCGGGCCATTTCTTCGTCAAGCGAGACCCCTGATACTTGCTGACGGCGATTTTCCAGATTGTTCATCACCGCTTGCTCGGTCTTAAGCTGGCTGGCGGCATAGGATTTCGCCGTACCGACTTGCAGCACGGAATCCCGATAGAAGTCGTCAAGTGTCGAACGGCCGTCCTGCATAAGCTTTTCGTTCTGGATTCCCGCAATCTGCAGCGCCAGCGCATTGTCTCCCGGCGAATCGGCGGCGACGGCAGTAGCGATGCGGGACGGATCGTCGGTAATCATCGTTGAAATCCGGAAATTCGACGCTCCGGTTACATCACCGGCAAAGAAATCATGACCGTTGGTATTGGTCAGGCCGTAGCCGGTACGATGGACTTCGTTGATGCGATTTGTCAGATTGACCGCAAAGGTGTCCAAGTCAGACATGACCTTGCCAATATCCTGATCACGAAGATCAATCAATGCCTTCAGTTCACCACTCGAAGCCTGCAAACTTCTACCGCTGATTCCATAGCTGATGATCGAACGGACACCGCTGGAGTCCCCTTGTGAGGTCACATAAAGCTCAACGTTGTGATCAAGCTGGACTAACGCTTGACCACCGTTATAAACATTAATATCGCCATTGGGATTTTCCGAAATTTGGATGTCAATCAGCTTGGACAGCCTATCAATCGCCAAGTCGCGTGCGTCCCGCAGATCCGATGCCTCGGCGCCGGAAAGCTCCGAACGAACAATCTGCGTATTCAAGCCGGCAATAGATGCAGTCAGATCATTGATCTCGTGAACCGTGGCTACGATTTGTTGATCAGTCTGGTTGCGGCGATCCATTAATCCTGCGGCAACCCGGCGAACGGCCGATGTCAGAGTTTGTGTTTTCTCAACAAGATTCATTCGGGCTGACATGCCTTCGGGATCATTTGCCAAATCCTGCCACGCGCTCCAGAATTCCTGAAGGTTATCGCTGACGGCTGAGCCGCCCAATTCGCTGAAGATTGCTTCGATTTGTTCGAGGTTTTCATCGCGCGCCGACCAATAGCCATAGCTGCCGGACCCGCGGCGGATTTGTTCGTCAATCAAGCGGTCTCGTACCCGTCCCAAGTAATTGATATCTACTCCGGCACCGGCGTGCCAATCTCCGATAGTGTCAAACGGGGGAGCGGTTCCCAATTCCAGGCGACGCCGCGAATAGCCCTCGGTATCTATATTCGCCGTATTCTGTCCTACAACCTGCATCGCCAGTTGTTGAATACGGAGGGCCGTCTGGCCGGTAGATAGAATGTCTGATAGTCTGCTCATGTTATGCCTTACGGTCAATCATTACTGAGGAACCGGGCTTCGTGATTCCATACCCTGCGGCATCCTGCACGCATTTGACCAGTATCATCATAGCCTCCAGGCTGTCATCAAGGATGCGGCGCGAAATCTCCAGACTATGGAGAGCTTCCTGCCGAAGCATCGTCAGCCGCGGACGCATGCTGAGTTGCTCCAACCGGCTGAGCTTTCGCTGCGATTTCATCAGGTCAATGAGCAGGTCTTGAATGGTGCGAGATTGCTCTTCCATTCCGGACAAATCGTTGGTTCGCAGGCTTTCGTTCAGATGCTGCACTTCCAAGCGAAGACAGCCCAATTTCCGTAAAAAGTCACCGCGAGTGGACTTCATGCGACGGGTCCTCCCGGTTCTGTATTTGCCGAAGGATATTTTCTTTGATGCCGAAATCCGTGTTCTTAGCCAATACGCGCGCCAATTCCCATTCCGTTAAACCGTTATAGACATCGCCCGCGATGCCTTCACCGAACATATTGCCCTTTTCCAGCGATTTTTCCATCGTTTGCACCAATTGAAGCGCCAGTAATTCTTCGAATTGTTTGGCGGCACGATCGATTTGCCCGGTATCCGATCTCTCGGACATGCTCGAGTTTTTTACGGCGATTGGCGACTGCTTGACCAACGGCAGTGAGGTATTGCTGATCGGATCCATCAGATAATTACCAGTTCAGCTTGCAGCGAACCGGCCTCCTTTAGTCCTTGGAAAATGGCGATCATATCGCGCGGCGAAACCCCCAGCGAATTCAGGGCTTTCGCCACATCGCCCGCCGATGCTCCACCGTCCATTTCGAGCAGACCAGTTCCGGCATTCTCGACGGAAATGCGGCTGACTCGCTCGGACACCGTTTGCCCGCCCTGCGAAAAGGCTTGGGGCTGACTGACCACTGGTCGCTCCGTAATCTCCACCGTCAGGTTACCATGGGCGATGGCCGCCGGAAGCAGAACAACCGCCGATCCAACGACGATCGTGCCGGTCCGTTCGTTAATGACGATACGGTCGGAGGCAACCGGCGTCACGGTCAATTCGCCGACCACCGATTGAAAGGCCAAGCGTTCCGCCGTGGACTCCAGCTGATTGGGCACCCGGACAATCACAGTGGCCGGATCAACCACTTCAGCGGAGGATGCAAATTCGTTGTTGATGGCGTTGCTGATTCGCACTGCCAGCAATAGATCGGGCTGCTGTAAACTAAGCACGAACGTATCAGCGGGCAACGGAAGCGGCGGCGCATCCTCGAATAAAACGACTCCCGAAGGAATCCGTCCGACGACCGCATGATTACGCGAAACTCGCGATCCCGCCGATTCGAAATTGAAACCGCCGATGGAAAGCGGACCTTGTGCTTCAGCCACCGCCCGCCCCCACGGATCGAGCAATACAGTCCGCAGCAACGTTCCTCCCTGCAAGCTCGTAGCATCGCCTAACGAGGAAACCAGCGCATCGGATCGTCCACCGACACGCGAACCGGGCTTGATCTCACACGTGACCATGACCGCCGCTACGTTCTTCAGCTTCAAGGTTGCTGCATCCACTTCCAATCCGAATTGGCGCAGCATACTGGCAAAGGCTTGCGGCGTAAAGGTGGACTTGCTACCGTCACCGGTACCCGCCAAGCCAATCACCAAGCCGTAGCCCGTGATGGTAGTGGGCGTAGTGTTGGGATACGTCGTAAGATCGCGAATCCGCACCTGGGCTGTGGCGATGGTCGCCGCCAGCAGGAGTATGAGGATTGTGGATAAAGGTCGCATATTAGAACAACCAATCGAAAATTCGTGCAAAGAAACCGGGGCGTTCGCTGTTGGCCAGCACGCCCTTCCCTTTAAAAGTAATTTCCGCATCGGCAATCTGATTGGACATCACATAATTCTGCGGCGAGATATCTTCCGGACGAACCACGCCAGTCAGAATCGTCAATTGTCGTTCGCCGTTGATGATTACATTCTTCTGACCTTCAATTCGCAGATTGCCGTTGGGAAAAACTTCCACAACTTTTACGGTGACGGTTCCGGTCAAACGGCCTTGACGGGTCGTACGTCCATCGCCTTTGTGCTCGCTTTTCGTATCGCCGTCCGCCCCGAACAACGGAATGAAATCCAACGCTCCGCTGCTGGTGCCGCTCAGCCCAGCCTTGTACTCAGATTTGGTGTTCGTATTGGCGGTGGCGGTGGCACTGCTGTTCTCGATAATCTCCACCGTCAGAATGTCTCCGACGTTGCGGGCAATGCGGTCGGCGAACATCGATGGCGCCGGCGACGCAGCTGCCGCGGTTATTGTCGCTGCAAAAATTCCGATGAATGTGAAGATTGCCCTCATGGCATAGACTCCTTTAACGAACGATTTGAACGATGCCGTCAGCAATGACGATTCCTTCAAACCGGCGGGTTTTTCCCATATCTACGGCGACCGCGACGGTTTCACCGACGGCGCCATCCTGTAGTGCGCGGCCCGACATCCGAATACGAACGGCTCCTTCCACATATTCCAAATCCACCGGCTGATCGCGCAGCACAATGGGTAAGGTTCTCAGGTCAATAATCGTAATCGGACGATTCGGCACTAAAGTTCTGTTTGCTATCTTAGGTTGTCTCAAGTCGCACAGGTCGGCGACCACGGATTTCAAGTGCGTCCATTCGCATTCGGCTGTCACTACCGAATTCGTATCCACATTTTCACCGGCGGTCATGCGACGGATCGGCATTAACGATAGCCCAAATACCCGCGCAATCCCGCTGATGGCGACTTTCACGTTTTCACTGCCGTCACAATGCTGCAGAACGATGATCATACTGCCCGCCATGCGGGTCGGCCGCAGATCGGCCAGCTTCCAGTCGTCATACTGCGCAAGAAGTTCGGGCACTTTCCCCTTGAATTGCCAATCCACCCGCACCGTTTGTGGTGCCCACGATTCGGCGATGAGTCGCGCCACCATTGTCTCCGGCTTCTCGGCGGCTTCAATCGCAAACACGCCCAGCAGCAGGCTCAGGATGACAACGAGATTACGCATCTTACCGCTTGAGATTCGTGGCGATACCGATCATATCGTCGGCCGTCTTGACGGATTTCGAATTCAACTCATACGACCGCTGCGCGGTGATCATGGCAATCATTTCGTTGACGATCTTAACGTTTGAGGCTTCCAAATAGCCTTGATTGATCGTGCCCATGCCGTCCAGACCGGCTTGCGCCACGATGGGATCCCCAGAGGCTACGGTCTGTTTATAAAGATTATCTCCAAGATTCGTCAACCCGGCGGGATTGATGAAACGCGCTAATTCGATCCGCCCGATTTCGGTCGGTTCGGTGGACGCTTGCGTTTGAATTAAGACACGACCATCGGTGTTGACCATGATCGCGGTAGCATCTTGTGGAATCGTCAGTGGCGGTTCCATCGTCAAACCGTTGGCATTAACCACTTGGCCGTCGGCGGAAATTTTCCACGAGCCGTCACGAGTATATGCCAGCGTTCCGTCAGGCATCAGCACTTGGAAAAACCCATCACCGTTGATCATCAGATCCAACGGATTGCCGGTTTCCTGCGGCGAGCCGGATTCGAAATTCTTCACCGTAGCCACTGATTTCGTGCCGCCGCCGATCTGTAATTCTGCAGGGACGGTCGTGCCCTGTTCCGTAGCTGATGTACCGCGCAATGTTTCGTAGACCAAATCCTGGAATTCAACGCGGGTCCGCTTGAATCCGGTCGTGTTGGCATTGGCGATATTATTGGCAATGTTGTCGAGGTTCATTTGCTGGGCATGCATGCCCGAAGCCGCCGTATACAGTGATTTAATCATGGTTTCGTCCTATTTACACTCGACCGATTTCGCCCACCACGTGCCGCAGGGTATCGTCCTGCGTCGTCAACATCCGGGCGTTGATTTCGTAATTGCGCGCGGTGGAAATCATCTCCACCATCTCGCGAACCGTATCTACGTTGGACATTTCCAGAAACCCCTGACGAACGGTTGCGCCTTCCACCGGAGTGGCGGCGGCGGTCTCTGGCGCTGTAACGAACGCCGAACCGTCGGCGCGCCGGAGCGTCTGAGGATTATCGAAGTTCACGACGCGAAAGCGGTCAATTACCACTCCGTCTACGCTGATTTGGCCATCGGAAGAAACCGTCAGTTGTCCGGCGGGCAGAGTGATATCGCCGCCTTCACCTTGAACGGCGCGACCTTGCGTATCCACCAGCAACCCATCGGCATTGCGTTCGAAGTGCCCGGCGCGCGTATACAGCTCATTCTGACCGTCGGAGATGACGAAAAAGCCGCGATTCGGCAGCGCAAAATCGAAGTTATCACCGGTGGGATTCATGGCACCGGCTTCGAAGTCGGTCCATTGTTCTTCGCGCAGCTGCAGCGGATTGTTGTCGGCTGCCCCGGCAGCGATCATCTCCTGTACAAACAACTGCTCGCGTTTGAAACCCGCGGTGGACGCATTGGCCAGATTGGTGGCCGTCATTTCCTGACGCAACATGCCCTGCCGCATGGCTACGGCTGAGGTGTGAATACCTTTAATCATTGCAAACTTCCCGTTTTACGTGAAGAAATAGTGCAAGGATGGTGCCACTATCTATAGCACCTTGAAGTGGGCATGTTATATAGCGTTAGTGCTATATAATCAGTAACCTTGAGAAACTACTTGAAGTTGTTATAAAGGAGGGTATGAGGAGTGGGAAAAGTCTGCCGCCGGAGAGCCGTCGGAACTTAGGTGCGGATGTCGAGGGGGGGGCTGGGCGGACGGTAACCTGCGGGAGGCGGCGACGTTAGTAGGCGAAGGCGAATCCGCGGGAAAATGGCCAGTACCTTTACGAGAATCTCATCACCGGGACTGACATCGCGTTCCGGCTCGGCCACCAGTGTGTATCCCTTGAAGGTAATCAGGACGCGGTGCGGCGCGATCTTACGCCGCACCGTGGCAGACAACACCTCGCCCACGCGGAGAGGCATGCGTAACATGTTCAAACCTTATGCTCCAAACTATCGGTTAAGATCGAGAATCAGTTTTACTTCGTCTTGTCCCATTTCCAGTTCTTCAGCAATGTCAGACACGGATCGGCCTTCCTTATTGAGTTCCAACACCCGACGGACACGACGATCCATTAAACTGTCCTTCGCTTCCTTTTCGGCATCAGGCACTTCATCCATGACCGGTTCCGGTTCGGGAGGCGCGGCGGCTTTAGTCCGCTTCGGTTCCTGTTTCACGGCTGAATCGAGTAAAGACAAGTCTTCTTCCAGTTCGTCGGAAAGATCATCCGGTTCGCTAACCGGTTTAGGTTGACGCTTCGGCAGGCGCAACTTTAGTCTGGGAAGCCGGATCTGGAATCGCACCACGGGCAACAATCGCAATGCAATCAAACCCACCAACAAACCAAGTCCAAAAGTTATTCCTAAAACCGCCGGCAGAGGCAGCATAAAAATCTTGAACGACTTCGCCTGTTGGAGCGGATGCTCTTTCGAGAGGTCGGTTGTGGGAGCCGATTCCGGCGTCGGTGACATCGGTATCATTTGACCAGTGAGATCTTGATAGCGTTGCGCTTCACGAGCCGCTTGCTCGGTATCGCCCCGCGAGAAGAAGAAATAGGCTAAGATCGCATGACTTTGCGCCGGATCAACCGTTACCAACGAATCAACCGTCGGCACATCATTCTCGGCATAAGTCGTCTGTATCGGCAAATCACCGGGAATATATTCCGGTTTCTCCTGTGATTCTTCCGCGATGCGCGGCGCGAAGTCCATGGCCAATCGCCATGTATTACCAACCAACGGCAGTTCCGTGGGAGTGGCATCGCGGTTAAGAGTGATATCGAACACCAGTTCGGAACCGGACTGCGATTGGATTTTTATTCCCGACAACACGGTTAGACCGCGCGGCATGGTCGGAACGGAAAAACCCTCGTTGGCGCGGGCATTCTTGAACCGTACCTGAATCGTATTTTCGCCGGACTTCGTGATCTCGTGCGTTACTTCAGACGGGAACTCAAAGACAACTCGGTCGAAGCTTTTATGCGGACCCACGCGCAAATCGAGCAGCACGGGCTGACCCTTGCCGGCCATCAGGAATCCTGCGCACAGCAGGTTTCCAACGATGAAAAATGATAGAATCGTTCGTTTCATGATGCTACACAACGATATCTAATTGGCCTTCATCGGGACTCGGCGGCCCTGGCCGTTTCGGCTGCTGCTTCTGTTCCGAGTCGTGAGGCGTTTGTTCTTCTTCGGACGGTTCGTAGATATCCTCGCCCAGCTCTTGTTCCTGTTGTTTGGGATGCTTCTCTTCGCGAACGACTTCCTCGATTTCATAGGAAAAATCGCGCGTCGAAGCGGAGCCGGTCGGATCGGTTTGCCTTACCCGGTTGAGGTATTCGGATGGGTGAAGACGCTCATGGTTTTCGATGGGTCGAATCATGGCTTGGTCTTCCCAAGACCAGCGGTCAGCGGTTCATGCGCTGCCGAACGCTGGCCCTCAACTTGAGAATTGCCTTGCTATGTATCTGCGAAACCCGCGATTCCGTAAGCCGGAGAATCTCGCCGATTTCTTTGAAGGTTAATTCCTCGTAATAATAGAGCGCGACCACCAGCCGTTCCTGATCGGGAAGCTGTTTCAGATTTTCCACTAATAGTCCGCGCAACTCTTTTTCTTCCAAGCGGTCTTGGTTATTGGGAGCTTCGACATCGGTGACGGTATCGCCTAATGTAGAAGAATCTCCGAATTGGCTGGGAAACGTATCATCCAGCGATAGCAATGCGGTAACATTAACTTCATCGAGTAAATGCAAATATTCTTCAATAGAAACATTCAGGCGTTCGGCAATTTCGGCATCTTCCGGGGGACGTCCCAACTCCTGCGTGAGACTCTCCACGACGCGTTCCATCTGCCGGACTTTTTGGCGAACCGAACGCGGTACCCAATCCATCTCGCGCAAACTATCCACCATCGAACCGCGAATGCGGTTCATCGCGAAAGTCTCGAATTTGATTCCCAAACTGGGATCGAAATGATCGAGACTGGACAGCAATCCCACCACGCCCGCCGAAATCAAATCATCCAGCCGCACGCTGCGCGGCAGCGAACCCACCATCCGGCTGGCAACGCGCCTTACGAGCGGGATATACTGCACGAGCAGTTGTTCGCGAACCTCCGGGCTTCGCGACTGCGTATAGGCTTCCCAACCCGCGCTGGATGTTGTAACGGCTTTCATGGATTATCCGGCATGACCGGCGCTGACGGCCGGTAAATTCGAACTCCCGGATGGCTTCTTATCTTTTGCAGGCTTAGACTCTTTTGCTTGTTCCGCGGCTTGCAGATCTATCTGTTGTTTCAGCATCGCCCGGTAAGCTAAATGCCGAAAGACAACGTCTACGATTCCCGAGCAGATATATAAAACCGCCCACAAGGCAACTAATCGGAACAACAGCGTCAAGTAGGGCATACCGCGCGCCAGTCCGTAGACCGCCACCGATAAAATGACGATGCGGCGCAGCAGCTTCAACAGCTCCATGAGCTGCGATGTGGACTTCGATGCCATACTATTGTTTGGTCACCAACTGAGTCAACGGTTCAGATGTTTCCACGGTCGGGATTTCAACCGGTTCGCTCAGCGCAATCCAGCGGCGTAAATGCTCGGGTGTGAATCGTTCCACACAACCGACAAAGCCCTGACCTTGGCTCAGCCATCCGATGGGGCGTTCCGCCATCTTGGCCACATTCAGCAAGTATCCGTGTCGCAGGGATTCATCCAACCGGGTGAAACTCAAATGACTGATACCGGCATCGCGGAACTTGCGGCTGGTATAGACCAACTCTTCATCCCGTACCGAAGAATTCAGAACCAAGTGAATTTCGTCGGGATCAAGCGCTTCGATAAACCGCTGTAAGAGTGTTAATTTTTCGGTATCGGCGGCCGTACAGCCGAAAGTATCAATCAGAATCAAATCCAAACCGGCTAAGCGTGCCATAGCGTCAGCAACCTGACCTGGCTGGAAAACAACTTCCATCGGTACGGCAGCAATGCGGGCAAAAGCGCGCAGTTGTTCGATAGCAGCCATCCGATGCGTGTCCAGAGTCAGTAGTCCGATTTTCTTCTTGCCATAGGCGGCGGGATCGGATGCTAACTTCTGGATTAATGTGGTCTTCCCCGCCCCCGGTGAACCGACCAACATGATTTTATAGGATCGGGCAAGTTTAGCTCTGAGCATCGGGGCCGGCTTGACCGAATTACCAATCTGGGACATCAGGTAATTCTCGACAACGGGGGCAGAGATTAGTTCTTCCGCACCCAAGCGAATCAACGCTTCATGCGCCAGATCATTCGCCCATTGCGAATTAACCCCCGATTCGTCCAGAGCTTCCCTGACCCGTGCCAACTCCCGAGGTAAATTTGACATCTGATTGTTTTTCAGATGTTTAGATATTTCGAGCAATTCATCTCTGAGGCGACGAACCTCATCGGTGACTTCATTGATCCGGGGATCGGGTTCTGTGGGTCGTTCCGTAGGCATAGGCCGAGTTAGGGTCCGTTCTAAAGTTTCAGCAAATTCAGGGCCAACTTGAGCCTCACCTTTAACTTCTTCCGCCATCGCCGCGGTCACTTCGATCATCTCTTGCCGGAGGTTTCCGAGGCGTCCCCCTGCCTTGACCTTTTCGGTTTTGATGATCAACGCATCCTCGCCCAGCTCTTCTTTAATGCGGGCAAGGGCTTCTTTCATGGTGGCGGCTACATACTTGTGTGTTTGCATGGTCGGTTACCCTTCCAGATTCACCATCCCCATGGGGATTACTTTAGTTGTGGGAGGCAGTTCGCCGAGAGATAGCACGATCAGGTTCGGCATTTCCGGTTCGATCATCCGGCGGATGAAACTGCGAACGCCGGGATTTGTAACCAGAATCGGCTGAAAGCCGTTGCTCAGCATACTTTTCGACAGATCGCGCAGCCGATCTATGATCCGTCGAACCAGTGACGTCGGCAAGGCGAACTCGGTTCCTTCCTTGGCCGACATCCGCAAACCGTCGGAAATCATCTGTTCGACTTTCGGATCAACCGTTAACGCCGAGAGTTTACCCGGCTCGTCTTCGTAGCGATGGGCAATGGCGGAGGACAAAGCTACACGCACCGCTTCGGTGAGGAAATCGGTGTCTTTCGTGACCGGAGCATAGTCCGCCAGCGTCTCCAGGATCGTAACCATATCGCGAATCGGCAGCCCCTCCTTTAAGAGGTTTTGCAACACCTTCTGTACCTGACCGATTCCGAGCTGCGCCGGTACTAATTCCTCGACTACCGCTTTATGCGTCTTCTTGACCGCATCAATCAGCTCCTGCACGGCATCGCGAGACATGAGGCGGTAGCCTTCCTTCTTGAGGAGTTCCGACAGATGGGTGACGATCACCGCCGCCGGTTCGATCACGGTATAGCCGCTGCTCTGCGCGCGTTCCTTTTCGTTGCGGGCAATCCACAGCGCCGGTAGATCGAAACTGGGTTCGCGGGTGGGAATGCCTTCGATGCGCGGTGCGCCTTCGCCGGGGGTCAGCGCCAACAGCAGATTCGGCTTCAATTCGCTGCGGCTCACTTCCGTCCCGCGAATCTTAATGACATAGAGATTCGGCGCGAGTTGCGTATTGTCGCGAATCCGCACGGGCGGAATGACCTGTCCGGTCTGCAGCGCAAATTGTCTTCGTAAATTGGTAATCCGCTCCAGCAGATCGCCGCCCGGACCGCCCTCCACCAGCGGTATCAGCCCGTAGCCGATCTCGATTTCCAGAGGATCAACCAGCACATAATCTTCCACCCGGTCCGGCTTGCGTTTAGCCGTCTCCTCCGATTGGAGTTCCGCCTCCGTTTTCAGCACTCCATCCTGATGCGCTTTGGCGCTGATCCTGCCTAATGCTACGAGCGCACCGGACATAATCAAAAACGGAATCGTCGGCATACCCGGAGTAATGGCAAAAAATGCCAGCACCCCGGCTGCAATATAGATCGCCCGTGGATAACCTAATAGCTGCGCAGTAATATCGTGACCCAGATTATTTTCCGAAGCGGCGCGGGATACGATAATACCCGCCGAAACCGAGATAATTAATGCGGGAATCTGCGAAACCAGACCATCACCGACCGTCAGAATCGTAAAGGTTTCCAGCGCCTGCCGGAATCCCATCTTCATCTGCAGCATGCCGACCGCGAAACCGCCCAGAATGTTAATGGCGGTAATCAACAATCCGGCGACCGCGTCGCCGCGCACAAACTTCGACGCACCGTCCATCGCTCCGTAAAAGTCGGCTTCGCGATGGATTTTTTCGCGGCGTTTGCGCGCCTCCTTTTCGTCAATAAGACCCTGATTCAAATCGGCGTCAATCGCCATCTGCTTGCCGGGCATGGCATCGAGGGTAAATCGTGCGGCAACTTCAGCGATACGGCCCGAACCTTTGGTGATCACCACCAGATTGATCACCACTAAGACCATAAAGATGATAATACCGACAACATAATTGCCTTTAATAACGAAACCGCCGAATGCATTAATGATATTTCCGGCGTAGCCTTCGCCCAAAATCAAGCGGGTGGTGGCGATATTCATGGAGAGCCGGAACAATGTCGTAACCAACAGCAAGCCGGGAAATACGGAGAACTTCAGCGGCTCTTCCACGTAAATCGCCGTGAGCAGCATCGCCAACGATACCGTGATGGACAGTGCCAAGAAGATATCCACCATGAAGGTCGGAATCGGAATCACCATTACGATGATGATCCCAACCAGCGCGATTGCCATCGCGACGTCGCTGTTTCGCAGCAGATTTCTCATTCCGCCCTTATTCGGGCCGGATGCGGCTGTTTTAGCTTTTGCTGCACTCATGGGCTATCAGGCTACTCCAAAGAATTTGCGTTTCAAACGATACACGTACGCCAGCACTTCCGCCACCGCCTTATACAGTTCTACCGGTATTTCCTGACCGACGTTGACCATTTTAAATAACGCGCGCGCCAACGGCTTATTTTCGATGATCGGAATATTATGTTCGGCGGCGATTTCCTTGATCCGCTCGGCAACCTTGCGCGCTCCCTTAGCTACGACAATCGGCGCCGAATTGCGCTCTCGATCATACTTAATAGCCACTGCCAAATGTGTCGGGTTTGTGATAACCACATCCGCTTCGGGAACCTTCTTCATCATCCGCGCAAAGCTTGCTTTCAACATGATCTCGCGGATTTTTCCCTTAACGTGCGGATCGCCCTCCGACTGCTTGGCCTCTTCTTTAACCTCTTCTTTAGTCATCTTCAGCGATTTTTCGTGTTCATAACGATTATAGATATAATCAATGATGCCGATAAATATAAGGGACAGCGACGCTACCAGAAATACTCGCCCCAACATGTGTCCGACCACCGGTCCAATGGATTCAATCGGCAGCCAAACCAGCGAGTAAATACGATCGAACTGTGAAGAGATTGTCAGGTAAACGATGCCGCCGATGAGGAACAGCTTAAGCAAACTCTTTCCCAACTCGACCAATGAACGAATCGAGAAGAGCCGTCCTAAACCCTTCATTGGATTGAGCCGCGAAAATTTAGGATAAGCCACCTTCGGTGTGACTTTAAAACCGACTTGCGCCACATTGACCGCGACACCGACCGCCATAATGCCAAAGAACAGGGGAGCCAATAGCAGACCGATCGCCTTCATCCCTTTGTAGAGATAGGTCTGCATGGTTCCGGTGGAAACTTCCACATTCGCAATATTACGCAGGATAGACGACGTAATATCTTCCAAACCGGACATCAAATAATTACCGAACCAAATCATTAATAGTGAGGCCGCCACCAATACCGCCGCTGAATTCAAATCCTGCGATTTACTGACACTGCCCTCCGAACGCGCCTTACTGCGTCGGCGGGGTGTCGGTTTCTCAGTCCGGCCTTCATCATTCAGAAAGCTCATGGTGCGGCCAATAACCTCATGAATCCGGGCAGATTGCGGGCATATTCACCGTATTGATGAGTGAAGATGGACATCACCGCCCCGATGGTAATGCTGATCATGATCAGCGATATGCCGACCTTCAGCGGAAAGCCCAGCACGAAGACATTCATGGTCGGCGCAACCCGTACCAGAATTCCCAAACCGATATCGGTGAGCAATAGTGTAACCATCAGCGGCGCCGCCAGCCGAACCCCGTCTGCAAGTACGGTGCGTGCGGCATTCAGCGTCCATTCCGACATCTGCGGTCCCACCGATAATCCGCCGATAGGAATGACATGAAAACTGTCCGCGACTGCTTTCAACATCATATGATGGCCATCTATCGAAATAAACACCAGCATCGCGGTCAGATTATAAACCTGCGTCAACACCGTACTCTGCGACTCGGTATTGGGATCAATCGAAGAGACCACTGAAAAACCGGCCTGAAATCCGATCAATTGACCGGCGATTTCCACACCCCAAAACAGAAACTGTCCGGCAAAGCCGATGAGTACACCGCACAGAACTTCTTTCACTGCCAATAAGAAGAAATCTACGATGGTCCCGCTGGATAGCGGCAGACTGACCGGCAAAGCAGGCAGCAGTAACAACGCCATTACGCCGCCGATTCCGGCTTTGATCATTGGCGCCACGGCGGCATTGCTGAAAATGGGCAAAACCGCCAATGCGCTGGTGATGCGGATGAAAAGTAATACAAATAACTCGACTTGTGAAATATCTATGGGCATGAATCGGCTTCTTTATACTTGCGAAAATTCCGTCACTTGTTCTTCCAGAACTTCCGCAAGATCAGTCATGAGATCTTGAAATTGATCGACTTTAAGTCCGCAAATGCGGAAGATCGCCGGGTCGAGGGGATGATCCGCTCCACCGCCGTTGCCGACCTTCAACCTGCGAACCAGAATGTCCGACACGGAAATGAGCGCGGCGAGATTCGGATTTTCCGGGGCATCCAACGGATTATGATGATAGCCCACCGCTTCGCGCAGCATTTCCGGCAGATTCCAAAGCACGGCTAAATGCTGACCCAACTCAGCATGATTGACCCCCAGTATCTTTTGTTCGGCGTCAGTCATATGCATCGCTTCATCATCAAGCAATTCAACGATCTGCTTGAATTCGGTATGCAGATAGCGGTCAACAACGACCTTCCCCATGTCATGCAGGAGTCCGGCCGTAAAGGCAATATCCGGATCAACGATGCGCGTCTTTCGGGCCAGTGTTCGGGCGGTAGCGGCGACGGCCACGCAATGCGTCCAAAAGTCTTCCCGCTTAAAATTGCCCACGGAGCCATCCCGATCGAACAAATCCAGGACGGCTGAGGACAACACCAAACTTCGCAGATTAGACATCCCGACCACGATCAGTGCCTGCTGAACACTGTTGATTTCCCGTTGGATTCCGAAGAACGGTGAATTGACCAGTTTCAGCACTCGCGAAGCCAGCGACATATCCCGTTCCACCGTAGCGGCGATTTCGCGCGTGGACACATTCGGGTCATCGGTCGTTTCCAACAGCCGCATCGCCACGTCCGGCAAGGTCGGCAGCGACTTGACACTCCGCAGAGCCAGCGCGATCCGTTCCCGCTGGTTCACCGTGCGACCTCGGGAATAATCGAGAAAATATAGCGGAAGAAGTCCGACAATTGACCGGCCATCCACGGAATCGTCAGCAGCAGAACTAACGCCGTTACGACAATCTTCGGAATAAACGATAGTGTCATTTCGTTGATTTGCGTGACGGCTTGAAACATCGAAATGGCCACTCCCACAATGAGACCCGCCAACAGTAGCGGTGCGCTGACCAGCAGCGCCGTTGACAATGCTTGGCTTGTCAAGTATAGGGCAAGTTCCTGAGTCATTTGGAGTCCTTAGTGGAAGCTTTTAACCAGCGATTCAACGATCAAATACCAGCCGTCCACCATCACAAATAACAGTATCTTGAACGGAAGGCTGATCATCACCGGCGGCAGCATCATCATTCCCATCGCCAGCAGAACCGATGATACGACCATATCAATGATGAGAAACGGAAGGTAGAGAACAAATCCGATTTGAAAAGCGATGCGAAGCTCGCTAATCACGAACGCCGGAACCAACACTGCCAGACCGATATCCGAGATGTTTTCCGGGCGCGGTTGGCCCGACAAATTAACGAATAACGCCAAGTCGCGTTCCCGCACTTGCCGCAGCATGAAATCCTTGAACGGTTGGGCAGCATTCACCAGCGCGGTCTTTTGATCAATTGTCTTTGCCATGTAGGGTTTGAGCGCCGTATCGTTGACGGTATTCAAGGTCGGGGCCATGACGAAGAAGCTGAGAATCAACGATAAACCGACCACCAATTGCGCCGGAGGAACCTGATTGGCTCCCATCGCCTGCCGCAGAAAGTGCATGACGATGAGAATTCGCGTGAAACTCGTCATCATCAGCACCAGCGCCGGAGCCAGCGCCATCAGCGTCATCAAGCCGATAATCTGCAACGTCGGAACGACTTCCGTCGGATCCGACGATTGCGAGAGGCGGAGGGTCATGCTGGGGAGATTCTGCGCGGCCGCGGCATGAACCGTAAACAATACCGCAGCAGTGATGAAGATCACACGCCCGAATCGGTGTTTCATGATTCCGCCCGCTTCAGAAAGTCCCGAAAGTTGGGAACGGCTTTCGATTTCCGCGACACGGCCTCGATAACGGCTTCGCGCTCGGCGGGATCGGTAATCTCCATCAGTTTGGTCATGGTGCGATCAGTGGCGCCGATCAACAACAGGTGCGATCCGACTTCCAGAATGTAGACTTGCCGTTTCGGTCCTAATAGCTTGATTCCTACAACACGCCAGCCGCTGTTCGAGCCGTCACTGGCCGTTCCCGCCAAATTGAAGCGACGGAGGAAATAAGCTAATCCGAGGATCAATCCCAAAACCCCGGCTAATGCGGCGATCGTCTTGAAAAGCTGGAACCAGGTCATTAGTTGCGCCGCGTCTTTCCGATATCGTGCGGTGAAATCATCTCGGTCAAACGTACGGCGAAGTTCTCATCGACAACCACTACTTCACCGCGAGCAAACATTCGTCCGTTCACGAACAAGTCAACCGGCTCGCCGGAAAGTTTATCCAATTCGACAATCGAACCCGGAGCCAATTTTATGATATCGCGAATCAGCATCGAAGTACGGCCCAGCTCGATGGAAATGGGCAGCTCGATATCCAGAACCAATCCCATCTCCTTCTGCGTCTCGTGGGTATCATGTTCATCTTCGACGTGCATCTCTTCCTGATCCGCACCGGGTGCAGACTGCACATCGGGATAGCAAACGTCCCAGAAATCCAGCGATACCATCTTGAAAATCGTCTGCGGCTTCTCTAATCCGATCTGAAAGCGGTTAATCATCCATCCCGTGCCGACAAAATCAGCCGGTGTCAAGTCCACCAATGCCGCTTTGATTTCATCGAATGCCACCCGGTGTCCGATTTCCAAGCCCAGATTGGAAGCAAAGGCTGCCACGACTTCCCGGGTCAAATCGCGAATCGGCTCCAGATGCTCCTCATGGGTGAATGCCGCTGTGCCGTCGCCCATCAACAACAGATCAGCCAGCATCGCCGCCGCTTCCTTGTTGAGCACGAACAGCATCTTGCCGGGTCCGCCTTCGGTGGCCGTCATGTTCACGCAAACCACTTCACCGGGAAGCGCCGCTTTGAATTCCTTGAAGTCGAATTCCTTCGGACCGTCGGTCTGGACCGAAACCTTGCGTTCGAGGAACGAACCCAGCGATTCCTCCATGGTTGCGCGGAAACTCTCTTCCGCCTGCTCGATTTTGCGATCGAGCGCCTCGTTGAGAAGTAGATTACCCAAGATTAGCCTCCTCTATTGCCGAAACACGGCGTACAATGCGAACTGCTTTCTTCATGCCGGAAATCCCCGGTTCACCCCAGAATTTCACCTTTCCGTCTACCCATACTTTCAGACTCTCGTCGCTCCGCTCCTCAAGGCGCACGACATCACCGACGCGCAACCTTGCGACATCCGTCATCTTCAAACGGATCGAACCGAGTTGCGCCCGTATCGGGAGCTTGGTCAACCGAATTCCGGTCTTTAATCCGTCGAATTCGCGGCCGGACAGCCGCTTGGTAGCGACGCTGGCCCAGCTGGTCGAAAGATTTTGAATCAGCGGATCCAACACGAAGTAAGGGAAACAGAGATTCATCGGAAACGTCATATCACGGATAATGATTTCGAAGGACACCACCGCCGCCGTTTCCGAAGCCGGAGCAATTTGTACGAACTGCGGATTGGATTCGAACGATTCGATATAGAGATTCATACGATAAATGTGCCGCCACGCATCCGTCAGAATGCTCAAGGCGGATTCTACGACTTTCCGCAGAATATTTTGTTCGATAATCGTCAACTCGCGAATGCTGCCGACGCGGTTGCCGGTCCCCCCCAACAACCGATCTACCATGGTCAGCGCAAATTGCGGTGACATTTCCATGATGGCGGATCCCTTCAGATTCTTTGATGCCACGATGTAAATGCAGGAAGGAACCGAAAGCGACAGCATATACTCTGAATAGGTCGCTTGATCAATGGATAGCAGATTGATGTCCACGAGCGTACGGAGCATGCTCGATAGATAGGTTCCGAAGCTGCGCGAGAACGAATCATTGATGGTTCGCAGTGCGCGAAGCTGATCCTTGGAAATCCGGTCCGGATGCTTGAAATCATAGAGATGGACCGGGCGCTCTTTGTTCTCAACGGAGGGCTCGAACGTGGTTTGCGCGGCAGAAACGCTCTTCAGCAGCGCATCAATTTCTTCTTGGGTAAGAATCTTACTCATGGGATCTCACTGCAGAACGTAACTGGTGAAAATAACATTCGAAACGAGTTCTTCGCTCAGTTGCTTATTGACGGCGTCCTTGATTTCCAGTTTGAGACTGTCGCGATATTGAATACTGGACAGTTGATCCAGATATTTCGAGGAGAGCAGGCTGATCAATGCATCACGAACCAGCGCTTGACGTTTCTCGATCACGGGCACCGACTCAGCGTCATTCGTCTGCAAACCCATGGTGACTGCCAAATATCGCCGGCCGGCGGTTTCCGCAGGATTCACGACGATTTCCTCGAGCATGACGATCGGCAACTCGTCGCTTTCTCCGCCTTTTTCCTCACCGTGCTTGGAAGACTCTTTTTTGGCCTTCTCGTGTTTCGTTTCCACCTCGGAAGCGCTCGCGTCATTGCTGAAAATGAACGTCTTCTGCAAGTAATAAGCACCTGCCACTTGCGCCAGAAGCACAACCGCGATAATCGCCCATTTGGGCAGCGGCAGTTTCTTCTGGCCTTCCGCCGGTTGTTCTTCGGGAGGAGTTTGCTCTTGTTCGAGTGGTTCTTTGTCTGCCACGTTCAGACCTCATCGTTGAGAATCTTGTTCGCGTCCCTTCGGAAATTATCCGGTTCCCGAGGCGGCCGCAATGCAACGGAAAGCGGAAATTCTGCCGGCAACGGCAGGTTTCGCACTTCGTGCAAGAACAATGTAGTCAGCGAGATTCGGTCTGCGTGAGAGAAGGCGAGTGCGCCGGGGAAGCGCGCGGTGCAGGAGGGGCGGGGCCGCCGGGCGGCGGCCCCGCCTTAGTTAAGTTTACCGCTTGAGCTGCGTTACTTCGTTTAGAAGTTGATCCGCAACCGTAATTACTCTCGCGCTGGCCTGAAATCCGCGCTGTGCGATAATCATATCCGTAAACTGTTCCGCAAGGTCTACCGCGGACAGTTCCAAATATCCCGAATAAATCTGATTGACGCTGCCGCTCTCCAAACCGATCATGGCATCGCCGGAGTTCACGGTCGAGCTGTAGATATTCTCACCGGCCAACTGCAGACCGGAGGGATTGGCAAATCGCGCCAATGCGATTTGTCCCAAGGTCCGCGAGATGCCGTTGGAATAGGCGCCCGTGATCTTCCCGGCGCTGTCGACGGTGAAGTCCTGCAGCACGCCCATGCCGTGACCGTCCTGATTCAAAGCGATGGTCGTGCTGGGTGACGAGAACTGGGTGATACCGTCGAACGTTCCGACCGTACCGCCGTTCAGATTGATTACCATTCCTTGTGCTTCCGGCGGCGTAAATGTCAACGGCCCGCCTTCAAAGGTCAATAGCGAACCGTCGGTATTGAACCGGACACGGCCGCTGTTGCCCAAGAGGCGGTCATTGATTTCGTCAATCGCGCCGTCGTCCACAATAATTTCCCAATTCCAGACGTTGGATTCGGTGACGTCTTGAGTAAAGGTGATTTCAATCTTATGCACGTTGCCGCGGCTGTCGTAAACGTCTATGGACGTGGAATGTGTGCCGGTCATTCCGGCTTCGGTATTGACAAAGGTCGGTAAAACCATTGCCGATGCCGAACTGGAGTCTTCAAAGGTCATGGCAATGGTAGTCATGCTCGCGCCGCTGAGATTGTCCCGGAGAATCAGCTTGCCGGAAGCATCAATACTGATGGTGGAACCGGTGTTGGAGGCGCTGTTATAGCCGCCGGTGGAATTGATTCGGTTCACCAGATCGCCCAACGTCGTACCGTCATTGGAAGCGCCATAGGTGAATGCGAAGCTCACAGCATTTCCCGAGCGATCCGTACCATTGAAGCGAATTATGTCACCGTCATCCAGACTGGCGGATACCTGATCCAAATCGTTAATCGAGGTTGACATCGTCGCCGGATTGCCGTCCGCTGTGAAGGCGATGGACGCCGTGTGGCTGCGTGCCTTCGATGCATTCGCATCCAAGTTGCAAAAATAGGTGATTTCAGTCGTCGCCCGCGCCGGATCCTTCTCGCCGAACGGCAGTTTGAGCGCTTCCACTGACGAGGAATTGATCAACACGCCGTTTTTATCCGCCAGTCGTCCCAGCACGTGATAACGGCCGCCGGCCGCCAGCAGCGCGCCGTCGGCGTCAAGCTGGAAGTTGCCCGACCGCGAATAGTACTGGTTATTGCCGTCCCCGACGACAAAGAAACCGTCACCCTGAATCGCGAGGTCCGTGCGATTGCCGGTGTTTTCGAAATTGCCCTGCTCGAAGACGCGATCAATGGATGAAATTCTCATACCCAAACCGACTTCGATTCCGTTCTTGCCGCCGCGCGATTCAGACGGGCCGTCTGCCGCTTGCAGCAGCTGCGAGAAACCGGTCGCAAACGATACGCGGCTTCCCTTAAAGCCGATGGTGTTGACATTGGCGATGTTGTCGCCGATGACATCCATGCGGGTTTGGTGATTCGTCAAACCCGAAACGGCACTGAACAACGATGGCATCATAATGGGGTTTCCTCCACGGGCTTCTGTCGTTCCACCCGTTTTGGGCCTCCTACAAGAGGACCGGCCCGTTAATTAAACGATTACTGCACTGTCTATTTGTGTGAACACATTTCCGTTCTTGGCGGCGCCGTCTACAGCCGTCACTACCGTACGATTGGCGACGCTGACGATGAACGCCAGGTGATCCATCACCACCAGCGATTCCTTCGCGCCCTTTTGGGCGGCATCCTGAACGCCTTTTTGCAGCCGTTCCATCTGCGGCGGCGTCAGTTGGATCTGACGCGACAGCAGCCGCGATTGCGCATGCGCCGAAAAGGTCAGGGTCTGTCCCTGATTCAATTCGCTCTGCAGGACATCATTGAAGGTGCCCGATTGTGATGTCTTGGTCGGCGTAGTTTGCTCGGTCGGCCGGATGGAGTCCGTACCGGTAATTCCGGGCAACGGTGGCAGTCGTTTGACGGCTTCAATCATTCGCTTATGCCTTCTTTGCGGGTTCCGGTTCGCTCAACGACAAGACTTGACTGAGCAGCACTTCATGTCCGTTAACGATCAGGAACACGTTTCCGTTCTGATACCTTACTTCGCTGACCGTCCCTTCCAGCACGGTGGTCACTCCTACGCTGTTGCCGTCGGCGCCGGTCGCCGTTATGCTAAATGTGTAATTGCCGGCAGCCACGTGCTTGCCGTCGCTGTCCAAACCGTCCCATTCCACAGAATGCCCGCCCGCTTCCTGCGCATTGAGATTCATCGTCCGAACCACTTTGCCGTTGTTATCCTTGATCTCGATTGTTATCTCCGTCGCTGCGGAATCGAGGTCATAGGTCAGCGTGCCGGTTCCGGTCTTGGTAACCGCAACCGTATCGGCTTGCGCCCGTACCGACTTGCCGATCAGCGAAGTGGCCATGGTATTATTGAACGTGTGCGCCAACAGCAGATTTGCTTCCAGCGACGAATCCAGTGTGGAATTGATATTCTGCAGCTCTTGGAGCGAAGTAAAGGTTGCCAACTGCGAGGCGAAATCCTGCCCATCCAATGGATTCAACGGATCCTGAGCCTTAAGCTGCGCCGTTAGCATTTGCAGGAAATCTGCCCGGTCCATGCTTTCCGACCGCGAACTGATCATATCGGATGGCGGAGTGAATAAGCCGGATGTGATGGATTCAATAGCCATGATTCTCAGTCCAAATCATAGAGTTTGAGAAACGATGCTGACGGCCGACAGTTGCTAATGTAGTTATACAGTGCGTATGTTGATTTTCCGACATTTATAGTCGTTTTGCACTGTCGGCAGGCCAACTGGTATTCATATCGTCCCAAATGATTCCGACCGCAGAAGACGGTATCGAAATCACGCGATCCACATTTGCAGACCAAGACCGATGTCGAATTTTTCTGAGCCATACGTCTTATAGTGCGGCAAAGTCTGGGCCAACTTCAACGATCTTTTTAAGTCTTTTTTTACCTTTACTTTAAGTTTTCAATATGGGAAAATCCCAGAAAACAAAAAGTAAACCGGGAAAAAGTTGCCTCTACGCAACCCACTCATGATCGGCCAAAACCGGCCGAACGGGGGTAGCTTCTTCAATAGGCTCTGAACTCGTTTGATCATGAACAGGATTGGAAATCCGCGTATCGGCTTCCGCCTTTTGTTCGGGATTTCGATTCGGTTGAAATCCTTGATTATTCATATCTTGATTGACATTTGGGACTTTCAGCCGCACTTCAAAACGCTCCACTTTCAATCCCAGATCGGCGATCGCACGTTCGACGGCCGGGCGGACTTCGTCCAAAGCATCAGCTACGTCTTTACTGCCCGAGCTGATCTCGATAGTCACTGCCTCTTTGCGAGTCGTAAAGCGAAACTCAAGCATTCCCAGACTCTCGTGCTGCCAATTGAACCGTACATCCGCCGTCCCGTCTACCGCAATGCGCGAGTTTTCCAGAGCGCGTGCTGCCATTTCCTGAAATTCGAGGACTTGCGCGGCGGTGAAACGCGGACGTAATGACACGGATTGGTTGGACAGCAGTGAGTCGGCGGAACGCAGGTTATTCAGCGTGGTCGTCGTTGAGGTTTGATTGGCTTCGACCTTCACTTCGGCGTTTTGTGTAAGAGACTCCTCACGGACTTCGCGTGCCACGGCCGGAGCAGTGGGGGCAGTTTTGGCAACTGTCGGCTTCAAGATATCGCCGATAGAACGAACCGCTTCGGTTGAACTTGTCGGCCGCACGTTTAATTGCGACTTCGCCGCCTCGGCAAATTGACTCTGCTGCTGGGGTTGCGGATTCCCTTCCGGCTGTCGGTGGGAAGAGCGACCGGTATCGCTGGCGGCTTTCGCTTTAGGATTGTCCGTTAACACAACCGATGAAAGCACAGGTTTAGGGCTGCGATTATCTGTTAGCGAAGGAGTGGGGGTTGCAATCGGTACACGGACTGCCTCTGTTTCGTTTCGATTTGATGATGTCGGTTGAATAATCGGCTCGGTCGTTACCTTTTGTTCCGGTTTGGTCTCGAACTCCGTCCGCAAGGTCTTGGACCGGGGATTGATCGAAGATTGCGGTTTGATCGCTGGGGTTTCAGCGATTGCTTCGCGCGCACGTGTCTCAACAGCATCAACTTTCCTAACCGTTGGTTTCTGGCTCGGCTCATTGCCGATATGCGGATCTTTAGCTTGAACCGTCGCGGACTTCGATTGTGGTTGCTTCAAAGACGGTTGGTACTCCGGCTTCTGAGAAGCGGAGGCAGATTCCGGAACCTTGGATTCAATCGTCGTTGGAGTGGGAGAGCCGGTGATCGGGCGCGTCGGATTCTTCTGATGTGTACGCGGATTCTCTGTAATTGTTTGCTGTGCTCGGACCATATTAGATGTCGAAGCGTTTGTATTCCGTGTAGTCGAGCCGGACAATTTGTCAGTTGTTGCCGCGGCAGCCGCCTTTGGCTCGGACGAATCAGTATATCTTATTTCGACAACGGGGGTGGCCGTCGGTTTGGATTCAGTCACAGATTCGATTGATCCACCGGAGGCACGCTTCATCGTTCTTTGAGCATTATGGGGAAGGAACACTTTAGTTTCATTCGTTTCTTTCGGCTGCCGGTTAATGCTAAGCTCTTCTTGAGTATTGCGCGTTTCTGTGTGCGTTACCGGCTGATGGGCATTGGTTCGTGCGGCAGTTGTTGTGGGAACAGCCACCGGTTTCGTTCGTGTTTGCGCGGTTTGCTCGGCGTGATCCTTGGGTGATGCTTTCTGCGGTGCAGTTTGCTCGATTTGCGGCTTTACCTCGGCGGACTTCTCCGACAGCCTTAGAGTTTCAGTCTTATCGCCGCCGCTTTTCATATTCCGTTGATCCGGACGGCCGCTGATTATTGGATTATGCTCATCGCTTTGGGGTGAGATCGTGTGGTCTACTTGGATTTTCATCCCCCAGAACCGCCGCGGCTGCCGATCTGTGGTGATGTGCACGGTCGGTTTCGGAACTGCCGTATCCGATTCTCCAACAGTTTGAGTCATCGGCTGTACTGATTCCGGTTTTTTTCCGGATTCTCTACTGACAATCGTTTCGGTTCGCGGTAATTGAGTAGTGAACTTGCTTTCAACCGATGTGGTTGTATGTGGTCTTACGTTCATTGCGGGCGGATTTTTTACTTCTGCCTCACTACGCTGAGGATCAGCGACCGTCACCGTATTCTTCCCGACCGCCGGCTGTGCGCTCTGACTATCTTGCTTGCTCGAGATCGTGCCTGGTAAATGGCGGATCGACTCCCCGCCTATCTGGTCCGGCTTTGGAGTCGCTGTATTGTTCTCGGCAAGCGGGGTACCTTTTAAAGGATTGATCGGACGAGTGCTTGTCGAAGGGCTTGCAATTGAGTGTTCCTCAGCATTTGCAGAGGCTGGCGTTCTTTCGATTCCGATCATTCCTTGCCAGAACCGTTGAATTACCCTAAAGGTCTTGCCGATTTTTGATTCCGGCGTAACAGCGCCTGCCTTGTGTTCGGGTTTGTCACTGTTGTTATCGACTGCGGCAATCGGTATTCGATTTTCACCACCCGTTGTCCGCATATTCCGACCGTTACTCGCCGCATTTTGGCTGGTTTCGCCGGTGGAGCCTTCGGTTGTGGACAACCGGCTGTTGCGGCGAACGGTGACTGGTTCTAAATCCTTGAGGGCGGTATTTTGCGGTATTTCTGAATTTTTACCGACACTTTTCCCTTCCTTCACCGCTTTTTTGTTTGTGACATTCGCCGCAGCATCGTGCGATACAGTTGCATTCCGATCCACAATCGCGCTTGTTTCAATCCGATCACGGTTCACATCAGGCGCTTTTACTGATATCGCCTGACCTCCCGTCACGTTCGTAGATGTGATAGGTCGCATTGTTTTCGGATTAATCGTTTCGGTTGTCTTTGCCTTACCTTTCGATGCTACAATCGGCGGATCGGCAAAACCGGATTTTTTTGACTGACGATTATCCGATTCAGGATTGTACCCGCGATGCGTTGAATTCGTCCATTCAACATTTACGTTATCAGCCCCCTGCTGTGCTGATAGTCGCCGTACCGCCGATGACGGTTTTTCCGAATTGCTTCTGGCGGGCGTGATCGCACTTTCTTTGCCTTGTGATGGAGCATCAGCATTCATCACTCCCGCGTAATTCAACGTGGGTTTTAGGGCCGATTGGTGCATCACCGGTGTTTGGTCGTTTGCATTCGTTGGGATGTGAAATATATTTCTAATTACCGTCTGCAAGCGACTTACAATTCCGCGCTGGGGAATCGCATGGTTCCGTTCGGATTGCGGCAGGACGCTCGGAATTATTTCGCTTTGTTCCTGGTTGGCGGAAGACCGCGATGCTTCACTGCTGTTTTTATTGGCATTTTCTTTCACAGCGGTTTCTCTTGCAGGTGGTGGCTGTTTATCGCGCTGGACCACCTGCACAACTGCTTGCTTTTTGGTTGCGGCAAGCTGAGAACCGGCGCTGCTGGACGGCATTACCGCGGCTGCAACCTCATGGTTAACGCTCGTACCTTTTGCATCAGCAACAACCTTTTTCTCGTCGGCGATGCTGCTTTCATCTCGAGTGGCTTTAGACTCACCTTTCGAAGCCGCAGACTTCACCGATTTTTCGAAGTGGTTCAGTAATACCGTGGCGGGAATCTCATCAGTAACGGCAGCTCGTTTCATCGAAACCGTTAAGGGTGATTGGGACCGCGCGTTATCAACGGAACCTCCCTGTGATTCACCAATCCCCAAACCCGTGGCAACTTGCCCCACTGTTGCCGGTGCCTTTAATCCTCCGGATTTCTCGTCAGCCTTCTTTAGAATGGACAAAAACGTGCCTTCGTTGGCACGCTTCGTCGTCTTCTCGGATCCGGAAACACTCTTACTCGTGGGAATCAGCAGGTTGATGAGCGATGAAATTTTCATGATCCACCTCGCGCACGCGACGCCGTTTGACTCATTCGTGCGGCTACCCGCGCCGCTTGTTCCACCGGCAACTCCGCCAGCATTTTGCCGGCGGTTCGGTCTTTCATCCGCATGACTAAGGCAATAATCTGATCTGTGTTCAGCCGGGTTGCGATAGCTGCGGCATCGGCCGGCTTCATGGCCTCCAGCAGCTTCGCCAATTTCGCCATTTCGCGAACATCGCCTTCGGCCACGGCTTGTACCGTTGCCTCGGCTTGTTTGCGAGGCGCTTCCGAAAGCGCACTGGTAGTATCCGCCAATGGTTCCGGTTTCGGCGCTTCGATGACGGTTTCAACAGCCTTCGGTTCGGCATTTTCAGCCAACACAACCGGCTGCATCTCGTCTACTGTATCAGCCGGGGTGCTTTCCGCCAATGTCGAATCTGGGTGTTCTACGACGGTTGAATCAACATGGGTAGAATCCATCATCGCCATGGTCGAATCGGCATGATGCAGCGAGTCGCTATGAGCAGCGACGGGAACATCCGCTCGCGGGCCGATCTTCGGGGTTGTCATCTTCAGGAAAAAGAACATGCCGACATTGATGACAATGAAGCTGCCCAAAAACAAGCCCACCGCCATAATGAGTTTCTTCTTATTCATAATTCGTCCCTGTCTTGCTTGCGAGTTCCGACTTCGTCAAGCACCTTTCCTTCTTCCCGAAGCATCTCCCGCGTCCAATCTTGAAATCGTTTATTGCGGAGGCGATCCATTACTTTCGTATCGCGATGAGCATCAAGATAGCGCAGCCGCGCTCGTTCTACGGAATTCATTTGCGCCCTGACGACGCCATTCTGGTAATCAATCACGCGCGCAATCCGATTCATATAGCGAAAACTGGTCGATTGATCCATTACCCGAAACGGTTGCTGCCGTTCCGTTCGCAGATCCATCACCTGCAATTCCGCCTCGGTCTGGAACAGATTCAGTTTCTGCTGTTCGTCGCTTAGCTTCTGCTGTTCCTTGCCGAACTCGATCAGTTTGCTTTTCTCTTTCGCCTCGCGCAGATCGCGAATTCTTTGCAGCCTGAATTTGAAAGCTTTCACGATTTGCCTGCCAGAGCATGAATTCCGCTCAGCGCATCCGCGTAGCTCGCGGCTTCATGCAGCGGTTGCTTCAAGTATTTGTTCATCGCCGGCAACTGCTCAATTGCCTTATCCACCACCGGTCGCGATCCCTTGGCATACGCACCGACACTGATCAGGTCTTCCGCCTCAGCATAGGCTGAGAGCCATTCTTTAAGCGTTGCGGCGGATTGAAAGTGACTTGGTTCCGTCACGTCGGGCATCACCCGGCTGACACTGGCCAGCACGTCCACCGCCGGAAAATGATGACGTTCCGCCAGTTTTCGGGACAGCACGATGTGTCCGTCTAAAATGCTGCGGACGATGTCTGCCACCGGCTCCGTATGATCATCCCCTTCCACCAATACCGTATATAGAGCGGTGATACTACCGCGATCGCCGTTACCGGCCCGTTCCAGCAGTTTCGGCAGTGTTGCGAATACCGACGGCGGATAACCGCGCGTGGTCGGCGGTTCACCCAGGGACAGACCGACTTCGCGCAACGCGTGACAGACTCGCGTAATGCTGTCCATCAGCAGCAATACCTTCAGACCCTGATCGCGAAAATACTCGGCAACCGTTGTCGCCGCCATTGCTCCTTTGATGCGCAGCAACGGCCAGCGATCCGAAGTTTCCACCACCAGCACTGACTTCTTCATACCTGCGGTTCCCAAGTGCTTTTCGATGAACTCGCGAACCTCGCGGCCGCGCTCGCCGATCAAGCCGATCACCACTACATCCGCTTCGGTGAATTGCGACATCATGCCTAAGAGCACGCTCTTCCCCACACCGCTCCCGGCAAATATTCCAACCCGCTGTCCTTCCCCCAATGTCAGCAACCCATCAATCGCACGGACGCCGACCGATAACGGTTTGGTTACTCGACGACGTCGCAACGGATGGGGAGGTGCCGCCGTCAGTGAGCGATATTCCGTTGCTGCAATCGGCGGTCCGTCATCCATCGGCATACCCAGCGCATTGATCGCACGTCCGCAAACATGTTTCGACAATCCAATTTGCAGCGGCCGTCCGAGACTCTCCACTTCCGCGCCCGGCGCAAGTCCTTCCACATCTTCCAATGCCATCAGCAACGTAATATGGCTGTTGAACCCCACTACCTCCGCCAGGCACCGTTTTCCCCCTGAATGGATCGTGCACAATTCGCCCATCGTCGCCTGCGGACCCTGCGATTCGATAATCAATCCTCGCACTCGCTGAACCTTGCCGAGCGTGCGGTACGGCGAGGCGGATCGCAGCGCCTCCAATGATCGTTGCGCGAGCACGGTCATGCCTGAGATACGGTGGATTCGGCTGTTAACGAGACACGCAGCGTCTCCAACTGCGTGGCAATCCGCGCATCCAGTGCGCCCTTTTCCGTCTCGATCATGCAGCCCCCGCGGGCTACCGATTCATCAGCCCGGATCTCCAGCGGCACGTCGCTGCTAACCAGCGATTGTAAATCCGCCTGCACTTCTTTTAGATATCTAAAATCGTCGACATTGACGCGCAGCCTGATTTGATCGCAATCCAAAACCTGTCGCATGGCGCTCTTCACGACATCGCGGACTTTTTCCGGTTGAATCTGCAACTCGCTGTCCAGAATCTTGGCGGCGATACTGAACGCCAATTCCACGCTGCTTTGCTCGGCCTTATCCGCCATTTCTTGTTTTTCGGCCTGTAATACACGCGCATATTGCTCAAGCAATTCGATGCCGCGCTTCAAGTCAGCCGCCGCTTCCGTTCTTCCTTTCGCAAGTCCTGCCTGAAACTGCTTCTGGAGTTCCTGATCGTAGGCTTGTCGCTGACGTTCACGTTCTTCCGTTATGGCTTCGTCAACCCGGGCTCGGATTTCATCTTCGGACGCTTGCGGTTCAGCGATATGATCTTCATCCGTCAAGATATCCTTGAAATAATTCACGGGACGCCGCTCGAATTGCCGAAATGTGGCGTGCGGCAGATTAGTGCCCTGCTCGCTGCGAATGATTCTTCTTAATCCTTTGCTCACAGGTTACTCCACCATTTCTTCCGCCTTGGATCCGCCGACGATCACGACCTGTCCGGCTTCTTCGAGGTTGCGGATGATATCCACGACTCGCTGCTGTGCTTCTTCCACGTCTTTCAGCCGCACCGGCCCCATATAATCAATTTCTTCTTGAATCATTTGTGCGGCCCGCTGGGATAGGTTGGAAACGACGCGTTTTTTCACTTCCGGACTGACATGTTTCAAAGCCAGCGAAAGTTCTTTATTGTCCACTTCTTTCAACACCCGCTGAATCGAGCGATCATCCAGATTGACGATATCCTCAAATACGAACATCAGATTCTTGATGGACGTCGCCATTTCCGGGGCTTGTTCATTGATCTTCGCCAGAATCGCCCGTTCCGCCGATTGCCCGATCATATTCAGGATTTCCGCCGCCGCTTTCACACCGCCCAATTTGCTCGCGCTTTGCGAGAAGTCAATGCGCGACTCCAGCACCGCTTCCACCGAGGCAATGGTTTCCGGCGCCACCCGCTCCATATTCGCATAGCGGAACATCACGTCCGCCTGCAGCTCCGGCGGCAAGTCGGCGAGAATTTGCGCACCTTGCGCGGGACTAAGCTGCGTTAACACGAAGGCGATAGTTTGCGGATGCTCTTTCTGGATAAACGCCAAAAGCTGATGCGCGTCCACATTCTTCAGAATATTGAATCCGCGCACCTTCATCATTCGTTCGATGCGGCGCAAAATATCAGCGGCTTTTTCCGGTCCGTGTGATTTTTCCAAGACTTCTTCGGCATAGGTCATGCCGCCCACCGCAATGAAGTCCTGGGCTTTCATCATCGTATAAAACTCTTCGATTACATCGTGCACGGTGCTGGAATCCACATTGCGGAGGCTCACCAACTCCCGCGTAATCTCTTCGATTTCCTCGTCCTGCAGAGTCTTATAGATAGCAGCCGAGGCTTCCGCTCCGACCGAGATCAGCAGAACCGCCGCCTTCTGAATGGGAGTTAAGCGCCTACCGGTTGAACTTTTCGGAAGACTCATCGAATATCCAGCCTCTTAAAATCTGTGTAGCTTGATCCGGGCGTTCCACAATATAATCAGTCGTTCGCTTGAGAAGTTCTTGATGCTTGATCACTTCGATGCTGGGAGCCTCTTCCTCGACGACAATCGTTTGCGGTGATTGCTTGAAGATGACCTTCGGTCCGCTTCCTTCATGCGTCACCGTAGTGCCTTGCCGCAGCGATGCCGCGGCGCTTTCGGTCGATGAAGCCAGGGCGCCGGCGGATTGGGGAACACTTCCGGTCGGCAAGCCCATGGGCATGGGTTGTCCGGCCGGCAGCGCTTCCGGAGCCATTCCCGCCGGAAGTGCCGGGAGATGCTTTGTCAGCTTATTAATCAACGTCCGCACCAGCAGGAACAAGCCGATCAGAGCGATTCCCAGCAATACCTTTTCGATGAGCTTCATCCACGGCCATTCCGCCTTGGGTGTTGGAATTTCGTCTTGCGCAAAGGGGAAGGAGATCACCGTCAACTCGTCGTTGCGGGTACGGTCTATACCGATGGCCGTTGCCACTAAGGTGCGGAATTTCTCGATTTCCTGCGGAGTCCGATCGCGAAATGTGCGTGTTTCCGTGCCGTCAGCATTCTTCGATACGTTATAATCGCCATCCACCAAAACGGAAGCGGAAATCCGCTCGATATTCCCCACTTCAGGAACGTACTTTTCGACGGTGCGCGGCACCTGATAGTTGGTAACGGTTTTTTCGCTGGTACCGCCGTTGCCGCCGTATTCATCGGTGCTGCCCGTGGATTCCTGGCGTTCTTCACTGAGGGTTGCGACCCGGTCAGGATCGTAGTCTTCAACCGTGCGTTCGAGCCGATTCCAATTCAACTTTACGGATACCTGAACCTGAGCCTTTCCGGGACCCAGCGTATTCTCCAGCAGCCCCAGCGCCTTGCGCTCCAAATCCGCTTCAATGTTACGCTGCACTTCAAGCTGCGTGCCCGAAAGTCCGGCCATCGTATCCCGCGCCGACTTGCCTGAAAGCAGATTCCCCCGCGAATCCACGATGGTAATATTTTCGACTTCCAAACCCTCCACCGAGTACGCAGTCATATAGGCAATGGCCTGCGATTGCTGCGGTGAGAGCGTGGCTCCCGGCTGCATTTGAATCACAATCGAAGCGGTAGCGGGTTTTTGATCTTCCTTGAACAGGCGCGATGAAGGAACCACTAAATGCACGCGGGCGGTTTCGACGTCATCGATCTCTTGAATCGTGCGCGCAAGTTCGCCTTCCAAAGCGCGATGGTAGTTCATTTGCTGCACGAAATCCGTCATTCCGAGCATCGGCTTATCGAACAACTCGTAGCCGATTTCGCCCGAACGCGGTAAGCCCGATCCGGCAAAGGTGATCCGCAATTCGCTGACTTGCTCCTGCGGTACTTTAATAGTCGTACCGTCGGAACTGACCTCGAACGGAATCTTCTGTTCGCGCAGTTTGTCAACGATCTGCGCGGCATCCTTGCCGTTCAAACCTGCGTAAAGGGTGGTATAAACCGGTCGCGTGGAGTAACTGACAGCTCCGGCGGCGATGGCAATAACCAATCCGGCGGCCAGAACCAGTCCCGCCCGCTGTCCCAAGGTCAGCCGTTGCCAGAGTTCTATGAAAGGTCGAAAAAGAGTTGCCATGAATGAGTGCCCGGATAGTATACGTTACCGAACCGATATTAGACCGGAATCCGCATCAATTCCTTATAGCCTTCCAACGCCTTGTTGCGCAATTCCATCAACAGCATCAGCGATATGGATGCTTCTTCGGAAGCCGCCATGACTTCATGAAGATCTTGGATTTCGCCGGTGGCGAACTGCTCCGTTTTAGTGGCCGCTGTTTTTTGCATATCGTTGACGTCGTTCACGAACTCCTTCAGCGTATCGCCGAAACTGGCGCCCGCGGCGGTCTTTTCCTTCAGCGGCGTCGGTTGCGGCTCTTGAATGAGCTTCGGAAACGGCGGCAGTTTATCTATGCCGTTCATGATCAAACCCTCAGATCAATATTTTTTCCGAGCGTCTGCCCGGAGGGATCGGACTCGAATTGCAATGCAAGCGTGCGTTTTTCTTCCAGCAGCATGCGCAGCTTATCTTGCGCGCTGAGTTCCGTCGTTTCCGCGGCCGGTTTCGGCGTTCCGCCGGGCGTTGGCGTGGTCGGTCGCACGCCGTTGAGCGTGGTCGGAAACGGATTTAAGTTGTAGCTTTCGATGCGCATGGATTACAGTTCCAGAGCTTTCTTGTTCATGCTCTTGGAGGCGTTGAACGCTGTGGCATTGGCTTCGTAGGCGCGGGCCGCGCTGATCAGTTCCGTCATCTCCTCGACGATGTTGACGTTGGGCATTTTCACCATGCCGTTTTCGTCGGCGTCGGGATGTCCCGGATTGTACACTTCGCGGAACGGCGATTGGTCTTCCTCAATCATCGCTTGTACGCCGCCGAATTGATACGCCTCCGGCACTCCTTCCCGGCCCGGCAAATGGTTCGCGTGTTCGCGCCGGAGTTCGTTGTTGATTTGGGTTTGCGCGTCCAACTCCAGCACGAATTGCTTGTCGTAGGCAAGCACGGTTTTTTGACGGCGATACGGACCGCCCTCGGCCGTGCGAGTCGTTTCCGCATTGGCCAGATTCTCGGCAATGGCATTCATGCGTTTGCGTTGCGCGGCCAGACCGCTGGCGCTCACATCCATTGCCGTAAAAAGCCGGTCTACTTTCATGAGGAATATCCGGAGATTATTCTGGTTGCCAAGCATAAACACAATTATCGTGCCTTTGTCGAAATGACTTTAATTTTGTGGCATTTCATTAAACTTAATATCATAAAATTCAATTTATTAGATATAGTTATCCAATTATTCAAACCTCACGGGCTGGTACAATTTTCCGGCGGTTTGGGGTAAACTTTTCTTCGAGCAGGACTTGAACTTGCCGTGACGGGTGTTATATCAGATCGTGGGTCATGCGCGTTAGTAAAAGAAATAACCCGACGGGTGGTCGCCGGGTTTGATATGATGTCTTTAATAACAGTTATTGACCTATAGGAACGAAAACATCGTCAACAAAAAGGGCGCACTTGCGTGCGCCCGTCTTATCGTAATTGAGTAAAAGGTCAGTTGAGATTAATGCCTTCTTCGCGGTATTCACGGAGCTTGTTGCGCAAGGTACGGATGGATATCCCCAGCGCATCGGCGGTCTTGGTGCGGTTGTTTTCGTTGACCTGCAGCGCGCGGAAGATCGCCGCCTTTTCGATCTCCTTCAGCGAAGAAATGGAACCGTCCGCCACCGGCACGGCAATCGTCTGCTGCTGATCGAGTTCGTCGAGGAACAGATGTTTCGGCGCTACATACGACTCATTGCATAAGATCACCGCCCGCTCGATCTTGTGCTGCAATTCGCGCACGTTGCCCGGCCACGGATACTGAATGAGCATTTCCAATGCGCTATCCTGCAAACCGGAAATGTCCTTGCCGTATTCCCCGGCATAGCGGGCCAGGAAGTGATTGGCCAATAGCGGAATATCGTCCCGCCGCTCAGACAATGCCGGTAAATGCAGCGGGCAAACGTTCAACCGATGATACAGGTCTTCGCGGAAGTTCTTCTCTTTGATCTCTTTCTTGAGATCGCGGTTCGACGTCGCCACGATGCGCACGTCAATCTTGATCGTCTCGCGTCCGCCCAGCTTTTCGAATTCCCGCTCCTGCAGCACTCGTAGCAGCTTCGCCTGCATGGAGGTGCTCATCTCGCTGATTTCGTCCAGCAGCAGCGTGCCGCCGTTAGCCAACGCAAACCGGCCTTCCACGGTCTTGATGGCACCCGTAAACGCGCCCTTCTCATGACCGAATAGTTCCGATTCCATGAGCGTTTCGGGCATGGCCGCGCAATTGACCTTGATAAACGGGCCGTTGCGGCGCGGGCTGTTCATGTGAATCTCACGCGCCACCAGTTCCTTGCCGGTTCCGCTGTCGCCGGTAATCAATACCGTGGCTTTGGACGGCGCAATCATCTGCAGCTGTTCGAACAGCGAGATCATCAGCGGCGCGCCGCCGATGATGTGTTCGAATTGCGCCTTGCCGCCCAATTCGCGGCGCAGTTGGAAGTTTTCCTGACGGAGTTTGCGGTTTTCGAGAATTCTTTGAAGTCGAATCAGCAGGGTTTCTTGCGGGAAGGGTTTTTCCAGGAAATCGTTGGCGCCGTCCTTGATGGCCGTGACCGCATCGGCGATGGTACCGTAAGCGGTCATCATCAGTACGTCAATGGACGTATAGCGCTCACGAATGGTTTTCAGAAGTGCTAATCCTGACATCTTGGGCATACGCAAATCGGAAATAACGATGTCGAAGGGTTCGCCGCGGGCTAATGTCTCCAGTGCTTCGTGACCGTCGGCGCTTGTTTCTACGTGGTAATTGCGCCGTTTTAAGGTCTCGGAAATCCAATCTCGGATGTGAAATTCATCATCAACTACCAGAACTCGAGCCTTTGCCATCAGCGTTCTCCTTCTCCCGCAAGCAGGGCGGATTTACAGCGAATGCGTCTTGTCAACGAGTAAAAAGGGCGGCAGGAAGTCGATCTGCTAAGCCAGTATCGATTATCAACGGATACAATTTGCTCAACCATAGGCAATCGTACTTACTATAGCAACTATAGTCAATAACTCAACAAAAATGATGTGGTTAGTAGAATGAATGGGAAACGCGCCTAATATACATAAACCGACTTTTCTTGTCAAGCACTTTTTGCCGGGGGAAAGTGTTGCCGCTCGACCACTGAGACAGTCTGTCTTCTTGATTATCGTCCGAATTTTCGGTAAATTGAGCCCCACAGGAAGATACGGAAATATATGGAACTGCCTCACATACGCATCGCCGGCGCGCGCGAACACAATCTGAAAAATATTGATGTGGTCCTGCCACGCAATAATCTGATTGTGATAACCGGAATTTCCGGTTCCGGTAAGTCCTCTCTGGCCTTCGATACTCTTTATGCGGAAGGCCAACGGCGGTATGTTGAATCATTGTCAGCCTACGCACGGCAGTTTCTCGGTCTGATGGAAAAACCCGATGTGGATTCCATTGAAGGTCTTTCCCCTGCGATTTCCATTCAACAAAAATCCGGAGTTCGGAATCCGCGATCTACGGTTGCTACCGTTACCGAAATCTATGATTACCTACGGCTCTTATATGCCCGCGTCGGTCGGCCTCATTGCCCGCAGTGCGGCAAGCCCATTCAACGACAGACCGCGCAAGAGATCGTCGATGCGCTGCTTGATCTACCCGAGGGGACAAAGGTCGAGTTGTTGTCGCCGCTGGTGCTGGGTCGCAAGGGGGAGTACCGGGAATTACTCGAAAATATTCGCAAAGACGGTTTCGTCCGCGTGCGCATCGACGGCGATGTCCACTCGCTGGACGAAGATATCCGCGTAGATAAAAAACGCCGCCATACCATCGAAGTGGTCGTGGATCGTCTGGTAATCAAATCCGGATTGCATTCCCGCCTGACCGATTCCGTGGAAACGGCACTTCGGTTATCCAGCGGTTTGCTGACCGCCTTGCTGGATGGAAACAAGGAGCGGGTGTTCAGCGAACGCTTTGCTTGTCCGGACTGCAATATATCCATTAGCGAAATCGAACCGCGGTTATTCTCGTTTAACAGCCCGTTCGGGGCTTGTCCGGCCTGCAGCGGCTTGGGATTCAAACTGGAGATCGATCCGGATCGCATCGTTCCCAATCCTGATTTATCCATTACGGACGGCGCGCTGGCGACGCTGGGCGGCGTCTTCGATACATGGATGGGCACGATTCTGGAAGCGGCTGCGGATCACTTTAAGTTCCGGCTCGATGTTCCATGGAAAAAGCTCAAACCGGACCATCAAAAGATCGTCCTCTACGGCTCCGGCCAGAAAAAGCTGGATGTCGTCTATGAGTCTGCCACCATGCGGCATGAGCATCGCGCCCGCTGGGAAGGCGTCATTCCCAACCTGATGCGGCGCTATCGCCAAACGGCTTCGGCTTCCATTCGCGAATGGATCGAAGAGTTCATGGGCAATATCCCCTGCCCCGAATGTGGTGGTGCACGCCTTCGTCCCGAAGCCCGCGCCGTGCTGGTTGAAGGCCAGAGCATCGCCCAAACTTCAGAACTTTCGATCCGTGAGGCGCTGGACTTCTTCAGCCATCTAAACCTCTCCGAACGCGATACGCTGATCGCCCACCAAGTTCTTAAAGAAATCCGCCAACGTCTGACATTTCTGTTGAATGTCGGCTTGGATTACCTGACTCTGAGCCGCGCGGCAGGCACGCTGTCCGGCGGCGAAGCCCAGCGCATCCGGCTGGCCACCCAAATCGGTTCGCAATTGACCGGTGTTCTATACATTCTGGACGAACCGTCCATCGGTCTCCATCAGCGCGATAACGACCGGTTGATTTCCACATTGACCGAACTGCGCGATATCGGCAACACCGTGGTGGTCGTGGAGCATGACCGCGATACGATATTGGCCGCCGACTATGTCGTAGATTTGGGACCCGGCGCGGGTCGTCATGGCGGGGAATTGGTAGCGGCGGGAACCCCCGCCGATATCATGGCCAATCCGCATTCCATCACCGGTCAATTCTTGGCGGGGACGGACACCATTCCCACTCCCACCGACCGCCGCGAAGGCAACGGAAAGAAACTGACCATCAAACGCGCCCGCGGCAATAATCTTACGAATGTCACAGTGGACATTCCGCTGGGCAAGTTTATCGTGGTCACGGGAGTCTCGGGATCGGGCAAGTCCACGCTGATTAATGAGACTTTATATCGCGCTTTGGCTCAGAAGTTCTATTCCGCCAAGGAACCTCCGCTACCCCATGACGGCATCAACGGCGTTGCCCACATTGACAAGGTCATTGATATTGATCAATCGCCCATTGGCCGCACGCCGCGTTCCAATCCCGCGACTTACACCGGATTGTTCACGCCGATTCGCGATTTGTTCACGCAACTTCCCGAAGCGAAAATGCGCGGCTACAAGCCGGGCCGGTTCTCATTCAATGTAAAAGGCGGTCGCTGCGAAAACTGCGAGGGTGACGGCATCATTAAAATCGAAATGCACTTCCTGCCGGATGTGTATGTACCCTGCGAAGTCTGTCACGGGAAGCGCTATAATCGCGAAACCCTCGAAGTACGTTTCAAAGGACGTTCCGTGGCCGATGTGTTGGACATGACGGTCGCCGAAGCCCGCGAGTTTTTCGATGCCATCCCGGCGCTGAGCCGCAAACTGGCGACGCTGGAAGAAGTCGGATTGGGTTACATTCAT
>CAYUIF010000020.1:0-60197 GCA_964444755.1 uncultured Alphaproteobacteria bacterium | reverse complement strand
CCCCGACCCGCGGGCGGCTCGCCACCCGCCCCTACAGAATGGTCACAATGAATTATTGCCCTACTACAGGCGGCCTCTGGCCGTCTGTAAGATTCCGACCGGGTTGCGCTACGCTTAACCACAGCTCGGCGGGAATATCGCACGGCCGTGCGCGGCCACCATTGTCATTCTGGACACCGCGCAGCGGGCGTCCAGAATCTCGATCTCTGTGTTCATCGTTTATCGTTCATCGCTTATCGTTACTTCAGCAGCACCATCTTCCGCATCTGCGATTGCTCTCCCGCCTTCACACGGGCCACATATACCCCCGAGGGCAACTCACTTGCATCAAGCATCTGCCGATGCGCTCCCGCATTCAGCCTTCCCAGATCAGCCTGATAAACCGCTTGGCCAAGGACGTTGAAGACGGTGAGGGACACGAGGGAAGTCTGCGATAGGGAAAAAGCAAGCGTGGTGGCAGCATTAAACGGATTAGGGTAGGCCATCAGATCGAACTGTTTGGGGATTGGCTGAATTTGGGTAGCATCCATATGGTAGCCGCGAAGCTCGTAATAGAACGAGTCCACCTGCGCGCCGTAAGCCTGGATATGATAGACAAGAATGCGGGTAGTGCTGGGGACTGTCCAGATATCCATATCAGCCAGAAAATAGGCTTCACCCGGATGCGGCGTTGCCACCAAATCGGTTGTCCAATAATAATCGGGGACTTCGGGAGGATGGATGACCAGCAGCGAATCCAAAAGCGTCCGCCCGGTATCACTCGCCATGAAAACTGCCGTACCCGAAAAGCCCCATAATTCATCGGGAGCGCCAACCTGAGAAACACCGTGAAAGAGACCCAGAGAATGCCCTACCGACCAGGTTTGACCCGTATCCGCAGAAATACACCATATGTTGTTCACTCCCATTATTCCATATAGGATACCATTTTCGTAAGTTAATCGCGAGAACTGAACCGGATCATCATATCCCGGGATAGTCGGATTGAAGCGAACCGAATCATAGGTATCCCAACTATTCGATGTGCAATAGATCCATGGCACAGGCTCCAATTCAACAATCGTTGCTTCGCCCTGCAATCGACCAGGGCGCCCGTCATGAAGATTATGTGCAGGTGCAGGGCGTGCGGGAATGACATTCCAACTGTTACCGTAGTCCGTTGAGCGATAGATCCGGTTTGGATCTCCGGCATGGCAATAGACATGACCGGGAATATTGTCCGTCACGAATACCCAACCGGGAGCGATCACGGCGGCTTCGTCCATTCGCGAGGCACCATCCCACAGCCGCATCAGATAGAACGGAGTTTCATTGATGCCCGACGAATACTGCACATAAATCACACTATCCGCCGGACTGTAATAAAAATGCCCGAGGCTATATGCGGACTGGTGCGATAAGATGATCATCGCAACAATTAGAACAGCTACCTGTAAACGCATGATTCATCATTCGATTAGTTATAAGTGGAATAAGATTCCGGCGGGGTCAGCGACCCCGCCGGAAAAAGCAGGGCACAGCCCGCTGTGCCCCTACGGAAGACCGGGCACGATAAATCAGCCCCTACAAAACGGCCATAATAAATTATAGCCCTACTACAGGCGGCCTCCGGCCGTCTGCCATTTTCGGCCGGGTTGCGGTCTACGACCTTAACCACGGCTCGGCGGGTTCTTTCGATTGTCATTCTGAACGAAGTGAAGAATCCCTCTTCCCGGTGGTGACTCTCCAGAGTCGCCCGGTAACGCCGCACAACAGTGTGCCATTGCCGCTTAGGAAAGCGACAACGGCGGGAAGATCACGGTATTCGTACTTGCACTTTCCGCCAGCTCGCGGTGATCAGAAAGCTCTCATCCATGTTCTCCACCATCGTGCGGAATTTCTGAATGGGAACGGCGAAGGACAATGTATTAGCCGGCACGCAGGGCCGCGCGCTGACATCAAACATCCCCAGCACCGCGCGGGGATGATCCGAACGGCTCTCGGCAAAAGGAGCCAGCACAATCGAACCACAGCCGGCGCTGAACGGCGCAGTCACGGATGCATCGCGATCCGCTTCGTCATAACCGGCCAACGTAAACAAACCCGACAGCACATCGGGCACGGCGAAGAACACGACAACTTGCGGCTGATCGGATTCGTTAAGCCAGTCCCAGCGTTTCGCCAGCAAATAGGCGGCAGGCGCTTCCCGCCACGGAGTCTGCCGGATCACTTCGGCAGCCATCTCCGGAGTCTTCTTGTAGCGTTCGCCTTCGTCGTGTTCATCGTGGGATAAAAACTCGGCAATGCCGGTTCGTAAGCGGGGACTGTAGCTGCAGTAGTAGCGCCCGCCCGCACAGCCGAAGGAACTCGCATCGAAGCGTCGTGCCTGGCCTTCGCGTACCACCTGCAATGCGGCAATAAAACAGCGCGTCTCAGCCGTCGGTTTGGCCAACTCGGCACCGCGTTCGTCGTCGGTGTATTCGAAGGTAATCGGCAATTCCGCTTTGTTAAAATACTTGCGGAATTTATTTATGAAGAGGTCGCGAAATTGGGCATCCATACTTGGTTATTCGATTTGTTTAAGTCGTTCAACAATACGCAGAAATTCCTGCGCGAATGTTTCGATGCGTTCGGGCAAGCGGTCGTCCAAGAGCTGCCCGGCTTCATCCCACACCTTCGCCGCTTCCCGCATGTTAATCTGTTGCGGAATGACGTGGGCTCCCAGAATTTGAAAAGTTTGCCGCAGCTGCGGCATCATCCGCTGCGTTCCCCACAGACCCGAAGTCGCTCCCATTAATGCAATCACCTTGCCCGACCATGGATGGTGCGGGCCGCGGGAGGTCCAATCGAGAACATTCTTGAACACGCCCGGGATCCCGCCGTTGTATTCGGGACTGGCAATCAACACGCCCTGACAAGCGGCAATGCGGGATTGAAGTTTCCACGCCGGTTCGGGCAAGCCGTGTTCGCGTTCCTGATCGCCGTTGTAAGGCGGCAGCGGGAATTCGTGAAGATCGAGATGATCCACGTCCGCTCCGGTGCGGATTAACGCGGCTTCCGCCAGCGCCAGCAGCTTGCGATTATAGGAGCCTTGCCGGAGCGATCCGGCGACAGCGGCAATACGCAGGGGTGTAATCACGATGGTATTACTTGTAATTGGTTTTGAGTTGCTTGTAACGGAAGCAGTCGGTCAGGTGATCGTTGACCATGCCCGCCGCCTGCATGAACGCATAGCAGATGGTGGAACCGACGAACCGAAAGCCGCGCTTCTTCAAATCCTTGCTCATGGCATCGGATTCCGTGCAAGTCGCAGGCAGATCGCGGAGCGTCTTCCACTTATTGTGGATTGTCTTGCCGCCGGTGAATTGCCAGATATAGGCATCGAACGTCCCGAATTCCTTTTGCACTTCCAGAAAATGCTTCGCATTTTCGATGGTGGCATTGATCTTCAGCCGGTTGCGGATGATGCCCGCGTCGTTCAGCAGCCGCGTGAAATCCTTTTCGCCGTAGCGGGCAATGCGCTTGATGTCGTAATTGTGGAACGCCTTGCGGAAGCTCTCGCGCTTGTAGAGAATGGTTCGCCACGATAGTCCGGCTTGATTGGCGTCGAGCACCATGAACTCGAAGAGCTTGCGGTCATCGTGCACCGGCACGCCCCACTCCTCATCATGATAGGCAATCATGAGCGGATCATCGCTCGGCCACGGACAGCGCTTATTGGATTTGGTCATAGATGATTTATTCTTGCGGATGCAGATAGCCGCCGACGCTCTCGACGCGCTTGCGGCGTTCGTCCATCAACTGATCTATGGTTGTGAGGTCTTCGTCGGCAATCGTCCACCCCGCGCCGCCCATGGTTTCCTCGATTTGCGAAGGGCGCCGCGCCCCGACGATGGCGCTGGTCACTTCGGGTATGCGCAGCACCCACGCCAGCGCGATCTGCGCAATGGTCTTGCCGTATTTATCCGCCATAGGCTGCAGCCGCGCGATGATATCGAGATTGATGGAAAGATTCGGCTCTTGGAACTCTTTAGCTTTGCCGCGCCAATCGTCTTTAGCAAGACGGGCGGGATCGAACTTGCCCGTCAGCAGTCCGGCTTGCATGGGGCTGTAAGCCAGAAATCCGATATTGTGCTCGCGCAGATAAGCGAAGGTCTCTTTTTCGGGATAGCGCCGCAGCATGCTGTAGGCGGATTGCAGCGAGGCGATGGGCCGCACCGTTTGCGCGCGCCGCATATTGTTCATATCGTAATGAAAATTAGAGACTCCGCCATAGCGCACCTTGCCTGCTGCGATGAGATCGCCGATGGCCTGCCAGCCTTCTTCGATGCGCTCGTTGTCCGCCGGCCAGTGGATTTGGTAGAGATCAATCACGTCGGTATTCAGACGGCGGAGACTGGCTTCGCACTCGCGCTTCACGCTGTCGGCATGGAGATTATCGGTCACGTCGCCTTTTTCGTTCCACACCAGCGAACACTTGGTGGCCATAATGACTTCATGGCGGCGGCCCGCAATGGCTTGCGCCACAACTTCCTCGCTGTGGCCGAGACCGTAGACGGGCGCGGTATCAATCCAGTTGACGCCCAGTTCCAGCGCGCGCTGAATGGCGGCGACGGATTCGCGGTCGTCTTGTTCGCCCCAGCCGAAGGCATACCCGCCTCCGCCCACCGCCCACGCCCCGAATCCGATTTCGGTCAGGTGCAGATCGGTATTCCCGAGTTGACGAGTTTGCATGGTGGACTCCGATTATCGTGATTAAACTAAGAATCTCTATGTTTCTGCGAGAGACATATGCTCCAATCGAAACTATCTCCGGTACGCCACGTAAATATCCGCTTCGATCATCGCGAAGCTGGAGTCGAAGAAATGATGAGTGAAGTAGATATTTCCGGCGGCATCCACGGCCGGATCACCGGCGAAATTCGAAATGATCTCCTCCGGCGCGCTCCAGCCGCTGTCTGACTTGACCGTGCGGAACAGTGCCGGACCGGTATAACCCATTCGGCTCGTTCCGGTATAATACAATTCGCGGCCATCCGCGGACAAACACGGGCGGCTCTCGTCGGATGTTGTATTCACCGGAGCGCCCAGATTGACCGGCTCGGTCCAACTCCCGCCCGCGCGCTCCGTCATCCATAAATCCTGTCCGCCCAGTCCGTCGGTTCCGCTGCGGTCGAAATACAGCGTGGAATCGTTCGGGCTGATGCACATCTCGCCGATGTTGTAGTCGCCGTTCAGCACTTCACCCGCATTCTGCCAATTCTCCCACCGCTCGCCGTGCCGTTCCACCCAATAAATATCGCCGTCGTCGCGGTAGTTTCCGACACGGAACGACGCGAACCACAACGTATCGCCGATCACGCTCATCGGTCCGTCAAGCGCGATATCATCGCAGAGAATCATCCGCTCCGGTTCGGTCCACTGGTTGTCTTGAAATCGCGTCCAGTAGATCCCGGTCACATAGTCAATGATCTGCCGTTCCGGCGGAACGCGTACATCCGGCGTGAAGAAGAAGAAAAACGTGTTGCCGTCGTAGGTAATGACCGGCGCATCTTCCGCTCCGGCGGTATTAACCGGTCCCGATAGCGGAACCGGAGCCGCCCAATCGTCCGTATGCAGCACCGGCGGAAACAGATCCATCTCCGGCGTGTACTTCACCGCGTCTTCCGGAATCGCTTCCACCCGCGTGCGCTGCGGCGGTATCGGTAACGTTTCTTCCAACTCTTTGCATCCCGCTATGAGCAGCATGAGCGCCAGCCCGATACCACAGCAAAGATATTTCAGCTTCTCACTGGTCATTACCGGGTGAATACTCCTACTTCATCCACTGTTTAAACCAATTGGCAATGCCTTCCAGACGAATAATCCGGCGATCGGGGCGGCCGTCACGGGAGAGCCCATGCGATTCTTCGGGGAACCGCCAGAACTCCACGGGCGCTTTACCCATCACTTTCAGCCGCCCAAACAATTGCTCAGCCTGCTCGATGGCACAGCGCAGATCGTTTTCGGAATGAATGATCAAGAGCGGCGTGCGAATATTGCCCGCATAGGTCAGCGGCGACATCGCTTCGTAACCCTTGGGATTTTCCCAATAGTGTCCGCCGAATTCGTAGTTGTCGTGATGACCGATATCCGACGTGCCGAGGAACGTACGCATGTTAACCACGCTGCGCTGGGTGACGGCGGCGCGGAAGCGATGCGTGCGGCCAATGGCATAGTTGGTCATGTAGCCGCCGTAAGAGCCGCCGGTAATGCCGATGCGCTTCTTATCCACGAACGGCAGTGTCTCCAGATAGTCGGCGGCAGCCATGATGTCGTTGAAATCGTCGGTACCCCACGCGTTCGTAATTGCAGCGGCGAAATCGCGGCCATACCCCGACGAGCCGCGCGGATTGGTATAGAACACTACGAAGCCTTGCGCGGCAAGATACTGCATTTCGTGGAAATACATGCGGCCATATTGCGTACGCGGCCCGCCGTGCACTTCCAGAATCGCGGGATATTTCTTTCTTGGCGAAAAGTCCGGAGGTGTGACCAGCCAGCCGTGCAAACGTGTGCCGTCACCGGCCCGGAACCGGATTTCGCGGGTTTTGCCCAATTGCCGCGAGGGGAAGTATTCGGGTGTGCTTTCCGCCACTTTGACGAACGACAGCTTGCGCGCCGTGTTATCAGAGCAGAAATGAATATCGGCGGTAGTCATAAAATCGCGATGAATCAGCGCCAACGCTTTACCGCGCACCGCGAACACCGGCACCTGCCCGTGGGCCTGCCACACCCGATCGGGTTTACCGGGTTTCAATGAGGCGCGCACCAAATAGGTATCGCCTTCATCGGAAACCTGATAGAACACGTGACGGCTGTCGGCACTCCAGAACAGCGGCGGCACCGCCAGTCCGTAGCCCAGATCGCCCACCATTTCATCGCCGGCCTGCCGGTCGAAACGCGGGGTAAGGTCGCGCATCCGTCCGGTTTGCAGATCAAGCAGATGCGGGTGATAAATTTCCACGCCCCAGCCGCCGTGCAGATCGTGATGGCCGAGATAGACCACATAGCGCCCGTTAGGACTAACCGCCAGCGCGACCTTCTCGCCCAGCGGCACATCGAAATGGTAATGCTTGCGCGTGCGCAAGTTGATGGCGAACACGCTGGAGTGGAACGGATGCTGATCGGGATCGCGGTGGACGTTGGTCACATACGCCACGTGCCAGCCGCTTTGAGACACGTGATAGCATTCGATATCCGCTTTGCCCTTGGTGAGCGCGGTGAACGCTTTGGATTTCAAATCCAGCCGGTACAAATGCCAGCGTTCCTCCGGCAAATAGCCGTCGCCGTCCATTTTATGGAACAAGCGCGTGATCTTGCGCACGGCCGGCGTTTCCCGCTTCGGCTCGTTCCCTTCGGCCACGGCTTTTTCCGCTTCCGGATCGGGATCGGCCTTGCGGAATTTCACGATCAGCGCGGCATCGTCTTCCGCCCATTGCAGCGACGCGAAGTTGCCCAGCGAGTGAAATACTTCTTCGGGCGCGCCGCCTTCGCGGGTGACGATGAAGATGCGATCCAGCCCCTTGTCGCGGCGAAGGAAGGCTAACTTGCGGCCGTCGGCCGACCACACCGGAGCGCGATCTACGTGCTCGCCGCGCGTCCACTGCCGCGCGGTGATGGTTTCGGTATCGAGGACGTGAAGGTTGGCGAAATATTTTTTCTTCTCGAGGTCGCACCATTCGAGAGTATAGGCTAACAGTTTGCCGTCGGGCGTGAGCGCCAGCGAACGCGGCAAACGAAACCGCGCGAAGTCGTCCACCTGAACACGCGGCTTCGGGGAACTTTTCTTACTTGACAAGCGACATCCTTTCTCTGAAACGTCGTTATTTCGCATGTACGCGATGCCACGCGTCGGCCAGCATCGCAAGGATTCCCGATTCCGAAGATTCCTGCAGCATCCGGGCTAAAACCGGATGGGTCGTGAAGAAATAAAACATCAGCGCCGATAGCGGCAAGCCGATGAGCACGAACAAGGCATGGTGCCGGTGTTCGAGCCGGTCCTGCGCGCCGAGTTCCTGCAGGAAGCTCCACACGCGCTGGTCTTCGTACTCCACATCGGTCAGCGTCAGCGCTTGATAGGACCAGAACAACGCGGGCGGCACGAGAATCAGGAAGATCGTGCCCGGCAGGCGCGTCCATACGTCGTTGATGCCCACGCACAGGATCGCCAGCAGCACGCCGAGGAGCAATCCCCAGGTCGTGAGGTTGCGGTAGTGGCGGATGGTTTCGCGTTCACGGCGCAGGATCTTCGGCGCATCCAGCAGCAACGGGAAGTAGATGCGGCTGATGATAGACGCGAACATCGCGGCGTAGTACACGGTGACGATGAACCAGAACGTGCGCTGGTCAATGAAGTGCAGCAGATCGGGCTGACCGAACAGTTGCATAATCATGGCCAGAATGACCAGCACGGCCAACAGCACGAAAAACCAGAAAGTGGCATTACGGTCTTCCAGCCATTGTCCGATCAGGCTGCGGTCTTGGATGCCGCTGCGGCGGCGCGTGAGTTTGAAGCAGTGCGGGCAGCGCGGTTTGAACCGCTTGCGGAGGGAAATCTTCTTGTGACAGTGAGGGCAGCGCTTAGGGGATATCATAGGTGCTCCGAGTTCGTTGGCGGACTCAATTGTCTTAACTTAAAAATATAGCTCTCTTGGCTTGGATATGCAATGCAGATTCGGGCGGGATGGAGAAGTTAGAGGCATTCGCATGATTGGATTTCTTCGCTTCCGAACCCATTCCGGGCCGGTCTGTCAAAAAGGATTAGATGGCTGCCGGGTTGGCAGTCGTATCCGCCACAATGGCATGACAAACTTGGCATTTCTGTTTAGAATTGGGCAACTATTCTCTGTTATATATTTATAAATAATGCTTTACGTGAATTGGTACGGCCGTTGCAAAATGGAAGATCAGAACGCGATGATGATGCTGAAACTTCAAGCAATACCAAACATATCACAAATAGGAGACACAACCATGGCAATCACAAGATGGAAACCGATCAATGCCGAGATGCGTCCGTGGTGGTTCGACACCATGAGCCCGATCTCGCGGATGATGGACGAGTTCATGGCCAATCAGCGGACCGGCGACATGATGGCGTGGGGTCCCAACGTGGACATCGTCGAGAACTCGGACAATTTCGAAATCCACGCCGAGCTTCCGGGCGTCAAACAGGAAGACGTGAACATTACGCTGGACAACAACGTGCTTACGCTGTCCGGCGAGAAGAAGCAGGAAGTCAAGGAAGAAAATAAGGGCAACTACTGCCGAATCGAGCGCAGCTACGGCCGCTTCGAGCGCAGTTTCAGTCTGCCCAACACCATCAAGGCGGAAGCGGTGCGGGCGAGCTTCGATGACGGCGTCCTACGGATCACGCTGCCCAAAGCCGAACAGGCCAAGAGCCGCACGATCTCCATCGAGCAGAGGTAATCTCACCTCTAAACACATACCAAAACAGCGAGCGCGATGCCGGCGGGGCATCGCGCTCATTGCAGATATTCCCTAATATCATTACCAGCGCAAGCATAGCCCCATGCCCGACGGCGTCGGCACAACTTGCAATGCCGATGTGCGAGCCTGAGCCGGAGTGAGAAATGCCAGATCGGCTTGGGCGGCCAGATAGACCAGTCCGGCGGCGATGCCCGCTCCCCATGCCGCCTGATAATTGTCATTGTAGTTATTATAAGCCGCCGAAATCCGCGCGGGATCGGTTTCCGCCAGATAATCCCCGCGCGAATCTTCCAGTTCATTCAATTGCCAGATCAACACTCCTAAAGCGGTGGCTTGCAGGCCGAATAGCAACGCACCGCGCACGGGATGGCCCTCCCGCCATTGCCCGCTGCCGGGCAAAATCAGATTCATCACCTGCGACTGCGGCGCGACGTGCATACTCTGTCGCGGTTTTTGATCGAACGTATTCTGTTGAACCGATTGATCGCTTGCCGCTGCCTGATCCGCATTATCTACTACCGCCGGACGTGCCGCCTTCACTTCATCGAACACCACGCGGAACTTGGGACTGACCTGCACCGGATCGAGCGTCAGATCGGGCACGGCATCGAGGGCATGATTGAAATAGCTGCGCGCTTCGCTTTCGCGGCCCAGCATGATCAGTGCATAGCCTGCCGTAAGATTGAGCCGCGCGGTTTCATCGGGCGTCAGTTCGGCGTCGCCCTGCAAAAGGCGCAGCGTCATGAGTTCCACTTGCTCATAGCGACCCTCCACGAACGCGGAATCCACCGCCAGCAAATCGGGCGGCGGCGATGATTGTGCCGTGGCGATAGCACAGAATACAAACAACAAAACGAGCGTAGCAATTCGGCTCATATTACGGCCTGTCCTCTTCGCGTTTAACGACGAGCAGGGATTTGGTCAGATCCACATTCACGTCCAGTGTTTCGCCCGCCGCGGTTTGGAACTCCTGTTCCACCGCCGTCAATTGCGGATGCGACACCCGCACCGAATGACGGCCCGGTGACACGAACAGCGGCTGACCGAGGGGCGTGGTTCCGGCGTGTTCGCCGTCCACATATAAATCGCCCCACGGCAGCACCGACACTCGCAGCAGCGCGGCATAGTCGGCCAAGTGCACGTTCTCGCGGGATAGTGAATCGGTTACATAGAACGCCACTTGCACCGGCGGAAACGCGGGATTGCGCAGAATCAATTCCAGATCACCGACGGGTACTTTGAGCGGTGCAGCTAATGGCGTCGTTCCCAACTGCGCGCCGTTCAAGAACACGTGCGCCCACGGTTCGGTGGTCAGCCATAGGCTCACGCTGTCGGGTAACTGCGATTCAGCGGGCGCGCGAAATTCGGCTGTGGATTGCGTATTCGGTTGAACCGGAGTCGTCGCTGCCGAAGGCTGGTGCGCGCTGCTGTCTTCGGCTTGCGTAACGCTTGGTTCAGTAACGGCAGTCGTATCCGTTGCCACCTGCGAAGTCGTATCTTTTGCGATCGGTTGCGTCGCGGTCGTCTCCTCTTTCTTCCCGAACGGCCACCAGAATACCAAATACGCCCACACGATGAGCACAACCACCGCCGCTCCAACATGCTTCAGCGTGCGCGCGCGGGTGTTGCGCGTGTGCGGGGGACGAATATCGGAGACCTTCTCACCCAAGCTGCGCAACGCATCGCGGGCCGATTGCGACCGCTGGTTCGCGTCTTTGTGCAGCAGCCCGCACAGCAGTTTACGGCCGCTGTCGGGAATCCCCGATAGCGCTTGCTCATCGCACGCGACTTCCCTTTCGCGAATGTTCTGCAGCGTTTCCAGCATCGTCGGCGCGATAAACGGGTTCTTGCCCGTGGCCGCTTCCCACAGCACCACGCCCAGCGAGAACAGATCGCTGCGTTCGTCGGGCAAGCCGCCCGCCGCCTGTTCGGGCGACATATACGCGGGCGTGCCGACGATGGCTTCGTGATGGGTGAGCTTGGGCGCGTCGCGCAGCGCGGCCAGACTGAAATCCGTAATCTTGTAGATGCCCAGCCGCCGCGAGGAATCGCGCACGTCGGTGCGCACGAGAATGTTGTCGGGTTTGAGGTCGCGGTGCACGATGTCCACGCCGTGCAGAGCGGCCAGTCCGCGCAGGAGCTGCACAGCCAGTTCGTGCCATTTATCGCCGCTCCAGCGTTCGCCCGCCGCGATCCGCGCCGATAGGTTCGCGCCTTCCAGCCATTCCAGCAGCATATACAACCCGTCCTGCGGATCGTCGCCGTACTCGTAGATGCGCACGAGGTTGGGGTGATCGAGCCGCGCCACGGCTTTGGCCTCGCGCTCGAAGCGGGCGCGGATTTCTTCATCCGCCGCCAGTGCGGGGTTCAAAGCCTTGACGAACACGGGACGGTCGAGGACCGAGTCTCGCGCGCGATAGGCGAGGGTGAGATCACCGCGGCGAATCAGTTCGCGCTCGGTGAGCCGCTGGGCCAGAGGTTTCATGAAATAACTATTTCAGTCAACAATTCGTTTATGTTACGGGTGAATCTGGGGATTCGCCGCGGCGACAAGTGTCATTCTGATCGCAGTGAAGAATCCCTTGCGGTGTTAGGGATTCTTCAGACCGCTGCGCGGTCTTCAGAATGACCGTTTGTGGGTAGGCGGGCGGGTCCAAGACCCGCCCCTACCGTTTTCTCCGATTATGCTTTACCCGGTTTGCGCTTGCCGCGACCGCGCGCCTTGCGCAATTCGACAATCGCTTCGAAATCGGCGTCGTCCCAATATTCCGAGAAGTCTTCCTCTTCCAGCGCTTCACGGGCGAAGGAGCGGTCGTGGCCGATGGCCGTCTTGAGCGCGGACAGCGCTTCCTTCTTGAGTCCCTTGCAGGCATAAGCGCGCGCGCGACCGAACCACGCTCCGGCGTCGTTGGGATCAATGGCAATCGCCTGATCGAAGGCTTCCAGCGCGTCGTCGAGCCGCTCCAGCGTAATCAACGCTTCGCCCTTGCTGATCCACGGATCGGCGTAGTTGGCTTTCAGTTCGATGGCTTTGTCGAACGCTTCGAGAGCCGCTTCCGGACGGTTCGCCGCCGCGAGGGCTACGCCCTGCCGGAACCACTCGGTGGCGTCTTCCAAGCGCAATTGCTTGCTGCGGTCGAAGGCCGTCACCGCCTCGTTGAAGCGGTTGAGTAGCCGCAGAATCTTGCCCTTCTTGAACCACGCTTCGGCGTCGCCCGGCCGCAGACCGATGGCCATTTCATAAGCATGCACCGCTTCGTCGAGGCGCATCATGCGGCGCAGCGCGGAGCCTTTGCCGAGCCATGCGTCCGTATGATCGGGTTTCAGCTTCAGCGCCTTCTCGAACGCGTCGAGGGCTTCGTGCGTTTTCTTGAGCCGCATCAGCACTTCACCCCGCGCCTGCCACGCATCGGCCAAGTTATTGTCAATGGATATGGCTTTATCGAAGGCGGTCAGCGCTTCCTCGCGGCGATGCCAGCGCGCCAAAGCCCGCCCCCGATGATACCACGCGCCCGCATGTTTGGGATTGAGCTTGATCGCGCGATCATACGCGGCCAGCGCATCGTCCAACTGTTCCATGCGAATCAGCGCATTGCCCTTGCCGGTCCAGGCATCGGGATCGGTGCCGCGCAGATCGAGGGCTTTTTCATAAGCGCGGAGCGCTTCGTCGTAGCGTTCCGCCGCTAGCAATGCGCCGCCGATGGCCGACCAAATTTCCGGATCGTCGGGCTGCAGCTTCAAGGCTTTATCGAACGAGGCCAGCGCTTCGTCTAAGCGGTTCAGCTTGACGAGGGCTTGGCCTTTATTGATCCACGGTTGAGCGTCGCCGGGCATCGCCACGGTTTTGCGGTCTTCTTCCTGCAGCGCTTCCAATTCTTCCGAACGCCCGCGCACCATCGCGATGCGCGCATCGAAATCGGCCAACTCGGCCTCGATTTCGCGGATGGATGTCTGCAAATTATTCCGCAGCGCGGCCAGACGATTCTGAAATTGATTTTTCCAAAGTGTAAGATCTTCGAGAATCTTTACCGTGGTGGGATCAGCACTTTTCTTCGCCATGACAAACTCCTAAATGTGCGATGTTATTTGATGGGACAGCCGCCGCTGAACGGAGGCGATCCTCGGGGGTTTAGGTTTCGAATGTGAGCAACCAAAGCGTTGCCGGTCGGCAACATCGGGCGTTTGCGGTGCATCCGATACTGCGTTAAACTGCAATATCCCAGCGGAATTTACCCGATTACCACGGGGGCACTGGATTTGCAGTAGATTGGGAGGTAAACTATCCCCATTGACCGAATGCGACTCTGTTCTACCTATGAACTTCAGCCGGGCATGCGCATCGCCCGGGACATCTGCGACGACCGCCTCGAACTTCTCATCGCGGCGGGTTTAGTGCTCGAAGAACGCATGATCGAGCGGCTCATCGAACTGGAAGTGGACGACGTGTACATCCACGAGCCGGGCACTGAAGATATCGTACCGCAGGACGATATGATCTCGGACAAGACACGCCGCCGCACGCACAAACTGCTCAAGCGCACCTTCGACGATTTGACGTCGCTGGCCGATCTCAGCGAATGCGCCAACGAAGACGTCATCACGATTCTGCAATACGACGACCGCTTTGCCAATGCCGTGCGGGTGCAGAGTTTCAACGAGGTTGTGCATAGCACGGTGGACGATCTGTTCACGCATCGCGTCGAAGTGTTCGATACGCCGGTAGTCAAGCGCTATCTGGATCGCACCTACGAACACTCGCTGAACACGGCGATTCTATCCATCATGCTGGGCCGCGCCTTCTATTATCCCCCGGAAAAGCTGGTGGCGCTGGGCACGGCGGCAATGCTGCACGATATGGGCAAACTGGTTTTCCCGGAACTTGCGAATAAGCCCTATCGCGATCTATCGCTGGAAGAAATGAAGCGCATTCGCCTCCATCCGGCGGCGGGCGCGGCGTTGTTGTCCCGCAGCGGCGGACATACCGAACTGGAACAGACGATCATCCGCCAGCATCACGAACAGCAGGACGGGCGCGGTTATCCGATGAAGCTCACCGGCGATAATCTGGCTCCGCTCGAATCGCGTCCGATTCGCCCCCGCGAAATCGTGCGCTATGCGGAAATCGTCGCCGTTGCCAATGCTTTCGATAATCTCATCAACGGCGATTTGATGGTGGAACCGATGAGCCCGGCTAAGGCGATGGAAGCGCTGGTGCGCGGCGCGGGAACGCTCTACAATCGCGCGGTGGTCTCGAAAGCTCTCGAAATCATCAACGTCTATCCGGTCGGGTCCATCGTGGAAATCCGGCTCGGCAATATGCTGGTGGAAACCGGCGCCCGCGGCGTGGTTCGCCATAGCGGCGCGTCCGGTACCAGCCGCCCCGAAATCCTGCTCTTATGGGATCGCCACGGCCAGCGCATGACCCCCCGTGTAGTAGACCTCAACAAATTCCCCGCGGTGGAAGTGGACTTAATCTAAGTCTGTCATTCTTCACTTCGTTCAGGATGACTTATGGTGAGGGCTTCATCCTTCATCCCTCATCCTTCATCCTTTCCTATTCTCCCCACTCCTTCAAACGATAGTGCAGATAGCGGCGCGAAATGCCGAGCAATTCGGCGGCGCGGCTTTTATTGCCTCCGCAGTGGGACAGCACCCGCAGGATATGCTTGCGCTCCGCGTCCTTCCAGGTTAAGTCCGCCCCGTCTTCGCGATCTTCGCTCCGTTCGTGAATCATAATATCGTCCGCTTCAACGCGGTCACCGCGAGCAACGATTAAAGCACGGGCGATGGTATTTTCCAGTTCGCGCACGTTTCCCGGCCACGATACGCCAGAGAGCTTGCGCAGCGCATCCGGCGAAACGCCCAGCGTGCGGTTGGGCGGCTGATATTTTTCGATGAAGTGCCGCACTAAAAACGGCAGATCGGAGAGCCGTTCCCGCAGTGGCGGGACATTGATGGGCAGAATGAACAGGCGATAGAACAAATCTTCGCGGAACCGCCCGGCCTTCACTTCCTTGGAAAGATCCTTATTGGTAGCCGTGATGATCCGCACGTCCGCTTTTTGGGTGCGGGTATCGCCCACGGAGCGGAATTCTCCTTCCTGCAGAAAGCGCAGCAGTTTGGTTTGCAAATCAACGGGGATATCGGCCACTTCATCCAGGAACAGCGAGCCTCCCGCCGCCGCCTGCACGAGACCCGGCTTATCTGTTGTAGCCCCCGTAAACGAACCTTTCTTGTGGCCGAATAATTCGCTTTCGAACAATTGCGGCGAAACGTTGCCGCAATAGAGCGCCATAAACGGCTTCTCGCGGCGCGGACTCAGCAAGTGGATTTCGCGCGCCACCAATTCCTTGCCCGTGCCCGACTCCCCCAACACTAACGCGGGCAGATCCGAAGCCGCCACGCGCTCGATGAGCGCAAACATTTCCTGCATGGCGGGCGACGATCCCACCAGCAATGTGGAACCGGACGACCGCGACGCTTTGCGCGCGCTTTCGTAGCGGCGGGCATTCTCGATGGCCAGCGTGGAAAACGCCGCCAGCGTGGCCAATGGTCCTAAATTGCGGCGATGGAAGCGCGTGCGGTCGCTGCGGCTGTCAAGATAGATCGCGCCGATGATCCCGTCCCGTCCGGTCAGCGGAATGATCGCCGCCGACTGAATGCCTTTCAGAATCATGGACGATGTGCCGGAAAAGCGCGGATCCTCGATCGTGGATTCGGCAATATCCGGCTCACCGCTGTCAACCGCCTTATTCAAGAACGATGAAGCGATATCACCCAAGCCGCGCGCTTCGCCGCGACCGGTATATTTCTGCGCCGCCACCTGCAGCGCATTGTTATTGTCACGCAGCAATACCATGGCGGTCTCGGCCAGCATCGCGCTGGCGCACGCTTCCAGCACGGACTCCAAAACTTCCGTCAACGGACGGAGTTCCAGTAGCTTCTGGCCGACCGACAGAATTTGATCAGTGGTCAGGATGCCGGACGGATTTTTATCACTGGATGAGGATTCCACGAATATCCAATCAGAATGGCGAAAGCGTCGAATCTACGTAAAACCAGCCTTTTTTCGAACGGGCGGTATTACCGAAACTATCCACTACGGTTATCGTCCAATAATGGGTGCCGTTACGAAGCGTGATCGAAGGCTGGGCCGATAGTGCGCTGGAAGGAACATCGGAGAGCGTCCAAATCGTGCTGTCTATGTTGGCTTCGCTACGAACTATTTCCGCCATGAATACGAACGGAAATCCGGCGGAATAGGGGTCCCACTCCAAAATCGGCTGTACGGAAACCGTATCATCGGCAAACGGTGCGACGATTGTGGGGACGGTCTCAATCACCCGCCAGACATAAGCGGGACCGTACTCGTATTCTTGAATTCCGGCATAGGCGTGAAACAGAAAAGGGACTCCGAATACCGAAGCCAGTTTCGTATCGCCGATATACCCGGCGGAAAATCCGGTTGCCCACGTCGTGCCGGACAGTCCCAGCGGAACCGCCGTTCGGCCGTCAAAGATCACCGCCGCGGAATCCAATAGAACCGCATCGGCGCCGGTCAATTCCACGCGCACGGAGTAGATATCCGAAAAATCCGTCTGGGAAATATGCCGGGAAATCGCCCTTCCGGTCAGATCAGGGATCTCCGGCTGCGTCCCTTGGTAGCGGCTCGATTCAGGATCAAGGGGATTATCGTGGGGTGCAGTACAGCCCCAGAGTAATCCCAAAAGTACTACAAATACAGCTCTAAGCCATCGTTTCATGACTTTTAGAACCTCTTGACGGGTAAACGTTTAAGATACATACTTCCGTACCCAAATTCAAGGCTTCAGAGGTTCTGTCACCTTCATATGTGATTATTTTCACTTTAAGGCTAAATCCTGTTTTCACGACCGACAATTTTGAGGTCATGAACGGACTTTCGGTTGAACCCTGCGGAGAAAGCTTGTATATTGATTAGTTTAAGATACGGGAATAAATCATACTTGCCGACTGAACAGACACTGAAGGAAATATCGCTTGCATCCTGTTCTCATTGATCTTGGCCCATTCTCCTTGCACAGCTACGGGCTGGCGATGGCGGTGGCATTTGCCTTAGGGATCTGGATTGCGTCCCGACGGGCGGAGGCGCGGGGATTCGGGAGCAAGTTCGCCCTTGATATCTCAATCCTGATTCTGATCTTCTCCCTATTAGGTGCCCGCTTTACCTATGTAGTGACCCACTTAGAAGAGTTCAAAGACTACCCGCTGGACGCGATCTCCCCAATTCAGCATACGGGCAAGATCGGCATTGAAGGGCTGGTCCTATTGGGCGGGGTCGCGGCGGCGTTCCTTACCGTTTATATTTATGCACGGCGTAAAGGTCATAAATTTCTCGCAGTTACGGACCTTCTTATTCCATCCTTAGCCTTGGGGATAGCGATTGGCCGGATCGGTTGTTTCTTCAATGGATGCTGCTTCGGGCTGCCGACCAGCTTGCCATGGGGAGTTCATTTTCCGCATAATAGCCTGGCGGGGTACGTCTTTCCGGATCAGTGCGTCCACCCTACGCAAATGTACGAAGTGTTCTATGCCTTATTGATCTTTGCGGGATTGATGATCTATGACCGTCCGCCTAAGCCGATGGGGCGGGTAACCGGGATCTTTCTGACGGCTTATGGGATTGCCCGTTTTCTGAATGAAGGATTGCGGTGGTATGAACATGAAATGGTGATCATGCAGACGGTCGGTTTCCGGATGACATTTTCACAGATTATTTCCCTGCTGATGATCTTGAGCGGGGTGGCATTGATTCTCGCCTCCGCCGTACGGAAAAGCCCCTCCAATGCGGAGCAGCAGCCGTGATTCAACCGTTCAACCATCGCCTGGCTCTGATTCTCGCATGCACGCTTGCTATGAGTGGCTTGGCGCAAACGTTCGAGGAATATGCACGCGATGCCGGTGTTCCGGTCTACGAGTTTGAAGTCCTCGCCGAGTTGCCTCACGATACCAATAGCTTTACGCAAGGCTTCGTGTATGAAAACGGACTGCTCTATGAAAGCACCGGCCGCTACAGCCAATCCACGGTGCAGATCATAGATGCTAAAACCGGGGAACTTAAGCGGCGAATCAGCTTGGATGCCAAATATTTCGGTGAAGGGTTGACGATTGTGGGCGATGAGCTGATCCAGATTACATGGACGGAAGGCACGGCCTTCACCTATAACAAAAAAGATCTTTCGAAGCAGCGCACCCTCACCTACGATACTGAAGGTTGGGGTTTGACGACCATCGGCAACACGCTGATTATGTCGGATGGTTCCAGTCGGTTATCCTTTCGGGATCCCGACGATTTCGCTTTAGATTATACGGTTCAGGTCCGTTTTGGAGAAGATAAACTTCGTTTTCTGAACGAACTGGAATTTGTGCACGATGCCGTATACGCCAACATCTTAGGCTACGACTATATCGTCGAAATCAAGCCTTCCACGGGAGATGTTACCGGGGTCGTGAACTGCACCGTCTTGCGCGATCAAATCAATGCGCCGGAAGACATGAAACCGATGAACGGGATTGCCTATGATCCCGCCACCGCGAACTTCTATCTGACGGGAAAGCTCTGGCCGAAAATATTTTGCGGAAAGTTCGTGCGAAAGTTCTGACAACAGAAAGGCGTTGCCATGATCCGAACCACGCTTTTCCCACCGATTGAACCGTTCCGAACCGGACAACTTAAGGTCTCGGAACTGCATGAAATCTTCTATGAAGAAGTCGGCAATCCTCATGGGATTCCGATCGTGTTTCTGCACGGCGGACCGGGCGTGGGAATCATGCCCGATTATCGCCGATTCTTCGATCCGCAAGCCTATCATGTCGTATTGCCGGATCAACGCGGGGCAGGACGCAGCACGCCCCATGCCGAACTGCGCGAGAACACGACGTGGGCGCTGGTGGATGACCTGGAACAACTGCGCGAGCATTTGGGCATTCAACAATGGATACTGTTCGGCGGTAGTTGGGGGAGCACGCTGGCACTCTGCTATGCCGAAACTCATCCCGACAGTGTCAGCGACATTATCCTGCGCGGCGTTTTCCTGGGGCGGCAACTGGAGGTGAATTGGCTGCATAAATTCGGAATGTCGGAAATCTATCCCGACGAATGGGAAAAGTATCAGTTTCTGGTTCCGCCCGGCGAACGCAACGATATGGTCAAAGCTTATTATGCTTTGTTGACTGCGGCGGATGCCGAGATGCAGATGCGCGCCGCCGCCTCCTGGAGCCGCTGGGAAGCCGCCACCATGAACGTCCAACCGGATCATTCGGCGATCAGCGCGTTTACCGACGGTCCGATGGCGCTGTCCATCGGCCGCATCGAGTGTCATTATACGTACCATCGTTTCTTCTTCGATTCCGATAATTTCATCCTCGACCACGCCCACACCATCGAACACATTCCCTGCCGGATCGTGCAGGGTCGTTACGATGTTATTTGCCCGGTGCGGGCGGCGTGGGATTTGCACCGGATCCTTCCGAAATCCGAATTGGTGATCGTTACCGACGGCGCGCATTCGCCGATGGACGAGGGCATGATTCGCGAACTGGTACGCGCAACGGAAGAATTCAAAGAGTTACAAGCTTAGAACGATGTTCATTACCTTTGAAGGCATAGACGGCAGCGGAAAATCAACGCAAATCGAGCGCACCGCCGCATGGCTGACCGCGCGCGGCCGGAATGTACTGGTGTCCCGCGAACCGGGCGGCAGCCGGTTAGGCGAAGCGATCCGGGATATTCTGCTCGATCCGCGCTGGAAAGAAATGTGCGGCCGGGCGGAATTTTTTCTCTATTCGGCCTCCCGGTCGCAATTGGTTGAAGAGATCGTCCGACCGCATTTGAGTAAGCCCAACACGGCAGTGATCTTGGATCGCTACGACGATTCCTCCACCGCTTATCAGGGCGGCGGCCGCGAATTGGGACTGGATGAAATCGAAACAATCAACAAATTCGCAACCGGCGGTCTGGTTCCCGATCTGACGTTCGTATTGGACGTGGATTGGGATACGTCGTTGGCACGGCGCTCGAATTCCCGATCCGGTCCCGATCGTCTCGAACAGAATGCCCACGATTTTTTCGAACGCACCCGCGCCGCGTATCATGAATTGTGCTCTCGGCACCCCGACCGCATGGTCTTGATTGACGCTGCACAAAACGAGGATGACGTTTTTGAACGTATTCAGGCTGCATTGTTGCAGCGGTTCGCGCGGTTGGCTACTACGGCCTGAATCCTGGACTCGTATGAAATTACTTGAGGATACAATGAAATTGCGTTTCTTCCCAGCGCTGCTGGCTTTGGTGATGTCGGCGAACTTGGCGGTGGCCGCCCGCCCCACCTCCCAGGATTCTCTCTATGAGGAAATCCGCAAGAACATCGGTTTGTTCGGTGACGTGTATCGCGAAATCGCGATGCGTTATGTGGACTCGGTAGATCCCGAATTGTTCATGCGCGCCGGAATTGACGGAATGCTCTCGACGCTCGATCCGTATACGGTGTTTATCCCCGAAGATGAAACCGAAGATCTGGATCTGATTACGTCGGGACGTTATGGCGGTGTGGGAATCGAAATCGGGGTGCGCGGGCAGAATAAAATATTGACGGTGATTTCGCCGATGGATGACTCTCCCGCCCAACGGGTGGGCATCCGCAGCGGCGACCGGATCATCATGATTGACAGCACATCCACGATGGGATTCACCACCAACGACGCCGCCAAACTGCTGCGCGGCACGCCCGGCACCTCCGTCCACATTACGGTCGAACGTACGGGTTCCAGTGAACCCATCGAATTTGTCATCACGCGCCGCGAAATCGAACTGAAGGATGTTCCGTACTACGGTTTTATCAAGCCGGGGGTTGGCTATGTCAAGCTCTCGCATTTTTCGCGCCGCGCCGCCGATGAACTGGACGAAGCCCTTCAAGCGTTGAAAGACGATGGATTGAACGAATTGATTCTCGACTTACGGGGCAATCCCGGCGGCTTGCTCAGCAGTGCTGTAGGAGTCACGCAACGGTTTTGCAGCAAAGGAGAGACAGTATTGACCGTTCGCGGCCGGGATGACGAAAGCCTGCAATCCTTCATACTCCCGGACGAACCGTTAGCCGGACACGTTCCATTGGCGGTTTTAGTTGACGGCGGATCGGCGTCGGCTTCGGAAATCGTCGCGGGCGCCATCCAGGATTTGGATCGCGGCGTAGTCGTCGGCGAACCGACCTTCGGGAAGGGACTGGTACAATCGGTCGTCTCCTTCGAGACCGGCGAAGCGCTGAAACTGACCACCGCCAAGTATTATACGCCGTCGGGACGTTTAATCCAGAAAGTGGATTATTTCCACGACCAGGATCACGTCGTGATCGGCGATATCCGTGAGCACCCGGACGGTTATACGACCCGCAACGGACGTCCCGTCGAAGGCGGCGGCGGGGTCGCGCCGGACTTTGAAGTCAAGGCTCCGCAGCCGGGACCGTTGGGCGTTGAATTGTGGCGGCGCGGTTCGTTTTTCGATTTCACCAATGAATATCGTTCCCGCCATCCCAACCTGACTTCGTCGAAAATGAATGAGCAGATTCTCGCCGAATTCCGCGATTGGCTCGACTCGACGGGTTTCCATTACGATATGGACGGGTATGCCGAATTGGATACGCTGCGCAAGATGGCCGAAGAAACCGGATTGACGGACAGTCTGCAAAACACCTTTGCCGCATTGGAGGACTTGTTGACAGCGCGTCGCGCGCAAGCCTATGAAGACGAACGCGATTTCATTCGCATGAGCTTGGAAAGCGAGATGGCGGCCAGCCTGTACGGTTCGCGCGGCCGCATTGAAGCATCGTTTGCCGATGATCCGGTCATTCAGAAGGCATTGACGATTCTCGATAATCAGCAGACGTATCACAAGACATTGGTCGCCGTGGATAGTGACAAAGGTCAATAAGCTCACTTAATCACGTGCAGCAAGTAACTTAATTTCTCACCTCGATTCGTGAATCTCACTTTAATTTGGCTGTTCGGTCTCGGTTTCGGAACCGGGATCGTCGGCGGCTTTCTCGGCATCGGCGGCGGCGTAATCATCACCGCCGTGCTGTTGGAATGGTTTAAAGCGCAAGGCATTCCGGTTGATACGCGCTTTCACTTGGCCTTCGGCACGACCCTGCTGGCGATTTTCGGAACGGCCATTTCCTCGGCGTTCACGTATCAACAAATGAAGCGCGTCGTCTGGCGAGCCGTTGCCGTAATGGGCGGGGCCTCGGTCATCGCTTCCCTGATCGGTTCGCGCCTGGCCGCGGCTTCATCCGGTCCGCTGTTGAAAACGTTGTTCGTCTCATTTTGTTTGTTCAATGCGGCGATGTTGTTTCGCAAATCGAGCGGTCTGGCGGTGGGTGTTGAGCCGCGACTGGATATCACCCGGCTGGCCATGATCGGAATTCTGGCCGGTTTGATGTCAGCCTATTTGGGAATCGCGGGGGGCGTGGTCATAGTGCCGCTGCTGATATTATGGATTAAAATCAAGCCGGAAATGGCACCCGGCACCAGTAGCGCAGTGGGAGTGATTACGAGCCTGGTCGGGGCGCTGGGATATGCGATGAACGGCACCGGCGCTGAGCACCTTCCGGACGGGGCGTGGGGATTTGTGGTTCCGGCAATTGCCTTTCCGATTCTCTTAGGAACGATGGCGGGCGGTCCCATCGGCAGCTTGCTCAATCGCCGCTACGGAAAAAAATCGTTCCGCTATGCCTTCGCGGTTTTTCTGCTGCTGATGGCGGCACGCATCTATTTCAAGAATTGAAGCGCAACCTTGTTGCCTCTTTGCAAACCTATTTAAGGATTGATGTTCATGGGTATTGTTTCGGAAAGCCATCTTGATTTAAAGCTCGTGCGGCGCGGTAAAGTCCGCGACGTTTACGAACTGGACAAAGAGCATTTGGTGGTCGTCACCTCCGACCGGCTGTCGGCTTTCGATGTCGTCCTCCCTACTCCCATTCCCGGCAAAGGGGCGGTATTGACCAAGCTGACACGGTTTTGGATGGATAAATTGGCAGCCATCGTACCGAATCATTTCCCCGCCGACCGCACGAAGTTCGACGAATTGAAAAAGGACTTGGCTGCTTTGCAATCGGATTTAACGGTGGATCATATTGAAATCGTCCGGCGCGCGGAGGTCTTCCCCGTCGAATGCGTGGTGCGCGGCTATATTACCGGATCGGGCTGGAAAGATTACCAACAAACCGGTGAAGTTTGCGGTTATAAACTTCCCGCCGGACTCCAGCAATGCGATAAGCTATCGGAGCCGCTGTTTACACCATCCACGAAAGCAACCGTCGGACACGATGAAAACATCTCCGTCGAGCAAGCGGCGAATCTGATCGGTAAAGAAGCAGCCGAAAAATTAGCGGAAGCTTCGCTATCGCTTTATAAGGCCGGGGCGGATTGGGCGGAGAAACGGGGAATCCTGATTGCCGATACGAAGTTCGAATTCGGCGTGGTGGATGGCGAAATCCGGGTGGTGGATGAAGTCCTGACCCCGGATAGCAGCCGGTTCTGGCCTGCCGATCAGTACCAGCCGGGCCGCGATCAGCCGAGCTACGATAAGCAGATCGTTCGCAACTACCTGATTGATATCGGTTGGGACAGAACCCCGCCTGGTCCGGCACTTCCTTTGATGATTGTAGAGCGCACTTCCCAAGCCTACCGTGAGATTCTGCGCTTTCTGACTGTATAACCCCATTCAGGCTATCGTGACAATAAATTGGCGAACCTCTGGTTCGCCTGTTTTTTAACATTCCAATTATTATGATATTATGATCATTTAGCGACATCTTAGCGGTTGCGCATTTCGTGCGCAAGTGTGGGCACACGAATCACAGAGCAAGGCTCAATGATACATTCCAAGTTATTGCTATTATTATTATTATGTGATTGGCAAGGGACTTGCCATATATAGATACAGCAGATTCAAACCAATCATTGGAGATGTAACAATCATGAAACGTGTGTCTTTTCTACTGGCAACCCTTCTTGTATTCTCGGTTGCCCTGTTTGCTCAACCGCTGGATTTCGGAAATGTCGCGGGAACCGTAACCTTGTCCGACGGTACACCGGTTTCGGAAGCCATGGTGTTCTTGGCGGGAGTTCGGGGTGGTCATGGTGGTGGTCATAATGATCACCCGATTATGTTGCGTATGCCGACTCTGGAAGACGGCTCCTTCGCATTCAATAACGTCCCAATCGGTCCTTATACCATCAGCGCTCAAAAACCGCGCGTTGGTTTTGCGGCGGAACTCATTGAAGTTCTGGCTGATCAAACCACCAACGTGAATCTGGTGATGCGCGATGAGCATGACGGTCCGCGGGATTCCCTCACGATCGTTGAACTCTCCGGAATCGCGATGGTGTTAGCTCCTGACAGCGCGCATCCGCGCATGGTTCGCTATTTCCTCGATGTCAACGGCGACCAGTTGCCGGATTTCGAATTGTCGTTTGGTCCGCCGTGGTACAATCCGCCCAGCGGAGCGGTTCGTCCCGAGGACGGTACTCCCATTACCATCGTGGGTGGTTTGCTGACGCATACGGATCGTCCGGTGGTCGTCGTATTCCAGTTGAACGGCGAGTTCTGGCGTGATCCGCGCAATGGCGGTCATGGCGGTCATGGCGGTGGCGACCACTGGCGGCGAGGCTGCGATGTGGACAGCCTGACCTTAGTGGATCTGGCGGGTACGACCGTCGTACGTACCGGCGTAGGCTTCCATGGCGAATGGACGCGCTTCTTCCTGAATACCGACGAAGATACCCTGCCCGAATACATTCTGGATTTCGGCGGACCGGACTATGTTCCGCCCAGCGGCGCGGTACTTCCCGTGGACGGTGAGGAAATTACCATCGTCGGCGGTGAACTTTACTGCCCGAATCATCCCGAAGATGCCCCGGCGATTGTCATCGTTTATGAGATCAACGGTCTGTTGTGGCGTACCCCCGGCGATACCGTTGGCCTGGGTCCGATGATCCTCGATGCGGCGGATGCTCCCGTAGCCATCGGCGCACCGGCCACGCACATTGCGGCGCATAACTATCCGAATCCTTTCAACCCGGCCACGACCATTAATTATTCGATTCCCATGGCGGGTGATGTGAAGGTCGCGATTTATGACATTACCGGACGTGAAGTTGCCAATCTGGTTAATACCTACCAGAATTCCGGTAGCTACGCCGTTCATTTTGATGGAACCACACTGGCTTCCGGTATCTATTTCTATCGTGTAAGTGTCGGCAATCTGCACTTCACGAACCGCATGGTGCTCATGAAATAGCGTTCTCTTGGTCAGCCGTTTCCGATTCCTCGGAAACACCTCTCAGGTCACCGCCTCCCACGCAAGTGAGGGGCGGTTTCCTATAGAACAAAGCGGGCAAGCTGAAACAGCTTGCCCGTTATCATTAATGTCCCACCGCGTCATTTAAGCAGGAGCATTGACCGGGTCGCGGTGTGTACTCCGGCAGTCAATCGGTAGAAATAGAGACCGGATGGCAGACCGTGACCATCGAAATTCACTGAATGCGATCCCGACGGAAGCGCTCCCTCAACCAATGCGGCAACCAAGCGTCCGTTCAGGTCGAAAACCGACAGGTTGACTTCCCCTGAACTCTCCAGATTGAAAGAAATCTTGGTCGATGGATTGAACGGATTGGGCAAATTCTGATACAGCGCGAAATCACGAACCAAACCTTCGTTTGAGACCGGCGTCGCCTCTGCGATCAATCCCGTCGCTTCGCGGCTGCCGTCCAGATTGACAATAGCCAGGCTGTATTCATATTGAATTCCGTTGACGGCTTGATTATCCGTATACGAATAATCAGCGCCGGTCGCGGTGTTCTGGGCTTGAATATGCCCGATTTCAATGGCATGCTCCTCGCCATCAGCACGGCGCAGCACTTCAAACCGATCCACATTGGTTTCGCTGATTGTATTCCAGTTTAAAGTAACACTCCCATCACCGGCAATCGCCGTGAATCGGCCCATCTCCACGGGGAGAAACGCCGCCAGCGTCACGCACAAACAGCCGGCATCGAGACCGAAGATCTCCACATCGAAACTGCCGTCAATCGAATTGTACCTCCACGAGGTCGGATCATAGGACCAGTAAATCCCTGTGGGATAAAACGGGCACTCGTACTCGCAACGGGTAACCACGGGTTCGCAACCGGCCATAATCCCTAAAACTGGAGTCTGATTCGGTCCCAAAGGCCCATAAACATGAATCTGTAGAACCGATCCCGGACAGACCTCCAGACAGGCGCTTTGACCCGGAACTCCGAAGGCAGCATAAGTAGATGGATTGCATGGTGGTTGTGCATGAGCAATCCCGACCGTTAAAACAACGGTTAAGGCACACAAAAAGATTGATCTTTTCATAGACATCTCCTTGAAATTAAAAGATTAAAAACCTTTAGGCCAACATTTATGACAATCAAATCCAGAAATAAGATAATACGAGAATCGGAAAATAGAATACCACAAACTCCAAAAAAAGAAAAAAGCTCAATGGTTATTCTGGATATTGAAGTATATTAAATATGGCTGGAATGTATGTGAACCGAACTTCAATCTAATTGCAGCCAGTTGCATAGTTGAACCACCCATGCTCCGATAAGAATTTCGGTAGCTTGGTAATATCCGATCTCGCGTTCATCGCCTGCAGTCATCGATCGCTGCCACAGTTCGCCGGAAGACCGTCCCTTCGAGGAATTGCCGTGCTTGTCTATCGGATTCTGAAATTTGGGACACTATGGGATATTCGTGAGTGATTCGGTGTCACGTTTTTCATCCAGCAACACAACGAGGAACGTATAACAATGTAATTTTCGTCTGAAGTTATTCTGAGAGTACAGACTCACTGAAACGAGCCTTCGGGCGGCTTGGTCTACCGCTTGCCAATACCCCTATTGAGACACGATGAAAAAGGGTATTGCGAAACGATGTGTACACCAACCGAGCCTAAGCTCTTTCATAGAGTTACGCCCTTCCTGACCGCTGTGGTCGTTACTCTCTCTATTGCAGCCAGCCCGTTTTCGCTCCGCAACGAGTTGCGAGCGCAAAACGTGACTGTGGAATCTATCAACACGTTCCAGCAGATAGATTCGCTGTATCAAACCGTCTACGATCCGAAGGTCAGTCCCGGAAAAAGCAAGGGTTGGAAGCCCTACAACCGCATGCGGTGGTTCCTTGGCCAGCGTGCCCTTCCGGATGGGACATTTCCATTTGAAGCCCGGATGCAGGCTTGGGAAATCAAGCAGTCCGCTCGCAATCGCTCGACCCTCGATGAAAGTTGGACCAGTGCCGGTCCGACCAACATGGCAGGCCGCATTCTCAGCATTGCGTGGGATCCGGTGAACACCAATATCATCTACGCCGGATCAGCCTCGGGCGGTCTTTGGAAGTCCACCGACGGCGGAGGTATTTGGTATCCCAAAACCGATGACCTCCCCAGTCTCGCCATCGGCACGGTAGCCTTGGATCCCCAGAATCACAATACTGTTTACATCGGCACCGGCGAAGGTTCGTGGAATGTGGACGCCGTCTACGGCGCGGGAATTTTCAAGTCCACCGACGGCGGCACCACATGGACTGCCACGGGTATGTCGTGGCAGCAGTCTTCGCGCCGCACCGTTAATAAGATCATCATTCACCCCACTAACTCGCAGATAATGTGGGCGGCCACGAATATTCAGAGCAGCGGCGGTGTTTACAAATCCACTAACGGCGGTACGAATTGGACGCGGTATCTCTACGGCGAAGCCAAAGATCTGGAAATTGATCCCTCCAACCCGAATATCCTTTACGCGTGTCTTGGCTATCCCTACGGCGACAGCGGCAACGGTGTATACAAATCAACCGACGGCGGCGTCACGTGGACTCTCAGTTCTACCGGACTGCCGTCCGGCTCGACGATGGGTCGGATGGAGGTTTCGGTCAGTCCGGCTAATCCGCAGGTACTCTATTTAGGTATCTCACAAACCCTTTCCGCCGGCGCTGGTTTACTGGGGATCTACCGCACCACCAATGGCGGCGCCAGCTGGACGCAACAAGCCAGTTCACCCAACATGTACAGCGGACAGGGTTGGTACAACATCGTCTGTGAAGCGCATCCGACCAACTCATCGATTGTATATTCTTCGGGGCTTGACTGCTACAAGTCTTCCGACGGCGGAACGACATGGTATCAGAAAACGTGGTGGTACTACTCATCCGGACACACGCAGTATGCTCATGCCGATCATCATGCTCTGGCGTTCAAGCCTAATGATCCGAATACCATCATTGTCGGTACCGATGGCGGTTTGTTTAAATCCACCAACGGCGGCGAAGTCTGGTCAGGAATCAATACCAACCTCGTCACCTATCAGTACTACGCCATGTGCAACGACGCACTGAATCCGCTGGTGGCGTTCGGCGGCACGCAGGATAACGGCACCAACCGCTACGGCAACGCCACGCAGCATCAGTGGGTGCTGGGCGGTGACGGCGGTTACTGCAACGTGGACTTCACTAATTCCAGCATTGTTTACGCGACCACTCAAAACGGTTCTCACTATAAATCAACCAACTCCGGTTTAGCGGGCAGCTTTCAAAGCTGCAATACCGGAATTTCCGGCTCCGGTGCGTGGGTAACGCCCCGGGTGATGGATCCGACGAATCCCAGTATTCTTTACACCGGCACGAAGAAGGTTTATCGCACGAGCAACAGCGCATCCAGTTGGTCAGCAATATCCAGCGATCTTAGCACTCAATATATCAGCACCATCGCCGTCGCTCCGTCAAATACATCGGTGATTTACGTCGGCATCGAGAACAACGGTCAGGTATGGAAAACCACCAACACCGGCGTTTCATGGACATTGGTCAATTCGGGTCTGCCCTATCGCTATATCACCCGCGTAGCGGTGGATCCCAACGACGAAAATACCGCCTATACCACCGTATCGAGCTACGGCACCGGGCACGTTTGGAAAACCACCAACGGCGGATCGTCGTGGGTCAATTCGTCCACCGGTTTGCCTGATATTCCCGTTAATGCCATCGTCGTAGACCAGAACAGCCCCAACAATCTGTACATCGGTACGGACTTGGGCGTATATGCCAGCACCGATGGCGGCGCGTCGTGGGTGGACTACTCCAGCGGCCTTCCCAATGTCGTCGTGGACGATCTAGCGCTGCATCCGACTTCGGGTGTGCTGCGGGCGGCAACGCACGGCCGCGGTATGTGGCAAACCCCGACCGCTCCGCCCGCGCTGACAGTGGTTTCGCCCAACGGCGGCGAGCAGTGGATTGTCGGTTCTTCACAAACCATCACGTGGGGTACCGGCGGACTGGGCGGCAACGTTTCCATCGAATTGAACCGCAGTTATCCCAGCGGCAGTTGGGCGACCATTAGCAGTTCCACTTCCAACGACGGCAGCTTTGCCTGGACCGTCAGCGGGCCGATTACCGCTTCGGCAAGGATTCGCATCACTTCGATTGAATCGCCTACGGTTAGCGACATTTCCAATAACAATTTCTCCGTAACATCACCGTTGTTGACGTTATCCTCACCCAATGGCGGTGAAACATGGATTGCGGGAAATTCTCAGACCATCTCTTGGACGCTCTCGGGAACCACCGGCAGCGTCGTTGTACAACTGGATCGCAGTTATCCGTCCGGAAGTTGGGAAACGCTAACCACCACGGCCGGTTCAAGCTATAACTGGACCGTCACGGCACCGGCAACAAGTTCGGCGCGGATTCGTGTGTATTTATCCACCGTCCCGACCATCGGTGATACCAGCGCAACCAACTTTTCCGTGGTTGAACCGTCCGTCACGGTGGTGTATCCCAATGGCGGCGAAGCGTTGACTCCCGGCGGCACTTACGCGATTCGCTGGACCAAAACCAATTCTTCCAGCACTGTCAAAGTCGAACTCAATCGCTCCTACTCCGGCGGAACGTGGGAACAATTGGCGGCATCGGTCAGCGCCGACAGTTTCCCATGGACTGTTGACCAGACCGCTTCCACGTCGGCGCGGGTGCGGGTCACGCTGAACTCCTATACATCAGCCACCGATGTATCCAATTCCAATTTTACGATCCTAACGCCTGCGCTATCGGTAACCTCACCCAACGGCGGTGAAGTCTACAATGCCGGATCAGTTCATACGATTCGCTGGTCGCGGACCAATCTTTCCGGCGGCGTTAATGTATACGTGAATCGCGCCTATTCTTCCGGCAGTTGGGAACCGCTGGCGGTCAGCGTCACGGCCGATACCTTCGCATGGTCGGTTACCCAACCCTACTCCAATGCCGCCCGCATTCGCGTGGCTTCGGCGGCGCTGCCGACATTTTACGACGAATCGAACACTAATTTCACGATCGGTACGGCGATTGTTCTCAGTTCGCCCAACGGCGGGGAAAACTGGGCGGTGGGATTACCGCAGACGATCTCGTGGGTGCGCTATAATGCCGCCGGAGCGGCGACCGTGCAAATCAATCGCAATTATCCTGCGGGGTCATGGGAGACTCTCACAACCTCCGAAACCAATAGCACGTATTCGTGGACGGTAACTGCACCGACCACATCGCATGCCCGGATGCGCGTCTTCCTGACCGCCGCACCGGGCATTAGCGATACGTCCAATTCCGACTTCACCATTCCAACCGCCGGATTGGCTCTTACCTCGCCCAATGGCGGGGAGCTGTGGACTACCGGTACGTCGCAAACCATCACGTGGTCGCGCAACAATGCCAATGGCAATGTGAGCGTCCTGCTAAACCGCAACTATCCGACCGGTTCGTGGGAAACCCTGACCACCACGGTTTCCACCAACAGCTACACATGGCCGGTAGCGGGCGCCAACTCGTCCAATGCTCGGATCCAGATTCAGCTTACGTCATCACCGACGGTAAATGATCTGAGCGATGCCGATTTTTCCATCGGCACGCCGCAGCTGACCTTGCTGTCTCCGGCGGGCGGCGAAACATGGCTGACCGGCTCCGTTCAAACCATTCGATGGACGAGGGAGTATGCGCCGGGCAACGTCGTGGTGCAGATCAATCGCTATTATCCGGGCGGATCGTGGACAACGTTGTCTTCATCCGTGGCAGGCGACTCGCTGCAATGGACCGTCACCGGACCCGCCACAACAACCAATCGTGTTAAGATCTATCTTTCCAGCAATTCGGCGGTGAATACCGTCAGTGCGGCTAACTTCACAATCGTAACTCCGCAGGTGACGCTCACGGCGCCCAACGGCGGTGAAACCTGGATTATCGGCAATGCGCAAACCGTTACGTTTGCCCGCGCTAACGCCGAAGGGCCGGCAACCGTTGAAATCAATCGCAACTATCCCGGCGGATCATGGGAGACGATCACTTCCACTGAAACCGGAACCAGTGTTTCGTGGACGGCTACCGATCCGGCATCGTCCGCGTGCCGCGTGCGCGTATATTTGAATGCGGCGTCCTCGGCGGGTGATACGTCCAGCGCGAATTTCTCGCTGGTCGGTTCGTCCGTCACCGTTACTGCCCCCAATGGCGGCGAACAGCTTATCGTCGGCGACACCTCCACCATTGCATGGAATCGTTTCAATGCCGACGGCGCGGTCACCGTTTCGCTCAACCGGAGTTATCCCGGCGGTTCGTGGGAAACCTTGAACAGTTCCGTCACCGGCAGTTCGGTGGCATGGCCGGTGACTGGTCCGGCTACGTCTGCCGCCCGTGTGCGCGTGGCACTCAATTCCAATCCGGCCGTGGTGGACGAATCCAACACCAATTTCACGATTGTTCAGCCGGCCCTTACGCTCGCCTTGCCCGACGGCGGCGAAACAATCACTTTAGGCGGAGCTTATACGATTCGGTGGAGCCGCACGGCAGCGCCGGGTAATGTGACGGTTCTACTGAACCGTGAATATCCTTCGGGAACATGGGAAGTCCTGACCACCGCCGCCACGGCAGACAGCTTCGTATGGAATACGTCGGGCGCGGCTTCAGGTTCCTGCCGGATCAAAATCCATTTAACCGAAGAAAGCTCGATCAATGATATTTCTGCCGCGAACTTCACGCTGATTCAACGCATTCTGGAACTGACCAGCCATCACGATGGCGATGTCTACTACACGGGTTCCTTCAGCTCGGTCGGAATTTCGCGATTCAACGCCACCGGCAATGTCACAGTACAGCTCAATCGTAACTATCCGTCCGGCAGTTGGGAAACCCTCAGCAGCGTGATTTCCGGAACCTCCTATAGCTGGAACGTCTCCGGTAGTGCATCGTCTCATGCGCGGCTGCGGATTTTCTTGAATACCCAGCCGTTCATCGGCGACACTTCCGCTGTGGACTTCACTATCGCGACGCCGTCGTTGTCGCTGACCACACCCGCTGGCGGCGAAGAATGGGCAACGGGAACTTCGCAATTCATCTCGTGGCAGCGTTTCGGCGTGTCCGACAATGTGCGGATCGAAATCAACCGCAGCTATCCCGAAGGATCGTGGTCAACTTTAGCTTCGTCCGTCAGCGGAACGTCCTATGCATGGACGGTTTCCACTCCCGCCACCGATCAGGCGCGGATTCGCATCGTTTCGTCAACGAATCCGTCCATCGGTGATACCAGCGATGCCGATTTCTTGATTGTTACTCCGGCGATTACCCTGCTTGAACCCGACGGCGGCGAGACGGTCAAGATCGGCTTCCCCGCGACGATTCGTTGGACGCGAATCGCCGCCGCAGGCAATGCACGAGTCGAATTGAATCGTTCTTACCCCGCCGGCAGTTGGGAATTATTGGCTACCACTGATGCCGATTCATTCCAATGGGCCGTTGCCGGTGCGGCCTCCACAACCGCGCGAGTGCGTGTTTACCTGATCAGCAATCCGAGCTTGCGCGATTCGTCAAGTTCCAACTTCACGATCTTCCAGCCGTCCCTCGCCCTGACCACTCCGTCGGGCGGCGAGCGTTGGATGCGCGGTACCAGCCACACCATCGCGTGGTCGCGTACCGGTTTGGACGGCTCCGTGCGTGTCGAGCTGAATTCGAATTTCCCGTCCGGCGCATGGTCAACCTTAACCCAAAACGAAACCGGCAATAGCTATACCTGGGCTATTACGCAATCGGCCACGGCTCATGCGCGCATTCGTGTCATATATCAGGACCAACCCGCGTTTGCCGATACTTCAGGAGATTTCTCGATTGCCGAACCGTCGTTGACGATAACTTCGCCGAACGGGGGCGAGTTGTTGGTTATTGGTCAGAGTTATTCCCTGACCTTCAACCGCACCGATCATCCGGAACCGGTTACCGTGGAGATCAACCGCAGCTATCCGTCTTCTGCATGGGAAACGATCGCCACCGGCGTTACCGGATCATCGGTATCGTGGACGGCGGCGGGCGTGTACAGCTTTAACGCGAGAATGCGTGTGCTCAGTCAGGGATTCACCGGAGTGGGCGACACGTCAAATGCTCATTTCCGCATTTTGCCCACCGGTGTAACGCTCGTTTCGCCGGATGGCGGCGAAATCCTGCCGGTCGGTTCGATCACCACTCTGCGATGGGCGCGGGTGACCGTCGGCAATGTGGATGTTCTGTTGAACCGCAACTATCCCACCGGTATTTGGGAAATGCTGGCGCAGAACATTAACAGCGATTCGATAAGCTGGACGGTTCAGGGCGATGTATCCTCGTCCTGCCGTCTGAAAGTGCGGGCGACGGCTGATCCCAACACCAGCGATCAGTCCGCCTCCGATTTTGAAATTCTGCAACCGGTTATCGAACTGACGACTCCGGTGGTGGGCGATACGTTTGCCATTGGCGTGGCGAACCGGATTACGTGGTCGCGAAATCCGGCCGCGATCGGAAATGTTCGCATTGACCTCAACCGCAATTATCCCAGCGGAGTGTGGACGACCATCGGTTCCTCCACCGGCAGCGAATTGTACTGGATGGCGACCGGTCCGGTCACATCTACGGCACGTTTGCGCGTCATTGCCCCGGACTACACCAATGTCGGCGACACGCTGGATTTCAATCTCTCTATTATCAACGCCAGTCTCACCTTGACGGCGCCGACCGGCGGTGACGTAGTGGTCGGACAACCGGTGACAATCCGCTGGACTCGCGATAACGTAGGAATCGGCGCGAACGTCTATCTCTGCCGCAACTTCCCCGGTGGAACATGGGTATTGATTGCCTCCAGCATCAATTCCGACGAGTACACGTGGACGGCTACCAGCCCCGGCTCCTCTTCAGCGGCATTTAAAGTGATTTCAACGCGAATTCCGGCACTTGGTGATACATCCGCGACCTTCGCGATTCTGCAACCGTCGGTCACCTTGGTTACACCCAACGGCGGAACCATCGGCGCGGGGAATACACAGGAAATCTCATGGACGCGCACCGACTTCTCTGGTCCGGTGTCGTTGGACCTTAGTCTGAACTACCTTTCGGGAGCTTGGCAGAGTATTGCCTCAAATCAAACCGGCACATCCTACACTTGGACGGTACCCAGCACATTGACGACTCATGCCCGCGTGCGCGTGCGGTCGGCCAGCCCGGCGGTGGAAGACATATCCGATAGCGATATCACTATTGTCACCCCGCAGCTTACGGTTACTTCTCCCAACGGTGGCGAGATTCTCACCCCCGGTCAAAACATCAGCATCACGTGGACGCGCTCGACCGTACCCGGTAATGTCAACGTTGAACTGAATCGAAATTATCCCGACGGCGAATGGGAAACGATTGCCGCGAATGTCGCCGGCATCAACGCGGCGTGGACGGTGAACGGCGACTTCGCTCACGGCCGAATCCGCGTTTCCATGAGCACCCGTCCCGAAATCAATGATATCTCCGATAGCGATTTCGGCACTCGTCTGCCCGATCTCTATGTATCCAATCCCAACGGCGGCGATACGCTGATCATTGATCAGCCCTATGTGCTGCGCTGGGGCCGTGTCGCCACCCCGGGTTTGGTCAGAGTCGAACTGAATCGCAACTATCCCGATGGAACATGGGAAGTCCTGCATACGGCAACAACGGCTGATTCGTTGTTGTGGACGATCAGCAGTCCGCCCACGACGGCGGCACGGCTGCGCGTCACGCTCATTGCCAATCCGTCACAAACGGACGTCAGCGATGCCGACTTCACGATTGCTCATCGTGCTGTGATTCTGAAAGCACCGATCGCCGGTGATTCGCTGGCTATTGGCCGACCGACGGTCATCACGTGGAACACCGTCGGATTGCCCAGCAACGTGAATATCTACGTCAAATACAACTATCCGTCCGGCTCGTGGTCAACCATTGCCATTAATGCTAGCGGCGGATCCTATACCTGGACACCTTCCAGCAGTACCTCGGAAACGGCGAGGATCCGTATTCTTAGCGCCAGTGCTCCGACGGTCGGCGATACCACTGACGGCGCCGTGCGTATCGGCAACCCGCAAGTGTTGTTTACGACTCCGTCAACAGTGGATACGTTCTTGGTCGGCGAGCAAATCACCACCAGGTGGAACCGCCGCTTTGCAGTGGGAACGATGCGCGTGGACGTTTCGCGAACCGGAGCGGGCGGTCCGTGGCAGGAAGTCGGAACCAGTGATGGCGACTCGTTGGTCTGGACGGTCACTGCTCCTGCCACCAACACCATGCGTCTGCGCGCTTCATTGATTGACGCAACGTGGATTACCGGAATCACTCCCTCCAACTGCGTGATCCTGGAACCCTCGTTGGTGATGAACTCGCCGCTGGCCGGAAGCGCTTATGCCATTGGCCGCACCCTGAACATTTCGTGGACGCGCAACTCCGTCACTGCTCCGCTGAACGTCTACTTAAAGCGTTCGCCGGAAGGTGAAGAAGAACTCATCGCCGAAAACATCACCGGCAGTTCCGTGCAGTGGACAGCTACGGCTCCGGCAACGAATAATGCACAAATCATCGTCCGCACAGCGGATGGATTTACCGTCGAAGTACAATCCGGATCGTTTGTCTTGAGCATGCCGGATATCAGTTTCGCCGGACCGTTGGGCGGTGAATCGTTTGTCGCCGACGAGACGATGAACATTCACTGGCAGCGCACTGCCGTGGCTGATCCGATGCGTCTGGAACTGAATCGTGACTATCCGGCGGGAGCTTGGACGGTTATTGCGTCCAGCGTCTCTGATACTTTCTTTAACTGGACCGTTACCGGACCGACCACACAGACCGCGCGGTTGCGTCTGATTTCCACCGTGGATCCGGTTCTGGGTGATACCACCGGCGATGAGATCGAGCTGCTCGTTCCGTCCCTGTTCTGGGATACGGCCGGACGGAGCGATCTGCTGATCGGCTTCATCAGTGAATTGCGCTGGCAGCGGGTGGCGCTTAGCGGACCGGTAAATGTTTATCTTTCGCGGGATAATGGCACTACGTGGCCGGTGACGGTTGCTCAGAATATCAGTGGCGATTTCATCGAATGGACACCGTCATCGCCCGCCGCTGTGCAAGCGCGGCTGAAGGTCCAAAGCGCTGCCAATCCGGCGATCAACGCCGTCAGCGACGTTTTCGAGTTGCTGCAGCCGGAACTGGTTCTGAATGTTCCGGCGGGTGGTGAAGTGATCGCCATCGGCACACCGCTTTCGATTCGTTGGAATCGCATCAATCATCCGGCTCCGGTAGATGTCGAACTTAGTCGCACGACTCCGCCCGAGACCTGGGAGACTTTATCAACCGATCTTGATGCCGACTCGTTGATTTGGATCAGTACCGGTCCCGCCACGAGCACAGCGCAGATTCGCATTCGTTCGACGATTGATGCGGCTTGGACGGACGAATCCGCCGCCTTCTCGCTGCAATGGGCGGCGCTGGCGATTACCGAACCGGAAACTAATACTGAATTAGTCGTTGGTGACAGCGTTACGATTGCTTGGCAGCGCACTACTTATGATAATCCGGTTCGCGTGTTGTTGCGCCGTAATGGCGGCACGGTAGATACGCTTCGTCATTCCATTACCTTCAATACGATTCGCGCTGCCGTTATCACCCCCGCCGCGACCAATGCGTGGATTGTCGTCGAAGATGCCGTGTCCCGTACCCCGCGTGACAGTGTCTTCGTCAACGGGCCGTTTATTCCCGGCGTTACTCTAACAACACCAACCACCGAATCACGCTGGATCGTGGATCGTGGAGAGACCATCGCCTGGTCGCGTTCGCATGCCGAAGGTGAAGCCAGCGTTTACATCAATCCCGATTATCCCGGTGGCACGTGGAACCTGATCGGCACCACAACCGCTTCGGAATTGATCTACACTCCGCTTCAGGAAACCACCACGATGGCGGTGGCGGTAGTCATTCCCGCTCGCGCGATTGCCGATACGGTCTTTGGCGTGAACGTGGTGCGTCCGACGCTGACCTTGACTCCGCTGGCGCAGACCTCCTATCGTCTCGGCACGGTTATGGATATCGCGTGGTCGAGCCACGAAGTGGACGGTACGATATACCTTGAACTCAACCGCCATTTCCCACAGGGAACATGGGAACCGTTATACCAAGGTACTGCCAACAGCTACGGGTGGACGGTCAGCGGCGACACCACCGGCACGGCGCGCCTGCGCATCCGCAGCATGGATTATCCGTCAGCGGCTGATACTTCGGAAACGGATATCGCTTTGTATCAACCTGGTCTAACGCTGAGCTTTGCCCCGGTTGCTGATACGCTTTACATCGGCAACGAAGTCATCCTATCGTTGGATATGAGCGGCATGACCACCGCGGCGACTATCGCCCTGCAGCGTTTGCCGGAGCAAACGTGGGAAACGTTGTTCGAAAATGTTCTGCCCGGTTTCTATGATTGGACCGTCACCGGACCGGACGTCTTGAACGCGCGCTTCCGCGCCTTCGTGCCCGGCGATGACGATCTGGATGATACCACCGCCGTGTTTGCCATTCAATCGCCGCACATAGCATTTAGCACGGAATGGGCAAGTGTTTATTCCGTGGGCGATACGATTCACCTGTCATGGTCCGCCTACGGCAGCGCGGGACCGTTCCGCCTGAGCCTTGATCGCGGTACCGAACCGTTGGAACTGATCGCCGAAAGCATCTCCAATCTGCATTACGATTGGATCGTCACTCCGCCGCGTACCGATCTCGCCCGTTTGATCGTTGAAGATCAAGCGGCGGCACTGGCCGATACCGGCAGTGAATTCACGATTCGCGCCCCCGAATTGGCTTTCATCGATCCGGCTTCCTCCGGCATAGATACCGCCGGGTCAACGCTGCATCTGGCCTGGGAATGGATTGACGGCGGCGGTGCGGTCATACTGGAAGTGTCGTTCGATTCGCTGAACGGCACATGGCAGCGGTTGGCGGACTCCCTCGCAGTATCGGAATACGATTACTCCATCATCGGACCGGAAACCGATTCGCTGCGCTTCCGCATTCGCGCATTGTCCGATACGACGATTATCGCCTTATCGCCCGTGCGTTCGATTGTCATACCGTCGCTGAACATTACGATTCCCGGCGGCACAACGTGGTACGTCGGCGAACAGCATTGGATCTCTTGGTCGCGCTCCCATTACAACGGCCCGGTTACTGTGGAAATTACTCCCGCCGACCGTGCCGAACCGTGGCAGGAGCTGGCGCATACGGTGATGTCCGATTCGTTCCTGTGGACCGTCACCGGACCGGAAGCCGATCTGGTGGCGTTGCGCGTATCGGCATCGCTTGATCCCGATCTTACTGACACCACCGATGTGCCGCTCCGGATCGCACTTCCGAGCATTCAAGTCGTCGCGCCCAACGGCGGCGAAGCGCTGCAAATCGGCGAGGACATTCGTTTACGGTGGCGGAGCGAAGGCGTCAGCGGCGGAATCGGCATTGCTCTCTGGCGCGGCGCTCCCGTGAATGCCCTCGATACGCTGTTTACCGGAACCCCGAACGATTCCAGCGAGATTTGGACCATCACCGGTCCGGCGGCCACAGAATGCTTCCTCATCGTGGTGTCACTAAATGATACCTCCGTATGGGATACCAGCGATGCTCGCTTCGTCATCGAAAATCCCGATGCGGCGGAGCAAAACCAGTGGGAGGGCCTCCCCACCGAGTACAGTCTCGGTTCGCCCTTCCCCAATCCGTTCAACAGCACCAGCCAAATCGAATTCGCACTGCCGCGCGACGGCAACGTCAGGCTCGTGATTTATGATCTCATGGGCCGCGAGGTGGCGACACTAACGGACGAGGTCAAACGCGCCGGACGTTATCGCGCATCATGGAACGCCGACCGCGCCGCATCGGGCGTGTACTTCGCGCGGATGACCAGCGGCGATTTCACCGCCGTTCGCAAGCTGCATTTAGTCAAATAAGCCCGGGGCCGCTCTTGCCCGGAGCGGTCCCCCTGCCCAAGGTGCGTCGGTAGCCCTCCCGGCGCACCGCCCCTTATAGAAAAGCGAGCCGCGCACTATTGCGCGGCTCGCTAACGTTTCATACCAATCCCCGCATCAGTAAGCCAATTGAACCCCGCGAGTCACAAGGAGTGGAATCTGAACGTTTATTGCCGTAGTCGTCAAGGGATTTCGCATGACATCAACAATGTCTCCGGATGCGACTGCCATATTATCCACCAACGGCTGAAGGTCGCTGATGAGGTTGTTCTCGGCATGAATAATCCAGAGTTCAGGCAAGTTTCGCAACGGCAACAGGCCGGAAATCCGATTATTCGAACAGTCAAGTTGCGCTAAATGCGGGCAGTTCTCGAGTCCGTTCAGATGGGAGATATTATTTCTCGAAACGCTCAATTCTTCCAGTAGGCTGAAGTCACCGATGTTGTCCATTGACTGGATTTGATTTAGAGATATATCGAGATATCGCAATCCCGATAAAACGGAGAGTTCGCCGATACTGGACAACCGATTTTCATACAGGATAAGCTCTTCAAGCGCCGGGGCATTGGAAATTCCGGTAAGCTCTGATATGGCGTTATAGGCCAGTTGCAGCATTTTCAAACTCGGCAAGCTGGGCAAGTCCGATAGCGTTGTTATCTGGTTTTCACCAAGATATAATCCCCGAAGATTTGGCACATTCTCAAAGCCGGAGAAGTTGCTGATCTTGTTGTCATTCGCGCTTAACATGGTTAATGAGGTCAGTCCGGAAAACGAGGCAAGGGACGTCAGCTCGTTTCCATTGACAAATACGCTCGCCAGCGATGGCAAATCGGAGAGTCCCGTTAGGCATGTGATATCATTTCTTTCCAGTTCCAATTCATATAGAATAGGCAAATTGTGAAGATTAGTAATGGATTCGATGCCGCAATAATTGAACGTGATTTGCTGCAGCAACGGCAGATCGTGAATCTCGTTGACGGTTTCAATATCGGTATACTCGACGCGCAATGATCCCAATTGGGGAAGATTGCACAGATTGGAAAGCGAACGAATCGAGCAATTTTGAATAACTATGCTTGACAGCTTCGGCAATCCTTCCAAACCGCTGAAACTGTGAATATTGGAACGTTGGAATTTCAGATCGTCAAGCTCGGGAAGATTGGCCCACCCGGTTAAGGAATCGAATATGCAATTGGTGAAGTTCAGCATTTGCAGCATCGGTAAATCGGCTAAACCTTCGAGAGTACGAAATGAGCAATTACCGACGGATAGGACATTGAGAGCGGGCAACTCGGAAATCCCGTCAAACGATTCGAAGGGATTATCCGTTATATACAAAACGTTGACATTCGGGAAAGCCGCGAGGCCGTGAAGCGAACATAAGCAGTTGTAAGATAGATCTATACTTGCGACCGAATCCATAATGGGCAGGCCCGTCAACGAAACGATCATATTAGCGCCGAAACTCGCCGATTTCAAATTCGGCATATTTTCAATACCGGCAAGCGATGTCAATCGGTTGTCTGCGCAATTGAAATCCGTAACCGAAGGCAAGTAAGGCAAATCGTTCAATGAGACTATTGAGTTAGTACTTACCTGTAGCGAAGTCAGATTCGGAAGGCTTTCCATTCCGTCAAAACTCTGCAATTTGCAGCGTCGCAGCGAAAGGGAATACAACTCATCCATCCCGCTTATACCGTGGAACGACGAGAGACTATCAAAAGAACAATCGAGGTATTGCAAATGCGATAATTGGGATAGTCCCATAAGATTCGAAATCCGCGTCGAACTAACGTTTAGATTCGTCAATGACGTCAGTGTGGTAATATTGCTCAAATCTTGAAGCGGATTGCCGCTGATATTCAAAGTAGTCAGATGCGGCAGATTATCCGCGCGCGGAAATTGCGTGATGTTGTTGCCATTGAGATCCAGCGTTTGCAGATTCGACAAGTTCGTGATCGCATCAATGTCCTGCAACTGATGTCTGGCAATCGTCAACGACTCCAGATGGGTCAGGGTCGCCAACGGGTCCAAAGTAGTTATTACGCCGTAATCCAATCGGAGAATCCGCAGATTGGGCATAACATGAATTCCCGTCAAGTCGCGAACTTGCGAGTAGGTCGATGAACTTCCCGAGTACTGCCACAACTGCGTAATCGTATCCACATCGGCAATAGTAAGCGGTCCGGTCGGTTTGCCGATGTGCGATCTTACCAGCAGTTCGAGTGCCAAATCGGGAAAAATATCTTCGTAGTTCTGAACAATAATCGTATCCGATTCATCATCACAAGACACACCAAACAGAGCCAACCCCAGCAGCAGAACCAACAGCGCGTACTTCATGATCGGTTTCCGATAAAACATAATTTTCGATAAGTGAATTTGCGAGGTTATTCGGCCTGCGAAACGGCGTTGCGCCGCCGTTCCACCGCCACGCCGATCCAAATGGACAGCTCATACAAAACGATCAGCGGCGCGACCATCAGGCTCATCGTCAGCGCGTCGGTGGTGGGAGTGGCAAACGCCGCCAAAATAAAAATCACTACAATTGCATAGCGGCGATTGCGGCGGAAGAAGCGCGAAGGAACCAATCCGGTGGAAATCAGAATGCCGATAATCAGCGGCAGTTGAAAAATAATTCCGAACGCCAGCAGCAGAAACAACACCAAGTTGACGTAATTCTTCAGCGACCAAATGTTCTGAATGCCGAATTGCGCAAACGAACCTAAAAACTCGATGGCCTTCGGCAGAATGACCCATGCGAACGCTACTCCGCCCCAGAACAGCAGCGTGCCTACGATCACAATCGGCCACAACCAGCGTTTCTCTTCCCGCTTGAGACCGGGACCGATAAAGCCGTAAAGCTTGAAAAACACAAACGGGGAAGCCAACACCGCCCCGATCGTGAATGCCATTTTGATCTGGATCACAAAGCCGTCCGCCGGAGCCAGCAACGCCAGCGATCCCGCTACCATTTCCTGAAACGGCTTGACCAGGAATTGCAGAGCGCGGTCCGCCCCAAAAAACCCCGCAATCGCCGCTACCGCCACCGCTACCAGTGACCACAGCAGCCGTCGCCGCAGTTCGTCCAAATGATCCCAAAAGGTCATACTTTATTCGGTTCGAAAATGAATGCGGTCACCCGCTTGTTAATCTGCCATCCAAACCCTATCTTACCCAACGGGTTTTCTATTGCGAAAGCGATTCCGTCCGCGACCCTAACTTGAAGAACAAAAAGGGATTAAAGGAAGTATCCACGTCGTAAGTGTCCACCTGCTCGCGCCGCTTGAGAAACCCGACCACCGCATACGTTACGGGTGTGAACACGACTTCCGTTCCACACTTGAATACGTAATTAAAGATCATCATCAAGCCCAGTTCGCGCATCGGGATCGTGCCGCCAAAGGCAATAATCACGAAAATAAACGTATCCAATCCCTCACCCACCAGCGTCGAACCAATCGTGCGCATCCATAAAAAGCGGCCGTGGGTGGCGATTTTCATCTTGGCCAGGATATACGAATTGGAGAACTCGCCCGCCAGATAAGCGATAAAGCTGGCCAGCACGATGCGCGGTACCACCCCTAAGATATTGGCAAAGGCTTCCTGAAACGGCCAGACCGACGCGGGCGGCAGCGCCGTCACTGCGGCAAAGGTCAGCACCGCCAGCAAATTGCCGAAGAACCCCAGCCAAATGATCCGGCGAGCGCGGGCGTAGCCGTACACTTCCGTAAGAATATCCCCGAAGATATAGCTCAGCGGAAACAACAGGGTTCCGCCGTCGAAGGGAAACCCGAGCAGTTCCACCAGCTTGGTGGCCGAGATATTCGAGATGAGCAGCACCGCCACGAAGATTCCTCCGATCAAATCGTAATAGCGGAGTCCGGGCGGGATCGGTGCGGGTTCGGGGTTTCGGTTTTTCATAATCTTATTTTACGATGATTTTCCCAGAATTTCAACTCATGAACGCATTGTGACGAATCCGGAAGTCACCCCCCAAATCACTGCTAAAGCCCACCAATTGGGCTTCGACGGAATCGGTTTCGCCGCCGCCCTCCCCCCCACGCGGGCGGATCGGTTCCGGCAATGGTTGGCCGAGGGCAAATCCGGAACCATGACCTACCTCAATCGAACAGCCGAAAAGCGCGCCCATCCGGAGTTGGTTTTACCCGGCGTGCGTTCGGTGATCACGGTCACGCAGTCCTATTTCACGGGTTGGCTTCCGCCGGAAGTCCGGAACGATCCCGCCCGTGGCTTGATTGCGGCATATGCGTGGGGACAGGACTACCACGATATCATTCTTCCCCGTTTGGAAGAACTGGCGGACTATCTTAAATCCATCACGCCCGGAACCGCAACCCGCTGCTTTACGGATAGCGGTCCCGTTCTGGAACGCGAATTCGGTGAGCGTGCCGGACTGGGTTTCATCGGCAAGAATACGATGTTGATTCACCCCCGTCGCGGCTCGCTATTTTTCATAGGCGAGATTCTTACGACACTGGAATTGCCGCCTTCGCCGCTGCCGGTCCTGCCCGGCTGTGGTTCCTGTACGCGTTGCCTGCAAGCCTGTCCGACTCACGCCTTGCCCGCACCCTACATCCTCGATTCTAATCTCTGTATCAGCTACCTAACCATCGAATATAAGGGAATCATCCCCCGCCCGCTGCGGTCGAAACTCGGCAATCATATCTTCGGTTGCGATGATTGTCAGGACTGTTGTCCGTGGAATGAGCGATTCTCTACTCCTACCTCGGAACCCGCTTACGCTTCAACCCTCGACCGCCAAGCACCATTGCTTGCGGAATTGGCCGCACTATCCGAATCGGACTTCCGCAACAAGTTCGCGAAATCACCGGTCCTGCGGCCGAAGTATGAAGGCTTTCTCCGCAACGTCGCCATTGCGCTGGGAAATTGGAACGATGAAGCTGCGCTGGATTCACTGGAGCTTCTGCTGTCACACGAAAGCGCATTGGTCAGATTACATGCGGCGTGGGCGGTGGGGCAAATCAAAACGCCGCGAGCCTTTGCTATGCTCTCGCGGCGCTTGCCAATCGAAACCGATGAAAACGTGCTGTCGGAAATCCGGGAATCTATTCCCTAACGCTGGGAATAATAGACTGCTCCCGAATCGTCATCGCTATAATTGCTGCTGTCATCGTAGGTGTAGTTGTAGTAGTCAATGTAACCGGGAATGGGCGTTTCGGGGGTATCCTTCTCAGTATACTCCTCCACTTCCCCATACATGCCTTCCTCGGTCATCCGCCGGATACTGTCCAAGAGCGCGCGATGAGCATCCGCTTTCTGTCGCATCGCATCGGCAACCTTCATGGAACGGGCGATGGCGGATTTATCGCGTGAGGTTTGCGGATCATACGTATTCAAATCCATCTCCACGGCATCAATTATTTCATGGAGCTTCGCTTCCCGCTTGGTAAAACTCTTGTTGTGTACATCCAGGTAGATCCAAGCATTCACAAAGAATAGTAATGCCCCCGCCAGTATTGCCCACGTTCCCCGCGACATAATTCTTCCTCCTCATCACTTCATCTATTATCTTCCCTCGCAATTATCAGACCTCTTAGATATTCTTAAATTTGTCATTATTTATTAATATTTATCAACTTATTGTGATGATTTCAGTCAACCATTTTATTCATTCGTTGTGAACCGGCAACGAAAAGCCCCGGTATGACAACCACACCGGGGCTGGCTCCGCAGGAGGTGCGCCACGGAGCGCATCCAATAGGGCTAAAATCCCGCCATCATAACTTGGTCGGGCTGCGCTACCGTACGCGTTTGAGGCATTGGTTTAACAGCCGACGTATCCGCTGCCACAGCGGGCATGATTACTCGTGCCGGTTTAGGAGTACGAACCGTATTCTGAATACTGGTTAACCGATTCGCCAGCAATTCCGATTGGACACCTAAAAAGGTGGATGCCGCACAGAGGAGAATTGCTACTAAGGAGGCGATTGCCCAAAATTTACGGTCCATAGGATTCCCTTTCGGTTGCCAGAGTATCCTAATGCAAACCAAAGACCTCAAATGTATAGGATTTTATGCCATATAAAGTATTTATTTTGCTTGTTTTAATTATCAGTAACCATCCGGATTTCCAACATCTGGTTGATATCCCCAAACACCCAAATTCACTTGAATTTATTGGGTGGTGCAAATGCACAAAATCCCCGATAACGGATTATCGGGGATTGCTTTACAGATACGGTATCAGTTAGGGCTTCGGATCCTGAGAAGGGGTTTCGGCTCCGATCTCCACAGATGATTTCTGAGTTTGGGTGGTTTTCTGACTTCGATCCTCGACGTCACAAGCACCCGACATTCATGTGCTCACCCCAAACCGGGGAAACACAAATTTCATCAGCACAAACCAGCCGATCAGCACTAACAGCCAGCCGTAGTCACCCATAATTCTCTTCCAAATGGCGGATTTCATATTCCAAAATTTGCTTTCTGTAGGACTTATAACTCGATAATCGGCCTATCAGTTCCGCGAGGCGCAACGACAGGATCCGCTAATCATTTCTGTCTTTCCAACATCACCCGCGCAATCCCATAAAACACAAGAATCAAAAATCATTATCCTGCTTACCGAACTTATTTGGAATGGTTGCCTTCGTCAGAGAGGATTATTACCTTAAGTTTCCGGTATTTCCCACCCCGGATTCGGTAAAACCGTTCGATTCTCCAGCCTGAATATAATCCCCAAAGGTATGATGAAAAAACCGTGGATTCTCTTCACCCTCGCGCTCTGCTTAATAGCGGCTTGGGCGGTTGCTCAAGAAACGGCGACGGTCAGTCCCTACAAGGATCTGATCACCGCCGCCGGAGACGCCAAAGACTACGAGGGACATTCGGTACTATTGGTGTTCGATTCCACATGGGTGGATGTGGACACGACGGGACTCTCCCACAAGCGCACCCATACGCTGACCAAAGTCCTCACTCCGCAAGGCATTGCTAAATTGCGGGCGGCGCGCTTCGATTACGATCCCGCATCAAACAAAATTGACATCCGGAATGTCCGCGTGCATCGCAAAGATGGCACAGTGGAAAAACTGGATCTGTCCGGGCTTAAAGACCTTCCTCAACCGACGCACTCGATTTACTGGGGCGCGCGGATGAAAACCCTTGCTATCCCCCCGCTGGAAGTGGGCGATGCGTTGGAGTTGGAATATGTGAGCGTCGGCTTTATGATCGCTTATTTAGCTTCCGACGGCGATGAAGAACGCTACATTCCGCCTATGCGCGGCACCTATTACGACGTCATCATGTTCGGCAGCAACGTGCTCGAACAAGCCACGCCGCCGATGAAGGTGAAGTCATATACGATCACCATGCCCGAGACCATGCCCGCCCAATTCGAAACCTACAACGGCGAAGTGTATGCTGCCACTCTATTCGAAGACGGACGACTGGTCTATCATTTCTGGAAAGAAAACGTTCCGGCTTACGAAGAAGAACCGCGTTCTCCCGGTCCGGCGGACTTCGTGCCGAAGGTCGTCTTTACCAACGTGCGCAGTTGGGCGGAGAAATCGCGCTGGTTCTATAACGTCAACGAAGACGCTCGCGTGTTCGAGGCGGACGACGCGATCCGCCGCGAAGTTGCGAAAATCACGAAGGGCTGTCAAACCGACACCTGTAAGTTTTACGCGCTCTTGCATTGGGTCGCGCAAGAGATTCGCTACAGCGGCATCAGTATGGGCGAAGGCGAAGGCTACACGCTGCACCCCGGAACCATGACCTTCAATGATCGCGCCGGTGTGTGCAAGGACATCGCCGGCATGCTGGTCACGATGCTCCGCGCGGCGGGTTTTACGGAAACCTACCCGGTGATGACCATGGCCGGAGCCCGCGTCGAACGCATCCCCGCCGACCAGTTCAATCACTGTGTCGTCGCCACGCGCCGTCCCGACGGCTCGTTCCTGATGCTCGATCCCACGTGGTCGCCGTTCAATATGAAACTCTGGAGTCATGCCGAATCCGAACAGCACATCGTGATCGGTACAGCCGAAGGCGAAGACCTCGGTCAGATTTCCAAGTTCACGGCTGAAGAAAACGACTACTCGTTCACCATGAAATCGCGGCTGGATGCCGGCGGCAATCTGACAGGAACCGTACTCATTCAAGGTAAGTCCTACGGCGACGCCCGCAACCGCCGCGAGTTTTCCGATAACGGCAAGGATCGCTGGGATCAAATCTGCCGCAACCGCTTGACCAAGGCTTTCCCCACCGCCGAACTCGTGCGCACTAAATACGGCGACATCTTAAGTTTCGATAAGCCGTTTACGGTGGAAATCGAATTCCGCGTGCCGCGCTACGCGCGAGTGATCGGCAACCGTATTGACTATCAACCGTTCATCGGCAAGTTTTTATTCGGCGGCAGCTTTCAACATAATCTCCCCACCGGTTTGGAAGAAGACCGCACCCAGCCGGTCTTTACCTACAATCCCCGGCAAATCACGCTGAGAGAAACCTTGTCCTTGCCCGCCGGATTCACCGCCCGCACGCTGCCCGATGATCGCGATATCGGCGGCGAACTGGCGTATTTGAAGGGCGGTTGGAAAAAGACCGGCACGAATTTGGAATTCTCGCAGGTCTGGTCGATGCGGGATCGTTGGATACCGCTTAAAGAATATGATGAAGTATGGGAGGCCTATAGCGCCTTGAAGGATACCGAAAAACAGGCGGTCGTGCTGGCGAAAGGAGGCGCGAAATGAAAACGTTTACCACGATTCTCGCGTTTCTTATGGCTGCGTCATTCTGCATGGCTGATTATCAAGGCTTGCCCGATCCGGTGAAGGCCAATCTCGGTGCGATTCAAAAATATCCGATCGCTTCAAATATTCTGTTGTGGTGTGCGGAAACCTATACTCTCAATGCCAACGCCTCACAGAGCTACGAGTGGCATTCCTTCCGCTACCTTCCCGATGAAGCGGCTCGTGATGCGTGGGGCGATCCCCATATCGCCTTCTTGGACGGTCCGCAAAAACTGGAAATCCTCACCGCCCGCACGTATACCGCTGACGGTCGGCAGATTGACTGCACTCCCGCCAATGCCTTCAATCCTATCGTGCCGGAAGAGGGTTTCGATCTTGCTCCCGATTTCTCTGCCGTACGGCAGATGGTAGTAACCATGCTGGGATTGGAAAATGGTTCTATTTCCGAATTGCATTATCGCCTTACGACTAACACACCGATTCTACCGTGGTTGGAAGGCCGCGTATACTTCCGTGAAGAATGGCCGGTCATTTCCCGCGAACTTTCTGTGAATATCCCTTCCGGCGCCACATTGACCTATCAAGCTCAGAACGGCGTAAACGAATCCTCCAAAACCGGAACCTCGTACACGTGGAGCGTCGGTGAACAGCCCGGTTATCTGGCGGAAGACTTGGCCGGGCATCGGGTGCTGCTGCCCAACGTCGCCTTTACCACCACCAAGGATTGGAAGGAAGTGGCCGATGAATTCGGCAAGCGTATCGAAAGCGCCCGGAAAGATCTGCCGGAATTGCCGGCATCCTTGATTGAAGAACTGCAAGGGATTGACGGCAGCGAGAACCGTTTAGACGTAATCAAAAAATGGGTGCGCGAACGGTTTAATCACTTGGAATTTGAGCTTCCGGAATATGAAGTCGGTTTACGTCCGGTTCAACGAATATTGACTTCCGGCTATGGCAACTCCTTCGAAATGGCGGTGTTGGTTTCCGGTTTGGCTAAACAGGCTGGCATTGAAGTCGCACCACTGCCTTTCTTCCCCTTCGAACCACCGGTCCCCTCGATTCATGATTTGGCTTATTGGTTGATTCGCGTTTCCACGACCGAAGAGATTTTCGAAAGCGACCCGCTTAATCCTCGCGAAGATTTTTCACGTCAGAATCGAGCCGGTGGATATTACTTGTCGGTTGTTCCCCCGGCATCCAAGCTGACTCCGTGGAGAGATACCTTCTCGGTTTCCACCGGCACGGCTTACGAATTGTCCGTCGTTTTGGAAAGTCTTGATAAGGACACCTTAAGCGGACACGGCCGAATCGTCGCCCACGATGGATACGCGCCGTTCGAGATCGTGCGTTCCGGTGGTGCGGAATCATACGTATCCGCTGTGATCAACATTGCCAAGCTGTCCGTTACCGAGACACAACTCAAGAATCTTAGCGACGCTCAAATTGCGATAGATTTCCAATTCATCATCCCTAAAGCGTTGGAAGAAAAAGACGATTTCCGCGTTCTTCCGACTAACGTATTCGATTTTGCGAAATTCGTTGATGGTGCTCCGTTGGGACTGACCGCCCGTGAATTCCCGCAAGAAATTCCGCTGGCCGGTGACATCACCACTCGCGTGGAAATATCCATTCCCGACGATTGGAAGATCGAAGATAATCTCGCGGGAAGTGAGTCGAAGTGGAATTCCAGCTTCGGTAAAGTTAATGTAAAAGCGAATGACAACCATCTCGTCATTGAGCGTGCGCTGCATTTGGAGGGCGAGTGGCTACCATCCGATCATTGGAAGTCCTTCCGCGAGTGGATGCTCCTGAACGGCACCAAAGCCGCGCCACCGGTCATTTTCAATACCAAGCACAACTAATTCAGATAGCGCCGGATCCGATCCGGCAATAGCTAATCAGCAACCTGTGAGGGCCGTCTATGGCCGACGATGCAACTCAAGTCGAAAAATCCGTCGAGGAGCGGGATCGCGAGTGGTTGGAGACCGTCTACAAAGGCGACAGCCAACCGCAATTGACGGTACGCGCGATTATCGCCGGGATGATTTTCGGCGGACTAATGTCGCTGTCCAATCTCTACGTGGGTCTCAAGTCCGGTTGGGGCTTGGGCGTGGACATTGCGGCGGTGATCGTGATTTTTGCGCTGTTTAAAGCGCTGCAGGGAGTCGGACTGGTCAAACGCGAGTTCGGCATGATGGAAAACACCATCATGATGACCGTCGCCGTGGCCGCCAGTTGGATTTCCTCGGCGGGCTTGGTGTCGGCGGTTCCCGCTTTAACCATGCTCACCGGTTATACCTTTGTGTGGTGGCATCTCACGCTGCTCATCGGCGTGATCCTCTATCTCGGCTTGTTCATGGCCATCCCGTTCAAGAAACAGATGATCCAAGTGGACAAGCTTCGGTTCCCAGCGGTGATCCCCACCGGCGAAACACTAAAGGCTATGTATTCCCACGGCGGCGAAGCCATGAAGAAAGCCAAAGCGCTGGGCGCCGCCGGAGGTTTGGGAATTCTGATTGCCGCCATGCGCGACGGATTGGCCTGGATTCCCGGTTTGTTCAATGCACCGATGGCCATTGCCCGTGTTTCGCTCTCGAAGTTAACTCTCAGCTTCGAGCCGGGCTTGATCTTCCTCGGCATCGGCGCGCTGTTCGGCATGAAGGTCGGACTCAGCATGCTGTTCGGTTTTCTCATCAACTATGGCGTACTTGCGCCCAACCTGATTGATGCAAAGATCATTAAACATCCCGCGCCGCAAGTGCGGGCCGTGGCGCTGCCGCAAACTCCCCTTGCCATCGAAGCCGGACAATCGCTGACCGTCGTGTTGGAAGAAGCGAATGTCGGACCGGAACTTTCCAGTGGCAGCCGCCTGGACACGCTTAGTTATACGTGGACACAACCGGTGGTCTACGGCGACGCATCGCATATCATGCGTGACTTGAATGCCGCCACCCTCTTGGACGGCACGCCTAATCCGTTCCACGGTACGATCAGTGTCCGTGATACGATGAATAAAGCGCTCGGTGCGGCCGCGCTATTCATCGAAGCCAGCCGCGCTACCGATTGGGAAGCGAAACTCACGGTGGCCGAAAACCAGCCGGAAGGTGTCATTAAAGCGCTGGGCTTCGAGCCGGGCGCCAATCGCTTGCAAACCGTCGGCGGTTTCCGCAACATCAGCGCGTGGACTTTATGGCCGGGCGCGACGATACTGGTGGTCGGCGGATTATTGGCGCTCGCGTTCCAGTGGCGTACGCTGGGCCGCACCTTCGGCAGTATCTTCCGCAGCTTCAGCAACAATAAGAATAAGGGCGGCGGCGGCGTGCTCGATCACATCGAAATTCCTATGTCATGGTTTGTGATCGGCTTCGTGATTTTCGGTACGGCTTCGGCCATTATTATTCTGTGGTTGTTCAACATCCATTGGTATATGGGTGTGCTGGCCGTATTGCTGACCTTCTTCCTCGCGGCGGTTGCGACTCGCGCCGCGGCGGAAATCGGCATCAATCCCATCGGTGCGATGGGCAAGATCACCCAACTTACCTACGGCGTGATCGCTCCCGGAGATATGACGGCTAACCTGATGACCGCCGGAGTCACCTCCGGCGCCGCTGCCAGCTGTGCCGATACAATCTCCAATTTGAAAGTTGGCCACATGGTGGGAGCGCATCCGCGCAAGCAATTCATCGCCCAGTTATTCGGTGTGTTGGCCGGAGCGTTAATGTGCGTTCCCGCCTATTTCATTCTGGTTCCCGATGCCAATGCCTTAGGCGGTCAGCAATTCCCCGCGCCGTCCGCCTTGGTGTGGGCGGGTGTGGCTAAAGTACTCTCCAAGGGTCTCAGTACGCTTCCCCCCAGCGCCGTCATCGCCATGGGCATCGCGTTGGTGTTAGGTGTGATCATCGTGGTAGTAGATCGAATCTTCCCCAAAGCTCGTCCCTATACTCCGTCTCCGGCGGCATTGGGAATTGCTATGATGATTCCGGCTTACACCAGCTTCTCCATGTTCCTGGGCGCGTTGATCGCCTTTATCTTGGAAAAGCGCGTCCCCAAGTGGAACGAAATGTACACCATTCCGATTGCCTCCGGATGTATCGCCGGCGAAAGCATAATGGGCGTTGTGCTCGCTGCCTTAGTGGCTTTCGGCGTCTTGGCTTGAGCTTCGTATTTCAATTCAACAAAGGCGAGTCCATTTGGGTTCGCCTTTGTTTTTTATATCTTTCACGACCACGGTTGTTTCGTTTTTTATATTTTCATTATATTATGGTTGCCTGAAGCAACTCCTTTCATCCGGTATGTGGAGAAATTGCCATGAGCAAAGCGAATGTTCTGGTCGTGGATGACGAAGAAGATATCCTTGAAATTGTTCGATATAATCTTTCCAAGGAAGGGTATGACGTCGCCTGCGTAACCTCCGGCGAAAAAGCCCTGTCGGAAATCCAGGCGCGTCCGCCGGACATTATCATTCTGGATCTGATGCTGCCGGGGATTGACGGACTCGATTTGTGCAAACGCATTAAATCATTGCCGGATTCGGCGGGAATCCCGATTATCATGCTCACGGCGCGTGCTGAAGAAGCGGACGTGGTTACGGGTCTGGAATTAGGCGCCGACGATTATGTGACCAAGCCGTTCAGTCCGCGCGTGCTTTCGGCGCGGGTGAAAGCACTGCTCCGCCGCAAGCAGGGTGAAGATGACCAACAAGGCATTCTGAATTTCGAGGATTTAGTGATCTATACCGAACAACACGTCGTTCGTGTTAAAGGGCAACCCGTTGAACTGACCGCCACCGAATTCCGCATTCTTCGCACCTTGGCGCGGCGGCCCGGTTGGGTCTTCTCGCGGGATCGTATTGTCGAATCCACGCAAGGCACCGATACCGACGTGACCAGCCGTTCGGTGGACGTGCATATCGTTTCGCTGCGCCGCAAACTGGAAAGCTGCGGCGACTACATCGAAACGGTGCGTGGCGTGGGTTATCGCTTCCGGGATCCGCGGCATGACTAAACGTCGCCTGCAATGGACATTGTTCCCTTACTTTTTGGCAGTAGTGCTGCTGTCGCTGCTCGCGGTGGGCAGCTATGCGGCTTATCGGGCGTGGACGATGCGGCTTGATCATGTTGCCGACGATCTGGAGATGCGTGGGCGCTTGATCCTTCGCGAATTGCCGCCGTCGCTTCTGGACATGCCTGGCGATTCGCTGCTGCCGTTGGCCGATGCGCTGTCCGAGGCGTCCGGCACGCGCATCACGATTGTAGATAAAAACGGTTTGGTGATTATCGATACTCAACTGCCGCACGGATCGCAAAGTTTGCCGTTCACCCCCGAAATCCGCGGGGCGTTAAGCGGCCAACGCGGTGTGGGTCGCCGCTATAGTTCCACCGCCCGTGCTGAACTCATTTATGTGGCCGTGCCGATTTATCGAGGTGGTGAAATCACCGGCGCGCTGCGAATTTCCATCCCGGTGGCGGGCCTGTGGGCCGATTTACGCGTGGCCAATATCCAAGTGGCGGTTTTCGCGTTGTTCGTGGCGTTGGCGGCGGCGATGTCGGTGCTGCTATTGGCGCGGCACCTCGCCAAGCCGCTGACGCAAATGAAAGCCGGAGCCAAACAATTCGCGGCGGGCGATTTCTCGCTTAAGCTGGATGTTCCCCGCGATGCGGAAATGGCGGGTTTGGCCGAATCGCTGAACGAGATGGCGGCGCAGCTCGATGAAAAAATTCGCACGATCACGCTCCAGCGCAATGAGCAGCAGGCAATTCTGGCCAGCTTGCGCGAGGGAGTGATTGCCGTTGACAACCGCGAGCATATCCTGTTTATCAATCGCACCGCCGCTCAACTCCTCGATATCGAGCCCGATCGTGCTAAAGGACGTTTGCTCACCGAAGTGATTCGCGTCAGCGAATTGCAGCAATTCGTGACGACGATCTTTCGCGAGAACAAGTCCATGGCGGAAGGCGAAATTCATCTTAAAGCCGGGTCCAACCAAGTGCTGCAAGTATCCGGCACGGAACTGATCAACGAAGCAGGACAGCGCATTGGCGTGCTCATCGTGCTGAACGACATTACCCGGCTGCGCCGCTTGGAAATCGTGCGGCGCGAGTTCGTCGCTAACGTGTCCCACGAATTAAAGACTCCCGTCACCGCCATCAAAGGCTTCGTGGAAACCCTGCTGGAAGAGGCAGAGCATGATGCGGCAAATGCCAACGATTTTCTGTCGCGCATCGCGCAAAACACCGATCGGTTGAACGCAATTATCGAGGATTTGCTGGCCCTGTCGCGCTTGGAACAGGAAAACGAAACCAACTATCTGCAACTCCCACCGGTAGATGTCAAACGAATCGTGGGCACCGCCATCACCAATATCAGCACCAAATCGAAAGAGCGTGAGATCACCATCTCATTTTCTTGTCCGTCGAATTTGATGGTACAAGTTAAGCCGACCTTGTTGGAACAAGCAGTGATTAACCTGCTGGACAACGCCATCAAATATAGCGATGTCGGTCAGCAGGTTCAGGTGGAAGTTATTCGTGAAGATCGTACCGTAATCATCCGCGTGGAAGACCACGGCTGTGGAATCTCCGCCGAACACCTCCCGCGAATTTTCGAGCGCTTCTACCGCGTGGATAAAGCACGCAGCCGCAAACTGGGCGGAACCGGCTTAGGACTTTCCATCGTCAAGCACATCGCGCAGGCTCACGGCGGTCGGGTGGGTGTGACCAGTATCCTCGGCGAAGGCAGTACTTTCAGCATCTATCTTCCATTGAGCGAAGTGGTTTAGTAAGCGACTGCCCGAACCGGGTCTACGCAGCAAGTTTCGTATAAATCGGACCGGGGTGACTGGTCCGATTCCTTTTTGCCTCCTTATGACCAATATTTCGACATCTTAACCAAAATCTTACAAGTCGTTCACTTTCAGCTAATGTTGCCGCAATAAATTGGCACCATTCAAAATTTCACGATCTTTCAACAGGAACGCCAATGGTAAAGCAAATCGGTTGGTTTGGATTAGGTTTAATCTTCCTTCTGTCCACCGGAACTCAAGCCGCAGAAAACAAGAGCTGGACGGAACGCTTAAAGCTGAGTGGTGATTTCCGCTATCGGCATGAACTGATTTCGGAAGAAAAATTCGGCAGCCCGGAAAACGTCCGCTTGCCTGATCGCAATCGTCAGCGGCTGCGGCTGCGGGTCATGATTCAGGCGGAAGTCAATCCGCAAATGGACGTGATCGCCCGATTGGCATCGGGTGTCGGCGAGCCGGTTTCCACGAATCAAGATTTTTCCGGCGGTTTCTCCCAAAAGCAGATCTGGATTGACCGTGCTTATCTGGACTATCATCCCTGTGCGAATTTCTGGGGGCGCGCCGGGAAGTTCGCGCATCCGTTCGAAGCCACCGATTTGATTTGGGATCCCGATCTGAATCCCGAAGGTCTGGCGGTCGGTTCCGTGCTGAAAATGGATCAGCATGAATTCTTCTTCCGGTTAGGTGGTCTGTGGGCGGCGGAGCGGAAATCGGCGGACGGCCCCGATCAGGGACTATTCGGTGCACAGGTGGGCGGACATGCCGTTAGCGGAAACACGTCAGGCATGCTCGGCGTCGCCTATTATGATTACGGCAACGTGAAAAACGGTCCGACCATCTACAGCACAACCAAAGGCTTCGGCAACAGCGTCTATTCCGACGGCTCCCGCGTGCTCTATCGCAATGACTACAACTTGTTCGATGCCACCGGCGAACTGAAAACGAAACTGGGAACCACCGAATTGTCCGCTCTGGGCGAGTTGGTCATGAATACCGCTGCCGAACCGGATAGCGGTTCTGACAAAAAAAATGATACTGCTTGGCTCGCGGGATTGGCTTTCAAATTCAAGAAACTGCCCTTCGATTGGAGTTTGGCTTACAACTATCGCGATGTGCAGGCCAATGCGGCCATCGGCGCGTTCGTTGATTCCGACGCGGGCGGCGGCAGCACCAACTTCAACGGTCACAAGGTCTCCATCGCCGTAGCTCCCTTAACCAAAACGAAATTCGGAGTCACTTATTTCCGTAACACTCTTGATCCCGATGGCGCTAAACTCGCCTACAATCGCCTGCAAGTGGATTTCGAGGCGAAATTCTAAGAGGCATGATCCGGTTTTGCGGCTCCAAACCCTGAATCACACCGTGTTCTAACGATTTCTTAACCGAATTCTAACATTCCATCCGTAACTTTTTTCACTTGAAAGGATTCAATAAGCATGGATAAGTCAATGCATTTCAAAAAGATATTCGCGGCAACGATGCTCGTCGTTGCGATGCTATTGGGATCGGTCATTCCGACCTTTGCGCAGACCAGTCTGCAAATCAAGGGCTCGGATACGATGGTCAACTTAATGAGCGATTTAGGTGAAGCCTACATGGTCGCTCATCCTGATGTCAGCATTGCGGTTACCGGCGGCGGATCGGGAACCGGCATCGCGGCGTTGATTAACGGTACGACCGATATTTGCGCATCGTCACGCGCCATGAAAGATAAAGAAATCGAGCTGGCCAATAGCAAGTCCATTAATCCGGTCAATACCGTCATCGGTCTCGACGGCATCGCCGTCATGGTTAATGCGGCGAATCCCGTCAGTGATTTAACAATGGAACAACTGAAGAAGATATACACCGGCGAGTATACGCGCTGGAGCGAAGTCGGCGGTCCGGATGAACCGATTATCGTGTTGTCCCGCGAAAGCAACAGCGGCACATACGTTTATTTCCAGGAACACGTTCTGGAAAAGGCTGACTACACCGCCAAAGCCCGGCTAATGCCGTCCACCGCCGCCGTGGTGTCCTCGGTCACCGAAGATAAATGGACCATCGGCTATGGCGGTATTGCCTACGCCGAGAAGAGCGCTGTGAAGATGATTCATGTGAAAGCAACCCCGGAATCTCCCGCGGTGGCGCCTTCCAACGAGACGGTGCTGGATGGCAGCTATCCGATCTCGCGGCCGTTGTTCATCTACACGAACGGTGAACCGTCGGGAACGATTAAAGACTTCTTGGATTTCTGTCTTACCGAAGCCGGGCAAGCCATCGTCTTGGATACCGGTTATATTCCGGCTCCTAAAAAATAAATGAAGCAAACGCGCTGGCAAGATAAGGCCGTCCGCTTGCTTTTGCAAGGGGCGGCTCTTACGTCTATTTTAGTGGTCATCCTGATCTTTGTTTTCTTAGGTCGGGAAGCGGTTCCGTTTATCAAAGACCCCGGAATCGGTGAGCTGTTTGTGAATCGGTGGAATCCCGTCTCCTTCGAAAAGGAAATGTTCGGGATTCTGCCGCTCCTCAGCGGTTCGATTTTAGTGACCTTGCTGGCGACGGTGATTGCCGTGCCGTTCGGCGTGTTCGCGGCGATTTACATTGCGGAAATCGCTCATCCCGCCGAACGCGAATTTCTCAAACCCTTTATCGAACTACTGGCCGGTCTGCCTTCGGTGGTGATCGGCTTTTTCGGCCTGGTGGTGGTGGCGCCGCTGGTCAAACAGGTATTTCACCTCTATACCGGTTTGAATGCCTTGACCGGCGCGCTGCTCTTGGCCTTGATGGCTATTCCCACGATCATTTCCATTTCCGAGGACGCCATTCGCGGCGTTCCCGCCTCCTATAAAGAAGCGTCGCTGGCGCTGGGCGCCTCGCGCCTGCAAACGATCCGTAAAGTGACCGTTCCGGCGGCGCTGTCCGGTATTGTGGCGGCGGTCATGCTCGGCATCGGTCGCGTTATCGGCGAAACCATGGCGGTCATGATGGTCACCGGCAATGCCGCCGTCATCACGGGGAATCCGTTGCATTCCGTCCGCACTATGACAGCCACCATCGCCGCCGAGATGGGTGAAGTGCCCTTCGGCAGCGCGCATTATCGCGCGTTGTTCTGTGTGGGTATCGTACTCTTAATTATGACCTTCGGCTTGAATATCATTGCCCAGCGCGTTCTGAAGAAATACCGGATCGGGTAGCATGAACCGCAAGCAATTCAAGGAAAAACGCGCTTTCTGGACGCTCCGGCTGACGACTTACTTCATCGTCTTCGTCGTCGGCTACATTATCTTTGATATTATCTATCACGGTGCCGGTACGCTGTCGTGGTCGTTTCTTACCGAAATGCCGCGCAAGAGCGGTTCCGAAGGCGGCATCCTCCCCGTAATCATCGGCACCTTCTATCTGGTCATCGGCACGATTATCGTGGCGCTGCCGCTGGGCATGGCCGGAGCCGTTTATTTGTCGGAATATGCCCGGCAAGGCCGCTTGACGCGCGCCATTCGCTTGGCGATCGTGACGCTGGCGGGAATTCCCTCCATCGTGTTCGGCTTGTTCGGGTTGGGATTATTCGTGATCTTTTTCAAGTTCGGCGCTTCGATAATCTCCGGCAGTCTGACCTTGGCGTGCATGGTACTGCCGATCATTATTGTCGCCAGTGAAGAGGCTTTACGGGCGGTGCCGCAATCGTTCCGTGAAGCCAGTCTGGCGCTGGGAGCAACTCAATGGCAAACGATTCGCAAGAACGTTCTACCCTACGCGGTGCCGGGCATGGCCACCGGTTCGATCCTCGCGCTCGGGCGGGCGGCGGGCGAAACCGCGCCGATTCTGCTGACCGTAGCGGCCTTTTTTCTGCCCCGCCTTCCGCATTCGATTTTCGATCAAGTGATGGCTCTGCCGTACCACCTGTACATTCTGGCGACTCAGTTGCCGGACGTGGACAAAGTGCGGCCGATGCAATACGGCACGGCGCTGGTGTTGATCATCCTGGTCTTGGGACTCAATCTGGCGGCCATTCTGCTGCGCAGCCACTTCCGCAAAAAATACCGCTGGTAACGGCTGTGACCAACGACGCGCAAAAAATGAAAATTCGTAGTCAGGACCTGAATTTCTTTTACGGGAACACGCAGGCGTTGTTCGACGTATCCTTGAATATGTATGAGGGACAGGTCACGGCGCTCATCGGGCCGTCCGGTTGTGGCAAGTCTACCTTCCTGCGGACGCTGAACCGCATGAACGACATCATCGAAGGGACGCGCCTAACCGGCAAGATAACGGTGGACGGTCAGGATATCTATGCGCCTGCGACGGATGTTTTTGCGCTGCGCCGAAAAATCGGCATGGTCTTTCAGCGATCCAATCCGTTTCCCAAATCCATCTTTGAGAACGTTGCCTACGGTCCGCGCATCGAAGGCTTGAATGATCGCCGCAAGCTGGCCGATATCGTCGAACGCAGCCTGACCCGCGCCGCCCTCTGGGATGAGGTCAAGGATCGTTTGGAACTCAATGCCATCGAACTCTCCGGCGGCCAGCAGCAGCGGTTGTGCATTGCGCGCGCGTTGGCCGTCGATCCGGAGATATTATTGATGGACGAACCGGCATCGGCCTTGGATCCCCGCTCCACATCCCGCATCGAAGACTTGATTTCCGAGCTGCGCGGCGATTACACCATCGTCATCGTAACCCACAACATGCAGCAGGCCGCCCGCGTTTCCGACTATACGGCCTTCTTCTACGAGGGCAAGCTGATTGAAGTCGGCGAAACTAAAGTGATTTTTACGAATCCCGCTGAAAAACAAACCGAAGACTATATC
>CAYUIF010000019.1:0-62043 GCA_964444755.1 uncultured Alphaproteobacteria bacterium | reverse complement strand
GCCGATTCGATCACGATTGTCGAGAGGAAACGCGGGGTGGGGATTCCCAAGCGCGTGGCGGTGGTGACGGCGTGGGCGGAAAATCCCGATATCGAAGAAACCACGGTGGCGCTGGAGCCGTAATGGACAATCCGGTTCGCGAAGTTCAACGCGGCTATTCCTATACCAAGCTCGGCGTGCGCATCGTGTGGCGGGCGATTATCGAGTTCATGGTGGACGATGCCTGGACGCTGGCCGCCGCGCTGGCGTTTTATACATCGCTGTCCCTCGCACCACTGCTGATCATTCTCATTCGCGTTACCTCCACCATCGGCGGCAACTTCGAGATGCGGATTTTAGAAGAAATCCGCCAACTGGTCGGACCGCAAGTCGGGGAAGTGATCAATATCGTAGTGGATAATGCCGACAAGCGCGATTTGGGCAATGCTTCGATTACTGTGAGCTTGATCGTCGCGCTGTTTTCGGGAACATTGGCCTTCGCGCATCTGCGCAATTCGCTGAACGTGATCTGGGGCGTGCCGTTTCCCAAAGGCAAGGAGATCCAGAGTTGGCTGATGGGACGGCTGCAATCGTTGGGATTAATGGGCGGAATCACCTTTTTGCTGCTGCTCTCGCTGGCCACGACCACCGTGTTGGGATTGTTCGTTGCGGCTCACGGCCGGTTGTGGTACACGCTGGAAACGGGCGGAACGATTGTCGCGTATCTCCTACTCTTCATGCTGATCTATAAAATGATGCCGAACATTCATATTCGCTGGCGGGACGTAACCTTCGGTTCGGTGATTACCGTGGGTCTGTTCATGGCGGGCAATTACAGCATTACTCAATATCTGCGCACCGCCGCAATGGGATCGGCCTACGGTGCGGCGGGTTCGCTGTTCGTGATGCTGGTGTGGGTATACTACGTGGCGTGTCTAGTGTTTTTCGGGGCGGAGCTGACTTATGTTTACGTCCATCGCCGCAGTCTGAAATTGATTCCGTCGGAGAAATTACCGCCACCGGGGGAAGACAAATCTAAAACTTAAAAATTCAAACTTAAGACCTATAATTCATATCATCGGAGAATAGAACGTCGCTTTGCCGAGATCATCATCCGGAGTGACCATGGAAATCAAACCCGATCCCAAGCTGATCACCAAACAATGGCTGACGCTGGCGCTGCTGACGGTAATAATTCTGCTGTGCGCGGTGCTCATTGTGGTCTTGGTTCCGCTGTCACCGGAAGCGTCCGCCGAGGAAGTGTCGCAAATTACATGGCCGATAACCTTGGGCGTGATCGTGCTCATGTGGCTGATCTCCGTGCCCATTGTGTTGTTGTGGGTGAGGAATCTCGGCTATCGCATCGAAGATGACCGTGTGACGATCTACAAGGGCGTGCTGACCAAGATTCAGCAGAATATTCCGTACCGCGCAATTACCGATTTCGAGTTGCAGCGGTCGCTGTTCGACCGCGCGCTGGGCATCGGCGCGATCAAGATCCAAACCGCCGGACAAAGCACCACCGCTTCCGGCTACGAAGGCCAGATCTCCGGACTGCGCGACTGGCAGAACATGCATACCGATTTACGCTCGCGGCTGAAGCTGCTCCATCCCCGCAGCGATATGGCCACCGGTGTCGAGAATGTTGCTACCACCGCATCCGCCTCCGACCGCCAATTGCTGCAAGCGATTCTCGACGAACTGCGGGGGATAAGGAAGGCGCTGGAGAAGTAAACGAACATCGAGGCATAACATTTCCAACCTCCATTCCATAGACTGGGCGATCATCATCGCCTATAACGCCCTAAGCCTCGTGGTGGGAATTATCATGACGAGGCGGGCGCATCGTTCCACCGAAGAATATTTTCTGGCGGGGCGCGCGCTGCCGTGGTGGATCGCGGGCACCTCGATGGTGGCCACGTCGTTTTCGTGCGACACGCCGCTGTACGTGACCAAGCTGGTGCGCACTATCGGCATTTACGAAAACTGGCAATGGTGGTGCTTCGGTATCGGCTCGCTGTTCGCGACCTTCTTTCTTGCGCCGCTGTGGCGGCGGGCGAAAGTCCTGACCGACGTGGAACTCACCCAACTGCGCTACGGCGCGGGCAGGGCATCGCGGGCACTGCGGGGTTTTCGCGCGTTGTGGCTGGCGCTGCCGATCAACGTGATTGCGATGGGCTGGGTGATTCTGGCTATCGCGAAAATCATGAACGCGGCGGTAGGCTGGGACAAACTCACCTGTATTCTCATCTTCACCGGCCTGGCGTTTTTTTATACGCTGCTCTCCGGCATGTGGGGCGTAGCGCTCACCGACTTGGTGCAGTATGTCATCGCGCAGGGCGGGGGCATCGTCTTCGCAATCTATGCCGTGCGCGAAGTGGGCGGCTTGTCCGCGCTGCATAATGCCGTAGCCGCGCAGCTCAAACCGGAGATGCTGCGCATGGCGCCCGCGCCGGGCGGCGGAGCGTGGTGGTCGGGCGATTTCTGGACTCCGGCCTTCGTGGGATTTATGACCTATATCGCGGTGACGTGGTGGGCCAACGTGAACTCCGACGGCGGCGGCAAGGTCATTCAGCGGCAGAACTCCTGCAAGAACGAACAGCACGCGCTGCTGGCGACGCTGTGGTACAGCCTGACCAATCTCGCGTTTCGCTCGTGGCCGTGGATTCTGGTGGCGCTGGCTTCGCTGGTGATCTATCCGACCATTGCCGATCCCGAAATGGCCTACCCGCAGTTGATGATGGAGATTCTGCCCTTCGGATTGCGGGGCTTGCTGGTGGCGTCGCTGCTGGCCGCGTTCATGAGCACGATTTCCACCCAGCTTAATTGGGGCGCGAGCTATTTGGTCCATGATTTCTACCGGCAGTTCATTGCTAAAGATCGCGACGAACAACATTATATTTTCTGGAGCAAAATCGCCACGGCGGTAGTGCTCGTCGGCGCGGGACTGGCCGCCTACTTCACCACCAGCGTTACGGCCGCTTTTCAATTTGTAATCGCATTCGGCGCAGGCACCGGACCGGTGTACGTGCTGCGGTGGTTCTGGTGGCGGATCAACGCATGGAGCGAGATCGCGGCGATGGCCGCCTCCAGTGTGCTTACGCTCGCACTGCTGGCCGTGAAAGTCTCCTATGCCGAGCGGCTGCTCATCATCACCTTCGGTTCGGCGGTGGTGTGGATTCTGGTCACGCTGCTGACCAAGCCGGCGCCGCTGGACGTGCTCGCCGAATTCTACCGTCGCACCAAACCCGTGGGTGTGTGGAACGTCGTGCGGCAATGGTCGCGCGCACACGGCGAAGTGACGCCGCCGCCCGCGAAGATGCTCGCGCCGCTCATGGGTTGGATGTGGGGCATGGCGCTGGTCGTCGGCTTAACCATGGCCATCGGCTATACGGTGCTGTTGAATACCACGGCGGCGGCCGCGTGGTATTTGGTAACGATTGCCGGCGGCATTGGATTGTGGAAATCGGGTTATTTGCAAACCAAGAGTTCATTATGAACAAGCGCGTGCGGGTGATTAAAGCGCATACCGCCACGTATGCGGAGACGATTAAGGTCAAGGCGGGTGCGAAAGTGCAAGTGGGCGGCGCCGACGAGGAATGGAGCGGCTGGGTGTGGTGCACCGCCAAGAACGGCAAGGGCGGTTGGGTGCCGATGGCGTTCCTCGAAGTGAAAGGCGAGACCGGCAAGCTGCGGCGCGACTACACGGGAGCCGAACTCAGCGTGGAGATCGGCGACGAACTGACCGTGCTGGAAGAAGAGAGCGGCTGGTTGTGGTGCGAAAACGACAGCGGTGCGAAGGGCTGGGTGCCGGCCAAGAATGTGGAGAAGGCGTAGCGTGCGCGACGAGCTTCCCACCCTCACCCGCCGCCAGATTACCGAATGGGCGCGACTCACGCAGAAGAAATATCGCCGCGAGTGCGGCGAGTTTCTCATCGAAGGTGAAATCTGCGTGCGCGAAGCGCTGCGCGTGAAGCGCGACCGTATCGAAGCGGTGCTGGTGCTGCACAGCGAATACGACGCGTGGCGGGCGCGATCTGAGGTAAAGGGCGTGCCGCTGTATGCGGTGAATGCGGAAATCTTTCAGCGGTTCACCAAATCCGACAGCACGCAAGGGGTCGTCGCCATCGCCCATATGTTCAATCTGCCCGCCCGGGCAGGCAAGATTGCGCTGGCCTGCGAGCAAGTGTCCGATCCCGGCAACTGCGGCGCGCTGATGCGCGTGGCCGATTTCTTCGGGGCGAGTGAACTCTACTTGGGAACGGATTCGGCGGAGGTCTGGAATCCTAAAGTCGTGCGCGGCAGTATGGGTTCGCTCTTCCATCAGCCGCTACGCGCCGAAGCGGACTTGGCGGCGGTGCTGCGCGCGTGGCCGGGGGATGCGGCGGCGCTGATCTCCCACGGCGCGCAACCGCTGACCAAACATATGAACCTGAAACCACCGGTGCTGATCGTGCTCGGCCACGAAACCCGCGGACTATCCGCTGAACTGGCCGACCTATGCACGCATCGTTTGACACTTGAGTCTCGCGGCGGAGCCGAGAGCCTGAACCTCGTTACCGCCGCCGCCGTGTTTGCATACGCATTGTCATAATGTAGTCAGGTATTTGCTTTCACATATGTCTATAAACGTTCACATCGGCTTGTTGTGGGATGAACCCGTGATTCGCGGCGAGCTGCGCGGCGAGCACCTCGTGCGCTGCCGGGTGGATTGCTGCCGCTATCTCACGCTGGACAACACCGCCGGATCGTTTGAAGTCAGCGGTGAGGCGGGAAGGCGGGAGGGCGAGTACGGCATCCGCCTCAGCGAATCGCTGTCGCCGCAACATGCCGAAGCCGCGCTGATGGCCGTGCACGAAATCGCGCTACGCTATGATGTGGACATCGTGGAAGCGGGCCGCACGTGGGAGAGCGGCGGCCGCACGTTCGACAACCGCGTGTGGTGGCCGGTAGTCAAACTGGAATCGCCCGCCGCTGCCGCCGCCATGCTGGACGAGCTGCGCGGGATGCCGGGGGCGGCCCCGCTGGCGCTCGCCGTCGTGCGGCTGGACAAAGCCGTGCCCGATCTGCCGTTTGAGTTCCGGCTCGGCGATTTCGCCGCAAAAGTTTTAGAAGTGTGGGCGACGCCGCTGTCCGACTCCGCATCGTTCCGGCTGCAGGACGTGCCCATCGGCCGCGGCTTTCATTGGGAACGGAAGGAAACGCTGGAATATCGCGGACGGCTGCGGCTGTTTCATAGCGGCGGCGCGGGACTGACGACGGTCAACGAACTGCCGCTGGAAAGCTATCTGGAAAGCGCGGTGGGCAGCGAAATGCGCAGCGATCTGCCACCCGCGTTCTCGCAAGCCCAAGCCATTGCCGCGCGTTCGACGGTGCTGGCCACGGCAGGCCGCCATCATCGTGCCGACGGTTTCGATCTCTGCAACGACGATCACTGCCAGTGCTATCAAGGCATTGCCCGCGAAGCCGATGCGGTCATTGCACCCATCCGCGAATCATCCGGGAAAGTTCTCACGTCATCCTTCATCCCTCATCCTTCATCCTTGCGGGTGGTGGACGCCCGCTATGCCAAAGCCTGCGGTGGCGTGTCGGAACGCTACGAGGCGGTGTGGGGCGGCGAAGGACCGGACTATTTCGCGGTGCGCGCCTGCGGCGAATTCGCCGCGCCCGATTTGTCCGATGAACGTAATGCTCGCGACTTTTTGGAAAACGCTCCCGCCGCCTGGTGCGACGGCCGCGAACATCCCTACCCTGAACCGTGGGACAAAGACCCGCTCTATCGCTGGCAGTTTACGTACACACCAAGCGAACTTGGCGAACTAATTGCCAAGAAGACCGGACAAGTTGTGAGAACGGTGCGGGAATTGAACGCAGTCCAGCGCGGAAAATCGGGACGAATTCTGATACTGGATATCGTCGGCCAAGCGAGCACGCTGCGAATCTACGGCGAACTGAACATCCGCCGTGCGCTGTCGCCTTCGCATTTGCCGTCTTCATATTTCGTAACCGACCTGCGCGGCGATCACATCGTCTTGAGCGGCGGCGGTTGGGGTCACGGGGTAGGCTTGTGCCAACTGGGCGCGGCGGCCATGGCTAAAGCGGGTTGGAGTGTGGAGCAAATTCTGAATCATTATTATCCGGGCAGCGAAGTGACTACGATCGAAGGATGAGGGATGAAGGATAAAGGATGAACGAGCATCAAGCGATAGTTCATTCATCAGCGGGATAAAGCATGACTCCATTTCTGTTGTTTTTTATTATCGCGACGATCATCTGCCTCGGCTTTGCCGGGAGCTGGATGTTCCGCCTCACCCGCATTCCCGATGCGCTGCTGCTGATTGCCGCCGGACTGGGACTGCGCACGCTGCTGAAGGTGGACGTCTCGCTGGTGCAGGGGGTCGCGCCCTACTTCGGAGCGTTTGCGCTGCTGGTGATTTTGTTCGAAGGCGGTCTGCATCTGGATTTCGAGCTGATGCTGAAGAGCTGGCGGCAGGCGATCAAATTGCTGTCACTCTCGTTTCTATTCTCGTTTGGGCTAATTTTCCTGATTAGTGATCTGGCGTTTGGCCGCCCGCCGCTGCACGCCGCGCTGCTGGCGTCGGCGGTAGCCTGCACCAGCGCCGCCATTGTGATACCGCTGATCCGTGAAGTGAAAACCGATCCCGGCGTGAAGACGGTGCTGGAATTGGAAAGCTCGCTGTCCGACGCCATTGCGGTATTGTTCACTGTGACCGTGCTCAATCTCGTGCGCGGCGAAGGGGAGATGGCCGATCAAATCGGGCCGGTGATTTTCTCGTCGCTGACCGGCGCGCTGGTGGTGGGCATCGGGGCGGGACTCGCATGGATGTGGGTTCTGAAAAAACTGTCCGGCCAGCCGCTGCTCTACCTCATGACCTTCGCGGGCATGCTGATGGTTTATGCGGTAAGCGAAGCGCTGCACAGTTCGGGCGTGTTCGGAGTGTTCGTGTTCGCGCTGACCTTCAGTAACGGGCCGAAGGTACTCGCGAAGCTCTTCCCCAACTTCCGGGGTAAAGAGATTATCGAACAATTGAGCGGTTCGGACATCGGCCGCTTTCACGCCGAGCTGACGTTTTTGGTGCGCACGTTCTTCTTCGTGTTCCTCGGCATGCTGTTCGACTTCAGCCATCTGACATGGAAGCTGCTGGCCGAGGGTGTGGCGATTTTTGTGATGGTCTTGCTGGCGCGGCTGATTGCGGTGCGGTTCAGCTTTTTGCGCGGGCAGGATCCCGCCAGTTGGCACGGCGCGCGCGTGCTGTTTTTGTTCATGCCGCGCGGTTTGGCTACGGCGGTACTCGCAACCTTGCCCGCCGCTTACGGATTGCACGGCACGCAGGATTTCGTAACCGTCACCGTGCTCGTAATTCTGTTTACCAATCTGGCGATCACGATTGGCGTACGCTGGGTGGAAAGAACGGCGGAGGATGGGGTTGAAACGAAATGAATCTGAAGTGTCAATAGCGGTGATGATTCCGGCCGGGTTGCGGCCTCCGGCCTTAACCACGGCTCGGTACGAGTGTGTGATACACAAAAGGCGGTCAATGACCGCCTTTTGTTATAAAGATCAGGATCGAGCTATTTCGCTTTCACCGCCCGCACTTTCACGGACAGTACCGCCTCCATCGCTTCGTCGGCCAGTGACTTGTCAAGCCCTTCGATGCCGATTTCGTACTTGCCTTCGGCCACCACTTCCACGGACGTGAATCCCGCCTTGTGGATCGCCTCCAGATACTCGTCTTTCAATAGCGCACCCGCCACACAGCCCACATAAGCCTCCACCGAATCGCGCAGCGCGGGGGAGATCGGACGTGTCAATACTAAATCGGAAACCACGATCCGGCCGCCGGGCTTGAGCACGCGATAGGCCTCACGGAAGACCTGCGGTTTATCGGGCGAGAGGTTGACCACGCAGTTAGAAATGATCACATCCGCCGACGCGTCCGCCACCGGCAAGTGCTCAATCTCGCCCAGCCGGAACTCCACATTATAGAAGCCGCCGGTCCTGGCATTGGCGCGGGCCTTTTCGATCATCTCGGAGGTCATGTCCACGCCGATTACATGGCCCTGCTTGCCGGTATCATGCGCCGCCAGAAAACAGTCCAAGCCCGCCCCGCTGCCCAAGTCCACTACGGTTTCGCCGGGCTGAACATTCGCATACTCCAGCGGATTGCCGCAGCCGAGACCCAGATTAGCCTCGGAAGGAATGGTGGTCAGTTCATCCGCCGAATAGCCGATTTGAACGGCGATGGTCTGACTATCCGATCCGCAGCCGCAGCAGCACGAACCACCGCCGCCCGCCAACTTTCCATATTTTTCCCGCACGGTGGTGCGGACATCGTTGCCCATACTCATGAGAACCTCGATGGTTGAAAAGAAGCTCGAGTCTATTAAAGACTTGAATCGCTTCAGGGTTTTCGGATTGATACAGTAGCAGGTGCGCGGACCTTCGATTTCGCCGAGAATCCAACCCGCTTCCTTGAGTTTTTTCAGATGCTGTGAGACCGTAGATTGTGCCACCGGCAGAATATCCACGATTTCGCCGCAGATGCAGGCCTTTCGCCGGAGTAAACAACGGAGAATTGCAACCCGGTGGGGATGCCCGATAGCCCGACTAAGAACTGCCAATTCGGGATCGTCTTTAAGTGAATGATCGTTGTGCATTATACAATAACCTAAATAACAAATTGTTAACAATTCCACATTCAATCGTTCATCGTAAATATACGATAAAGAAAACAGGTTGTCAAGAGAAATTTTTCTCAATTTGGGGAACCGATGATTTCGTGGAGGATATTCGCTCCATTCCAACGCGATTCGCCGGATGGGTTGGGTCGGTTATAAATAAATGGATGGATGGTTTAAAGATACGGGTTTAAATATCTTCGAATAACGCTTGCGGGCGGACAGCGGTGGGCTTATATTGAAGTGTTGATCGCGCACGGCTGGTACCCAACGAAAGGGCACGGGACTACTGTGAAAAGACTGCTACTATCACTATTGATACTGACAATTACGGCCAGCCTTGCCGCCGCTCAACCGGCGGTCAACGCGTGGGATGAACCACTGCCGCCCCGCACTCCCAAGGAATTCCACGAACAGGAAGCCCAGCGCTATCTGGCGCTGCGCGAGGTGCTGCGGGATGCGACAACGCTCTCCGTGCAGGCCGATTATGATGTGTTCTATTACGATCTTTCGCTGGACCTGCGCGACTATGCCGCGCGCACGATTTACGGCGAGGTCACGGTCATGGCGCACAGCGTGGCGGCCGACTTGAACGAAATGCTGCTGGACTTGTGCTCGTCAATAACCATTGATTCGGTATTTAGCGCGGGGCTTCCGCAAACCTATGCTTCTCTGAATAACATTCTCACGATTCCCCTCGACCGCGTCTACGGGATCGGCGAAACCGTGACCGTACGGGTGGTCTATCACGGCACACCCTGCCAATCCAGCATTTATACCTCGTTCAGCTATTATGATCGCCCGGTGGGACCGCGCACCGTGCCGTCCATCGCCACGCTGTCCGAACCCTACGGCGCGCGGGATTGGTGGCCGAGCAAAAACGATCCCGACGATAAAGCCGACAGTGTGCGGGTTTCAATGATTGTAGCTGATACCTTAACCGCTACATCTAACGGCGTGCTGGAAGCTATCACGACGCTGCCGCCTTCATCGAGAATGTTCACGTGGTTCGAGCGGCATCCGATTTCCACCTATCTGGTTTGCGTCAGCGCCACCAACTATGCCCACTATCAGGATTGGTACGTCGCGCTAAACGGCGACAGCGTGCCCATCGAGCATTACGCTTATCCCGAGCGATTGTCGCAAGCGCTGGAAAGCTGGAACCGGCTGCCGCAAATGATGATTTATTGCGCGCAGAGGTTCGGCGAGTATCCGTTTGCCGACGAGAAATACGGGCATACGATGTTCAACTGGGGCGGCGCGATGGAGCATCAGTGCAACACGTCCTACGGCCGCAGCATCACCAACGGCTATCATACCTACGATCATATCGTGCTGCACGAACTGGCGCACCAATGGTGGGGCGATGAAGTCACCGTGGCGACCTGGCCGGATATCTGGCTCAACGAAGGCTTCGCCTCCTATTCGGAAGCGTTGTGGCACGAACATCTCTACGGCCCCGGCACCGCCCGGGAGTATCAGACCGCCAGCTGGGGCAACGACGTCAACGATCCCTCCGGACCGGTCTACGATCCCGGCGACTTATTCAGTTCCAACACTGTTTACGATAAAGGATCGTGGATTCTGCATATTCTGCGGGGCGTGGTGCGGAACGATTCGCTATTTTTCGCGGCCTTGAACGAATACCGGGCCCGCCACAGCTACGACAACGCCACTACCGCCGAATTTCTATCGGATGTTTCGGACGTCATCGGCTACGATGTGACTCCGTTCCTCTATACTTATCTCTATCGCACCAACCGACCGCATTTCGCGGTATCATTCGGCACGGGGATAGATCACGGCGTTCAGAAGACGGCGTTGCGTATCCGCCAGACTCAAACCGATCCCGATACAACCTTCCAAACCCGTTTGGATCTGGAGTTGAACGGCAATTTCGACAGCGAACTGGTGACGGTTGTGAACAGCGAATGGGAACAACACTATCGGTTCGAACTGGATTTCGTGCCGTCGTCAGTGATCGTGGATCCCTTCGATTGGATTTTGAAGGAAGTGACGAGCGAACCGTTGGCTCCGTTTATTCTGACGGAATTTGTCGCCGAAGGAATGCGCGGCGAAGGTTATTATGATTCGCTGGCAGCGATCGGCGGAACCGGAAATTATTCCTGGAATGTCATCGAGGGCAGCCCGCCGAACGGAATAAGCTTGGCACCCGACGGCAAACTTTCCGGTACGCCGACTCAATCCGGGCTGTTTACATTCAAGGTGCGAGTGGAGGACGATCTCCATGCCACCGACGAACTGTGGTTTGCACTGACCATCGGCGAACCGCTGCTGCCACCGGAGCGGTTAACCATTACCCTCAGTGAACCGGAGATACTGATGCTGCGGTGGTCGGCGGTGGCGGGCGCTGACAGCTATCGTGTCTATCGCGCACCGAATGCCGACCTGCTGAATCCCGTGTGGATTCTGACCACCACCGATACGTTTGCAGTGGATTCGGCGGCACTCACCCCGGCGGAAATTGACACGTCCGCCCGGCGCTTCTATCACGTAACGGCGATCGAGAATGAATAATCTGCGGCCTGTCTTGTGTGGAAACGCCAGCGGCGAACCGAAAGGTTCGCCGCTGGCATTATTTCGCTTGGGCATCACGTACGTGATGTCTGTGTTTCGGGGGCTATCGCACCGCCTTGACCTGATAGAAGAACCGTTGATCTATCAGCGGCATTACAAATTCGGTCGTTTCCGTAATGTCCCCCGTCCAGCCGTAATTCACGCCATCCGCTGAGCCGTAGATGTGGTAGGATTCCGCGCCCTCCACCGCTTCCCACCGCAGATGCAATTGCCCGTCGGGATCATAAGCCAGCGTTAGATTGCGGGGTGTCGGATCAATTACTTTCACGGCTAAATTCAATCGCGCACCATTAACCAAATCCACCGGGATCACAAACATTCCCGCTAGCAGCGGCTGCATGAGCAGGCACTCGCCGTCAATGGTCGGCGACATATGCAAGACTCCGATCTGCGCGAACAGATTTTCGCCCAGCGAATCGCTAATGAACACTCCGATATCGTGCTCCCAGGTCCCGTGAATGAACACGTTCATTTGTTCCGCCCATAACGGTTGTGCATGAAAAACCGGTTTGAACGTCATGAACTCGTATAGTGAAACGGGGATCATTAAGTCCGCTACATTATCGAAATTCAAGTCGGGCAGAAAGAAATGGAAGTCATAGGGATAGGAGTGTTCGGGAATGTGCTGTCCGAACCGATTGGCGGTGATTCCCCAACCTAACTGCGGATGTTCGCCGATATCTACTCCTCGCGCTCCGATAAGCATCTCAAATCCCGGAGTGAACGGACCGGCATATTCACCGCTTATGAAATCGGGGATCAGGTCGAAGTTAAGGTCGCTCAGAATGAGTATGCGCTTTTCGAGACCATCAAATACATAGAAAACTTCGCGGTCTTCGGAATAGTCAGCCGAGCTGAAGAACATCGGCGGTGGACTGAAATTGAGAACCAGCGGCGGCTCGACGACGTTTCCTTCAAATAAATGGAGCGCCATAATTAGTGCACCGTCACCCAGCATGGTGCCGCCGAAGATCAGACCCAAGCTGTGTCCCGGCGGATAAAGCGGATAGTCGTTGAAGATCAAGAAATCGGCGGCGCGCATTCCGCCCAGCGGATAGCTGATCCCGGCGGAGCCGTCCACGCCATAGGATATCAGCGTATCCGGTCCGGTATTGGAGGTGTCGCGAGCGATATAGTAGTAGTGAGTATCATCGCGGTTATCGCCGATGTAGTTGTCCGTAAGCTGTTCGTTGGGTGTGCCATTGATAGTATGGCCCTGATAAAAATCGCGGGATTTCTTCACGCGCTTGCGTTCTTCATTCTCCGGCAGCACTCGGGCGGAACACAGATAAGCCATTTGCATACCGTAGGCTTCGAATTCGCGGCTGGCAATATGCCGCAGTGTGGCCGCATCCTGCTGCTTGTGTACCCACTCATGGACGAGTACGCCCTGTAGCTTCTTCAACAAGCTTGGATCAGCCAGCACATCTTGCAGCAGCTTATTGCTGATGTTCATTTGGTCGCCGCTGGTGCTGCGCGTACAATCCGGCTTTACCGTGGCGTTACTCTTGTCCTTGGGATTTTTGGTTTTCAACGTTTCGGCTTCGATTCGTCCGCCCCACAACTGCAGCCAGAGGTCCCAGGCAATCGCGCCGCGAAGTGTTGTGCACGGATCGAAATTGGCTCCGGTCGCAATCAGCGTATCATAGGGATTGTCCCCAGCGATGCTTTCGATACACGCTTCCACCAGCGCAAATTCGGCCGGAGTCAGCGACCGGCCGGCGCATCCCGTCGCTTGATCGGTATAATCTATGGGACAATCGGACCAGTGCCATTTACGTTGTTCCGGCTGGGACGCGATGAGGATTCCCGCCGCCCCGATGAGAATGACGGCTATTGCAAAACGATCTGCGAGCTTCATGATCAGCTCCTTTCCGCACGGTTTCTCGTAACGGATTGACGACCTAAGCGTGCAGTTTAACTACCATACAAAAACTATACTCAAATTCATCGGATTGCAAGAAAAATCGTAACACTTCATATTCCTGACAGAAAAGCAAAGCCCCAACTGATGGGGCTTTTTCGATGCACCTTTGGATGAACCATTGTATACAGCCTTGTCCTCTATTGATGCCTCGCAAGAAAATGGGCACAACTTAGTGCCCGCTTGTGATGTTCGTTAGTTCTCGCCGAGGCAGATCTGGGATCTGCCCGGAAGCGGATTTTTGCTTTTTCGCTATTCCACGCCTCCGAACTGCATGATCAGCCACATCAGCGACATGAGTGACATCAGCACTACGAATGTCCAGCAGACGATGTTGTAGAAACGGCTGTTGACATGCCGGCCCATCAGCCGCTTGTTGTTCACGAACAGCAGAATCGGCACCAGCGTAAACGGCAGCATGATTCCGTTGATCACCTGCGAATAAAACATCACCGAGACCAGCGGCAAACCCGGCAGCATCACGAACAGCGCGCCCAACGCGATGATCGCCGTGTACAGCAAATAGAACTGCCGCGCTTCGGAAAACTTTTTGTCCACGCCCGATTCCCAGCCCAGCGCTTCGCAGATCGTGTAGGAGGTGGAAATCGGCAGAATCGAAGCGGCGAACAAGCTCGCATTGAGCAAGCCGATGGCGAACAGCAGCGAACTGAAGTGTCCGGCGAAGGGCGCGAGGGCTTTGGCGGCTTGATCGGCAGACTCGATCCGCACTGCGTGGGGGAACAGCGTCTCCGCGCACACCACTACGATAAACAGCGCCACGAGGCTGACCGTGACGCCGCCGAAGATCGTGTCAATCCGCGAATAGCGCAGGTTGCGGACGGAGATATTTTTTTCCACCACCGAAGCCTGCTGATAGAACTGCATCCACGGCGCGATGGTCGTGCCGATGAGTCCGATGAGCATCAGCAAATACGCGCGCTCCCGCGTGATCTGCGGCAGGACCAGCGATTTGCCGACCTCCGCCCAATCCGGCCGCACTTGAAATCCGGTAATGATGTACGCGACATAAAACAACGTCGCCACCAGAAAGATTTTTTCGATGGACGCATAGGTTCCCGCGACGACGAGCGCCCACACGAACGCCGCCGCCAGCGGCACGCTGATCCAGATCGGAATGCCGATCAATTCTCCCGCCGCCGCCACGCCCGAAAACTCCGCCACCACGTTGCCGAAATTGGTGGCCAGCAAACCCAACATCAGATAGAAGGTCCAGCGCACGCCGAAGTGCTCGCGGATGAGATCGGATAAGCCCTTGCCGGTCACGATTCCCATGCGGTTGACCATCTCCTGAATCATGATCAGCGCGATGGTCATGGGCACGAAGATCCACAGCGTGGCCAGCCCGAAGTGCGCGCCCGCCTGCGAGTATGTGGTAATCCCGCCCGCGTCGTTGTCCACGTTGGCGGTGATGATCCCCGGTCCCATGATCGAGAGGAACACCAGCGCCCGCGCCCACGCGGGAGAAAATTTACTTCTTATATTGCGGAAGAAGGAAAACACGAAGGAGATAGGAAAACTTAAAACTTTAAAAGCAGATTGGTCTATCGTTTTCTTGGCAAGGATTTCCGTCTTGTGCTGCGGAAGCTTGACGGAACGGAGCGCGTATTCACACTGACTTTTTGCAGGCCGGTTTTCTTGTCGGGGGCGGCGACGTCGTAATTGAAATCGCGCAGCGCGACGCGGGGCAGCACCTGACCGAGGTGCGCTTCGATCTGCCGCATGGCGATGTCTTCTTCGGGCGAAACCAGCGTAAAGGCATCGCCCACCGCTTCGGCGCGGGCCGTGCGGCCGATGCGGTGCACGTAATCTTCGGGAGTGGCGGGCACGTCGAAATTGATCACATGGGTAATGCCCTCGATATCCAGTCCGCGCGCAGCGATATCGGTGGCAATCATCACATCAAACTTACCCTTGCGAAAGCCTTCCAGCGCGGCGATGCGCTGCGCCTGCGAGCGGTCGCCGTGCAGCACCGCCACGTGCAGTCCCGCCCGCGCAATCACGCGGCCCAATTTATCCGCCCGCCGTTTGGTGCGGGTGAACACCAGCACCGAACGCGCGCCGATTTCCCGCAGAATCGCCGGCAATAAATCGGGCTTGAGATGGGAGGACACCGGATACACCGCATGCGTGATGCCCACCGCCGCCGAGGAGCGCGCCCCGACCTGAATCAGTTCGGGATTGGTCAGCAGCGAGGCGGCCAGCTTGGCGATTTCGGGCGGAATCGTAGCCGAAAACAGCAGGGTTTGCCGCTTATTGGGCAGCCGCGCAATGATCTTGCGGATGTCCGGCAGAAATCCCATATCCAACATGCGGTCGGCTTCGTCCAGCACGAACACTTCCAGTTTGTCCAGCGTGAGATTTTTCTGGCCTAAGTGATCGAGCAGGCGTCCGGGTGTCGCCACCAGCACATCCACACCGTCCTTGAGTATCTTGATTTGCGGACGGATGGACACGCCGCCGATGACCATACCGACTTTCAGCTTCGTGTGCCGCGCATAGTTTTTGAGATTTTCTTCAATCTGCGCCGCCAGTTCGCGGGTCGGACTGAGAATGAGCGCGCGTAAAACATGACCGCGCGCGGATTCGTGGAGGAGTTTGTGGAGGATCGGCAGCCCGAAGGCGGCGGTTTTGCCGGTTCCGGTCTGCGCCGAGCCCATCACATCCCGTCCCGCCGTCACCAGCGGCATGGCTTGCTCTTGGATCGGCGTCGGCCGCTCGTAGCCCGCTTCGGCCACGGCCTTCAGCAGCCGCTCGTCCAATCCGAATTTCTTAAACTCCGCCGGAATCGGCGGGGCGGTTTGCACTGCTTTAGCAGGCATAATGTATCTTTCGTTAGTTAAACACTATTTCGCGGCGGCAGGCGGTTCCACCTGCCCCGCTGACTATGGGTGACTAAACAAGTCGGCGATACTCCTTGCCATCGGGAGTACGTTCGAAGAAACCGAATTCAACCAAGTCGCGGCGCAATGTCGCAAAATCCTCGAACCGCACCTTAAGTTTCTGATTGACTTCGAGGGTGTTGTACGTTTTATTGAATTCGAACATTTCCGCGAGATTCGCCAAGACAACCAACTTCTTCTTGTCTTGTGACGGGTAGTTGCTCAGCGGGCCGTCGCTGCCTTGTTTGAAGAAAGCCTTCAGAATGCTTTCTCGTTCAGCGACGGGTATGTCCTCTAATTTTGGTTGCAACACTTTACTTCCTCTGAATGCTATAATGGAAATACTTGCGGCGGCAGGTAATTACGGGCACGGCATGCCGTGCCCCTACCGGACCTTTTCGATATTCTCAGGATCGGTATCCCACCCAAGCGGATTGTCACGGATGTATTTTCTTGTATTATACAGCTCGCTTTCGCGGCGGATCACACGTTCGTAATATCCTCGCTGCCAGATCGCTCCGCTGTATAAACCAAGCTCATGGACAGTCTTTGTAACAGCCGCTTTGTACGAACGGACTACCGTCGGCAACGAATCACAAACCGATTTGCCGAATTCTTCCGCGGTAGGGGCACGGCATGCCGTGCCCGTCTCTTCATGTTGTATAAACAGAATTCCGTGGATATGGTTCGGCATCACCACGAATTCATCCGTTATCACATTCTGGAAATGATCCGGTATATCCGCCCAGCACTGACTGGCCGTCTTGCCCATATCCGTAGGCATAAATTCGCCCTCAATAAGATCACCCAACATGAGTCGTCGCCCGTTGGTACAAATGGTAATAAAGAATGCGCCGTCGCGTGCATAATCGAACCCGCGCAATCGTATCCGTTTTCGTTTCTGATAATTATATTCCATTATTATCCCGACGGGCACGGCATGCCGTGCCCCTACCGAGTACAAATTGTACGAGAACCCTAATTATCTATTCCGTCAGGGTCTGGGGATCCTGCTCGGCGGAGCCCTCAATTATATATAGCATACAGTGCCCCTACCGAGCTATAGCGGAAGTCATCGGAAACCGCCTTAAGGATGGAACCATCTAACCTCGGTTTCCTTGCATGTATCACCGATTGTTCCGGCAAAAAAGAATCCGCCCGGAATAGAACCCGCCACACGGAATTGATCTTGTCTTTGACATCCGATTTGTAATGACCATATTCGATTACCAAGCGAATCAAATCGCACGCCAAGACAGTCCGACCACCGCTCGCTATTCGGGTTATTCGAATGGGTATTTCCGGCGAGGAGATAGCCTCCGTCCTCGATAGGGAATGCGGAACAGTACCCTTCATCCGCCTCGCCGCCAGCGCGACGACTCCAAAGACTATCTCCCTCGTCGTTGGTTCGCATCAGTAAAAAATCACAGGGTCCGCGATTGCAAATCTCCCCGCCAAGGATAAAGCCTGAATCTACCGCCTTTATCGAACGGAAACGGATGCCAGTACCCTGACCATACTCTTTCTCAGCGAGAATATTTCCCAACATGTCCACCTTCATCAGCCATCCATCACCCTTGGCTCTTAGGCTGTCACCGCGCGTTAGTTCCCCCGCAGCCATGTAACAACCATCCGGCGTTTCCACGATGTCGTAAAACATGTTCCAGTGTGCACTGCCATACGTTCTAAGCCATTGCTGCTCACCACTACTATCCGTTTTCAGTATCCAGCCCACACCTGTACTCTTCCCTTGTATTGCTATATCTTGAACGTTTTTCTCGGTCACACCACCTATTAGAACAAAGCCTCCGTCCATCGATCTTATCAATGATTGACAGTACAACTGACTATTACCCGGAAATATGTAGGTGTGGGACCACAGCAGTTCGCCGGATTCCGAGACTTGCATCAACCATGCCCAATGATCAATACCGCGAAAAGAAAATCCCGCCAATACGAATGAGCCATCGTCAATTTGGGTGAGTGACGTAGGGTTACTGTAGCCTGAATCAGGCGCGTAACATTGATTCCACAGCTCATTTCCATCGCCATCCGTGACCAACAGCCAACATCCGCCTCGGCCGACCACTGTGTTACCCGTGGAGGTTGTCAGTTCAATATTTTTTCGACAACTCTTATTCACTCCAGTCAGTGCAAATCCGCCATTGCACGTGCGAATAGCAGCGGCACAGTGATTGTATAATTTCGCGTCTCCATAGGTATTCCAACGGCGCGGATTGCCAACTGAATCGGTCAACACTAAACAAAAGCACGATGGGAGAGATATTAACTTAGTTGTTGCTGAAATTGTCGTTTGCAAGCACAAGGATACGAGACATATTATTACCAAGCGCATGTCACACTCCTAATTTCTTGAATACAGGCACGGCATGCCGTGCCCCTACCGCGTTCAGATTATACTGGAAACCTCATCGCTCATTCCGGCAGGGTCTGGGGCCCCTCTGCTTGGCGATATAATCTCGAATCATTTGTTTGCCGTTCATCCCCCATCCCTCATCCTTCATCCTTTGATCAGTCCGCTTTCCATGCTCGATAGAGATGGGGGAGCAGTTGGTCGAAGGCGTGTTTGAAGGTGATCACGCCGCGCAGCACGCCGCCCTCGTCCAGCACCGGCAGCGCGAGGAAGCTGTAGCGCAGGAACGTATCGGCGATTTCCGTCACCGGCGAATCGAGATTGACCGACACCAACCGCGGCTGCAGCAGATTGCCCACCTGCAGATTGGGATCTTCCTGCAACAGATGCCGCAAGCTGAGCGCGCCGATCAGCTTGCCGTCGTCGTCGTGCACGTACACATAATAGAACGCTTCGATCTCTTCCGATTCTTCGCGCACCCGCTCCAGCGCCTCGCCCACCGGCGTATTTTCGCTGACTTCGATAAAGTCGGTGGTCATCAGCGAGGCCGCCGTGTCGTCCTCGTAGCCCATCAGTTCTTCGAGGTCGGCTTTCTCTTCCTCGTCCTCGAAAGCTTTGATGATCGCATCGGATTGCTCTTCGTCGAGACTGGCCAGCAGGTCGGCAGCTTTGGCGGGTTCCATCTCTTCCAGAATGTCCGCCGCCTTTTCCTTATCCATGCTTTCGATGACCGACTTCTGCACGTCTTCGTCGGTCTCTTCCAGCACGTCCGCCGCCACGTCCGCTTCCAGTGCGGCGATGAACGCCTGCCGCTGATGATGCGTGAGGTCTTCGAGAATATCCGCCAGTTCGCCGGGATGCAGTTCGTTGAGCCGCTGCGCGCCCACGGTTAACCGGATCGGCGCGGCCATCGCCGCCTGCGACGACACCGGCTGCACGAACTTCCACGAGATCAGTTCATCACTCAGCGGCTTGCCCATCGCTTTGGAAAAGGGTTGCGCCACGCCTTCGAAACCCAACCTCCGCAAGAGTCCCGTGAAGCCCACGTCCACGTGCACGACCCACTGCCGCTCGCCCACCAGTAAATGTACATCGTTGACGCGCACGACTTTCGCGCCGTCCACGTCTACGATCTGCTTATCCCACAGAATCTCCCGCAGGCTCACGTCTTCCGGTCCCAACTCGAAGGGCGTCAGCCGCTGCTCGTCCACGATCAGCCGGTTCTTACTGAGCAGCATCGCGTACTCGTCGGCGCGCGCGGGATAAAGCACCAGCGTGCTGCGATGGCGGAGCACCAGCCCCTTCACCTGCGGATAAAGTTCGGTGAGGGTCGCGACGACATCCCACACGTGACCCATGGACGTGCCCAGTTTCAGACTGCGGGCCGGACGGCCCAAAAACTGGGACATAAAGCATAAAACTTCGGGGGTTCGCTGGGGCATTTTCGTTTATTTCTGATTCACCTGTTCATCAACAACATAGAAAATTTCAGCGAGTTAATCAACTCACGGCTTGATTTTTCGAGGGGATTTCCGTATCCTTTGTGCAACCTCTCACAAGCCGCGCGGAAGCCCATTCCGCCCGTTAAACTCACTAATCTGAAACCCGGAACCGATCCCTATGGCCAAGATTGCTCCTTTCACCGCGCTCCGCTACGACCCAGCCGTCGCCGGCGACATCAACCAACTGGTGACCCAACCTTACGACAAGATTGACCGCGCCTTGCAGGCGGAATACTATGCCCGCCACCCGCATAACGTGGTGCGGATCATTTTCAACGACGAAGCCAACGCCGATAAGGAAACCCCCTATCCCAATGCCGCGAAGACCTACCGCCAATGGATTAAGGAAGGGGTTCTGAAAGCCGATTCCGCTCCGGCGATTTATGTGTATTATCAGATTTTCAACTATCAGGGCAAGACCTTTACCCGCAAGGGGTTCATCGCGTCGGTGGAACTGGAAGCGCAAAAGGTCAAGGCTCACGAGCATACCCTCGCCGGACCCAAAGCCGACCGCTTGCGGCTGCTGCGCGCCATCGAGACCAACGACGAGAACATCTTCCTGCTGTTTTCCGATACGGTCGGGGACGCAGTCAAGGTGATGGATAATGCCATTGCCGGACAGCCGCCGATTATCGAATGTAAAGATGACATGGGCGAAACCCACAAGGTCTGGGCGGTACGCGATCCTAAAGCCATCGCCGCCTTGCAGAACATCGTGGCCGCCCGTGAGCTATTCATTGCCGACGGCCATCACCGCTTCGAGACCGCCGTCAACTACCTGAACGAATCGCTGGCCAAAGGCTGGAAACCGGTGGGCGATCAGGGTTTCGATCACCGCATGATGGCCCTGTTCCCCATGGAAGATCCCGGTCTGGTCATCTTCCCGACTCACCGACTTATCAAGAGTGTGGATAACTTCTCGGGCAAACAGCTCCTCGACAACCTTGCCAAGAGCTTTGATATTACGGCATTTGACACATCCGCTGCGCTGTTTGCGCGGATGGACAAGATCGGGCCGTGGGAATTCGGGCTGTGCGCGCAGGGAACGGATAAGCCATTCTATCTACTGAAGCTCAAGGACATCAAGGTCATGGATAAGGCCGCGCCGGACGTATCCCCGGCTTCGCGCGCCCTCGATGTGACCGTCCTCCACAAGCTGATTCTGGAGAACGAGCTGGGGATTGACAAGGCCAAGCTGGAGGCGTTCACCCACGTGGAATATGTCCGCCACCGCGAGGAGGCCATCGGCAAGCTGGGTAAGGGCGGGATTCAGGCCGTGTTCCTGCTCAATCCCACCGATGTGATGGGGGTGAAGGCGGTGGCCGAACTGGGCGAACGCATGCCGCAAAAGTCCACGGATTTCTATCCCAAACTGCTGGCCGGGCTGGTGATGATGCCCCTGACCATTCAGAAGTAAGTTCGAACATACAGCGGCGCGAGATTATCGCGCCGCTTTGTGATTAATCGCCGAGTGCAGGCTTAAACCCACTTCGGTGTGGCTAAACATACATACATGCGCAATAGTTATCCATTTCTCATTTCGTGGAGGCTGCGATGAAACACCGCTTGACGATCTTGCTGGCCTTTGCCACAATAATGCTGAATGCAGATTTTTCCTCGGCTCAGCTTGTTCCTCTCATCCTTGATCAAACAATTGAGCTGCCATGCAGTAGTGATTGCTGGGATGTCATGCCGCACCCGAATGGGTACTATGTGTGGGCGCAAGCCGTCACAAGCTTGGATACAAATCATACAACCTTATTCGTGGGACAAACAGACTCTACTGAATATGATTCGTTGTTTTTGGCGTTGGGAAATCCGCGATTAATGAGAATCTTCTGGCTTGCGGGATTTGTTCCCGCCGCTACTATCGAAAATCGGATATCGGGTGCGACTTATGCGCGTTCAATAAGCCTCGTTGATGGTGCTACCATTACAGATTCCCTTGTTTGGAGGGATATGAGTGAGTCGGGGTACTATTACTATTGGAGTCGAACTGGTCATACTGTAATTGCAATTTATCCGTTTCCTCCTCCTCCGCAGATAAGTGAAAGTGTCTCTCTTGTAGAAATACATAGGTACTATTATAATGGAGGACACTCCGGTTACTATTCCGAGACTACGGATTATCCGGGATTGTATGTTTTTAATGCCCTCTTAGGATCGCCAAGTCCTACTCAGGTAGTAGGTCGTGTAAATTATTGTGATATGACTATTTTGAATAATTCTCTAATAATCGGAAAATCTGGTCAAGGTTCTGGAGATATCCTAACTTGGGTTGGTCATACACATTGGGAAAAAACTGATTTGACCTTCGCGAGTTGTTTCACAGATACTGTATTTCTCGACGGCCTGACGTTGGATAGTGTGACACACGCATCACGAGTGGCATGTACAACCAACTCTGCAACCGGCATATCCTATATGTTCGTATGGGCTTCAGACGCCTACTCGATTATCTCGTCAAGACTTCCATTGATCTACCGATCGGTCGCTCCGCCGAATATCCAATATCCAATGGCTGTTGATCTTGTCACGCAAAATACCTGTGAGGAATTCATCGGCTACCAAAGTGATCACCATGCCTTTTCGATTTATGATGCCGTTACCGGAACTTGCTATGGTTGGACAGACACTCTTAGCGTCACGTCTACCCCCCGCATCATCAGCCGTTACGACAGCACTTTCCGCCAGCTCGCGGTACGTAACGGTAACCAAATCAAACTCTATCGTTTCGGTGAGTACTTGAGTGTTGATGAGCATCCGGTTTCGATCCCTGCGAAATGGAAGCTAACAGCCTATCCCAATCCTTTCAACGCCGCCACGAACATAAGCTACGATCTGCCACAAGCCGGTCGGGTGTCGTTAAGCGTTTTCAATTTGCAAGGGCAGAAAGTGGCTACGCTGGTGGATGGAATTCAATCAGCGGGAGCGTATTCAATTCCTTTCGACGGCAGCACGCTGGCTTCGGGAGTGTATCTCTATCGCCTACAAACCGAGGGATTTGTTCAAACGCAAAAGATGGTGTTGTTGAAGTAATCCCTTTGGTCATTCTGAAGTCCGCATCAGCGGGCTGAAGAATCACTGAAGGTCAGTTCCGAAACTTTGCGAGATCCTTCACTGCGTTCAGGATGACAGACGATAGAGCGCAGTAAGCGGGGCACGTGAAACCACGTGCCGCCGCGGACAGATCGGTTTGTTCCGGCGGAGCGAGGACGCACCGCTCGGCGAAAATAAGCGGAACGCGTCGCACGGCGAAGATTCCCCCTTTTTCTCCCCCCGCTGAAGCAGGGGGAGACCCGCCTCGGCGAACCGGAAACAGGCGGGTATCGCTTTGCTTAACCCGCCCTACAGATATTCATTATAAAGAAACGGGACGCACTGTGTGCGTCCCGTTCAATTTCGCATATTCGCGTTTTCGATTTTCGCTTAATACGTTCCTAATTCGCCGATCTCGTTTTCCACCGCCCGCAGCACATCGAGCTTGCGCACGGACCGTTTCATGTTATTGTGATCGCGGAACAGCGGACGATCCACATCGAGATGATCCACGACCTTGCGCACGGCGGCATGAGCGGCTTTGGTGCCGGTGCCGGGCTGGAACGCGCGGAAGTCGAGAGCTTGCGCGGCGGCGATGTATTCAATCGCCAACACACCGAAAGCATTATCGAGAATCTGATTGGTCTTGAGCGCGGTATTCCAACCCATGCTCACGAAATCTTCCTGATCGGCGGCGGCGGGAATCGAATGCACGCTGGCCGGAGTCGAAAGAATCCGCTGTTCGACGATGAGCATATCGGCGGTATACTGGCTGAGCATATGCCCCGAAAACATGCCCGCGCCCTTAGTCAAAAACGCGGGCAAGCCCACGCTGAGGGCCGGATGGAGCAGACGATTCAGCCGCCGTTCCGACAGCACGCTGACCATCGTTACCGACGCGCCAACGGTATCGAGGGGCAGACTGACCGGCGTGCCTTGGAAGTTCGCGCCGGAGAGCACGACGTTATCTTGCGGCACGAAAATCGGATTGTCGCCGATGCCGTTGAGTTCGGTTTCGAACTGCTCGCGCGCCCAGCGCAGATGATCGCGCGCCGCGCCGATGACTTGCGGCGTGCTCCGCATGCTGTAGGCATCCTGCACTTTCACTTTCATCTTGCCGGTGGTCAGATCGGATCCGTTAATCATCTTGCGGATGTTGGCCGCGCTGGTGACCGCGCCGCGGAAGCCGCGCAATTCGTGCAAGCGCGTATCGTACGGTTTCATATTGGCGAGCAGCGCTTCCAGCGTCATGGCCGCGGCGATTTCCGCCTGCTTCAGCCACCGTTCGATATCGTAGATCATCATCGAACCGACGGCCGTGATGAAGTTGCTGCCGTTAATGGCGGAGAGACCGTCGCGCACTTCCAAACCGGGAACGGGAATGCCCGCCGCTTCCATCGCCTTGCGGGTCGGCATTTTTTCGCCGCGATAGCAGCATTCGCCTTCGCCCATCAGCGAGAGCGCAATCTGCGACATGGGAGCTAAATCGCCGCACGCCCCGACGCTGCCCTTGAGACACACGGTCGGCGTGATGTCATGGTTGAGCAGCTCTACGTAGGTCTGCGTGATTTCAGGACGGCACGCCGAGTAGCCGTTGGCATGCACGTTGATGCGCGCGAGCATGGCGCCGCGCACCCACTCGATGGGCATCGGTTCGCCGATTCCCGCCGCGTGATTGTAAATCAAATAGCGCTGGAATTCCCGCGTTTGATCGTCGTTGAGCACGACTTCGGAAAGTTCGCCAATTCCGGTATTCACGCCGTACATGATTTCATGGGCGGCAACTTTACGGCCTAAAAATTCCCGGCAGGTTTTAATGCGGTCAATGGCATCGGCATGCAGAATCACTTTTTCATGGTTGCGCGCCACCGCCACAACATCTTCTATCTTGAGATTTTTACCGGTAACTGTGATGGACATGGAAAATCGCTCCTTGATCGTCAGCCACCCGGTGATGTCGGCACGCAAGCGGCGGAAAATGCGGTTTAGCAGAGAAAAATCGCGAAATAAAAGCTTTTCAATTTAATGATTATTTACCAGTTATTCAAGCAGATTGAAACCCCTTTGTGCAATCTGTCACGATTGTTTTCGCAAGGGATAGCGGGTTTACCCGGAGAGGAATCACTATCCACGATCCGGGTCGCATCAGTTGGATTCTAACCCTAAAACTGATACATTGGAATAACATAGGGTGATGAACATGAACGATGAACCGATTGAACTGCCGATCGATGGCACACTGGATCTGCACACGTTTCAGCCGAAAGAGGTGAAAAGCGTGGTTCAAGAGTATCTCGCAGTGTGCCGGGAGCGCGGAATCCGGCAGGTGCGGATCATTCACGGCAAAGGAATCGGTGCGTTGCGGGAGACGGTTCATGCCACGCTTAAGAAGATGCCGGAAGTGGAGTCATTTCATCTGGCAGCGGATGCTTCCAGTTGGGGCGCTACAATCGTACATCTGAAATCATTGTAAAATAATGGTAGTATAGTATTTAGATACTTAAAATCATCCGCATTATTTCATGTCCATGTCCCACAACGAAATCCATCAAATCATTCTGAAGAGCCCGTTGGCGAAAGCCGTCGGAGCCGCGGTCGCGAATGAAATTATTAGCGCCGCCGTCATCCGTCAGTGGCCCGAAGGCGCGATGATCTTCCAGGAGGGAGATCCCGCTGAAGGAATCTTTATCCTCGGCAAGGGAACCGTAAAGTTGACCCGGTTCTCGGCGGATGGCCGCGAGAACGTCCTGACCTTCCTCGAAGCGCCCAGTCTGTTTGCCGAGGCGGCGATCTTCATCGGGCGCTATCCGGCTACGGCCATTGCCATAACCGATACGGAATTACTACTCGTGCCCCGGGCGCAGGTAATGGATCTCATTCGTCGCCACGAGAGCTTTCTGAATTTTTTATTTGGAACCATGGCGCGCTGGATGCAGCGGCTGGTTTCCAAGATCGAACAATTAACGTTGAATGATGCAACCGCCCGCGTCGCCCGCTATATTCTCTCCGAGCTTGAGAAATCGCCGCCCCAATTCAGCTATCGCGTGCCTCGCATCACACTTCCCGCTAAAAAAGGCGACCTTGCTACACTCCTGAATATCAGCCAACCGACGCTTTCCCGCATTTTCCGCAAACTGCAGGACGACAGCATCATTGAGGTTCAGGCCCGCACCATTTATCTTTCCAACTTGGAAGCGTTGCGCAATCTGACACTTCCACCGTTGGATTAAGCGCCAAGCTTCACCATTCTTCCCCTACAAGAACCTTCCCAGATCAATTTTATTTAATTACTTAGAATCTGATTTGCAGATTTTTGATGCAGATCAAAGCTTTTTTTGTTTTATATTGTAGATTAATAGGTAAACATTATCCACATTACTCCAGTAATGGTTCTTTCGAGCTGAACCGCTGGTTTTCCGATGGACAGCGAGGCACCCATGAATTACCGTAAACTTTGGATTGCATTTACTTTAGTTGTTGCGCTTTCGTTCGGGGTTCTAATCTATTTCGGAACGGAGATCTATCGGGAGGCACCGCCGATCCCCCAGCGGGTGCTAACGGCTGATGGTCAGGTTTTGTTCACGGAAGCGAATATCAAAGACGGCCAGAATGTCTGGCAGGGGATGGGTGGACAGGAAGTCGGTTCGATCTGGGGACACGGGGCGTATCTTGCACCCGATTGGTCCGCCGATTGGCTCCATCGTGAGTTAGTGGCAATCCTGGATATCTGGGCGGTTCGGGATTTCCAGCGGCCCTATGAAAAACTGGATCCGATCACGCAGGCGCAATTACGGGAACGGCTTAAGGTGGAATATCGCACCAACCGCTATAATGCGCACACCGGCGATTTAATCATTTCCGCCGATCGCGCTCAGGCGATCCGTGACGTCGGGCAGCATTACACAAGCTTATTCGGCAATGATCCGGCGCTGGCGGAGTTGCGCGAGCATTATGCAATTTCCGCCCATACGGTAAAATCCCCCGAACACCAGAAACTGTTGAATGCGTTTTTCTTTTGGACGGCGTGGTCCTGCGCGACCGAACGGCCGGGCAAGAGCATCACCTATACCAACAATTGGCCGGCCGAATCATTGATTGACAACCGTCCCAGCGGATCCATCGTAGTCTGGTCGGTCATAAGTTTTGTGCTGCTGCTGGCGGGAATCGGCGCGTTATCGTGGTATTTTGCGGTGGAACATCGCAAGGGAGATGAAGAAATGGCCGAACCGCCCACGCTCGACCCGCTCCTCGCGCTGGATCCGACGCCCTCTATGAAGGCGACCCTCAAGTACTTCTGGACGGTGATGGCGCTGGCGGTGACGCAGATCGGTTTGGGTATCGTTACCGCTCACTACGGCGTAGAAGGACATGCCTTTTACGGAATCCCTCTTGCTGAATGGCTGCCGTATACCGTATCGCGCACTTGGCATATTCAGTTGGGAATCTTCTGGATTGCCACCGCGTGGTTGGCCACCGGGTTGTTTGTGGCGCCCGCGGTCTCGGGGGTGGAACCGAAGTTTCAGCGGGCCGGCGTAAATGTCCTGTTCGTGGCGCTGCTGATTATCGTAGTGGGTTCGCTGGCGGGACAGTGGTTTTCGGTGATGAAAGGGATGGGCTTCGAGACCGGTTTCTGGTTCGGGCACATGGGCTACGAATACGTTGACCTGGGCCGGTTCTGGCAGATCTTTTTATTCGCCGGGCTGTTTATCTGGCTCTTTCTGATGCATCGGGCGATGTATCCGGCCTTTAAGAAGACTTCCGCCAATCGCCATTTATTGATTCTGTTTTTCATATCGTCGGCAGCCATCGCGCTGTTTTACGGCGCGGCGCTGATGTGGGGACGGCAAACCCATCTGGCCATCGCCGAATACTGGCGGTGGTGGGTCGTGCATTTGTGGGTGGAAGGATTTTTTGAAGTCTTCGCGACGGTGGTTATCGCGTTTCTGTTTACGCGGATGGGACTGCTGCGCGAAGCGATTGCGACCCGCGCCGTGCTGTTTTCCACGGTGATCTTTCTTTCGGGCGGCATTATCGGCACATTCCACCATCTCTATTTTTCGGGAACGCCGACGGCGATCTTAGCGTTGGGGGCGACCTTCAGCGCCCTGGAGGTCGTGCCGCTGGTGTTGATTGGTTTCGAGGCGTACAAGAACTTGACGCTCAGCCGGGCTAAACCGTGGGTACATGCGTACAAGTGGCCGATCTACTTTTTCGTAGCGGTGGCGTTCTGGAATCTGGTGGGGGCGGGGCTGTTCGGGTTCCTCATCAATCCACCCATCGCGCTCTATTACATGCAGGGTTTGAACACAACCCCGGTTCATGGCCATACCGCATTGTTCGGCGTGTACGGCATGCTGGGATTCGGGCTGATGCTGTTCAGTCTGCGCGGACTGACTGCACGCAAAGTCTGGAAAACGAAGGTGCTTTCGTTTGCGTTCTGGGCGATCAACAGCGGGTTAGCGCTCATGGTGCTCATTAGTTTGTTGCCGCAAGGACTCATGCAGACGTGGGCAAGCGTGGAAACCGGATTATGGTATGCGCGCTCGGCGGAATTCATCCACACTCCGATTATGGAGACGTTCCACTGGCTGCGGGCGGTCGGCGACACGATCTTCGCGGTGGGCGTGGTGGCGTTGGGCTGGTTTGTGCTGGGGCTAAAGACGGGGTGGTCGGTGACTTCCGAAGACAGCATTCTGACGGCAGCGGAAAAATCCTCGCGGGCGTAATCATCCTACCGCCGCAACGGCGCCGTTTTGTTTCGACAACTATTTATTCAGGAGGACAATCATGTCGGATCCCATCAATACCCTCATGAACGAGCATCGGGTCATTAAAAACGTGCTCGAAGCTTTGGCCGGATTTGCCGAGCGGCTCGAACGGCACGGCGATGCCGACCGCGCCGAACTGCTGAAATTTACCGATTTCTTTGCGCACTATGCCGATCAGCTTCATCACGGCAAAGAAGAAGATATTCTGTTCGCCGAGATGGCGAAACACGGATTCTCACCGCAATATGGGCCGGTGGCGGTTATGCTGGCCGAACACGAGCACGGTCGCCGCTGTGTCGGGGTCTTGCGGGTAGCGGGCGAGCAAGCCGGTCAGCCGTGGACTTCCGACGAGGCGCGGCACGTGGTGGATACCGCGCGGGAGTATATTGTTTTGCTCGGTTCGCATATTGACAAGGAAGACAACATTCTCTATCCCATGGCGCAAAGCCATATTCCATATACGGTGATGCAGAACATGGCCACGACCTTCGACCGAATGGCGCAGGGTGAACCAGCCGCCGCCGAAAAACGGCTATTGGCGCTGGCGGAAGAGCTCAGCGCTCAATATACCACCGCGTGATCACTTCTAAAGATGGATTAAAACTTTTTACGTGGAGGACAAAGATATTATGGACGCGCTGCAGTATAAGCCAAGCGACAGGCTGCGAAAAGTCCGGGGAGTGATGCTCGCCGTCATTCTTGCCGCAATTCCCTATGTCGCACAGGCGCATTGCGACACGATGGACGGACCCGTTGTCGTGGAAGCGAGGATCGCACTGGAGCAGGGCGAGATTACTCCCGTCTTGAAGTGGATCAAAGCGAATCAGGAAGCCGAATTGCGCAGCGTATTTGAGCAAGCGTTGACGGTCCGCGGACAAAGCCCCGAAGCGCGCGAATTGGCTGACAGGTATTTTTTCGAAACCTTGGTGCGGCTCCACCGCGCAGCGGAAGGCGCGCCCTATGAGGGCATTAAGCCCGCCGGGCAACAAGAACCGATTGTAATGTTGGCCGATCAAGCACTCGCACAGGAATCCAGCGGGAAATTAACCGATCTTCTAACAAAGGCTGTGCAAGACGGTATTCACGAGCGGTTCGAGCATGCTCTGCATGCATACCATCGGGCCGATAATTCTGTGGAAAGCGGACGCGAGTTCGTGGCGGCTTACGTGGAATACATGCATTATGCGGAACGACTATTACAGAATGCAACGACCGATGCCGCGCATTCTGCGGATTCGACCCCAGCCACCCATGACGCTCATGAGCATTGATTTCTAAATTGAATTTCGTTTTCACTGTTTCGTCCTCGCCGTTGCGATTCTTCCGAGTCGCAACGGCTTTTTAATATCGGACTGTGCAATCCTCGACTTACTGTGCAAGTTTTTGTTGCACTGCATTTTTCTTGGGGACGGCCCGGTGCTTACTATCTATTTGGCTATATTATAGTTACATTTTTTCATTGAAGCTTTACTTCGTCTATTAATGGCTGTACATTGAGGCATTAGCGTTGCAGTTAGAAATTCTGCTAAGTCCAGCCGGGGGAGATGGCCCGGTGGCGGACTGGTGATCAGAGGGGCGGGGGCCGCCCCGAAAACGGGAGGGACTATGAAACGCTTAGGGATCGGATTGGGGGGTATATTGCTGGCCGGTGCGCTATCGGCACAGGCCATTACAGTGAACGGAATGGTATTACTGGAGGGGCGGGAAGATCACGCCGGATCGAAAGCCGTATTCACCGCGGCATCGCCATCGGCGCAGACGGATTCGGCGATTACGGACGGAGACGGACACTACAACCTCGAATTAGCGGCGGGAGTCTACGATATCGTCTTCTCCCACGAAGAATTCATTCCCTGCAGCTTGCGCTCGCAAACGCTGCTGTCGAACACCACCCTCGATTCGGTGGTGTTGCTTTTTTCGCATCCGTCCACACCGGAACTTACGGGCGACATTTGGGGCAATATCGGGCCGGGAGAATACCGAGTGACGGGAGACCTCATCGTCCCCTCCAATCGAACGCTGACCATTGCACCGGGTACGCGGTTGCGATTTACCGGACCGTATAAACTTCAAGTCAATGGTATTCTGAATGCGGTCGGCACTGCCGAGGATTCGATCATTTTTACTCGTTATTATCCCACTGACGAGTCCTGTTGGAATGGCATCTCTCTATTCAGCTCCTATGCCGACTTGAGATATTGCATTATCGAATGGGGCTTTAAGCCAGTACAAGCACTGCCGGTAGCGAACGGTGCGGGGATTCTGATCTATAACAGCAGTCCGACGATTGCCCATTGTCTCATTCAGAACAATCGAATCTTTGATAATGATTGGGGATACGGCGGAGGAATCGCCTGCATGGGTGGATCACCGATCATCACCGATTGCGAAATTAGCCACAATAGTAATCGGTGGATGGACGGCGGCGGTGTATACTGTATTGGTAGTGCGGCGCGCTTCGAGCGTTGTGTTATCCAAAATAATGTTGCCGAATATGGATCTGGCGGCGGTGTGGCTACCGATGGATACGGCACTTTCATTGACTGCGTGATTTCCGAAAATTATGCCTATAGAGATGGTGGTGGAATCTATCTTTCCGGTACGGCTATATCCACGTTCAGGGGCTGCGTTATCGCGGGCAACACGGCTGATCGCGGCGCGGCGATTTACAGCTACGGCGGCCCGGGGCGCATCGAACGCTGTACCGTTGCTGAAAACTCCGCCTCGTGGCATGCCTCAATTTCTCTTTCATCCAGCACATTGACCATCACCAGCAGTATTATCGCTCCGCCAACCGGTGAAGCCGGAATTTATTTCGACAATTCGCCTAACGCGGTTATCCGCTACTGCGATATTGTCGGTAATTCGCAGGATGTGATTTCCTTCAATAATAACAATCCGTCAAACGGTCCGGCGGCTATCGGCATGCTTGCCGTCACCAATACCAACGGCGATTCCAGCGATACCTATTACAATATCTATCGCGATCCGGCATTCGTGGATCGCGAGGGGGGTGACTATCACCTGACCGCCAACTCGCCCTGTATTGACGCAGGCGATCCCAGTTTAGGATTGGATCCCGATCTGACGGTGGCGGATATCGGTGCGTTCTATTATCCCTCGACCATGACTGCCCAACCCAATACACCAACAGTGGCCGTGGAATACGGTCTGTTGGACAACTATCCTAATCCGTTCAATCCCACGACCGAAATTGTTTTTGCATTGCCCCATGCGGCCCATGCCACGGTGAGCGTTTATGATGTACTTGGACGACAGGTCGCGTTGCTGGAAAACGGATGGCTGCCCGCCGGGCAATACCGCCGCAGCTTCGACGGCTCGGCATTTGCGTCCGGCGTGTATTTCTGCATTCTGCACGCCGACGGTTTGCAGCTTTCGCGGAAGATGGTGCTGATGAAATAGCGCAGACAAAAACAAAAATGATAAACGGGCGAGCCATTTGGCTCGCCCGTTTGTTTTTTCTGGCGGGGCGAATCCGCAGATTCGCCCCGCCTTTTTCATCCCTTCCGGGCAGATCAGGGATCTGCCTCGGCCAATTATCATTTCACCAGCAGCATCGTTCGCTGCAATGAAGTCGTCGGAGTTTCCAGCCGGTAAATATAGGTTCCGCTGGCCAAGCCCGATCCGTCGAAATACAGCTCATGATTTCCCACCGGGAACAAACCGTCTGCCACTTGCGCCACCTCCCGCCCAAGCACATCGTAAACCCTCAGCTTGATCAGCTGCGCCTGCGGCAGCGCAAACCGAATCGTCGTGCCGGGATTGAACGGATTGGGATACGCGGGAAACAGCGTAATTCGCTTGGGCAATAGATCGAGTTGCTCATCGGCGGAGACTTCGAAGATGAAAATATGGACCGAATCGAGTGCTGGTGGATCCAAGGCCTGATGCTGGTAATCCACAAGTTCAACAGTGATGGTATGCCAGAAGAGATTGACATAACTCGTTAGGTCCACAGAGTCCGGATCGTTTATATAGTAATCAACGTCATTCCAGTTGGTACGGATATTCAGGCGAATCTCTCCATCTCCGTTCTGTGGAGCTACCGTGAAGTTATCAACTGTGTATCTCAGAACTATTTCCTCGGAGGGAAGCGCGACGAATTCGCTGCTGTCTTCGGGTGCCGTGATCTCGATGTTGGGAGCAGGCACGATACGGATGTGAATCGAGTCCATCGCTTGCGGACTAAGCGGTTGATGAGCGTAGTCCACCAACTCCGTCGTTATGGAAAACCACAGCATGGCCGGCCACGGATCCAGCGGGATCAAATCAATGGAATCGGGATCGCTGATGAAAAACTCGGCCGCCTGGCCCGAGGAGGCCCGGATATACAGCCGAATCAATCCATCGCCGCCTTGCGTCGCCACTTCAAAATTATCTATGGAATAACACAGATACAAATGCGACGGAGTGGCGAAAAACTCGCTGCTGTCGGCCGGGGCGGTAATCTCGATGCTTGGATTACTCGTGAAGTTGCCCAGCGTGCCGTCGGGATTGATATTCTGCAGATAGATATCGTCACTGGTACTCCGCCCGTCCCGCCATACGGCCAGCACTTGCCCGGCCGGATTCGCGTCCGCATTCAGATAGGTTTTAGCGCTGGAAACCGACGACAAAACGCGGCGATCACCCCACACCAAATTGCCTTCGCGATCCACCCGGAATCCCCAAACGTATGAGTTGGGATCGGAAATGCTTGCGCCTTCCTCATAGACCACGATGGCATCATTGCCCGATGTGATTACGTCAATATACGACGTTTGCGGACTGCCTAACGGACGGAAGGCAATGCCATCCGCTCCCCACTGCACTTGGCCGGCGGCATTGATGAGCTGACCGCCCAAACCGTCTTGGGTTTGCCCGGAGTTGGTGATTTGATAAAACGCAAACACGTCCCCGTTGTCGGGATTGTAGGAAATTGCCGGACTCATCTGCAATTCCGTGGCGGACATCGAAGTGCGCACGCCGTTGGCCGTCCACAGCATATTCCCGGCTGAGCTTACATGCTGCACCCACACATGATGGCGGTTGGCGTCGCGCGTGTCGTACCAAAACGAAATCGCGCCGCCCGCGCCGTCGGAAATCAGATCCGGGAACATGAACAGGCTGATCCCGCCCGCATTGGAAATCAGCACGCCGCCGGCGGTCCATTGCGGACTGCCCAACGAATCGAACTTTTGCGCGTAAATATGGCGTTGCGCGTACATCCCCGATCCCTGATGGACCAGATACTGGATGATCACACCGTCATTCTCACAGGGAGCGATGCGGGGGATGGACAAGCCGTAGGGCAGGGTGGACGTAAGGGTAATGGTAGCCGGATTCCAGACATCCTGCCCGGTGGGAGAAATCTTGCGCATATGCAGCAGATAACCTTGATCGGCCTCTTCCTGCCAGGCGAAGACTGCATTGCCACCGGAGGTGGCGATAACGCGGGGCGTTGCCTCGAAAGTGGTATTGTTTGATAGCGTTACTCCGTTCGGTCCCCACGCGAAGTCACCGCGCGGACTGATCCGGTAGCCGTAGATATCCCAATCGCCGCCCGCCCGAATATCGTTGATCGCCAGAATGCAGTAATCCTGATCATCCACCGTAATCTCCCAATCGGTCAGCCATGTGTCTTGAGGATGGTTGCTGATGAGGATACCATTCTCCGTCCATTGCGGAACACCGCTGCCGTCCAACTTCTGCAAGTAAACATCGTAATTGCCCGAACCGTGATCGTACCATGCCACGTAACAGCCGCCGTCGGAAGTGGCGGCGACCTTCGGAATGGTCTGCTCGCCGTTCCGGTTGCAGATCACCAGGTTCTCGGCGGCATTGTTCGGCCAATCCGCCCAAGCCGCAATTGCGAATGCCGTGATACTGAACAGCACCGCCCAGAATGTCTGAAACCGTTTCATGAGTTGGTCTCCACTCTGCGGGCAATCAAGAAAAATCGCCGGGCAGCCCGCGGTTGATTTAAGCCATCCTTCGGAAAAGACAGTCGCCTGCGACGCTTCCCGCCGCAGGCGACACCATCTCTCCGAACCAAGCGGGAGGATAATATACTAATGTAGTTTTACGACGTCAGCTTGTCAAGCTCGTCCACCATATCGCTGAAGTACTTGATCAACGACTTGATGGGGGCCTCGGTGGTCATGTCCACTCCGGCGTCCTTCAGCAGTTCCACCGGATGCTTGGCACTGCCGCTTTGCAGGTATTGCAGATAGCGCTGGGTGATGCCTTTTTTCTTGGCGTCGCCGCGCTGCTCGGCGCGAATATCCTGCGCAATGGCCACCGCCGCCGCGTAGCTCGTGGCATAGGTGTAGACGTAATAGCCGCGATAGAAATGGGGAATCCGCGACCACGATACATTGGACAATTCTTCATACTCGGCGGCCGGACCGTAATAATCATGCAGCAGTTCACCGTAGAGCTGGTTGAAGCTTTCTTTGGTGAGCGGCTTGCCTGCTTCGGCCATTTGATTGGCGGCCAATTCCCAGGCCGCGAATTGCGTCTGCCGGAAGAATGTACCGCGCGCCGAAGCCAGATTCTGATCGAGCAGATAAATCAAATGCTGTTTGGCTTTTTCCTTGGCAGCGCCCTTCGCTTGCTTATATTCGGCGCGGGCTTCGTCCAGCGCCTTCATCGCAAACAGCGTCTCGTTGGTGGTCGAAGCGACTTCCGCGTTGAAGATCGCATAATCCTTATTGGGGAACGGCTGATTGGTTTCCGAATAATAGGTATGCATCGAGTGGCCGACTTCGTGCGCCACCGTGCTGATGTCGTCCAGCGTCAAGCCTTTATCGTGGTCGAAATTGAACAGCATGTAGGGATGCACGCCGTAGGCCGAGCTGGAATACGCGCCGCCGCGCTTGCCGTCGCTGGAATAAACATCCACCCAGCCGCTGGCGGGATCCAGACCGGTGGTGATGTCTTTGACATATTTGTCGCCGAGGGGCGTCAGTGCATCGGCGATCATCGTCACGCCCTGTTCCCACGTATAGCGCGCTTCATCGGCTTCGATGGGGGCGACGTAATAATCCCAATGGCGGTAGTGGTCCACGCCCAGCAGGCGTTTGCGGATCGCTTCGTATTTGTGCAGCGGCGCGGTGTTGGCACGAGTGGTGTTGACCAAATTGGTATAAACGGCTTCAGGAACGAACGTGCTGTTGAGGGCGGCTTGCAGCGTGTTGTCGAACTTGCGGGCTTTAGCGATGAACAAATTCTTTTTCAGATTTCCGGCCATCATCGCCGCCAGTGTTGTGCCGTAGTGCTGATATTGATTCCACACCGCCTTGAAATACTCCTCGCGCACGCGGCGGTCTTTATTGGATCGCCAGCTGACCCAGCCTTCATCGGTGACTTTAACGGTGTCGCCGTTCTCATCCACGATGGTGCCGTATTCCATATCCACGTTGGTGAACTTGCCGTAGATATCGCCGGCGGTGCCGGTCACATTGCCGGCCAACGCCATGATCTCTTCTTCCTTTTCCGACAGCACGTGCGCTTGCAGCGCGTACATATCTTCGTAGGATTTGCGGTAGGCTTCCAGATCGGGATTCTCGTTCACCCACTTCATAAGCATCTCACGCGGAATCAGCAGCAGTTCCGGCGTTACCCAAGCCAGCTTCTGACCCATTTCGATGCCCATATTGGAGAGCTGCTGCATGCGGCCCATCCATTCCGAGTTACCCATATCCACATGGTAGTTGAACATGGCATAGGTATAGGTGCGTTCGAACTTCGCGTTGATCTCCTCGCTGAGTTTATTGTAAGCGATGAGATCCGCCGCCGGATTCTTCACATTTTCGCCCGCAAACTTGCCCTTATAGGCAGCCAATTGATCAATGCCTTCGCGGATGGCCGTCATGTCGGCTTCCCACGCCGTCAGGTCTTGATAAATGTGCTCGGGTTTCCATTTGTAGCGATCCTCAATGTCAGCGCGGGTGGTGCCCAGCGAACGCGTGGCGGGCACCGCCATCAGGAGCAGCATGGCACAAATCAGTGGAACGGGGTAATGTTGCATGTCGAAGTCTCTCTGCAGTTGGTGAATGATTTATTGTTCGTAGTTGATTTTAAAACAAGAGGCATCCTACGGGAGGAGGCGGCCCATCTCGGCAGACTTATAGTATACACTCAGGTGGAGTATTAATCAAGCTCAACGGCCTGAAAGGAATCGGAAACGTCTGCCGAAGTAAAAATATCGACTGTTAAATATTTGTATTATATTGATATAATCGAGAATTTGTGGGTTCTTTATACTTGCGTAGAGCGGTTCAGTTTGGTATATTGATGAAGATTCAACCAAGGAGCTTGATGATGATTAGATGGAATCACTGCGCAAAATGTTACACTCTACCCATGTGCATTTTCAGCATTATACTCCTCCTCGGGGGCGGAAGATTCGCCAGCGCCGAGATCACGACCTTCCCCGTACGGGGAATTACCATTACCGATTCGGTCGTTCTGCCGCTGTCTCCCGATTCCGCCTTCGATATTATGACGGGCGATATTTCGCCGTGGTGGGATCACAGCTTTGCGGAGCATCCGAAGGCGTTTTACATCGAGCCAAAGCCGGGCGGCGGTTTCTTTGAGATATTCGATGAGGCGGGCAACGGTGTGAAACACGCCACAGTGATCTATGCCGAGCGCGGCAAACTGCTGCGCTTTGAAGGTCCGCTGGGACTATCGGGTAATGCACTGGTGTTCGTGACCACCTGGGAATATGAACCGGCGGAGGGCGGAACGGTTGTGCGGCTGACCGTTAATGCGGCGGGGCAGATTGCCGAAGGTTTCGAAACCACCATTGCCGCCGTCTGGCATCACTTCCTCTATGACGGATTGAAAACCTATGTCGAAAAGCGATAACGCCGTTTTAAGGGACTGCGCAATGGCGGGCGCACCTAACGGTGCGCCCGTTCCGTTTCTTTCGATTTTACCGTACCCAATTACCCAATCTCGCGGAACGGAAGCAATCATTTTGGCTAACCCCAATCTCTGTTCCCTTTCCGGTTTTATGCCAAAATGCGGATACATCGGTTATCGGAATCATTCTGTCTGATTCAGATTAACAACCGAATTGACTCTAATTTCTATGAAATTCTGCCCGCCCCTTGCTTTCCAGATTTTCCGAGCATAAATTACATTTGGTGAGAAAGCTATGATTGCGAAATTTATTTCGCACCGTGATGACCTTAGCGAGGTGACTATGGAGTATTCGATAGTAGGTGTGCTTCATGACTGGATGCACAAAAAACGGATCACCAAGGCGGTTGCCCAGCAAATGGGTAAAAACGAAAATACCTTTTATGCGGAAATCTCACAGCGTCCTAATGGAGCCAAATTAGGAGCGGATGATCTGGTTCCGCTGTTCAACGCAATCCGTGCCATTGGCTACGGTGATGAACTGCGGGGGATTCTCAAGCGGTTTATCTCCGAGTTGAAAGGACTGGATTTACAGAAAATCCCGGATTCCGAGCTAATTCCGCGAGTGCTGCATATGCAAATCGGCTTGGCGACGTTTTTGGAATGCGCCGCCCGGATCCCTTCGATTATGGATACTGAGGAACTGCTCACGGTACGGCGGCTGCTGAATACAGAAATCGTCCCGGTGCTGATGAAGATGGACTATACGATTGAACTGCGGTTGACTTATCTGCAAAAAATTCAAGGCGGCCAGTTTCCAGCTCCGGAAACTCCCTAAATTTTAGTTTACCTATAGGATAAATTTATGGCGACTAAAAGTTTTGCGATTCCGCTGGATGCATCCAGTAAGCAAGAGGGTGATATTACCTTTGAGGCTATGAAAAATGCCGGTTCACCGGCCGAGTTTCAGTTGACCTACGTTGTATCCGGCCAAAGCAACGATCTCGTCTTTAAAACAAAAAAGAACGGCGCGGTGACCGATCATGTTTTTTATCCGACCGTTTCCGGCGGTACGGCTACGGTAACACTGTCCAAAGATGATATAGCCGCGATCTTCACCGATGCCAGCGGCGGCGAATGGGATTACGTTAGCGCCCACTGGACGGTCGGGGCGGTGGACTCCGGCGGTACATCCGAACAGTTCGAAGTCCAAGGTGGTTCGGTATATGATGGTAATCGTTGGCCGCCAAAAAACTGAGATCAGGTAAGTCTTGATGATCACCTTGGAATATGCATTCTTGCTTCTCGGTTATGCGCTTGCGATCTGGCTTGCATATGGGCTGGGTCGGATTTTCTATATCCCAATCATCTTAGATTTAACTCTCGACTTGTCGCTTTATTTTGACCTGCTATCCGGTTGGGATATTCGTTGGCTGATGACCACGGCCTGGGGGCTATTTTTTGTTTGGGCTTTAGCATTATCCAAAGGATTTAAGAAGGTGTGGCCGCTGGCGCTGGTGGCGATTGACCTTGCCTTCGTGTATCAGGCTATTATACCGCAATTGGAGATGGCGGGGACTGGTCAACCGTTCTGGAATGCCACCTGTACTTCGATCATGCAGGTTTGGGATTTATCTACGACACTATTAGTGGGTTCGACGATTTTTATGAGCACCGTATGGCCGAAGCTGCGCGGCGAATTTGTGGATGTCCTGACCAATCCGCGCAAGCGATTCCTGATTCCGATGGGCTTGTACTCCGGCTACAATTTCTTCCATGTCACTTTTGCCAATGTGATTCCGCCGTGGATGCACGAGTATGGCTGGCGGATTGCATCACAGGTTCTGGTGTGGGGATGGGTAGCGTTTGAATTGCCGTTTTTCATTATGTATCGCCGTCTTCGCCGACAACACTCCTAAAACGATAGACATGTCAACAAAAAGCCCGGGTTTGCCGGGCTTTTTTCATTATGGGCGTTAATAATGCCTTTACAGATTATATGGCCGTTCTGTAAGCTACTGAAATTTAGCGGTTAATTCATTGAAATACTTGAAGAAAATCATTGCATGAACAACTCAGAAGTGTATATATTTTTACACACGTCTTTATTGAGAATTATCGGCCCCGAATAGCATATGTTTTATCACGGGAGTGTTGAAATGCGAGCCGCTAAATCCAACCCTTCATTGCGCCCCCAGGATCGCGGTCATGCCTATCCGGCCAACCTGCGAAAGGCGCGGGACCAGTTTGAAGGCCACTTCTTAAAGATTGCCCTGGAATTGAACCACGGGAACGTTTCGCAGACATCGAAGATGATCGGAATCTCCCGCCGCAACTTACAGCTTAAGATACGCAAACACGAGATCGACTTGACGGGCATCCGTCACGAGTATGAGCGCGAAGAGATAATGATGATCTAATCGCGGGCGCGGGGGGAACCGAGCCGCAGTAAGTTGCCCGAGGGCAGAAGTTGGGGCGGTATTCCTGCGGATAGTTACTCATGGAAGGTGCGATCTCCATCGCACCTTTTTTACGGCTGGGGCACGTGGAACCACGTGCCGCCGCAATTAGGGCAAAGCGTGCTGTGCCCCTACGGAAGATCGGGCGGGTATCACTGCGTTTTACCCGCCCCTACTTGTTCACTTCCCCCTCAAACTTTTCAGCAACTCCAGCGCGGGTGGAGTATCTTCATCGGGCAATTCGGTAATGCCGGGGTGATTCTCGAATCGTTCATCATTCATGAAGAGTCGAAAGCCCTCACGGCCGATCTCGCCTTTGCCAATAGGCGCATGGCGATCCCGCCGTCCCCCCAACCCAAACCGGCTGTCATTCAAATGGAATGCGTGCAGGTATTCCAGACCGATCAATTCATCGAACCGCTGCCACACCGCATGATAGCTTTCCGCCGTGCGCAGATCATAACCCGCCGCGAACATATGACAGGTATCGCAGCAGACGCCGACCCGCTCGCCGCCCTGTGTATATTCCAACAGATAGGCCAAGTGTTCGAACGTCGCTCCCAAATCGTTCCCTTGTCCGGCGGTGGTTTCTAACAATATTCCTACTCCCAAATCGGCGGTTCGCTCCAATGTTTCTTGCAGCGATTGCACGCAGTTGTCTAATCCGGCTTGCTCGCCCGCGCCTTTGTGCGAGCCGGGATGAGTATTCACCCACGGAATTCCCAACAGCGACGCGCGTTCCAATTCGTCCACGAAACCGTCTACTGATTTCCGGCGAAGCTCCGCATCGGGACTGGAAAGATTGATCAAATAGCTGTCATGCACAAAACACGGCGGCCAACCGGCGGCGGCCCACGCATCCAGCCATGCGGTCAAATCGTCCGGTTCGATGGGTTTGGCCTGCCACTGCAATTGGCTCTTCGTGAAAATCTGCAGGCTCTCGCACTGGAATTTTTCCACCCAACGGAATGCTTCTTTGAGTCCCCCTGCTACTGAAACGTGAGCACCGACAAGCATATTTTTGCTCCTGGCTTTTTCCCAATATAATAAAACCGGATCGTTTGTACGCGATCCGGTTTTATTTTGATATTCATCCGCCTATTTCAACGATACAACTTTCGCAGTGGCCGTGTGCCCGCCCGCCGTCAAGCGCAGAAAATAGATTCCGCTGCCAACATTCGCGGATGACCATTCTACGCGATGGACTCCCGCACTAAAATTGCCTGCCGATAAGACCGCGACCTGCCGCCCGCTAATGTCCCACAATGTCAGACTGATCCGTTTCGCGTTCGGCAGCATAAACGGAATGGTCACGCGCGCATTGAACGGATTGGGATATACCGGACCGAGCGTAAGTTGGTTGGGGATCAACGCACCGGATGGCGCGGCGGCATTGGGCACTGCGGTGCGGAACGACCACAAGGTTCCTTCGGTCGTTCCCGCATCGTTGATTTCATCTATGCGCCAGTAATAAACCGTATCCGGCAGGAGTGGAAACGGATATTGGTAGAAGGTATCCTCGATAATCGCCACAAAGCCCGGTTCTTGAGTGAGTCCAAGATACACGTTGTGACTGGCGGTATTCGCTCCGGCATTCCAATGCAAGGTTGCATCCGTCGGCACGTCATCTGACGCATCGGCCGGAAGCGGATTATAAGCCGGTTCGGGAAGCGGCAGTACGGAAAAGTGCCAGACTTCCCCGGCAGTAGCCCCGGCGTCATTGCGTTCGTCAATCCGCCAGTAGAACGTTTGCCCGGGCGTAAACGAAACCGGCGGCTGCCACTCGGTTTCGGTGGTGGCCAGATTAGTGATGAAATTAAGCGAGTCCGCCGATCCTAAATACAAATCGTGAGACACGGTGCGCGCTCCGGCCGTCCAACTTAGCGAGGCGGTCGGCAGAATTCCCAGCGCGGCGTTTGCGGGCGATGGTGCCGTGGCCGCCTCCGGCGGCTGCAATACGGTTGCTTCATTCGAGATCTGAACATGGGTTGTGTTTTGGCCACTGGTTCGCGACGTCCCTTGATAGGCACCGATATATAGCCTTACCGTTCCCGTCCCGGCCGCGGGTGCCGTCCAGTTGAAGGTTGCGGAGGTTTGATTGCTGGAAGATAAACATATGCCGTTGGTTTCACCGCTGACATTGTAAACCGAAGTTCCTGTTCCCGCACTTAGGGTTCCGGCATTGGTGGAACCGGTTCCGATGCGACACGATCCATTGAACTGATTGATCGAGCTGCCCGACAATCGTTGGATGGTAATTTGGTAGCTTTGACCGGGGGTGTAGGTTTCGGGAAATCCGGTCACTTGAACCGAACCTCCGGATTGGCCATGACAGCTTGCGGCGCACGTCTGACGACCCGGTGCCCCTGAATAGCCGCGGTAGCTTGTTCTTGCCTCAGCTTGTGAAACAAACAGCCCGAAGATTGTCAGCAAGATCATGTAATACATAAAAATATTCCGGAATTTCAGTTGTAAATGTGAACTTAAATATATGAATGTACTATGTGATTAGCAAGAAGAGGACGGATGATTTCCGTCCTCTTGCATCAAATTGATAATGCTATATTGTCAGCGTAACAAAATGGTCGGAGTAACCTGGGTTTGGGTGGGAGTAATCAGCCGGATAAAGTACGTTCCCGAAGCCTGCCCGTCGGCGTTCAAGTCCAATTCGTTCCAGCCCGCAGAGTATACTCCCGTTGTCAGTGTCCTGACCAAACGGCCCTGCACATCGTATAAACCGATATTGGTGAATCCCGTATTATTCAAATAGAAGCGAATGCGAGCGCGGCTATTGAACGGATTGGGATAAACGGACAGCAGATGGTGGTCTTGCGGAATCGTGGTAGTAACGGGGGGATTGACTGACAGAATAGCCGACCAGTCATAGATGCCCAACGATCCTAAATCGCAGACAAACGCATGGTGACCGGAGGCAAACACTTTTTCAGCGTTCCCCAGCGTGTTATAGAAACCTACCCGAACCGGTGCGGCGGGATTGCTGATGTCCACCACGTGAAAACCGGCCTCTCCGGCGGCAATGCAGGCATAATTACCTTCCAGCGCAATCCCCTGCGCGTAGCCCGGCAGCGCCAAAGAGCCGGCAATAACCGGTTCCGCCGGATTGACGATGTTCACAATCCGCAGGCCGGCCCCACCGACCGCATAAGCGTAGTTCCCGCGCACCGCCACATCATCACAGCCACCGGTTAAGCTAAAGGTTACGACTTCCGTGGGAGTGCTGGGATTGGAGACATCCACGATTTGCAGCCCGTCATAGGACATCGCTAAATAAGCATAATTCCCTGCCACATCTATATCCCAAACGGTGCCGGTTGTATCGTAAGAGCCGACAATTACCGGAGTCGCCGGATTGCTGACATCGATAATCTGCAATCCGCCCCCGCCGTTCGCGGCATACGCCAAACTGCCGACAACTCTAATTCCGAAGGCATTGCCGGGCGGATCACAGGATGCGACCCACACCGGATGTGCTGGGTCAGTCACGTCTACGATGTCTATGTCCACCTGATCGGCAATAAAAGCATGCCCGCCGACGACATCCAAACTGTTCACTTGAATGAGCATGCTATCAAACAAGCAGACATCGATCGGGGCGGTGGGGTCGGAAACATCTACGATATGCATCCCTCTTTCGTTGCTCGCCAGATAGGCATAGTCACCGATCAGCACGCCATCCACTACCATTCCGGTACACGGAAAGAAAGCCACCTGAGCCGGATTGGTGACCGTGGCAATATTGATGATTTCCAATCCCGCTTCGTCCTCGGCAATGTAGACCAGATTATGATGCGTATTGACGGAGACCCCCCACGCCGCACTTTCGGTAAAAATGTGTCCGACTTCGGCGGGCGCGGACGGCGTGCTAATGTCAATGATCCGAAAGCCGTGGGACTGATCCGCGACATAGGCATAATTGCCGATGACTTGCACATCATTGGCATAACCCGGAGTGTCATAATATCCCACTGTAAATGGCGAGGCCGGATTGGTTACGTTAATGATTCGCAGTCCGTTGCCGCGGTCTACCACGTACGCATAGTTCCCTACCACATCCACCTTATTGGCCGAGAGCAGTGAGCTATCGAAAGTGGCAACTGCAGTTGGCGAAGCGGGATTGGATATATCAATAATGGTCAGCCCGCCGCTCTGTGCAACAAGGTACGCATAACTGCCTTCGACATCAATTCCGTTCGCCCAACCCGGCGCCGACAGGCTGGTTACAAAAGCGGGCGCGGTGGGAGTGCTGATATCAATAACTTTCAAATCAGCATCTCCGTTGGCCAGATAAGCATAATTGCCTTGGATTGCAATATCGTAGTTCGTACCATTAACGGCCAACGAAGCAACTTTTACGGGATGAAAGGAATCGGAAACATCCACCACATGCAATCCGCCGTATCCGGTTACATAGGCACAGTTGTTTTTCAAGGCAATGGCCAGCATATCGCCGGGCAGATCACAATAGGACTGTTCAACCGGATCAAACGGGTTAGCCATGTTGATTATTCGCAGGCCTGAATACCCGCAAGCGGCATAGACATTACTGGACGAATCCACAACGGCTTTGATTTCGCCAATATACCGCATGGATCCAACGTGTGTGACATTCAGACTATCTTGCGCTTGGACTGCTGAAATCATAAGAATTGCGATGGTCCAGATGAAAATACTTTTTCGCATGGCGCACCTCTAATTAATTTATTGATAATCAACAAATTGAAATGTTTTATGCAATAAGATACATTATCGTTCAATATGAGTCAAGTAATAAACACCCTCTAATAAAAACGCCGGATGGATTGAAATCCATCCGGCGTTGAAATTAGCTCGGACCTCGCCGGATTCTCTCCGGTGCGGTCTCAATACGGCTTACTTCATCAGCAGCATCTTCTTCTCGGCCGCAAAGCCGTTGACTTCCACGCGATACAGATACAAACCGGAGGGCAGGTTCGCCGCATCGAAGGCAACCGTATGCTGTCCGGCCGTCATCGTGCCGTTGACCAGCGTCGCTACCGATTGACCCATCAGGTTGTAAACCTTCAGGCTCACGAAGCCACTCTCCACGAGGTCGAAACGAATCTGCGTGGTCGGGTTGAACGGATTCGGGTAGTTCTGGTACAGGGCGTATTCGGTGATGAGCGCGGCGTTTTCCGCCGGAGTCGCATTCACCGTACCCAACTCGCTGCGGTTGCCGTTGACATCCACCGCGATCAAGGTGTAAACGTAGTTCGTGCCGTTGTCGAGATTCTCTTCAGTCCACGAATAGGTGTTACCGGCCACATTGCCGCGGGCATCCACCGTCGCTAGATCGGCGCCATCGCGCGCGATCACGAAATGATCGTTGTTGGTTTCGCTGGCGGTCTTCCAGTTCAAGGTAATCATGCGATCACCGGCCACCGCCGTAAACGATACCAACTCCACCGGCAACACGACGTCATTCATTTCAACCACGGTGCCGGGGGTCGGACAGAAATTGGTGACCACATCAAAGAAGCTGGCTACACCATGACCCGGCCAGTTCGCGGGATCCCACGATTCGAAGGTCACGTCTTCGCAAACATCGCACATCGCCAGCCGCCAGCCACCCGCGGCAATCGGGGAGCCGCCGTCATCCAGCAGATAGCCATTGTCTTCGATAATCCATGAACCCAGGATGCCACCGCCGCCGTTGCGAGCCAGAACGATATTGCCGGGCGTACCGTTGCTGCGGATCCCGTCGCGATCTTCGACAACGACGCCGGTTGTGGTCAGATCAACCATAGTTCCCACAACCTCATCACCTGTGATATAGGTACTGGTGGAAGTGGTCAAGGCTGCTCGTGGTTTAAACTTGGTGAGCCCTTTGCTCTTGAGGGCCAGCCAACCCGCCCAGTTGCCATTGGCGTCCAGAGTCACAGTCGGCTTGGCTGACCAAGCTGTGCTACTGCTCCAGGTGCCTGCTACATAATGGAAAGGATTGGCACCGCCGTCATAGACCTTAACATACACATCATTACCGGCTTGGGCCGTCCAGTCATTGATCGAAATATGCACCACAAACGGCACGGCGTCAACGGTGGCATTGCCATCCCAACACAACGGCATCGCGTCAACCACGATGGTCGGGCAGACGGCAACATCGAAGGCATTGGTAAGAACCGGGGTCGGGAAATTGGTCGAGGTCGCTTGCAATACCACACCCGTTTCGGCAACGTTATAACGCAGGTCGGTCCAGGCGGATTGACCGCTGGTGCTGACCAAGGTCAAGCCGGTCACCGAACTCAGCGTACCCGTACCAGTGTTCACGGCCAGTGTAATCGCTTCCGGCGGATAATCTTCATCAATGCCGCCGTTGACATCGGTAAAGCCGGCGCGCACGGTGAAATTTTGATTTAAGCATGCGGAGGCCGGAGGCTGGGTCGTGATACCCAATTGCGTGCCGACGATATCGATTTCGTTATTGGTATCGCCGGATTCCACGGGGGCGTCCGCCGGATCGAAACCGGCACCGGCCGGATCGGTGGAGAAGCTGGACGGTGCCACGTTGAACTCGAGGATTTCATTATCCGCATAATACGGAAGATCGGTGCGCAGCCACGCCGTCAAGGTCAGTGTGAGCGGAGCACTGCCATCAGCCAAGGTCAACAGCGGTGAGCCGATGAAGCCGATGCTGCCGGTATTGATCGTACCGGTCCACGTGCTGACACCGTCGGTCAATTCCGCACCCGCCAGAACGTAGGTCCAGTTGGAAATCGTATTGGCACTACCCTGCGTGATATTGATCGCGTTGATGATGGTGTTGATTCCCGCATCGCCATCGCCCGCGTCGTACACGTCGAACGTGAAGACGATCTGCGCTTCGGGCTGAGTATCCACCAGCGAGCTGATGGTCGCGGAAGCGCCGGGACCGCCGACGATTACATGCGCATCGTTCTCGGTCACTGCGCTGCCGTAATCGGTGATGGAGAAATTGTCAATGTGCATACGCTCGCCGCTAACCCACGCGATCTTAATCTTGATGTTGTTCGATGAATTGTTGAGGGTATAGGAATAATGCGCATAGGCCGTGCAAACGTTGTTATTGAGCGGATCGATGGCGAAATAAGCACCGCCGTCGACACTCACGGTCACATCACAAATCGCGGTCGGGGAGGGGTCCCATGCCTTATAATCAAATTCGATGACACCAACACCACCGTCCTTGCCGTTTCCGTCCAAGCCAATATACTCCAAATATGCTCCGGCAGCATTGCGGATACGGACACAATTGGAAGGCAACGGATTCACACAGCCGGTCGTAGCGCCAACAGCATCCACGATGCAGTTATTGGTATGAAATCCGTTAATGTCGTAGTTGCCGTAGGAGCCATTTGTGAAGCCATCAAAGGTCTCACTGACGGCGCCAAATGCCGGCAGGCCAAGGATGGCTACCGCGGCCATCATAAGCACAACTTTCGCAAAGCGTTTCATCATCCGATCCTCCTGAATTCTGCTGGTCGAGATATATTTAATCTATTACATCATTCAAGTATACTAAGATAAAGAGATTCTTTAGCTTTGGCAACCTTTACGGGGGGTGAAAGATACTTTTTCCGATTTTGCACTTGCTGATTTTACAATAAACAAGAGTAAATCTGACCCTTTTGCCCGAATTCCAAGAGGTCTTTTCATCCCCATGACTCTTTAACAATTCACTAAAACAGAGGGACAGCCCAGAAAGGGCTGTCCCTCGTATCAGCGATTCGATGGCTGGTTAGAATCGGCTATTTCAGCAAGACCATCTTACGGGCCGCCGAAAAACCATTGACTTCCAGCAGATACCAGTAGACACCGGACGGAAGGTTTGCACCGTTGAACTGCACGGTCTTGGATCCGGCTTCCATCATTCCATTCATCAGCGTGGTAATCAATTGGCCGTTCGGATTGTAGATTTTCAGACTAACCAATCCCGCTTCCTTGAGATCGAAAGCAATGGTCGTCATGGGATTGAACGGATTCGGGTAATTCTGATACAACGCATAGTCAGCGGCGGCGAACGAATTAGCAGACGGAGTCGCACTCACGGTGCCGATCTCCTGACGCATACCGTTGAGGCTGACCGAAATCAACGTGTAGTCGTAGGCTACGCCGGCACTGACACGATCATCACGATATGTGTACGTATGGCCGGTTGCACCATCACCCTGCGAATTGATCTGGGTCAGCGTTACGCCATCGCGCAGAAGTTCGAAATAGTCATTGTTCAATTCGCTGGCTGTGATCCACTGCAATTCGATGGTTTGGGCTGCAGGTATCGCCGTAAACGAAGACAGTTCTACGGGCAGATAATCATCGAAGCAGACGCAAACACAGCCGTTACTCAGCGGAATAATGACATTAATCCAACAGCCGGTGGTGGGATTGAAGTTCCACAATGTCGGATCAAACTCGTATTCCGCCGGTTCGCAGAATTCATCTTCGCAGCCTTCAATCACCCGATCCACGGTATAGCAGCCGGGGGTAATCGTGACTATCGGCGGAAAATCCGCACCGGGAGTGCCGCAGATCTGAATGGTGGTGGTGACTCCTTGACACAGATAGGCACATTGACAGACTGGCGGAGCGGAGGACAGGGTCACTTCAAGAGTCGGATCACAAATCGGTTGCGCAAATGCATTTGTTCCCGCAAGCACGATTATCGCAAACAAAATCATCAAGGCTTTTTTCATCGTTATTCCTTTTCGGAAATAATATTCCTGATCCACCTCTGTTTAGGCACCGGGGCACAGCATGCTGTGCCCCGGTGTGTCAAGAAATCATATCGTTTGGAAGAGGTAATATCTTCCAAACCGGAATCCATCCCGTTACTTCATCAGCATCATCTTGCGGGCGGCCGAGAAACCATTGGTTTCCAGCTTGTACCAGTACACGCCTGACGGCAGATTCGACGCGCTGAACTGGACCGTCTTCGCTCCGGCGCTCATCGTGCCGTTCACCAGAGTCGCTACTTCCTGGCCGTTCAGGTTGTAAACCTTCAGGCTCACGAAACCGGCATCCTTCAGATCGAAAGCGATCGTGGTGAGCGGGTTGAACGGATTCGGATAGTTCTGATGCAGCGCATATTCGGTAACCGTTCCGGGCAGATCGGTCAGCGTGGCGGAGACGGTCGCCAGGGTGGCAACGGCTCCGTTCAGGCTGACGCTGTTCAGGGAGTATTCGTAGGAAACGCCCGTTACGACATTGCGATCCACCCATTCATAGGAATGACCGGTGGGGCTGTCGCCCAAGCTGGCGACTTCGCCGACCTTCGTTCCATCGCGATAGATGTCGAAACGGTTGTTGCCGAGTTCGCTGCGGGTGGTCCAATGGAGGGCGATCTGATCGCTGCCGCCGATGGCATCGAAGTTACCCAGCTCGACGTCGAGTTGGAGATCCGTCCAGATGTAGTCTTCAACTTCACCCAAGAAGTCCGCCGCAAACTGACCGCAGTTCATGGTCGGGCAGGAGGCCGTATCAATCAAACCGAAACCATAGCGGCCGACCGGGGTGCTGGTCAAACGGAAGCGGCACACGGCGTCATAGCGCGGCATACCGTATTCGATGATGCCCGGATCAAGGAACGCCACGTTGAACGTACCGGGGGTGACCAGCATGTCATGGATAATCCATTCATCCGTAACGCCGCCATCGGGACACTGGAAACGATCACAGAAATCGCCGTCTAAGTTGCCGTCTTTCCAAGCATTAAGGTAAAGCTGTCCGTTCTCCTCTAAGTAGTCACCATAGAACTGACCGGCCGTGACGGTAACGGTAACAGTTTCAACTTCGCAGGGAACCCACACATTGCCCACCGGAACGACGCCGTCATCAAACAGGTCGAGGTCGAGGGTATTGGGGGCGGCTTCGCCGCTGATATTCTGGCCCAGCCAAGCGATGCCGGAGATCCCGTGTCCGGGATTATTCACCAATGTCGGATAGTTGCAGGTTGCCAAGTCACCCATATCAATTTCGGTATAAGGCCACGGTTGACCGCAATCGAAAATGACTTCGGGGAAGGTGACGATCCACGGTTCGACGGAAATTGCGCCTTCATCATCTACGGCATAGACTTCAACCCGCCATTGATCGCCGGCGAAGCTGTGATCCGCCGGGACGCAGGAACCGGTGTGATTGAACGGGAACAGGGAATTGTTTTCGTCATCCACAAAGCCGCCGCCGGTGGTGCTGTTCTTCACGAACCACCGATATTGATACGTGACAATGTCGCCATCGGGATCGGCGGGATTCGGACCCAGCACGACCACGCACTGCTCCGTCGTTTCATCGGCACAATCCGGATAGGAGCGGCCGGTGGGGGTGTAGGGCGGATTGTTCTCTTCTTCTTCAATCGAATACACGACCACCAATTGCGCCCAACGCAGAGTGGTAGCCCAATTGCATTCATCGTTCCACACGTCAATATCCATGAACATATTCAGCCAGCCGTCATCCAACAAGGAGGCCGGGGCAACGTCAAACACGGTGGATTGCCAGATATTGTTGTCGCCGGACAGCCACTCGGGATTCAGCAGATTGCCGTCGGCAAAGATATTATCCAACTCACAGGCTTGCGGATTACCGGGATTCTCGATATTGCAGGTGTGCTCGTCCACATCCCAAGCACAGATGATGACGCGTACTGACTGGATATTGAGGTTGGAATTATTCCAATCCGACCAGTAGTGCTTCCAACCGTAGTCACCGTCAAACCAGCTATAGATATTGAAACCGGAAATGGTCTGATTGCATTGGCTGTTCGGGTGACTGAAGGGACCTTCATAATACGGAGCCGGACTGTTGGCATTGGTGGTTTGGCGGTAGGTAAAGGTGTTATCGCCGTTATCAGTAGTACCATCCGCAACATAATCGCATTCCGACCACTGATGGAGTCGAACTTGCAGGCGGTAGTTGCCGCAGGTGCCGTAACCGTAGCCATCCACGACGATATAATAGGTCGTGCCGCCGCTTAAACTCACTTCTTGCAGCAAGGAGGCGTCGGAACCCGGACAACTGTTATCATCGCAGGCAATCCGATTGCCGCTGCTGATATTATCCCGGTACACATACAGCTTGGTATCAAAGTCGGTATAGGGATCACACAGGCTGATATCAACCCACATGCTGTAAGCCGGCGTAAACGAATACACAACATCGTTGCCGTGTGAGGAGCTGTTGCTGCAGTAGGGGTCATAGGTATTGTCATAACCGCAAGTCGTTCCCGTCACGTCGTAGGGAAGCGCGGTGATCGGAGTAGCGGTGGCTTGCGTATTGCCGCCCTGATCCAAATTGCCTCCACTGCGATCGCCGCCCAGTCCGAGCAGGTCGTGGAATTGATCCCACACGACTTGGTCGTACTCATCGGTAACCTTCATTTCTTCCATTTGAGAATAGAGGTCATTCAACTGCGGAGCATTGGGGCCGTCCGCAAAGAAATCACTCGCCCAACCAATCACTGACGTGCCCAAGAGCAACATCACGGTAAAAATCGAAACTAACCTTCTCATCCTCGTCTCCTTAAATAATATTTTCGTGCCGTTTGTTTGCGGAAAACATACCATCCAACAAGACAAGCTCAAGTTACACGAGAAGCTTTACGAGAGCAACTCACCTCTCAAAATCGCTCAAAATTGTACGTAGATTCGCAACTTTTCCGCTCGATACTTTATAGGAAGAGTAGGTTCACTATAGTCTCTATACTTTACAGCCTGATCCCGGTCACCGGCAATCGCACGCCCAACCGTCAGCGAAATCGCCAGAACGTCGAAAGTTGTGTAACGAACGAAGGATAGAAGGTAAACTACCCACCAGATCCGAATCCGCGGACTTGTTCGGTGTGGATTCTTATCCGATGAGTTATTCACAGGTGCGAAATCCACATCCCGGCGTTCTGGATTTCTGACTTTTTTCAAGTATAGTAAGTATGCTTTAGTGCGGTTTTTTAACAAAAGAAACGCCTCTCTTTCGGGAGGCGCTCCGACTCATGCGAGGAATACCCGGTGAATATTCTGGAATACAAAACGAGAGTAACGGAATGTCACCCTCGCATCAACTCTGGGTCTGTATTGATGGGGAGGTTTGCGATTATGGTTCGCGTGATGCGTACACTAACCGATTCCGTGCATCAAAGATCCGCCGCACTATACCCTCGCCGCGCACGGCATTGACCATGCGTATTTCCTGCGCTCGCGCCAAATCGTCCACAGTCAAGATCGCCTCGCAGCAGCGTCCGCGGCGCAGGAGTTTCTCGCGGCGGACTCCCGGTAATAAGCCGCAGGGCAAAGCCGGAGTCAACCACCGGCCCTCAATTTTCACCAGGATATTACTGAGCGCGCCTTCGGTTAATTCGCCCCGAGTATTCAAAAACAGGCATTCCTGCGCGCCCCTTTTACGAGCCGCTTCCAGATGGAGATAGCGTTCCGGCCGCAACGTGGTTTTATGATAGAGACGGAAATCGTCCGGGTTTAAACGCTCTTCCGGGATCATTAGTACCAGTCCATCCTCCGGCCAACTCAAGTTGACTTGCTCCACTTGCAGCCGGATATCCTCGTACTCAAGGTCGAGACGAATCCGTACCGGCTGGTTTCCTCGTTCCAAATGCAGTCCGCGGAGGGCTTGCAGAATGTTCTTGATGGGGAACGGCCGATTGAAATAACGGCACGATTGGCGCAGTCGCCGCAGATGGCACGCTAAATCCTCAAAAACGCGCGGCGGTTCAAAGCGAATAGTTTCATAAAGTGAGAATTCCTGCGGGCGGCAGGTAACGAAACTGGCCTTAAGCAGGGTTTCTTGCCACTCCGCCGCCGGATCGCTGTCGGCAACAATCCCCGAGCCGATACCCAATACGGCCGATGATAGTTTGTTTGATTCTGAAGTGTTGATGGTCAGTGTCCGGATCGCCACATTGCACACAAAATCCCCGTTCGGAAAGAACAGACCGATGGTTCCGCAATATATGCCGCGCGGTTCCGGTTCCAGATCGGCAATGATCTCACAAGCGCGAATTTTGGGCGCTCCGGTGACCGATCCGGGCGGAAAAGTGGCGGTGAAAATTTCCCACAACGGGATATTGCTCGGCAATTCGCCCCGCACCAAACTGGTCATTTGGTGGACGGTGGGAAAGCGATCCACCCGATAGAGTTCGGGAACAATCACAGTTCCCGCGCGGCAAATGCGGCCTAAGTCATTCCGCATTAAATCCACGATCATCACATTTTCGGCGCGGTTTTTTTCGTCAGCGGACAGTGCCAGGCGGGCGGCTTCGTCCGCCTCCCATGAAGGCTTGCGTGGTGCTGTGCCTTTCATCGGACGGCTTTCCAGAGCCGAGCCGCACCGCCGGAGAAACAGTTCGGGCGAGAGGGAGACAATCTGAGCATCTCCCAAATCCAAAAAGGCGGCATAAGGCATGGGGACAGCCGCTCGTAGCGAATGAAACAGCACGTAGGATGGTTTACCGGTTGAACCCGGTGCCGTAAACTCAAGCACCGCGCGCACGGTATAGTTGACTTGATAGATATCCCCGGCTCGAATATGATCGAGGGCTTGCCGAACGGCCGTTGAGTATTCCGTTTCCGTAATCCGCAAGCGGGGCAAGGAAACCGGCGGAGTTGTGCCCGCCGCAGGAGTTTCCGGTTCGGGCGAGTGAAAGGCGGCAAACCACGCATAGGGCAACGGGCCACGCGGAGGAGTGCGAAACGCCGGGTCGAAGGCCGGAGCCGCTTCGTAGGCGATAAACCCCACCACATATTGACCGTCTCGCTGGCAAGCTTCCACACGCTCGATAGCCCCCCGAACATCGCGCAACTCATCCGCCTGCCAAGCGGCCAATGGATTTCCAAAAACATTGGAAGTCGTCGGATGATTCCCGATCTCCGGGATATCCACCCAAGCTACAGGTATTTTATACGGTTCAGAAGCCATCATGTTCTAAGATAAGAAATACGCGGCAATCTTGCTCAAACGAAAAGCCCCCGGTTCAATCCGAGGGCTTTAATAATTCAGTAAGCTTCATTTAGCGGTGTTTTCCGCAGCCGCCGCAGCCCGTCGAAGCGTGACCGCACTTCCCGGAAGCCGCCGCTGCACATCCGGCACTCTTGGCGCTCTTTTCAGAATGCTGCGTGCAGTTTCCTGCCAAATCGCACTTTCCATCTTTATTATCGTCTTTGAAGGTCGGACAGGCTTTGCAGTCTTTTCCGCATTGGTGGCCGTTGGTCTTGCATTGTTCGGTCAAATCGCAGACACCGTCCTTATTGTTGTCAGCGAATTTCGCGCAATGGTGAGTGGCGGTTTGGGTTTGAGCGGTGTCGGTGGAATAGGCTTGACCGGACAGTACGATCAATCCCATTAATGCGAACGCGACGATGGTCATCAGAGTGGCACGCTTCACGTTAATCTCCGTTCAATGATTGGTATGTTATGAATCTATGGTTGCAACCGAGGTTGATTACGAACGGAATGCAGGCCGGCGGAACGATGCTCCAGACAGTTGCAGCGGCTGCGAATCATGCCGAAGAGCTTCTCCCGCTGATCCGGTGAAAGCAGTCGTTTTTCAGCAAGCAGTTGTTCCACCACCAGATCTTCCATGCGCCGTTGACGCGAAAAAATCTCGTCCTGCTTGGAATGAATGGCGGTGAAATCCGCCGAATCGGCGGCGATCAAGTCAATCAGTTCCGCCCGCTGCCGGCACAGCTGACCGCATAGCATTTGGGATGAATCGCGGAACCGCGCTTGCAGCGGTTCGATCGCTTGCCGCTGCGATTCGCTGGTTTCCAGCAATTGGTGGAGCGGACAGCCTTCGCAATTTTCCGGTTCACCGGAATGCCCGTGAAAAGCCGTTTCCGACTGCGATGCGAATTGATGGACCGCCCAAACACCCACAAACGCGATATTCAAGCCGATGGAAAGGAGAAACAGCAACGGTTTTAGCTTGGTCCACATGCTCAGTTCCCCCCGGCTGGAGTCAGTAATTCCAGATACGCTTCGCTTAAAGAGCCATTCGGCAATCCGCCCAGATCATCCAATTCATAAACAGTCAGCGGCTCCATCGCGGCGGATAGTACTTCAGTATTTGAAGATACGGGTCTCCATGTGACGCTGCGGCCTAAAATTCCACCCACCGCCAACCCGACCATCAGAATAACTACGGCGGCCGCCCGCAACGGCGTGGTTGCCGTACTCCACCAATCCCGCCATATAATGACTGACGATCCGGAGCGCTTGGGTATGACCACTGCGCGGCGGAGGATCGCCGCCGTCAGATTGTCCGGCGGCGGCGGCATTGGGAGACCCGCGAATAATGGTTCCAATTTACGCAGTCGCTCGACCTCAGCCCGGCACACCGCGCAAGCCTCCAGATGGCGATCCAATTCCCCGCGGACAGCCTCAGGGATTTCGCCGTCTATATAGCGGTTTAGGAGTAGTTGAACCTGTTGACACTGCATTTTCGGCGTCCTGTATTGATATAACGAACATCGAATCCCAAACCCCCGCTCATTCTTTAAACCATCCGGCTAATCGCTCCGCCAACCGCGCCCGACCGCGTGATAGCAAGCGCTCCGCCGCCTTTTCCGAAATATCCATAGCTGCCGCAATTTCTCGATAACTGTAGTCATTATAATAGCGAAGAATCATAACAAGGCGTTGATTGGGCGGCAAATCTGCCAGTGCCGATTGTACCGCCGTAGCTCGCTCGTGCTTCATTAATGATTCGTCGGGGGTTGGGGCTGGATCTTCAAAATCGGGGAGTTCAGGCAATAGCAACGGGCGCTTGCGGCGGCGAACATCCAGACAGAGCCGACAGACGATACGGGCAAGATAAGCGGGAAACGCTGCCATCGGACGATAGCGGGAAGCCGCTTGCAGGACGCGAATAAACGTTTCCTGCGTCAGATCCTCCGCATCGTGAGGATCACCCAAGAACCGGCACGCCAGCCGCCACACCATCGTTTGGTGACGGCGCACGAGACATGCGAACGCCCCGTGATCGCCGTGAGCCACTTGCTGCATTAGATCATGATCGGAAGCGTTTTCGTAGGACAAGGGATAATCGGGGCTTGAGTTCGCTATCGGCTCGATGAAAAAGAATTTGCGGAAAAGGTGCAAGTTACGTAATTTGAGCCAATTTTACGAGACTTATCCGCCAGAATCTTGATTCCGATTTAGGGGATGCCCTATGACAACCGTCGTTCTTCTAACGCTGTCCAATGTCTTCATGACCTTCGCGTGGTACGGTCACTTGCGATACAAATCGTCCCCGCTGTTCATCGCAATTCTGGTTAGTTGGGGAATTGCCTTTTTCGAATACTGCTTGCAAGTTCCGGCGAACCGGATCGGCTATGGGCAGTTCTCGGCCGCCCAGCTCAAGACTATCCAAGAGGTCATTTCATTGTCGGTGTTCAGCGTGTTTTCGGTACTTTATCTGAAGGAAAAACTCACCTATCATCAACTGGGCGGGTTTGCCCTGATTGCGGTTGGGGCTTACCTGATTTTCCGAAAATGAGCCCTTCCCACGAAACCATTGAAATCCTGCCCCTGACCGCTGACATGCGGATGTGGGCGGTGGGAGTCCTGGCTGAACATTGGGGATCAGAACGGGTGGTTACCCGCGGTCATGCCTATCGGGCGGACACCCTGCCGGGCTTTATCGCTCGGATGGGCGGAGAACCGGTGGGACTGATCACCTTTACGATCGAAGGGCAATCCTGCGAAGTTGTCACCCTGAACAGCTTGCAGGAAGGGTGTGGGGTCGGGAGCCGACTCCTGGAGGCGGTGGGGCGGGCGGCCCGTGCGGGGCACTGCACCCGTATCTGGCTTATCACCACCAATGACAATCTCCCCGCCTTGCGGTTCTATCAGAGGCGGGGATTCGTTTTTGCGGCGGTGTATCCCGACGCGCTGGCGGAATCCCGCCGTCTGAAACCGGAGATCCCGCTGATTGGAAGAGACGGCATTCCCTTGCGGGATGAGATCGAGCTGGAACGGCAATTATAACGGAGATTCCACGCGGACAAGCCCCGCTGTAAACGGTGCATTTTCTCACCGATTTCATAGCGGAACGCCTCTCATTTTTTACTTCTCCCGACGGAAAACACCTTTTCTGCACCACCGAAATCGCCCTGATAACCCCCGACCATTTGCCCCGCGGCGGCGTTGTTCAAGTTGAGTTTCAAGAGGGAGTTGAGCCCTATACACGGTGTGGTATCGAAGAATATCACGGGATGAGAATCGCTTGCGGAAAGAGCTTCCCGGTTTCATAGGGGAAGCGCCGGGCATCCGGCGAAAAACTCTTGACAGAGAGAGTGTCGCTTGATTATATTAGCGTATTGAGTGCGGCGTGTTCTTTTTTAAGACTGAAAATGATATCCGTAGCGGTCGTTGATTAGCGCCTGAATCCGCCCCTGGGGGCGGTGGATGACCGGACAACGACGGCTTTTGAGCCCGCCGCCGAGCGTGCGGGCTGTTCCCTGAGTTCAGCCAAGCAAGCCAAATTCCCCCGACTGTGTGGACCATACCAAACCCGTAAAGGAGAGTTCCATGAAGAAAGCCACTGCCAAGAAGGCCCCGGCGAAGAAGAAAGCGACGGCCAAGAAGGCGGCTCCGAAGAAGAAAGCCACCGCCAAGAAGGCGACCGCGAAGAAGGCCGCCCCGAAGAAGAAAGCCACCGCCAAGAAGGCGACCGCGAAGAAGGCCGCCCCGAAGAAGAAAGTAGCCAAGAAAGCCACCGCGAAGAAGGCCGCCCCGAAGAAGAAAGTAGCCAAGAAGGCCACCGCGAAGAAGGCCGCCCCGAAGAAGAAAGTGGCCAAGAAGGCCGCCCCGAAGAAAGCTGCGAAGCCGAAAGTCAAGCGTAAACCCAATCCGGCGTTCATGGCCCCCATGGCCCCCGATGCCGTCCTCGGCGCAGTGATCGGCGACAAGCCCATGCCGCGTACAGAAATCACCAAGAAGCTGTGGGATTACATCAAGAAGAACGGCTTGCAGGACAAGGTCAACAAGCGCATGATCAATACCGATCCCAAGCTGAAAGCCCTGTTCGGCAAGAACGTGGTCAGCATGTTCGAAATGAACAAGCTGCTCCAAGCGCACATGAAGAAAGCCTAAGAACGGTTTTCAATTCCGATAGCAGAAAGCCCCGAACCATTAGGTTCGGGGCTTTTATTATGGTGTTTCGCAAATCAACGGCGGGCTATTTGATCTTCCATGAACAGGTTTCAGCCGCCAGGTCGGAGCCTTCCAGCCGGATGAACGTCGGATCGCGGCTGACGCGACACGAGCTTCCCAGCATCTTGCCGGAAATGACATCGTAGGGGATGAGTGACCCCGAAAGCTTCACCAGCGCGACTGTGTTATCGGGCGATAACCAGCAGTCGGTAGCCCCGCGAATGGTCAGCATGCTGGCGCCGCGCGGCAGCAGGGTGGTCAGACCGATATTAAAGAAGGACAGCGTTCCGGTGCCTTCGAAAATCCCGGCAACACGGCAAGTTCGACCGAATCCATAGCCCTTCGCCGACAGGCCGAAGCTCAGGATTCCGATGCGCTGGGTTTCGGGCAGCGATTTATCTTCATCGCAGGTTTGGTTCTTCTCGCGCAGTACATCATAGAAGCTGAGCAAGCCATCCTTGACTTTACCGCATACGTTCCGGCACTCGCGGGTCACGGGGGCGGCCTCGAGGTATGCGAACTCACCCATTTGCCGTTGTACGTTCAGCGCGATCTTCGTGCGCAGCGGTTCGCGCATGCCATAGGCGGATGACTCGATCACCAGCTCGGTTTCCCCCAATTCGGCATCGCCCAGTGCGGCCGTGATTTTTAGGATGGCTCGACCGGGCGGTTCGATAATGGCCGGGAGAATTTCCACGGACAACCAACGGGGAGTACCTTCCGCAATCGACAATTGCACGGCATACTTCTGTCCGGCCGCCCACGACGCATCCAACGGGATCTCGTAAGGAATACCCCATTCAATGTTGGCGGCAGTTTCGGTGGGAGTAACAACCAAATCGCTTTGCCGGGACGTTCCGAAACCTTCGGGAGCCGCGGCTTTTTCCTTCGGCTGCAGATAGGCACAGCCCTGCAGCATTAAAGCGACGGCCGACAAAAACAAGATTATCTTACGCATGTATTGATTCTCCTTGGCTTGCTTGGAAGTTAGGGAGCTTTAAAGAGTACGCGTTTATCGCGATCATAGATTTCGAGTCCGGAGGAGCCGTCCCCGCGCGTTGTCAGCAAGACCAAGATTTTGCCCTCCTGATCGTAGAACACCAAGCTCGGTGAACCGTCAGCGCTTAGTCCCAAGACGGCGCGCTGCTTGCCCGCCTTGTCCACTAAAGTGAAGTTTTGGGTCTCCAGCTTACCCTGTTCCTCCATAAACCAGAACGCCACAAACAAGATGACCAGCGCAATGATGACGATAACGATAATGCGCCAAAGCAGGCTTTGCTTTTCCACCCGATGCAGACGGGCCGCAAGGGTCTCAATGGTCATTCCATGAGAATCCACGGGGATTTCTCCTTTTTATTGTCTATTTGACTGACGGTTCGCAGTTTTCCGGTTAATCATTACTCTCAGGGCGGCGATATGGTCGGGCGTAGTACCGCAGCAACCGCCGATGATAGCGGCATCGGACAGCAGGGGCTCGGCCCACTGAGCGAAAGCCATCGGAGATAATCCGCCGGTGAATTCCCACGGCGGGCCTTCCGCATCACTGAAGTTCGGATAGACTCCCCAGCGGGCGGCGGGAAGCGCGGCGGACAAGGTTGTGAAGGCTGATGCGGCAATCGGCGGCGGGCAGCAATTGATAAGGATGGCTTCCGCGCCCAAGTCTTGCAGCATTCGTGCGGTGTCGGTCAAAGAATCACCGTTCCATAATTCCGTGGCGCTGCGCGGCATTAAGGATACCCACACCGGCAATCCCGTATCCAGCGCGGCTTGGGCGGCAATCCGGGCTTCGCGAGCCGTGTTCTGGGTTTCCACTAAGATTATATCCGCCCCTGCCGTGGCCAGCAGGCGCGCCGTGTGCTCGTGTTCAACCTTCAGGATATCATCAGGCGGCTTGCGTTCGGGGTGGTAGCAGTCTGCCAAGGGAGCGATACCGCCCGCAATCCGAATCGCGGCCGGATGCGATGCATCCGCTGCGGCATCCCGAGCCAGCCGAATCGCCAGCGCCGTCAGGTCTTCCGCCCACGCGCCGAGGTTTTCTTTGGCCAGTGTATAGCGTGTCGTACGAAAGGTGGCGCCGGTGAGCACTTGCGCGCCCGCCGTGACATAATCGCGATGAATCCGGCTGATCAGATCGGGCGCTTCGATCAAAGCCCAGGCCGACCACAGCGGCAAGCGGGCATCGAATCCCCGCCGTTCCAGTTCCGTTCCGAGAGCGCCATCCAGCAGGATCGGCTGACCTGAAAAATCGGACTCAGCCACCATTCCTCCCGCCGTGCACGGAATATACATTTCTCCCTGTGTGATGTGCATCGTTTGCGCCAAGATACCTCAAGGTATAAAAATCAACCTGTTGATTTTTAGTCATGGAACAATGCTTGCCTTCTTCCCAGAGGGAGAAATCCGGCTCTTTGACAATTGACGGTTCGAATCAAGGCATTGAATTGCCTTTGGAACCGCTATTCCTTATCTTAAATGATAGCCCTTAAGGCAGTTTAGCCAAATTTCGGCAGAAAGGCAAGTAACCCAGAGGATGGTCATGCTGCTTTCGATGCAGCCCGGGATTATTTACGGTCCGGTGAACTCGCGGCGATACGGAAAATCGTTGGGGATTAACCTGATGCCGAGCCGCAGTAAACTGTGCTCCTTTAATTGCGTGTATTGCCAGTACGGGCCGACCCGCCGCTGCACGATGGCGGCGGAAGCCTTCAGCGATGAACTGCCGCCGCTGAGTCACGTGATTATGGCGGTGGAAGCGGCGCTGCTCTCGCCGCTTGAATTCGCGCTGATTACCTTTTCGGGAAACGGCGAGCCAACGATCTATCCCGATTTCGAACCGCTGGTGCGGGAAGTCAAGCGGCTGCGGGATAAATATCGCCCGGAAGTCAAGATCGCGCTGCTCTCCAATTCCAGCGGGTCTGTATGGGACAATGTGCAGTCGGTAATTCCGCTGATTGATTTGCCGATTATGAAATTGGATGCAGGCACGCCGGAACTCTTCGCGGCCATTAGCCGACCGGCGGCGGGCGTGGATTTGGACGAGATCACCGATACGCTCGAGCGTCTGCCCAACATTCGTTTGCAGACGGTGCTGGTGGACGGCAATCCTTCCAACAGCACGCCCGCAGCGATTGCCGCATGGGAAGCGCGGGTGGCGCGCATCCACCCGGTGGAAGTACATATGTATTCCATTGACCGGCCCGTGCCGAACCCGCATATCAAGCTGGTTCCGCCGGATCGGCTAAAGGACATCGCCGCGCAGGTCACGCAGAACACGGGCGTGCCGGTGCGAACGTTTGGAGTCTAACAACAGTTGTCATCCTGAACGAAGTGAAGGATCCCTTGCGATCTAAGGGATTCTTCGGGTTGCTGACGCAATCCTCAGAATGACACGACCACCCGCCGTTGTGACTCCTCGGAGTCGCAATGGCGCCATTGCCGGTTAGGAAACCGACAACGGCGAAAAAAGTATTCTTGTTTATTCGTGTTCTTATTTCGGAGGAAGCCATGAAATATGCAATGATGGTTTTTCTTCTGTTGACGGCGGTGATAGCGTGGGCACAACCGCCGGATACACTGTGGACGAGAACGCTTGACGGAAACGGTACGGCATCCGCAATCCGTGAATTGCCTGACGGCAGCTTGGTTGTGGCGGTTAATCGGAGCAACAGAACCGTTGACCTATACCGGTTGGACCGTTCAGGAAATACGCTTTGGCAGAATACGAATATTATGAATGGGAGTGCCGAAAATCACAGTCT